>DASUFL010000074.1:0-4987 GCA_036274595.1 Candidatus Eiseniibacteriota bacterium | reverse complement strand
TTCGGGGGTGTATTTCTATCGTGTGGAAACCAGTGGCGGCAACGTCACGGGGCGGTTTGCGGTCTTGAAATAGCGTCCACGCTTGGGTGGCAAGGTTCGTATCCGCACTGCGTTCGGATCCAACTTGCCCCGGGGCAAGTTGTAGACGCATTTGTGCAGCGCCGCGGTTGGCGTCGGCGCGACTGAAAGCTCGCCGCGATTGCAGCCGCCGTATCAACCCCATTTCCGTTGAATGCGGTCGGTGCGCCGAAGTCCACGATCGATTGCTTCCTCTGCGTCCATGGTGCAGATCTCGAAGTCGGCGCCGCCATGTCGTGCCATGAAGACGATCTTCGTCCCGTCCGGCGACCAGGGCGGGGCGCGCTCTTCCTCCAGATTGCTCGTGAGCGCGGTGAGCCCGGTCCCATCCCCGTTGATCCGGTAGATCTCGGCGTGAGTCGGATTGGTCGGACTGTCCGTGGGCGGGTGGCTCGTGAAGATGAGCGACTGGCCATCGGGGGACCAGTCCGCGTCATCCTCGATCGCGTCGGGCGTGTTCGTGATGTTGGTCGGAGTGGTCGTTCCGCCCAGCCAGTCGTCGAGGTTGACCGTGAAGATGTCGCTATCGGTCGCCGGCGCGCCGGGCTCGTTCCGAATCGGGGTGCCCGCCCCGGACGCCGACGCGTGGAACGCGATGTCCCTGCTATCGGGCGACCAGGCGCCGGAGCTCCCCCGGAAGAGCAAGGTTTGGTTACTGCCGTCCGTCTCCATGACAAAAAGCTCGGAGAACGGGCCCGTGAGGCCGGGCGGGCGATTGCGCGCGCTGTCGAAGACGATCTTCTTCCCGTCGGGCGAGAGGGCAGGGAAGCCGTCGCCGAACGTGTTCTCCGTGAGGCGACGGACGTTCGTGCCGTCCGCGTCGCAGAGATAGATCTCGGCCGCGGACGTCGGATCCAGGGCGAGATTGTCGCGCGTGCTCGTGAACGCGATCGTCGAGCGGAGCTCGAAAATGGGGACGGCCTCGGACGTTGTGACCGCTAGGCAAAGCGCGAGCGTGATTGGGATTGCGACGGCGCGGGCGAGCATGAGGGGCCTCCTTCCTCGGCGGGGCTTCGGTTGGCGCGGGACTGCCTATGCCCTCATCAACGAGAAATGGCGCCTTGATGAACATTTCTTGTGAGGCTGGGGATGTTGACGTCCTAGGCCGATCGTCCTAGCCCTGTCATCCCGACCCCTGTGAGATGACTGGGAACCACCGGGCGAGGAATGCAGACGAGGGCACGTTTGGATGCTAGTCTCCTCCTCGAAGTCTGAGCCTCGCGTACTCCCTGGGGGACTCCCCCGTGAGGCAGAAGAGAGATCCCGCTCTGGAGTCCACGGCACGCCTCCTCGTTCGTATTCGCCGCGGGGACGAAGCTGCACGCAACCGCCTCCTCGCCCGATACAAACCTCATCTGGAACGGTGGGCTCACCGCAGAATTCCGCTCGCTTGTCGGAGCCTCATGGAGACGAGCGATCTGGTACAGATGAGCCTCATCCGATCGCTGAATGGGCTGAGCTCGTTCAAGCCGAAGCATGAGGGCTCCTTCCTCGTCTACTTGCTACGCATCTCGACGAATCTGATCCGC
The DNA here is from genome assembly GCA_036274595.1 of Candidatus Eiseniibacteriota bacterium. GTDB lineage: Bacteria > Eisenbacteria > RBG-16-71-46 > SZUA-252 > SZUA-252 > WS-9. Next base: position 3,380 of record DASUFL010000074.1, on the reverse strand, counting down.
GATGAGCTCAGACGGCTCAAGCACAAGCCGGAAGTCGTACCGCTTCCGCCGGAGCTGATCGCTCTCGATCCGTCCCCGCTCGAGATTGCCATGGGACGTGATCTGTTCCGAACGTATGAAGCGGCTCTCTCCCGTCTGTCTCCAGCCCAGCAGGAGGTATTGGCTCTGAGGCTCGAGTTGGGCTGCTCGTTCGAGGAGATCGCGAAGACGACAGGGCGCGCGTCGGAGAATGCGGTCCGGATGTACTTCGCACGGGCGTTGGCACGATTGGCCGTGCTCATGGGGGCCGAAAAATCCAAGGAGTGATGAAGGCAGGTCCGCAATTGAACGTTGTCACTCGTCGCTGAATCGCTAGATCCTTGTTCCCGATTCACAACTTGCGACGTCGCAACTACCCAGAAATTGCCGTGCGTCCCGTCCCCTCCCGGCGTTGAGCGGCGTCTATTTCTATCGAATTGAAGCGGCCGAAGGCGTGCTCACGGGGCGGGTGGCCGTTCTGAGGTGAGGTGGGGGGCTTGCCCCGGCTGAAAGCCCAGAGCATCGTCGGCGGGGCTGCCTGGATTTGCCCACACTCTCCCGCGGGCGTAGTATCCCGGCTCCATGCCAGCCTGCCCGTCGTGCGGGGAGCAGGTAGCCCCTGGTAGCCGGTTCTGCGCTCATTGCGGCGCTTCTGTCAGTGTCGGCGCTACCGCCACGTCGCCGCCAACGGCCACCACACCTCCGCCGGCGCCGCCAACGGCCACCACGCCCCCACCGGCGACACCTACACCCATCCAGTACCACGGGCGCTTCGAGCCGGGCACTCGCCTCGGCACGCGCTACCGAATTGTTGGATTGCTCGGCCGCGGCGGGATGGGCGAGGTCTATCGCGCCGATGATCTCGAGCTGGGACAACCCGTCGCGCTCAAGTTCCTCCCGGGCAGCGCCACGCCGGCGGAGCTCGAGCGCCTCCGCCGCGAAGTGCGGATCGCGCGCGAGATCTCGCACCCGAACGTCTGCCGGACCTACGACATCTCCGCCGCGGATGGTCAGGCGTTCCTCGTCATGGAGTACATCGATGGGGAAGATCTCGGTTCGGTCCTCCGCCGCCTGGGCCGCCCCTCGCGCGACAAGGCGATCGAGATCGCGCGGCAGCTTTGCCTAGGGCTCGGCGCCGCGCACGAGCGCGGAGTTCTTCATCGCGATCTGAAGCCGGCGAACGTGATGATCGACGGACGTGGGCGCGTGCGCATCACGGACTTCGGTCTCGCGGCGATGGCCGAGGAGCTGTCGCAGGACGGGACCGTGAGCGGCACGCCGGCGTACATGGCTCCGGAGCAGCTCAAGGGCTCGGCCGCATCCACCCAGAGCGACATCTACGCGCTCGGCCTCGTGCTCTACGAGCTCTTTACCGGAAAGCGCGCGTACGAATCCCGCGACCCGGCGGAGATCCGCCGTCTCCAGAACGACAGCTCACCGAAATCGCCCTCGAGCGTCACCCCGGACATCGAGCCCGCGATCGACCGCGTCATCCTGCGCTGTCTCGAGCGCGAGCCACAGAACCGCCCGGGCTCCGCCTACGCGGTCCTCGGCGCGCTTCCGGGCGGCGATCCGCTCGCGGCGGCGCTGGCCGCGGGCGAGACGCCGTCGCCGGAGCTGGTGGCGAGCGCGCGCGTGGAAGGGAGCGTGAAACCTGCCATCGCGTTCGCGTGCGTCCTTTTCGTGGTGGCGGTCTTCGGCTGGTGGGCGTGGAGCGAGCAGGGTCAGCTCAAGGGCTTCACTCGATCGGACACCTTCCTCGCTGTTCGCGCGGAGGAAATCCTGGCGAAGGCGGGAATGTCGGACCCGGGTCGCTACGAGTACGGCGGATTCCAGTCGAATGACCTCTACGTCGCCGCTCGCGCACGCGTGGATTCGATCGCCACCGCGCGGGGAAGGCCGAAGCAGGGCGCGGAGATGATGTCGCTCTACTGGCGACGCTGGACCCCGGCGCCTCTGTTCAGCTGGAACTTGCACGATCCGCTCCCGAGACTCTTCTATACGCCGCAGTCCTGGCCGGGAAGCGCCACGATTCTGATGGAGCCGGACGGACGGCTGATCCTGCTCTCCGTCATCCCGCGCACCGCGGCAGACTCGACTTCAGGCCATGCGGCCGTGGACTGGCCGGCGTTCGTGAACGCGGCCGGCTACGACGCCGCCCACATGACCCGCATCGTTCCCTCCAAGCATCCGAGCGTCGTCACCGACTCGGTCACGGCCTGGAGCGTCGCGGGTCGTCGACCGGCTGACCCACCGGACACCCTCATCGCCGGATGGCTTGGCGGCAGGATCGTTCACGTCTCCATCGATACCGAATGGGGCACGAGCCTCGATCCATTCGCGTTCTATTCCCCCTGGCGAGAGGACGTCGCGCAAGAGTGGATCTACTTCATCTTCTGGTGTTTCGTGCCGCTCGTCTTCGGATCGTACTTCGCCATTCGAAACCTGAAGGCCGGACGAGGGGATCGAAAAGGCGCGACCGTGCTCGCGCTGTTCGTGTTCCTGGCGTACTGGATCTCGCACATCCTCATCGAGAACGTGAGCCGGGACGGACTCGCCTTCACGCTGGTCGATCTGTTCGACCGGGCCCCGATCGCGCACTCGCTCCTGCACGGGGTCACCGTCTGGATCCTGTACGTCGCTCTCGAACCCTATCTGAGGCGCCTGTGGCCGCGCGTGCTCGTTTCCTGGGCTCGGCTGATCACCGGTCACGTTCGGGATCCCATCATCGGCCGGGACATCCTGGCCGGATTTGTCCTCGCCTGTGCGACCTTGACATGTCTGCTCCTCGCGAAACGTTTCCTGCCGGCCCCGCCGGCGAGTCCACCTTATATCTTGTACGATTCGCTGGCAGGCCCCGGCATCCTCATGGGGGGCGTCCTCTACTCGGCGGCCATCGCCGTGCTGACAATGATGGGATTCTTCACCGTCCTTCTCCTCGCACGGCTCACGCTGCGGCGGAACGGTCTGGCCATCGCGGTCACCATCGTGTTGCTCGCGTTCTTCTTCTTCGTCCCGTGGTCTCAGAGCCTCGGACCCGTCCAGGCTGCCATCCTGAGCGTGACGTGGACCCTGGGCATGACGTGGGTTGGTCTTCGTTTTGGCTTCCTCTCCGTCATGATCGGGGCGTTCCTCATGCTGGCCGTCCCCACCGTTCCTTGGACCACGAATCTGTCGGCCTGGTACTCGGGGCAGATGCTGCTGGTCGTCGCATGCCTGGCGGCTCTCTTGGCGTATGGACTCGTGACCGCGCTCGCGGGGCGGTCGATCTTGAAGGACCCGATGGAGGAGGGGAGACAGGGCTAGATTTTCTGTCACCAGCCGCCCGCTGGCGGCATGTTCCTGTGTGAGGATCGCCTTCC
>DASUFL010000073.1:0-11827 GCA_036274595.1 Candidatus Eiseniibacteriota bacterium | reverse complement strand
CGGCGGGATCAGTCTGGATCCACGCGGCCTCGCTCGGGGAAGTGGGCGCGGCGCGCGCGTGGGCCCGGGCGCTCGCGGCGCGGCGGTACCGCCCTCCGTTCCTGCTCACGACGCGCACCGCCGCGGGACTCGCGCGCGCTCGCGCGGATCTCGAGGGCCTCGTGGCGGCGCGCATCGCGCCGCACGATCTCCCGCAGATCGTGGACGCCGTGCTGGACGACGCGTGTCCGTGGCGCCTCGACATCATCGAGACCGAGATCTGGCCCAACCTCATCGTCGAGTCGCGTCAGCGCGGCGTCGCGGTGGCGCTCGTGGGCGCCTCCGTGTCGGAGCGCACCACCTCGCGGCTCACGGGGCTCGGCGTGGCGGGCGCATCGCTCCTCGGCGCGGGCGTCTATGCGCTTCCGCAGAGCGACACCCACGCGCGGCGCTTCGCGCGGCTCGGCGTTCCCGAAGCGCGGATCCGGGTCATCGGCGACCTCAAAGCGGAACCGCCCCCCTCCCAGGGATCGCGTCCGTTCGGATCGAGGCCGGCGCTCGTCTTTGGGAGCTTGAGGCCGGGCGAGGAGCGGGTGGCGCGGCTCGTCGCGGACACGCTCGAGCGGTATCGCGCGCGGGCCCACGTCGCGCGCGCCTCGTGGCCGAACGATCGCCGTGACGACGATCCCTTGGCCGGGCGCTCGCGCGCGGTGCTGATCGTCGCTCCCAGGCACGCGGCGGGAGAGGCTCTGGCGAGGGCGTCGCTCGCCCAGGCGGGCTACACGGTGGATGTGCGCGACGAGCGCACGCGCTCGGACCGGACGCTCGAGGCGTGGATCGAGGAGCTCGCGAGCCGGAAGGGTCCTCGCGCGGGACTCCTCGCGACGCGCGGAGAGCTCGCCGCGGCGTACGAGCGCGCGTGGGGGGCGATCGTCGGCGGCACGTTCTCGGAGCACGGAGGACACAACGTCTGGGAGGCGGCCGCGCGCGGCTGTCCCGTGCTCGTGGGCCCCCACCACGGCGACGTGGCGGTCGCGGTGGACGCCCTGCGGGCGGAGGGGGGCGCGATCGCGGCGGCCGACGAGCGGCACGCGATCGCCGCGGTCGAAGGCTGGCTCCTCGACGGAGATCTGGCTCAGCGCGGCCTCGCCTCCATCCGCGCCGCCGCGCGGGCGGCCGGGGCGGCCGAGCGCGGGCTCGACGCGATCGATTCGTGGGGGCTCGCGCCGTGAGCGGCCCCCCGCCGTCCGACCGCGGCGTCGCGGGATCGCTCGAGCGATCCTGGTCGGGGCGTCCCGGCACGATGGCGTGGACCCCCGCGCTCGCGCCGCTCGCTCTGGGCTACGGAGCAGGCTCGGCGGTCGCGCGCGCGCGCGCGGCGTCGTCGCGCCGGGGGATCGATGGAGCGCCCGTCCTCTGCGTGGGGGGGCTCACCGTGGGGGGATCGGGGAAGTCGAGCCTCGTGCGCTGGCTCGCGGAAGCGATCCTGGGCCGCGGCGGGCGCCCCGCCGTGGTCTCGCGCGGGCACGGCCGGGAGGATGCCACCGAGACCGTGGTGCTGCCCGATGCGACGGATTACCCCGTCGAGCGCCTCGCCCGGCTGGGCGGCGACGAGGCCGCCGCGCTAAGGATAGCGCTCGACACGAGCGCGGTGGTCGCGGTGGGGCGCGACCGGCGCCGCTCGGCGATGCGCGCGATCGCGGGATACGGCGCGACCTCGGTGCTGCTCGACGACGGATGGGAGCAGGGCTCGCTCGCGTGGGACCGGCTCTGGGTCGCGGTCGATCCCATCCGTCCATTCGGAAACGGCTGGATGCTTCCCGCCGGTCCCTTGCGGCGGCCGCCGAGGACGCTTCGAGAGGCGCACGTCGTCGCGTTCGTGCTCGAGCCCGGCGACGAGATCGACGACGCGACCCTCGGGGCGGTTCGCGAGCGCGCGCCCCGCGCCGCCCTGCTCCGCTTCCGGCGCTCGCTCGATCGAAGGACGGCGCTTGGCCGCCACGGCGATCCGGTCCATGCGCCTCTGTCCGGCGCGGCCGTCGCGCTCGTGACCGGGGTGGGGGCGCCGGAGCGCGTGGAGCGGCTCGTCGCCGCGTCCGGAGCCAGGATCGTCCATCATGCTTCGTTTCCCGACCACGCGCGTTTCCGGGAGGACGACCTCGCGCGCGCTCTCGATCGCGGCGCATCGGCCGGCGCCGTCCTGGCGCTCATCACCGAGAAGGACGAGGCTCGATGGCCGCATTCTTTCCGTCCGTCCCTCCCCGTTCACGTGCTCCGGACGCGGCTCACGCCGCTCGATCCCGTCGAGCCGCATTTCGACGGCATCGTCCCGGCCGGTGGCGCCGCTCGCGCGGATGCCCTAGGCTTCACGCGTTCGGAGGCCACCCGACCCTCATGACACCCACTCCTCGCAAACGAGCCGCCCGCGGCCAGACCGAGACCGATGTTCTCGTGCTGGGAAGCGGCATTGCCGGCCTGACCGTCGCGCTCCACGCGGCGCAGTTCGCGCGGGTCATCGTCGCGACCAAGGTGGACGCGCTCGAGTCGAACACGAACTACGCCCAGGGGGGCGTCGCGGCCGCCCTGGGGGACGACGACGCGTTCGCCCGTCACGAGCGGGACACGCTCGTCTGCGGCGCCGGGCTCAGCGATCCCGAGGCGGTCCACGTGCTCGTCGAGGAAGGGCCCACCGAAGTCATGCGATTGATCTCGCTCGGCGTCCGCTTCGACAAGGACGCCGCGGATCCCGATCGGCTCGCGCTGGGCCGCGAGGGGGGCCATTCGCGCCGCCGGATCGTCCATGCCAAGGACCGGACGGGCCACGCGATCGAGCGCGTGCTCCTCGCCCAGGCCCGCGCCCACCCGAAGATCACCATCCTCGAGAACGCGATCGCGATCGATCTGGTCTTGGCGTCGAAGCACCTCGCCGGGCGAAGGCTCGCGCCGTCGCGCGAGCGTGTCTGGGGCGCGTACCTGCTCGACCGCGCCACGGGGGCGATCGATGTCGTCGCGGCGCTGGCGACCGTGATCGCGACCGGGGGCTGCGGCAAGGTCTACACGTACACGACGAACCCCGACATCGCGACGGGGGACGGGCTCGCGGCGGGGTTCCGCGCCGGAGCGCCGGTCGCGAACCTCGAGTTCATGCAGTTCCACCCGACCTGCCTCTATCATCCGGAGGCGAAGTCGTTCCTGATCTCGGAAGCGGTGCGCGGGGAAGGGGCGAGGCTGCTCACCACGGATGGGAAGCCGTTCATGCAGCGCTACCACCGCCTGCGCGATCTCGCGCCGCGCGACATCGTGGCGCGCGCGATCGACTTCGAGATGAAGCGCCGCGGGGACAAGTTCGTGCTGCTCGACATGGCCCGGCTCGGGCGAAAGCTTCTCGAGCGCCGCTTCCCGCACATCACGCGCCGGGTGCAGGAGCTGGGCTACGACGTCTTCAAGGAGCCGATCCCGGTCGTGCCCGCGGCCCATTACATGTGCGGCGGCATCGTTACCGATCTGGACGGACGGGTGGAGCTGAACGGGCTCTACGCGTGCGGCGAGGTCGCCTGCACCGGCGTGCATGGGGCGAACCGGCTCGCGTCGAACTCGCTCCTCGAGGCCATGGTCTTCTCGCGGCGGGCCGGACGCGCGATCCTGCGCCAGGTGTCGGCCGATCCGCGCGCGGGGCTGCCGCGGCTTCCGGCGTGGCGCACGAACGGCGCGGTGGAAGGGAAGGAGAAGGTCATCTTCGACCACAATTGGGATGCGCTTAGGCAGGTCATGTGGGATTATATGGGCATCGTCCGAAGCGACGAGCGCCTCGCCCGGGCGGCCGCCATGGTGGCCGTGCTCCGGGAGCAAACCGAAAGTGATTACTGGCGTTACCGGCTCGATGCGGACCTGATCGAGCTTCGAAACATCGGGCTCGTGGCCGATCTGATCGTGGCCTGCGCCCGGCGTCGCCCGGAATCGCGCGGACTCCACTACAACGTCGACCATCCGCGCACGAACGACCGCCAGTTTCGTCGCGACACGGTGCTCACCCGCCAGGACGTCCGCTGACATGATGACCGATCAAGACAGCGCCATTCTCGATCTCGCCCTGAAGCACGGGCAATACCACCCGAACGCCTACCGATTCACGCTCGACGCCGTGAACCACGCGGTGCGGTGCGCGCGCGAGATCCGCCACGTGAGCGGGGCCGAGGTCCTCGAGGGGGCCCGGGAGCTCGCGATCGCGCGGTTCGGCCCCGTCGCCAAGACCGTGCTCGAGCAGTGGGGCATCGGAACGACGGAGGACTTCGGGGCCATCGTCTTCCATATGGTGGAGCAGGGGCTTCTCGGGAAGACGCCCGAGGACAAGCCGAGCGATTTCGCCCGCGGCTACGACTTCGAGGAGGCGTTCGTGCGGAAATTCGACTGGCTGGATCGGATCGGCGGTCGCAGGCCCTCGGAGCTCGAGTAGTCAGGGTGCGCCGCGGCCGGCCCAAGCAGCGGAGCGCTTCGCTCCGCCTCCTGCAGTATCTGAGGCCCTATCGGGGGCATCTCCTCCTCACGGCGGCGCTCATGGTGGGCTTCGCCCTCACGAGCGGCATCTCGATCGGGATGATCTCTCCGTTCGTGAAGATCCTCTTCACGCCGCGCCATGCGGCCGAGGCTCCCGCGACGCTTCCGGCCCCGATCGCCGCCGTCACGGGACTCGACACGACCGCGCCCCACCCGACACTCGAAGCCGCGCCGGGCGGGGAGGCGAAGGGCGGGATTCCGGCGCGCGTGAGCGCCTGGAAGAGGGACCTCCGGACCTGGTTCGAGCACTTCTTCCTGACGGGCGATCCCATCACCTCGCTCACGCGGATCTGCCTCACGCTCCTCATCGTCTTCTTCCTGAAGAACGTGTTCGATTACCTGCAGAGCGTGCTCACCGTGTCCGTGGAGCAGGCGGTGGTGCGGGATCTGAGGAACGAGGTCTACGGCCACCTGCACGAGCTCTCGCTCTCCTTCTTCCACTCCCGAAGGACCGGAGCGCTCCTCTCGCGCCTCACGAACGACATCGCACTCGTGCGGGGGTCGCTCGCGGCCGGGTTCAGCAACTTCGTGAAGAGCATCCTGCTCCTGACGGTCTGCCTCTTCTGGATCTTCTGGACCTCGTGGCGGCTCGCGCTCGTGTCGTGCCTCGTCGTGCCGCCGTCGGTGTTCCTCATCGTCTGGCTGGGGAAGAAGCTCCGGCGCCGGAGCACGATCACCCAGGAGCGCATGGCCGATCTCAACTCCATCCTCCAGGAGACCCTGACCGGCATCCGTGTCGTGAAGGCGTTCTCCATGGAAGAATTCGAGAAGCAGAAGTTCGCGCGCGTGGCGCAGGCGTACTTCCGCTCCTTCGTGAAGCAGCGCCGCCTGGGAGCCCTGGCGGGCCCGCTCTCCGAGACGCTCGGAGTGTTCGCCGCGACGCTCGTCCTCTGGTACGGCGGTCACGAGATCCTGCTCCAGCGCTCCATGGAGCCGCAGCAGTTCTTCATCTTCCTCTTCGCGATGCTCCAGCTCATGAGCCCGCTCAAGTCGCTCAGCAACGTGAACGCCACCATTCAGGAGGGCCTCGCGGCCGCGGTGCGGATCTTCCGGCTCCTCGACACCAAGCCGACGGTCGTGAGCCGTCCGGGCGCGCGCGTGGCGCAGGGCATCCAGGAGGGAATCGACTTCGATCGCGTCTCCTTCCGGTATGGCGGCGGCCCGGTTGTCCTCTCCGACGTGACCTTCGAGGTGCGCGCGGGCGAGGTGGTGGCGCTCGTCGGGCCGAGCGGGGCGGGGAAGTCGACGCTGGCCGATCTGGTCGCGCGCTTCTACGACCCGACCGAGGGATCGATCCGGCTCGACGGGAAAGACCTTCGCGACTACGACCTCGCGTCGCACCGTCGCATGATGGGGGTCGTGACGCAGGAGTCGATCCTGTTCAACGACACCGTCTGGAACAACATCGCCTACGGCGTCACCGATGCGGACGAGGAAGCTGTCCGCCGGGCCGCGCGCGCAGCCAACGCGGAACGCTTCATCCTCGACATGCCGGAGGGCTACCAGACCACGATCGGAGATCGCGGCGTGCTTCTTTCGGGAGGCGAGCGCCAGCGCATCGCGATCGCGCGGGCGATCTTCAAGAACCCGTCGCTCCTCCTCCTGGACGAAGCCACGTCGAGCCTCGACTCGCAGTCGGAGCTCCTCGTGCAGGAAGCGCTCGATGCCCTCTTTGCGGGCCGGACGGCTTTCGTGATCGCGCACCGGCTCTCCACCATCCAGCGCGCCGATCGCATCTTCGTGCTCGACAAGGGGCGGATCGTCCAGACCGGAACGCACCGGGAGCTGGTCGCGACGCCCGGCCTCTACCAGAAGCTCCACCGCCTCCAGTTCCGCCTCGCCGACCAGCTGGTCGCGCAGAATCGAGCGGGCTGATCCGCGCATGACGCCGCGCACCACGGCGGTCGTCCGGTTCTCCTCGCTGGGCGACGTGCTCCTCGCCGCGCACGTGCCCTCGATGTTGAAGCGCGCGAACCCGGGCGAGCGCGTCCTCTTCGTCACGAAAGCGCACCATGCCTCCGTGCTCGACGGGCATCCCGACATCGACGGCCTCGTGCTGCTCGGGACCGACGACGACACCGGAGACGCGCCGTCGACGACACCGATGCTCCTCCGGGGCACCCTCCCCGAGCTGGCCGCGGCGCTCCGCGAGGCGAAGGTCGAGACGATGTTCGATCTCCACGGCAACCTCCGATCCGCGGCGCTCCGGAACGCGGTCCGGCCGTCGCGCCTCGTGCGCGCTCCCAAGCATGGACTGAAGCGACGGCTCATGGTGCACGCGAAGTGGATCCCGACACGCCCGCTTCCGCCGCTCCTTCGCGGTTACCGCGCGCTCGTCGGACTTCCGGCCGACGATCCGCTCAAGCCGTGGCTTCGGGACGCGCTCTCGGCGCGCGATCGCGCCCGCGCCGCCGAAGCGCGCGAAGGTCTCGAGCGCGGGGGATACATCCTGTACGGAGTCGGCGCGCGCTGGGCGACGAAGCGCTGGCCGCTCGAGCACTTCGTGTCGCTCGCGGCCGCGGTCCGGAAGGAGTGGGGGCTCGAGGCACGGTTCGCGCTCTCGCCGGGCGAGCCGGATCAGGAGCTCGCGCGGCTCCTGGGAGCCGACGCGCATCAGGCGGTCACGCTCGACGTGCGCGCGCTCGCGGCCCTGGCCGGGGACGCGGCGGCGATCGTGTCGAACGACTCCGGCGTCCTCCATCTGGGACCGGCGCTCGGCGTTCCCGCGGTCGGACTCTTCGGGAGCACGGTCCCGGCGTTTGGCTTCGCGCTCCAGGGTCCCCGCGACGCGGTCGCGGAGATCCCGCTTTCGTGCCGTCCCTGCAGCGTCCATGGCCTGGGCCGCTGTCCGCTCGGTCATCACGCCTGCATGCAGGCCCTCACGCCCGATATCGTCTGCCATGCGCTTCGTCCGATCCTCGCCACGGTCGCGGCGTCGTGAGCCGGGTCCTCCTCACGGACGTGCGTCCGGAGGCGCTCCAGCGGGCTGTCGAGGACGCCGTCGGCCGCGGGCTGCCGTGGGTCGATCCCGAGGACGCCGACCTCGACGAGGTGGACGTGTGGTTCTGCGCCGGGCCGCCTCCAGGGCGCGTTCTCTCGCTCCCGAGTCTCGAGTGGATCCACAGCGGATGGGCCGGCGTCGAGGGATGGTTCCGCCGCCCCGAATGGCAGCGCGGCGTGCGGCTCACGCGCACCGTCGCCGACTTCCCCGAGCGCATGGCCGAGTACGTGTTCGCCTATCTCCTCGCGCAGGAGCTTGGCGTGGCGCGCGCCATCCGCCAGATGCAGAACCGCGCCTTCAGGCGCTGGGTGCCCGGCTCGATCCACGGCCGCACGATGCTCGTGGTCGGGTATGGCGCCATCGGGAGCGCGATCGCGGCGCGAGCGCGGGCGTTTGGCATGAGCGTGCATGGAATCCGGCGCGGCCCGGTGACATCGGGCGAGGAATCGCAGGGCGTGCACGCGCTTCCTCGGCTCCCGGAGCTCCTCGGCGAGGCCGACATCGTCGTCAACGTCCTCCCGCACACGCGCGACACCGAATCGTTCTGGAACGGGGAGCGCTTCGCGCTCATGAGGGAGGGGGCGGTGTTCGTGAGCATCTCGCGCGGCGCCACGGTGGACGAGGGGACGCTCCTCGACGCGATCCGCGCGGGACGTCCCGGTCGCGCGATCCTCGACGTCTTCCGGGAGGAGCCCCTTCCGCCCGACCATCCGCTCCGCGGATTCGACGAGATCTGGATCACCCCTCACGTGGCGGGCACGGGAACGGTGGCCGAGCTGGCGCGCGATTTCGCGGCGAACTGGTCCCGGTACCAGGCGCGGCGCTCGCTCCTGCACCTGGTCGACCGCGAGCGGGGCTACTAGTGGCGGCCCGGGAAATCCCTTGATTCCACGCCTTTGGAACCCATAATCGGCTTCGAGACACACGCTCTGAACCCTCGCCGAGGAGCCGCATGCCCGTCCAGACCAAGGAACCGCTCGTGAGCCAGGACACGATGTGGGCCATCCAGAAGTCGGCCCCGGCCCCGGGTCTCACCCCGATCGTGGCGCCCATTCCCAAGGTCGGACCCAAGGACGTCCGGATTCGCGTGACCGCGTTCGCCATCTGCGGCACCGATCTCCACATCGTGGAATGGGACGATTGGGCCGCGTCGCGCATCAAGCCGCCCCTCATTCCGGGGCACGAGTTCACGGGCGTCGTGGAATCGGTCGGAGCCGAGGTCACGCTGGTCCGGCCGGGCGATCGCGTCACCGCGGAGACGCACATCTACTGCGGCCTCTGCTACGCCTGTCGTCGCGGACTCCTGCATCTGTGCGAAAACGTGCAGATCCTCGGCGTGGACCGCCAGGGGGCGTTCGCCGACCTGGTCGTGATCCCCGAGCAGAACGTGTGGAAGCTCCACCCCAGCATCCCCGAGGAGATCGCCGCGGTGCACGATCCGCTCGGGAATGCGGTGCACTGCGCGCTCGCGGGCCCGGTCGCGGGACTCAGGTTTGCGGTGTTCGGGTGCGGGCCCATCGGCTGCTTCGCCGTGGGCGTGCTCAAGGCGTCGGGCGCGTCCTGGGTCGCGGCGGTGGACAAGAATCCGATGCGGCTCGGGCTGGCGGAGCGGATGGGAGCGGATCTCCTCCTCAACGTGGAGAAGGACGCGGTCGCTCCGTCGATCCGCGACGCGACGGACGGGCGCGGCGTGGACGCGATGCTCGAGATGTCCGGGAGCCCGGGCGCGTTCCGCGACGGCTTCGAGGCGCTCGCGAACGGCGGGCGCATCTCGCTTCTCGGCATTCCGTCCAAACCGCTGGAGATCGACGTCGCGCGGGAGATCATCTTCCGGGGCGCGACGGTGCAGGGGATCAACGGCCGCTGGATCTACGACACGTGGTTCCGGATGGAGGCCCTTCTCCTGTCGGGCAAGCTCGACATCCGCCCCGTGATCACGCACACGCTCGGATGGAGCGAGTTCGACCGCGCCGTGGAGCTGCAGCGCTCCGGCAAGGCGGGGAAGATCGTGCTCCAGAGGGATCATCCGTGAGCCGCGCCACCGAGACCAAGAACCCGCTCGGCTTCCTCGACGAGGCGATGGCGCAGCTTCGCGCCGACGGCCTCTACCGGTCGCTCCGGATCCTGGACGGGGAGCAGAAGGCCGAAGCGACGTTCGACCACAAGGACGTCATCAATCTCTCCTCGAACAACTACCTCGGGTTGACGACGCATCCCAAGCTGCGCGAAGCCGCGCTCGATGCGGTGAAGAAGCTGGGCGTGGGCTCGGGCTCGGTGCGCACGATCGCGGGCACGATGGAGCTCCACATGGAGCTGGAGCGGCGGATCGCGGTCTTCAAGAAGACCGAGGCCGCGGTGGTCTTCCAGAGCGGCTTCACCGCCAACGCGGGCACGGTCTCGTCCGTCCTCGGGAAAGAGGACGTGATCCTCTCCGACGAGCTGAACCACGCGAGCATCATCGACGGCGCGCGGCTCTCCCGCGCGACCATCAAGGTGTTCCCGCACAAGGACGTCAAGGCGCTCGAGAAGCTCCTCGAGGAGACGACCTCGTTTCCACGGCGGCTCGTGATCACGGACGGCGTCTTCAGCATGGACGGCGACGTGGCCCCGATGCGGGAGATCGCGGCGCTGGCGCGCGCGCACGGCGCGATCATGATGGTGGACGACGCCCACGCGAGCGGCGTGCTCGGCAAGGCGGGGCGGGGGACCGTGGACCACTTCGATCTCCACGGCCAGGTCGACATCCAGGTCGGCACGCTCTCGAAGGCGATCGGCGTCCTCGGGGGCTACGTCGCCGGCTCGAAGACGCTGATCGAATACCTGTACCACCGGGCGCGGCCGTTCCTCTTCAGCACGTCCCACCCGCCCGCCGTGGCCGCGGCCTGCCTCGCCGCCTTCGACGTGCTCGAGCAGGAGCCCGAGCGGATCGAGCGGCTCTGGTCCAACACGAAGCGCTTCAAGGAAGGCCTCGCGCGGCTCGGCTTCGACACCGGGATCAGCGAGACCCCGATCACGCCGATCATCGTGGGCGAGGCGGACCTCGCGATGCGCTTCTCGGACCAGCTCTTCGCGCGCGGCCTGTTTGCCCAGGGGATCGGCTTCCCGACCGTCGCGAAGGGGCGCGCGCGGCTTCGCACGATCGTGACCGCCACGCACACCGAGCCGGAGCTGGATCGGGCGCTCGCGATCCTCGAGGACGTCGGACGGAAGCTCGGCATCATCCGCTGATCCCGACCCGGCGCGAGCCGTGATGAGCCGCGCGGCCGAAGCACCGCTCCTCGTCCGTCTGCCCAACTGGCTCGGCGACCTCGTGCTCGCGTGGCCCGTGGTGGACGCCGCAGCCCGCCAGGGCGCCATCTTCGCCGGTCCGGAGCCGTTCCGCGCCCTCGTGGAGCCGCGCTATCCCGGATCCGCCTATGTGGCCGTCTCCCGTGCGCGCCGGTTCGCCGCGGTGGCGCCGATCCGGCGCCTTCGCCCGCGCGCGGCGCTTCTCCTCACGGAATCGCTCTCCTCGGCACTCGTGACCTGGCTCGGTGGGGTGCCGGAGCGAATTGGATATGCCGCCGAGGGCCGGAATCTCCTCCTCACGCGCCCCGTCCGCCGGGTCGGCTCGCCGCGCAGCATGCCGCGAGCTCGCGAGTACATCGTGCTGGCCGAGGCCGCTGGCCTCGAGGTCGCGTCCGGGATTCCCCGTATCGCTCCTCTCGAGCCAGAGCTGAGCGCGGGGAACACGTGCCTGGAGCGCGCATCGGCGCCTCCCGCGACGTATGGAGTCGTAGCTCCCGGCGCGAGCTATGGCCCCGCCAAGCAATGGGGTCCAGAGCGGTTCGCCGAGGCCTGTCGGGCGCTTGGCGAAAGGGGCTCTGGCATCGTCCTGGTGGGGTCGCGCGAGGACGGAGATGCCGCTCGCCAAGTGATTCGCCTGCTCGGGGGGCGGGCTCCCATCCATGACCTGACCGGCGCCACGGACTTGCCGGCGTTGATCGGAATTCTCGCGAGAGCCGGGTTCGTGCTCTCGAACGATTCCGGCGTGATGCACCTGGCCGCGGCCCTAGGCCGTCCCACCGTCGGGATCTTCGGCTCGACGAGCCCCGTCTGGACCTCGGCGGACGCTCCGTGGGTGCGGAGCCTCTACGCCGCCTATCCGTGCTCGCCTTGCTTCCGGCGCACGTGTCCGATTGGCTACGGCTGCCTTCGCTCGATCGACGCTTCGGAGGTCACTGCTGCCGCATTGGAGGTGATGGCTCGGGGGTGAAGTGTTCGGGGCCGGGCTCGGGGGCGAGGTAGGGTCCT
>DASUFL010000072.1:0-21914 GCA_036274595.1 Candidatus Eiseniibacteriota bacterium | reverse complement strand
ACCGCGATGGATCGCGACCGCCTGCGCCGCGAGGTGCGCGCCCTCGAGAACCGGCTCCAGCTCTCGTCCGAGGTGAGCGAGCAGTCATCGCTCCTCTCCGGCGTGGATCCCCGCTCGCTCCGCGCGCTCGGCTTCGTCGCTCCCGATCCCGCGCACATCGTGGACATCGATCTCCACGAGTCGCTCCCGCACGCGGTGCCGGGGGGCGGCGTCGCCGCGCGCGTGAGCTCCTGGTTCCGCGGCCTCCAGCGTCGCAACGCCACGCCTCCGGGTGTGGACGCGGTGCCGGTGCGCGCGCAGGTGGGTCCGTGATTCCGAACGACGCCCGGCGTCTCCGCCTTCTCGCGGTCGTCGGGTTCGCGGCGTTCCTCATGCTCCTCACCCGGCTCGTCCAGATCCAGGTGGTCCAGCACGAGAGCTTCGCCAAGGCGGCGCGGCAGCAGCAGACGCGGCGCGTCCTCCTCGAGCCGGAGCGCGGGCGCATCTTCGACCGCCATCTCCGCTCCCTCGCCGACAACGTCGCCCTGAGCCGGCTCTCCGTCCGTCCGCGCGACGTGAAGAACGCGCGGGCCATCCAGACCTTCCTCGCGAAGGCGGCGGGGCAGAACGCCGTGAGCCGCTTCAAGGCCGGCCGGAGCCGCCACGCCCCCTACATCCGCCTCTCCTCGCAGCTCTCGCCGCAGCAGGAGCTCGCGCTCCAGGCCACGACGCTTCCCGAGGGGTTGCGCGTCGAAGCGGTGCCGGGGCGCGTCTATCCGCTCGAGACCGTCGCGCGCTCGGTCGTGGGCGTGGTCGGAAGCGAGGGGGACGGGCTCGAGGGGCTCGAGCGCGTGTACGACCGCGAGCTCAAGGGGAAGAGCGGGTGGGCGACCCTCTTCTGCGACGCCCGGGGCGCCGCGTACGAGCTGCCGCGGAGCCTCGTCAAGCTTCCCGAGTCGGGCGAGAGCATCGTCAGCACGATCGATCTCGACGCGCAATCGATCGCCTCGATCGAGCTCAAGAAGGCGGTGGAGAAGAACGGCGCCAAGGGCGGCATGGCTGTCTTCGCCGATCCCCGGACCGGCGACATCCTGGCGATGGTGACGGTGGACGCCGCGGGACGCACGGACTCGGACCAGCACCGGAACCGCGTCATCGCCGACCAGTACGAGCCCGGCTCCACGTTCAAGATCCTCGCCGGCTGTGCCGCGCTCGAGGAGCGGCTCCTCGAGCCGTCCGATTCCTTCTACGTGGACAAGGGGGAGGCGGACGTCGGAGGCTTCACGATCCACGACTCGCATCCCGAGACCCGCTGGTACACCTTCCGCGACGCCACGGCGCTCTCGAGCAACGTCTGCTACGCGCACATCGGAACGAAGGTGGGCGCGAAGACGCTCTACGGCTACGCGCGGCTCTTCGGCTTCGGCCAGCCCACGCGCATCATGCTGCCGGGCGAGGCGCCCGGGCAGATCCGCCATCCCGACCGCTGGTCCGGGCGCTCGCTCGCGACCATCTCGATCGGCCAGGAAGTGCTCGTGACCCCGCTCCAGATCCTGATGGCCTACTGCGCGATCGCGAACGGCGGCGAGCTCCTGCGCCCGCGCGTCGTCTCGACCGTGGTGGACGATCAGGGCGCGCCGATCCGCGAGGTCCCGGTCGAGCACGTGCGGCGGGTCGTCTCGTCCGAAACCGCGCGCACGTTCCGCTCCTTCCTGCGCGACGCGGTCGTGTCGGGCACGGCGCTCGAAGCGGCCCTTCCGTGGTGCGAGGTGGCGGGGAAGACCGGCACGGCGCAGAAGGCGCTCGAGAACGGGCGCGGCTACGGCGCCGGCAGCTACATCGCCTCGTTCGTCGGCATGGCCCCCTACGAGAATCCATCCGTCGTCGGACTCATCGTGATCGACGAGCCGCGCGGCGGTCTCTACTACGGCGGCTCGGTCGCCGCCCCCGTGTTCCGCGACATCCTCGCCGCATGGGCGCTCCAGGGACGGGGCCCGATCGCGCTCCCGCCGTCCTCGGTGGTGCGCGGCGAGGACGAGCCCAAGGCGCGCATGGGGGTGCCCGACGTGCGGCTCCTCGAGCTCGACCGGGCGCGCGAGGTCCTCGCGCGCGCGGGCTACGGACTTCGCGTCGCCTCGGGCGGCGCCGTCGGCGGACGCGTGATGGCGCAGACCCCGGCTCCCGGAACGGAGATCGGATCCGGCGCGGTGATCGAGCTCGCGCTCGCGACGGGAGGGGACGGCGAGACCACCGTGCCCGACCTCCGCGGGCTCGCGCTTCGGGACGCGCTCGCGCGGCTCACCGCGAGCGCGATCGAGGTGGCGCGCGTCGAGGGAAGCGGCACCGTCGTCCGCCAGTCGCTCGAAGCGGGCAAGACCGTCAAGAAGGGGACCCGATGCACGCTGGTCCTCTCGCCCCGAGGCGCCTGATCGAAGCGTCCGCCCGGCACGCCGCCCAGATCGCCCGGATCGTGGGCGCGGTCGAGGTGCATGGATCTCCGCGCGGCGTCTGGGAGCGCGTCCAGTACGACTCGCGCGCGGTCGGATCGGGAGACATCTTCGTGGCCATTCGCGGACAGAGGACCGACGGCCACGCCCATTTGAGGCAGGCGCGCGACCAGGGAGCGGTCGCCGCCGTCGTCGAGACCGTGACGCCGGGACTCGACCTGCCGCAGATCCGGGTCACCGACTCGAGGCGCGCGCTCGCGCTCCTGGCCGCCGAGGAGACCGGCCATCCGTCGCGCGAGCTCGTGATGATCGGCGTGACCGGCACCAACGGCAAGACGACGACGACACACCTGATCGCGGCCGAGCTCGAGGCGCGCGGCGAGCGCGTCGGCGTCATCGGCACGGTCGGCTATCGCTTCGGCGATCAGATCGAGCCCGCCCCGCACACGACCCCCGAGGCGCCCGATCTCGCGCGGCTCCTGCGCCGATTTCGCGACCGCGGCGCGACCGCCGTCGCGATGGAGGTCTCCTCGCACGCGCTCGCGCTCGACCGGACGTACGGGGTCGCATTCGACGCGGGCGTGTTCACGAACCTGACGCAGGACCATCTGGATTTCCACGGGACCATGGAGGCCTACCGGGACGCCAAGGCGCGGCTCTTCCGCGCGGACACGCGTGGGGACCGGTCGAAGGCGTTTACCGGGGCCGTCAACACGGACGATCCCGAAGGGCGCTGGATCCGGGAGCATGGAGACCCCCCCATGCTTGGATTCGGCCTCGAGCCCGGAGCGGAGGTGACGGCGGAAGATATCCGGTGGGAGCGATCTGGCACGAGACTCCGGATCCGAAGCCCGCAGGGAAGCTCTTCGGTCGCCCTCCGTCTCCGTGGCGCGTTCAACGTGATGAACGCGCTCGCGGCCTTCGCCGCGGGGCTCGCCGTCGGCGTTCCGGTCACCGCGATCACGGCCGGGCTCGAATCGGTCGCGTCGGTGCCGGGCCGGCTCGAGCCCGTCGAGGCGGGGCAGCCCTTCCTGGTTCTCGTCGACTACGCGCACACGCCGGACGCTCTGCTGCGCGCGCTCGACGCGGTCCGCGCGACCGGGCCCAAGCGTCTCCTCTGCGTCTTCGGATGCGGCGGCGACCGGGACCGCGGCAAGCGCCCCTTGATGGGCCGGGTGGCGGCGGAGCACGCGGACGAGGTCTTCCTGACGTCCGACAATCCGAGGAGCGAGGATCCGCGGTCGATCCTGGCCGAGATCGAGGCGGGCGTGCGCGGCGCCGCCCACGTGCACACGATCGTGGATCGCACGGAGGCGATCGGGGCCGCGGTTGCGGCGTGCGCCGATGGGGACGCGCTCCTGATCGCGGGCAAGGGACACGAGACGTATCAGATCCTCGGCTCGCGCACGATTCCGTACGACGACCGGAAGGTCGCGCGCGCGGCGCTCGAGGCGCAGGGGTATCGCGCGTGAGCCGCTTGGCCGGGATTCCCTGGATGACGGTGGAGGACGTTCTCGGCGCGACCGGCGGCACTCTGAAGCGGGGCGCGGCCGGCACGGGGCTCACCTTCCGGGGCTGCGCGATCGACAGCCGCACGATCCAGGACGGAGAGCTCTTCGTGCCGCTCCCGGGCTCGAACGTGGACGGCCACGAGTTCGTCGCGTCCGCGCTCGAGGGGCGCGCCGCGGGGAGCCTCGTCGCGCGCGGCGCGTCGTGGAGCGCTGACTCGGCGCCGTCGTCGAAGCCGGTGATCGAGGTCGAGGACGCACTGGCGGCGCTCCAGGCGATCGGCCGGCATTGCCGCGAGCGTGCGGGCGTGCCGACGGTGGCCGTGACGGGATCGAACGGGAAGACGACCACGAAGGAGATGATCGCCGCCGTCCTGGGCACGCGGCTCCACGTCCACCGGAACGTGGGGAATCTCAACAATCACATCGGCGTGCCGCTCACGCTGTCGCACCTGACGCCGGAGCATCAGGTGCTCGTGATCGAGATGGGGATGAGCGCGCGGGGCGAGATCGCGCTCCTCGCGTCGCTCGCGAGCCCCGAGGTGGGCGTGATCACGAACGCCTCCGCGGCGCACTTGGAGCAGCTGGGGTCGGTCGAGGAGGTCGCGCGGGCCAAGAGCGAGCTCGCCGAGGCGCTCCGCCCGGACGGGCTCCTGGTCGTGAACGCCGACGACGCGCTACTCTGGACCATGAATCGCGGCCGTCCGGTGACGGTGCGCGGCTACGCCCTCGACAATCAGGATGCCGACTTGAGGCCGGACTCGGTGGTGGAGAGCGGCGACGGCGGCACCCGGTTCATCCTGCCCGACGGAACGGAGGTCACCCTGGCACTCCTCGGACGCCACAACGTGAGGAACGCGCTCGCCGCGATCCTGGTCGGCGACCGCTTCGCCATTCCGCGCGGCGAGGCGGCGCGCGCGCTCGGCGCGCTCCACCCGGCCAAGCACAGGCTCGAGCGCGTGACGACGCCGGGCGGGGTGCACGTGATCGACGATGCGTACAACGCGAACCCCGCGTCCATGAAGGCGGCCCTCGCCCTGCTCGGCTCCATGGACGCGCGCGGCGCTCGCCGCGCGGTGCGCGGCGACATGCTGGAGCTGGGGCCTCTAGCGGCGCGGCTCCACGAGGACGTCGGGCGCGCGGTGCCGAAGGGCGCCTGGCTCTACGCGGCCGGCGGACACGCGGCGGATCTCGAGCGCGGCGCTCGCACGGCGGGCGTGGATGCCGCGCGCATCCGCCGCTTCGACGACGTGCCCGCGATGGCCCAGTCGGTCGCGCGGGACGCGCGCGCCGGGGATCTCGTGCTGGTGAAGGCGTCGCGCGGGATGCGGCTCGAGCGGGTCGTGGAGGCGCTCATGGGCGCCTCCGGAACGGGGCATGGCGCTTCGTCGCCGGCGCCGGCCGGGCGGGCCTGATGCTCTATCACTTCCTCTACCCGCTCCACGTCTACTTCACCCCGCTGAACGTGTTCCGCTACATCACGTTTCGTTCGGCCTACGCGCTCGCGACCGCGCTCGTGATCGCGCTCGTGCTCGGGCCTCCGGTGATCAAGAAGCTGCGCGAGCTCAAGATCGGACAGAAGGTGCGCGACGACGGGCCGCAGAGCCATCTTCCCAAGGCGGGCACGCCGACCATGGGCGGGATCTTGATCGTGATCGCGATCCTGGTCTCGACGCTCCTCTGGGGGAATCTCGGCAACCGGAACGTGCTGATCGCGCTCGTTGCGACGCTCTGGATGGGCACGGTCGGCTTCATCGACGACTACCTGCGCGTCGTGAAGCACTACCGGAAGGGGCTCTTGGGCCGGTACAAGCTGGCGGGGCAGATCCTTCTCGGCATCGGGATCTTCTACGCGGTCTACTTCTACCCGTCCCCCGGGATCCTCAACCCCGGCGAGACCAACATCCCGTTCCTGAAGCAGACGGTGGTGCACCTGGGCTGGCTCTACCTTCCCTTCGTGGTCCTGGTCGTGACCGGCGCGTCGAACGCCGTGAACCTCGCCGACGGCCTGGACGGCCTGGCCGCGGGACTCACCGCGTTCGCGGCGGTGGCGCTCGGCGGCATGTGCTACATCACCGGCCACGTGAAGTTCTCGGGATACCTGCAGGTGCCCTACATCGCCGACACCGGCGAGCTGACCGTCTTCTGCGCGGCCGTGATCGGGGCGACGCTCGGCTTCCTCTGGTGGAACTGCCACCCCGCGGACGTCTTCATGGGAGACACGGGGTCGCTCTCGCTGGGCGCCGCCCTGGGCACGGTGGCGGTGCTCATCCGGCGCGAGTTCCTCCTCGCGATCATCTGCGCCGTGTTCGTGGCCGAGGCGCTCTCGGTCATGGCGCAGGTCCTCTCGTTCAAGATCATGGGGCGCCGGATCCTCCGAATGGCCCCCTTGCACCATCACTTCGAGCTGTCGGGCTGGAAGGAGTCGCGCGTGGTCGTTCGTTTCTGGATCGCCGCCGCGCTCGCCGCGCTCGTCAGCCTGAGCACGCTCAAGCTCCAATGACCACCACCGCGCGCACCCAGGCTCCGTGGTTCGCAGGCGCGCGCGCGCTCGTGGTCGGAGTCGCGCGGAGCGGCTCCGCGGCGGCGCGCCTTCTCCTGCGACATGGCGCCAGCGTGCGCGCCATCGACCGCCGGCGGCGCGACGAGATCGCGGGAGACGCGGCGGAGCTCGAGGGGCGCGGCGTCGAAGTGCGCTACGGCACCATGGACTCCTCCGCGCTCGAGGGATGCGACCTCGTCGTGACGAGCCCGGGCGTTCCCGCCGACCTCCCGCTCTTCGCCGAGGCGGCCCGCCGCGGCATCCCGGTCGCGCCGGAGCTGGAGCTGGGCTTCGCGGTGGCGCGCGCGCCGATCCTCGCGGTGACCGGCACCAACGGGAAGTCGACGACGGTGGAGCTCCTGGGCGCGATCGGCCGGAACGCCGGCAAGCGCACGGAGGTGCTCGGGAACATCGGAACCGCGCTCTCCGAGCGGGCCGAGGAGGTGCCTGAGGACGGCTGGCTCGTGGTCGAGGTGTCGAGCTTCCAGCTCGAGCTCTGCACGCGCTTCCGTCCCCACGTGGGCATCCTCCTCAACGTGACTCCCGACCATCTCGATCGCCACGGCTCCATGGAGCGCTACGCCGAGATCAAGGCGCGGCTCTTCGCGTTCCAGAACGAGCACGACTTTCGCGTGCAGCCGCTCGGCGATTCCCGCCTCACGCGGCTCCTCGAGCCCATGCGCTCGGCTCCGATCTGGTTCGGCTTCGCCGATCCGACGGGGGACGGCGTGTGGGAGGAGAAGGGCATCCTCGAGTTCCGGTTCGAGGGACGGGAAGGCAGGATCGTGAAGCGCGAGGAGGCGCTCCTCCGCGGACCCCACAACACCGAGAACATCTGCGCCGCCGCCGGCGCCGCGCTCGCGGCGGGCGTCCCGGAGCGCGTCGTCGCGAAGACCCTGAAGGAATTCCGCGGCCTTCCGCACCGGCTCACGCTCGTCGCCGAGATCGAGGGGGTGCGGTACATCAACGATTCCAAGGCCACGAACGTCGACGCGATGAAGCGCGCCCTCGAATCGTTCACGGATCCGATCACCTTGATCGCGGGAGGACGGGACAAGGACGGGGACTTCGAGGCCGTAGCGCCTCTGGTCCACGAGCGGGTCCAGCACGCCGTCTACGTCGGGGAAGCGACGTCCAAGCTCGAGCGCGCCTTCAGCCAGGTGCCTTCGACGCGGGCGAAGACCCTCGAGGAGGCGGTCACCCTGGCCCGGTCCCACGCGACCCCAGGAGGGGTCGTCCTCCTCTCTCCCGGCTGCGCGAGCTTCGACATGTTCCGGAACTTCGAAGAGCGCGGCGCGCGCTTCGAGGCGGCCGTGATGGAGCTCAAGCGGTCGATCGAGCGGGGGCGCTCGATGGAGCGGGGGCGCCGATGAGCCAGCTCGCCGTCCCGCGGATCGACCGCACGCTCCTCCTGACGGTGGCCGGGCTCACCGCGCTCGGAATCGTGATGGTCTACTCGTCGAGCGCCTTCCTCGGCGCGGAGCGGTTCCAGTCGGAGTACTTCTTCCTCAAGCGGCACATCGTCCGCGTGGTTCTCGGCCTCGCCCTCCTCTTCACCCTGGCGCGTGTCGACTATCACGTCTACGCGCGCTTCGCGCCCTGGGCGTTCGGGGGCAGCGTGGCGCTCCTCGTCGCGCTCGTGGCCTTGGGGGGCGAGGGGATCCGCGGCGCCAACCGCTGGCTCTCGCTCGCGACCATCAACATCCAGCCGACCGAGCTCGCCCGCGTGGCGTGCGTCGTGTATCTGGCGCGCCTCCTGGACCGAAAGGGGGACCGCATGGCCTCCTTCCGGGACGGCGTCCTCCCGGCCGTCCTCACGCTCGGCCTCCTCTCGGTGCTGATCCTGCTCCAGCCGAACCTCGGGAGCACCATCGCGCTCCTCACGACGGGGTTCGTGATGCTCCACCTGGCCGGGGCGCGGACCCGCCACCTAGGGCTCCTCGTCCTCTGCGGCGTCCTCGCGGCGTGGGTGCAGGTCCTGCGCCACCCGTATATGATGGAGCGGGTCGCGGCGTGGCGCGGGCTTTGGGGAGGGTCGATCGACGCCCTCGGCCGGAACTGGCAGCTGTCGCAATCGATCCTCGCGCTCGGGTCCGGGGGTGTCCTCGGGACCGGGCCGGGGCACGGGCTCCAGAAGGTCTTCTTCCTTCCGGATCCCCATACGGATTTCATCTTCGCCGTGATCGGCGAGGAGCTCGGCTTCGTGGGAACCGCTCTCGTTCTGGCGGCGTATCTCGCGCTCTTCCTCCGCGGTCTCAAGATCGCGGGATCGGCGCCGGACCGCTTCGGATTCCTCCTGGCCGCCGGGCTCACCGTGAACCTGTCCGTCTATGTCGCCATGAACATCGCGGTCGTGACCGGCGTGATTCCGACCACCGGCCTGCCGCTTCCGTTCCTCAGCTACGGGGGCTCGGCCCTCGTCGTGAACCTGGGAGTCATCGGTGTCCTACTCAACATCGCGAGTCAGATGGAATCCGGCATCCGAGCACGCGCGTTCGACGCCCCGCTCGGAAAACGGCGACCAGGTGGCCGATAGCGCGGTCCCCGTACGCCTTCTCGTGGCGGCCGGCGGCACCGGCGGCCACGTCTATCCGGGAATCGCCATCGCCGAGGAATGGATGCGCCTGCACCCCGATTCGCAAGTGACCTTCGTGGGCACGACCCGCGGCGTGGAGGCGAAGGCCGTTCCGGCGGCCGGCTTCGCGTTCCGTCCGATCGAGGCGCGCGGATTTCCGCGCCGTCCCACGCCCGCGGCCATCGGAGCGCTCTGGTCGTTCGGGCGGGGCTTCATGCAGATGGCGGGCATCATCAAGGAAGTGAAGCCCCACGTCATCCTCGCGACCGGAGGCTACGTGAGCGGCCCCGCGGCGATCTGGGCGCGGCTCCTCTCGATCCCGCTCGTGCTGCAGGAGCAGAACTCGGTGCCGGGCGCCGCGAACCGGTGGCTCAGCCTGATCGCGAGCCAGGTGCACATCAGCTTCGTCGAGTCGCGGAACTACTTTCGCCGGAAGAACCACCTCAAGGTGACCGGCAATCCGATCCGCCGCTCGCTCCTGCGTCAGGACAAGGCGGGCGCGTACGAGGCGCTGGGCCTCGATCCCTCGCGCCGCACGCTCCTCGTGTTCGGCGGGAGCCGCGGGGCGGCGAGCATCAACCGCGCGGTGGCCGGGGCGCTCCCGCTCCTCGCGCGCGTGCCGTCGCTCCAGGTGCTCTGGCAGACCGGATCCGAGGACGAGGCGGCCATGAGCGAGGCGAGCCGGACCGCCCCCTTTCCGGTGCGCGTGCGCGCCTACGTGGACCGCATGGAGGAGGCGTACGCGGTCGCCGATCTCGCGGTCTGCCGCGCCGGGGCGATGACCATCACGGAGCTGACCGCCTGCGGGGTGCCGGCGATCCTGATCCCGTACCCGCACGCCGCGCGCGACCACCAGACGCAGAACGCGCGCGGGCTCGTGGACCGCGGCGCCATGGAGATGATCGAGGACAAGGATCTCGGTCCCGCGGAGGTGGCGTCGCGGGTGGAGGCGCTCTTCAAGGACGAGTCGAGACTCCGGCGCATGGCGCGGAACGCTCGCGCCTTCGCGCGCACCAATGCGGCCGAGAAGATCGCGCATTCGATCGAAGCGCTGGCCGGGCTCGCGGGCCCGGTCGACGAGATCTAGGAGAATGTACGGGCGGATCCGTCGGATCCATCTGGTGGGCATCGGGGGCAGTGGGATGAGCGGGATCGCGGAAGTCCTCTTGAATCTCGGCTACGAGGTCTCGGGCTCCGACGTCAAGGAGAGCGAGGCCGTGAGCCGGCTGCGCGGGCTCGGCGCCAAGATCGCCGGGAGCCACGCCGCGGCGAACGTGGAGGGCGCCGACGTCGTGGTCGCCTCCACGGCGATCGGAACGGGGAATCCCGAGGTGGACCGCGCGCACGCGCTCCGCATCCCCGTCATACCCCGCGCCGAGATGCTCGCCGAGCTCATGCGCATCAAGGTCTCCGTCGCGGTCGCGGGGGCGCACGGCAAGACCACCACGACCTCGATGGTCGGCGACATCCTCGCGCGCGGCGACCTCGATCCGACCGTCATCGTCGGCGGGCGGCTCAAGGCGGTCGGCGCGAACGCGCGGCTCGGCCGCGGCCCGTTCCTGGTCGCCGAGGCGGACGAGAGCGACGGCTCCTTCCTCCTCCTCTCGCCCACGATCGCGGTCGTGACGAACATCGACCTCGAGCACCTCGACTTCTACCAGAGCCTGGACGACATCCGCGGCGCCTTCCTCCGCTTCGCGAACCGGGTCCCGTTCTACGGCACGGTCGTGCTCCCCGCCGACGATCCGCATGCGGCCCTGATCCGCGGCGACGTGCACCGCCGGGTGGTCACCTACGGCTTCGAGCACGAGGCGGAGTTCCGCGGCCACGACCTCGAGGTCGGACGCCGCGGCTCGCGCTTTCGGGTCGTCGTCCGAGGCGAGGAGCAGGGATGGATCGACCTTCAAGTCGTGGGCGTGCACAACGCTCGGAACGCGCTCGCCGCGGCGGCCGCGGCGTGGGAGCTCTCGGTGCCGTTCACGATCATCCAGGCCGGCCTCCGGGACTTCGCGGGAGTGGGACGGCGCCTCGAGTCCCGCGGCCAGGTGAAGGGCGCCCTCTGGATCGACGACTACGCGCACCATCCGACGGAGATCGAGGCCGCGCTCGGCGCGCTCAAGACCTCCTACGGCCGGCCGATCACCGCCGTCTTCCAGCCCCATCGCTACTCGCGCACGCAGGCGCTCCTCGACCGGTTCGCGACCTGCTTCCAGGGCGTGGAGACGCTGGTCCTCCTGCCCATCTATCCGGCGGGGGAGACGCCGATCGACGGCGTGTCGTCGGAGCGTCTCGCGAAGGCGGTGGAAGCGGCCCACGGTCCACGCGTGGTTCTCGCGCACTCGTTCCCCGAGGCCGCGGAAGCCGCGGCCCAGGCGCTCCGCCCCGAGGGACTCCTCGCCACGATCGGGGCCGGCGATGTCTATCGAATCGGCGAGCTGATCCGGGGAGGTGGGCGATGAGAGCGGGGTATGCGGGACTTCCGACCTACAAGCGTCCGGCGCGCAAGCGGAGGAACCGCCGCATCCTCCTCCTCGGCGCCCTGCTTCTCCTGGTCACGCTCGCGGCCCCCTTCCTCGGGGCTCCGTGCGCGCGAGCGCTCGGGCTGATTCCTCTGTTCCGCGCGGAGCGGATCGAAGTGACGGGGCTCCTCTACCTGTCGCCGGACGAGGTCCGCTCCTGGATTCCGGTGCGGGAGCGCGAAAACCTCCTCCTCATCCATCCCGACGAGGTCGCGTCCGCGCTCGCGCTCCATCCGCGGATCGCAGGCGCCCGGGTCTCGCGCCATCCGGGGCGGCTCCGGATCGACGTCACCGAGCGGCGGACGTTCCTTCTCGTGAACGCGGGCACGCTCCTCGAAGTGGACCAGTCGGGAACGATCCTCTCGCCGCTCGACCGCGGGCTGGTCGCCGACCGTCCGGTCCTCTCCGGCGTTCCGTTCCCGACCGTGAAGCCGGGAGCGCGGGTGACGACGGCGCGCCTGCGGGACATCCTCCACCTGGTGGAGGTCCTCGAGTCGCCCGAGGTGGGGCTCGTGTCCGAGGTGTCCGAGGTCGTGTCGGAAGATCCGCACCGGGCGATCCTGCGTCTCTCGCGGGATCGGATCCCGGTCACGGTCGACCCGGAGCGTGCGACGGTCGCGTCCATGCGGGCGCTCTCCGCCGCGCTCCGGGACCTCCGCGAGCGGGAGCGGCACGTGCTCTCCGTCGACGCGCGGTATCGGGGACAGGTCGTGGTGCGTTGCGCGCCCGAAGACAGCGTGAGCGCGGCCCTGCCGCCGCGCGGAACCACCTAGGGGGGCGGACATGGCGGACGGACCCATTTACGCGGGGCTCGACATCGGGACCACCAAGATCACGGCGGTCGTGGCGGAGCCGGATCCATCCGGGGACGGAATTCGGATCCTGGGTGTCGGAAGCGCCCCGTCCGACGGACTGAAGCGGGGCGTGGTCGTAAATCTAGAGAGGACGGTGCGCTCCATCCAGCACGCCGTGCAGGAGGCCGAGCGGATCGCGGGGCGGAGTGTGAAGAGCGTCTCCGCGGGCATCGCGGGGGACCACATCCGCGGCATCAACAGCCGCGGCGTGATCGCGGTCTCGAGGAAGGACTCGGAGATCCGCGCTGTGGACGTGGCGCGCGTGGTCGAGGCCGCGAAGGCGGTCGCGATCCCGGCGGACCGCGAGATCCTCCACGTGCTCCCGCAGCAGTACGTCGTCGACGACCAGGACGGGATCCGCGACCCCACCGGCATGTCCGGGGTCCGTCTCGAAGCCGAGGTGCACATCATCACCGGCGCGGCCTCCGCATGCCGGAACGTGCTCCGCGCCGCCGAGCGCGCGGGACTCCAGGTGGACGAGCTCGTGCTCGAGCCACTGGCGTCCGCGGCCGCGGTGCTCCGACCCGATGAGAAGGATCTCGGCGTCGCCATTTTGGATATTGGAGGCGGAACGACCGATATTGCTGTTTTCTATGAAGGCTCCGTGAGGCACACTGCGGTCATCGGACTCGGCGGCGCCAACGTGACGAACGATCTCGCGATCGGACTCAGGACTCCGGTCGAGCGCGCGGAGCTCTTGAAGCTCGAGGCGGGATGCGCGCTCACCTCGATGGTGCGGCCGGACGAGACGGTGCGCGTGCCGAGCGTGGGAGGGCGTCCCGACCGCGACATCTCGCGGCACATGCTCGCGATGATGATCGAGCCGCGCGTGGAGGAGATCTTCGCGCACGCGAGCAAGGAGATTCGAAAGAACCACATGGGCGCCGAGCTCCTGGGCGGCGGCGTGGTGCTGACGGGAGGCGCCTCGCTCCTTGCGGGGATGACGGAGCTGGCCGAGCAGGTGTTCGACCTGCCGGTAAGGCGCGGCGCCCCGATGGGGTTCACGGGCCATGAGGAGACGGTTTCGGATCCTCGATACGCGACCGGCGTCGGGCTGGCGATGCATGCCTACCAGAACGACGGCGGCCGCCGTGTCGCAGACGGCAACTGGATGGGGAGGATCGGCATCGGGATTCGCCGCTGGATCGAAGAGCTGGTGTAGAAGGGTCAGGCTTCGCAAGAGCTGGTTTGGGAAGACCGGCGCAACCGCTGTTCAGGGAGGAGTGACATGTTCGAGCTGGTGGAGGATGGGAAGGTCGTGTTGGGAGCCTCGATCAAAGTCATCGGCGTCGGCGGCGCCGGGGGGAACGCGGTCAACCGGATGATGGAGGCGGGTCTTCGCGGCGTCGACTTCATCGCCGCGAATACCGACGCACAGGTTCTGGATCAGTCCCGCTGTCCGAAGCGGATCCAGCTCGGCACCGGGATCACGAAGGGGCTCGGCTCCGGCGCGAATCCGAACGTCGGACGCGAGGCGGCCGAGGAAGACGAGGCGGCGATCGCCGAGGCGCTCGGGGGCGCCGACATGGTGTTCGTGACCGCCGGCATGGGGGGCGGCACCGGGACCGGCGCGGCGCCGGTCGTGGCGCGCGTCGCGCGCTCGATGGGAGCGCTCACGGTCGCGGTCGTGACGCGTCCGTTCGAGTTCGAAGGGCGCCGCCGCATGCAGATCGCGGAAGAAGGGCTCCAGGCCCTTCGCGAGAAGGTGGACACGCTGATCGTGATCCCGAATCAGCGGCTCCTCGCGATCGTCGAGAAGCACACGCCGCTGAAGGAGGCCTTCCGCGTCGCGGACCAGGTGCTCCACTACGCGACGAAGGGAATCTCCGATCTCATCACGGTGCCCGGGCTCGTGAACCTCGATTTCGCCGACGTGAAGACCGTCATGGCGGAGCGGGGGAACGCGCTCATGGGAGCCGGACACTCGAGCGGTCCGAACCGGGCGTACGAGGCGGCCCAGTGCGCGGTCTCGAGCCCGCTGCTCGACGACGTGTCGATCTCGGGAGCCGAGGCGCTCCTCGTGAACGTCACCGGCGGCGAGTCGATGACGCTGCACGAGATCAACGAGGCGGTCACCGTGGTCGTGGACGCCGCGGGGCGGGACGCGAACGTGATCTTCGGCGCGGTGATCGACGAGTCGATGGGAGATGCGCTCTCCATCACCGTCATCGCGACGGGCTTCGGCAAGGCCGAGATGATGAAGGCCCGCGCCGCGGAGCCCGCGCGGGGCCACGTGCCGCGGGTCCTCGAGATGGAGCCGCGTGCGGTGCGTCCCACCGTCGTCGTGCGCCCCACGCTCGAGGACATGGACGCGGAGGAGGCGGTCCTCGAGGCTTCGTCTCCAGGCGAGGCTCAAGCTCCGGCGGGTCGTCCCCACTTCAAGATGACGCCGGGCACGGCGCGGCGGCCGTTCGGCGGGCGGGCGATCAGCAAGGAAAACATGGACGTGCCCGCGTTCATGCGCAAGCAGATGGACTGAGGCAGGAAAACGAAAAAGCCCCGGCGGGCGCCGGGGCGATGGAGCGGTGCGGCAGCGCGTCCGGGACTAGATCGCCCGGGCGCGCTGCGCCGCTTTGGCTCCCATGTGCTTCTGGACCGAGCCGGTCCGGATGCACCGGGTGCAAACGCGAATCCGCTTCGGCTTGCCGCTGACGAGCGCGCGAACGGTCTGGAGATTGACCTCCCAGCGGCGCTTCGTCACGTTGTGGGCGTGGCTCACGTTTTGACCGTGCTGGACGCCCTTGCCGCAAATGTCGCAAGTCCTGGCCATGAAACACCTCCGTGGGTAGAGCCGGGCATTCTACCGGCCCGGGCCGCCGGGCGCAACCCCCCCGCCATGGTTTGACTTGACCCGCTCCACCCCCCTAGCATCGCCTCCGTGACCGCCCTGTCCGATCCGATTCGCTATCTCGAGGGGGTCGGGCCGGAAATGGCGCGCCGTCTGGCGCGCCTCCAGATCCGATCCGTCAAGGACCTCCTCTTCCACATTCCGGTCGGCTATCGGGACCGCCGCGAGGTGACCCCGATCGCGAAGCTGACCCCAGGCGCCGAGGTGTCGATCGAGGCTTCGGTCGCTTCCGTCCGTCCGCTCCGCCGCGCGCGCGGCCGCCGCGATCTCGAGGCCACGCTCCAGGACTCGAGCGGAATCCTCCGCGCGGTCTGGTTCCACCAGCCCTACCTCGCGTCCACCCTCAAGGCCGGGCAGCGCTACGTCTTCTCCGGGACCGTGCACGCGTTCCGCGGCCCCGAGCTCCACAATCCGGAGTTCGAGCCGGCCGAAGGGGAAGGGAACCACCTCCACGTCGCCCGGATCGCGCCCCGCTACGCGCTCACGGAAGGAGTCACGGAGCGGTGGCTTCGCGCGCGGGTCCGCGCGGCTCTGGACCGGTTGAAGCCGCCCCCCGAGGTGCTCTCGGGGGAGTGGAGGAAACGGCTCGAGCTTCCTCCCTTGCCGGTCGCGTTCGAGCGGATCCATTTCCCGGAGGATGTCGCCGAGCGGGAGCCGGCGCGGAAGCGGCTCGCGCTCGAGGAGATTCTCGCGCTCCAGGTCGCGCTCCAGTTCGTGCGGCGCCGGCATCGGAAGGCGCAGCGCGTAGCACAGCTCGCCGCGGGGGACTCCGCCATGCGGCGCTATCTCGCGGCGCTTCCGTTTCCGCTCACGAGCGCGCAGGAGCGATCGCTCGAAGCGATGGTGAAGGATCTCGACGACGAGGTGCCGATGCGCCGCCTCCTCCTGGGCGACGTCGGCTCCGGCAAGACCGTGCTCGCGCTCGCAGGGGCCGTGCGCGCCGCCGGCGCGGGGCATCAGGCGGCGCTCCTCGCCCCCACGATGCTCCTGGCGGAGCAGCACGCGTCGACCGCTTCGAAGCAGCTCGAAGCGGCCGGCGTCACGTGGAGGCTTCTCACCGCGGCGACACCGGAGCGGGAGCGGCGGCAGATCCAGGACGGTCTCGCGTCGGGCGAGATCTCGATCGCCATCGGGACGCACGCGCTCCTCGAGCCCAAGGTCGCCTTCCGCTCGCTCGCGTTCGTCGCCGTCGACGAGCAGCACCGCTTCGGGGTGCGGCAGAGGATCGCGCTCGCGCGGGGCGCGGACCCGGGGCGGAGCGCGCATCTCCTCGTCCTCACCGCGACGCCGATTCCTCGGAGCTACGCCATGACGCTCTATGGCGATCTCGACCTCTCCATCCTCGACGAGAAGCCGCCGGGCCGCCTGCCGGTTACGACGACCTCGATCGACGGGACGCGCCGGGAGGCGCTCCTCGATCTCCTCCGCGGGGAGATGGAGCGGGGCGGGAGCGCGTTCGTGGTGTATCCCATCGTCGAGGAGAGCGAGAAGGTGGATCTCGAGGACGCGACCGGCACCGCGGCCGCGCTAAGGAAGGAGCCCGCGCTCGCCCAGGCGGGAATCGAGCTGGTCCACGGCCGTCTGCCGGCGGAGGAGCGCCGCCGCGCGCTCGAGCGGTTCCGGAGCGGGGAGGCGAGGATCCTCGTCACGACGACCGTGGTGGAAGTGGGGCTCGACATCCCCGACGCGACACTCGTCGCCATCGAGCACCCCGAGCGCTTCGGGCTCGCGCAGCTCCACCAGCTCCGCGGACGCGTCGGCCGCGCGGGGCGCGCCGGGCGATGCGTGCTCGTCACGCGGCGCGGGCTTGGCGAGGCCGCGCGCAAGAGGCTCCACGTCTTCCAGACGGTGTCGGACGGATTCCGCCTCGCGGAGGAGGACCTGAAGCAGCGCGGCCCTGGGGAATTCCTCGGGACGTCGCAGCACGGATTTCCGACCTTCCGCGCGGCCGATCCCATGCGCGATCAGGAGTTGATCGAAGCGGCGCAGGAGCTGAGCCGGGAGCTCCTGGACCGGGCCGAGGCCGAGACGTCGGGAGGGGGCGTGGAGGCCTGGATCGAGACGCACGTGCCGGGGGCGGAGCGGTACCTGGCGAGCGGGTAGAATTTCGGCCAAAGATGGGTGCGGCGGCCGCCGATAGAAGGGACCGAGTGAACGTCACCAGCCGCCGGGAGCCGCGATGACCTTCGAGTGCACGAACTGTCAGCTTCGCTACAAGATCGACGACTCGCTCATTCCGCCCGACGGCGCCCGCGTGAAGTGCCGCCGGTGCTCGACCCTGATCGACGTTCCGGCCCCGGTGATCGAGCTGGCGCCGGTCGATTTGGAGCTGATCCCGCCCCCTCCGCCGAGACGCGCGCCGCGCGTCGAAGAGGCGCCGGCGGAAGGGATCGCCGAGCCTTCGCCGGAGCGGATCGCCGAGCCTTCGCCGGCTCCGCCTCCGCTGGCTCCGCAGGTCGCCGATCCGGGGCTGGAGGCCGTCGGCGAAGGCGTGTCGCTGGAGCAGCAGCTCGCCGCCGAGGCGCGGAGCGTTCCTCCGTCGCCGGACATCGAGCACGATTCTTCCTTCGTGGAGCGGTTCGACACCCCCTCCCCGGCGACGATCCCGGCCGATCCCGCGTTCGAGCACATCGGCGCCGCGGCCGCACAGGCCACCTACACGTCGGCGGCGCCCGCGCTCGAGACCGAGCCACTGGGCACTCCGCCCCCTCAACCCGCGTTCGATTCGACGCCGGCGCTCGAGACCGCGCCGGCGCTCCAGACGGAGCCGGGGCTCGAGACGTCCGCCCTGCCGAGCCTCGGCGAGCCGCCGATCGCCGAGCCCTCCCTGGGCGCGCCGGCGTTCACACCGCCGTCGCCCGTCGCGCCGTCGATGGGTGCACCGTCGCTCGATCCGGCGCTCGAGCCCTCGAGCGCGCCTCCGTCGCTGGGCGCTCCGACGCTCGAATCGAATCCGCCCGAGCCCGAGGCTCCCGCCGCGGCTCCGGCCCTGGCCGCGCCGGCGCTCGCGACGTCCGACACCGCTTCCGGGGAGGCCCGCATGGCCACCGACAACGTCGTTCCGCTGACGCTGGGGACTCCGATCCCCGACGGACTCTCGCCCGAGGAAAAGACGCGCCACGAAAAGGCGCGGCGGCTCGCGCGCGTGCTCGCGTCCGACATCGCGATCTACAACCGCGAGAAGAAGGAGCGGGGCATGGTGGACGGGAATCTCGTCGCGGTGCTCGGCTACGAGATCAAGAAATCGTGGGAGACCTACAAGGAGCGGGTGGGCGCCGATTTCGCCAACTCGACCCCCTACTTCCGCGACGCGCTGAACGACCTCCTCGCCGAGGGCAAGAAGATCTTCTGACGGGCTAGCCCCCGCGCCGCGCGCGTCCCAGAAGCACGCCCGCGGCGCCTCCCAGGACGAGAACGGACCCCGCGAGCAGGACCGCCGATCCGGGCGTGAGGCCGCCCCGCTCGAGGAGCCACCCGAAGACCGCCGCGCTCACCACCACGCCGAGCCGCGCCAGGAAGTCGCGCAGCGCGAACACCCGCCCGCGCGCTTCGGGCCGGGCCGCCTGCTGTATGGCCGACTCGGTGGCGATGAGCAGGAGCGCCACGAAGAGCCCTGCCAGGAACGCCGCGGCCGCACCCGCTCCGCGCGAGGGGAATCGCGCGAAGGCGATCACGGCGATCCCCACCCCGACGAGGGATCCCGCGAGCACCCACGCCCTCGATCCGCCGCGCCCCCACGCGGCGAGGAGGAGCGTCCCCGCGACCATCCCAGAGGCCGCGAAGGCGATCACGCCGCCGATGCCCGACACGACGCCCGACCCGTGGCTCCGGATCACGGTCGGGAGCGCGACGTGGAGCGCGCCCCCCGCGATCCAGAGCAGCGCCATCGCCAGCATCGATCCCAGGATCGGCTTCGATGCGAGCGAGAGCCGGGCGCCTTCGGCGACGTCCCGGGCGAGTCCCCGGTACGCGACGGCGGCCGATTCGTGCGGCTTCGCTCGCGGGCGTAGGTCGCGTGGCCGGATGAACGCGAGCGCGACGACGGACGCGAAGTAGGTCGCTCCGTCGAGCGCGAAGCCGAAGCGCCATCCGGCCCGCTCGACCCAGAGCCCGCCCAGCCACGATCCGAGGATCGTCGCGACGACGCCGGCCAGCGTGGCGAGCGAGTTCGCTTCCACGAGCGCATTCTCGGGGACGAGATCGGGGAGGATCGCGGAGCGCGCGGGGAGGAAGAAGGTGTTGACCACGTAGAGCACGAAGACGAGGGCGAACGCCGCCGGAAGTCCCCACGTCTCCGCGGCGGGGATCATGGCGAGGACGATGACCCCGCGAAGCGCATCCGATACGAGGAGCGTCGTGCGCCTGTTCCATCCGTCGACCAGCGCGCCCACGACGGGCGAGAAGAGGATGGCGGGGAGGAAGCTGACGAGCGGGATCAGCGCGAGCTCGCGCGCGGGATTGGCGGGGTCCGCCGCGCGCTCGACCACGAGCGCGAGGAGCGCCAGGTAGGTGAAGCGATCCCCGAAGATCGAGACGAGCTGCCCGATCCAGAGGGCGCGGAAGCTGCCGCTCCGGAAGAGGCGGAGCGACGAGACGCCCCGCATCAGCGGACGGCCGTCTCGAACTCCGGCTCTCGCTCCTCGGCGGGGACGGCCGCGAGCTTGCGCTCGAGCCGGACCGGAAGGAGCGAGGCGTAGACCTCCTCGAGACGCTCCACGATCCCGTCCCATCCATAGCGCCGGGCCGTCTCCACGCCCTGGGCGCCCATCCTGGCGCGGAGCCTGGGATCGAGGAGGAGCCTTCGGAGCGCGAGGGCCATGGCCCTGGAATCGCGGGGCTCGACGAGAATCCCTTCCCGCTCCGGCGTGAGCACCGTGCGGTAGCCCGGCAGGGAGGTCGCGACGATCGGGACTCCCGTCGCCATGGCTTCGAGGAGGACGAGCCCGAAGCTCTCGCCGGAGCGCGCGGGCGTGCAGAACAGATCCGAGGCCGCGTAGTAGTCGGGGAGCTCGTCCTGCTCCACCCGCCCGGCGAACTCGACGCGTCCGTCGAGCGCGCGGTGCGCCCGGCGCTCCATCCGCGCCCGGAGCGGCCCGTCGCCCACGACGACGAGGCGGAACGGGACGTCGAGGCGCGCGCAGGCGTCGATCAGATCCGGAAGGCCCTTTCTCGGATCGAGCCGCCCCACGAAGAGAATCGTCGGCACCCGGTCGCCGTCGCCCCGAAGCGCGCGTGGCCGGAATCGATCGAGATCGACGCCGTTCGGCAGGACCTCGACGGGGCCGGGGAAATGCCGCTGGATGTAGTCCCGGGCCACGGTCGATACCGCGAGCCGATGGTCGATCCGCCGATAGAGCGGCCGGAGGAGACCGCCGAAGAGGCGGTAGGGAAGATCCGAGGAGACGGAGTGGAACGTGCCGACCACGGGCACGCGCGCGAGACGGAGCGTGAGAAGCGGGAGCACCGGGGCGACGGGGCAGTGCACGTGGATCACGTCGAAGCGCCGCTCATCGAAGACCGCGCCCAGCCGCTCCGGGAGATCGAAACCGACCGTCATGTCGTTCTGCGCGCCGTTGTAGGGAAGGACGATGTTGTGTCCGACGCGCACGGTCCCGGGCTCGAAGCGCGGCCGGCCGGCGATTCCGGACGTCACCACGGTGACGTCGTGCCCGCGCCGCCTCAGCCCCTTCGCGGTCGCGTCGACGTGCTCCGTCACGCCTCCCAGGGTGGGGAGATACGCCTGGGAGACGATCCCGATCCTAAGCCGCATCGGCGGCGCTCCAGAGCGGACGGAAGATGCACCACTGCGCCACGTTCTCCGCGATGGAGCGCTCCTGCGCCCGCGCGACGAGCGTGGTGAGGCGCTCGAGATCCTCGCGCAGCTTGAGGCGGGGGTCGGCCTCGTCGAGGCCGTCGAACACGACTTCATGACTCCCGTCCTCGCCCCGAGTCGCGTGCGCGTGGAGGATCGGGGCCCGCGCCCGGCGCGCGAGGATCGCCGGGCCGGCGGGAAAGGGGATGCGCCGTCCGAAGAAGGGGGCGGGCAGCGATCGCGAGTGGATGTCCCCGTCCGCGAGCAGCACGACGACGGCTCCGCGCCTCAGGGCGGCGACGAGGGGCGCGAAGCCCTCGCTCGGCGTCCGAATGACGAGCCCCTCGCGCGCCTTCCGGTCGCGGAGCGCGCGCGCGAGAAGGGGATGGAACTGCACCCCGCTCACCGCATGCACCTCGAGCCCGAGCCTCGCCAAGGCGAGCCCCGCCAGCTCCC
This sequence comes from Candidatus Eiseniibacteriota bacterium, assembly GCA_036274595.1. Classification (GTDB taxonomy): domain Bacteria; phylum Eisenbacteria; class RBG-16-71-46; order SZUA-252; family SZUA-252; genus WS-9. The sequence goes on along the minus strand of DASUFL010000072.1, from coordinate 374 downwards.
AGCTCCCCAGGTGCGGCGCCGCGATCACGGCCCCGCGGCCCTGGGCGAGCGCGCGATAGAGGAGCTCGGCTCCCCGGAAGCTCGGGGAGCGGGTCTCGCCATCCGTGCGCGCCTCCGCGAAGTACTCGATCCAGGACAAGGGCAGACTCTCGAACATGCGGCGCGCCGTGCGCTCGCGGGCCCGCGCGCTCGTGAGCGCGGGATGTCCGGAGGCGGCCATCTGGGTGAGATTCGCGAGCACGGCGCTCCTCCGTGAGCGGCTCAGCGTGTACTGGAGGGAGGCAATGAAGCGGGCGGCGATCCGGTGGGCTCGGGGAGAGCTGGTCGCGCACGCGGTCTGGATGGCTTGCAGCACTAGGCTCGGCAACACGTCC
>DASUFL010000071.1:0-7849 GCA_036274595.1 Candidatus Eiseniibacteriota bacterium | reverse complement strand
TCTTCCGTCATGTGGTGGGTATTGTCGAATCCGTTTTCGATCGACTTCTGCAAGGCATCGAACGCGAGCTTCTTGTCCCCCTTGAGCGCATACGCGCATGCAAGGTTGTACATCGCGTTGGTGCTTCCGGTCTGTCGGATTACCTCCTGAAACGCTGTGATCGCACGCGAGTACTGGCCATCTCTCATGAGCTCGATGCCCGAGGAGTTGGAGTCGTATGCCTTGCGACGGTGCGACGAGCCGGCGGTCGAAAACACCGGAGAGACCCTCACGGATACGTCCGGCACCACGACGGACACCTCGGGGACTACGGACACCTCGGGCACCATGGATACCTCGGGCGCGACGGACACCGTCATGGCACTCGGGGCCGACATGACGCTCGGGGCAACGGGGGCGCAAGGTTCGTCACAGGGCCCCTTTTGGTTGGGGTCGGACACCTTCATATCCGACCCGCCCCCCACGGCGGCCTCCATGGCAGCCTCGACCTCGCGAGCGTGCTGACGAGCCTCGCGGTTGGCCTTCTTGACCGAGGCCCAGATCTCATTCTCCGGTTCCGGCGCAGCCACGACCTGGACGACGGTCGTTGCCGCGAGAGCCAGGCCCGCGAATCCGATCGTCGCGACGAGCCGTGCCCGCGAGACGGAATCGCGGCGTTGACCCGAGCGGAGAATCGAAGCCAGCCGACGCTCGAGATTCGATCCCTGCGCCAGGGCCGGCGCGACATCCGCGAACACGCGCTGACGGGGCGTGGAGCGCACGATGGCGAGCAGGTGCGCGGCATAGTCCGTGGCTCGCTCGCCCGTGGCAAGCACCAGGTCGTCACAACAGCGCTCGCACTCCTGACGTGCCACGTGAGCCAGCTTCCACACGAGCGGATGGAACCAGAATACCGATGTCGCGATGCGTGCCAGGAGCAGGCCGACCCCGTCGTGCCGCGCCACATGGGCCACCTCGTGGAGAAACACGACGCGGAGCCTCGCGCGGCTCCACCCACGCGCTTCAACCGGCAAGAGGAGCACCGGACGTACGAATCCCCACACGGCGGGAACCGTGACGCTCGAGCATTCGCGGAGGCTCATCGCGCGGGACACGCCGAGCCGCCGGCACGCGGAGTCCAGCTCTTGCTGGAGACCGGCGTCATCGATCCGCCGCGCCCGCCTCGCCGCGAACGCCGCGGCCATGAAGGAGACCAGGACGTGGAGGAGCAGCCCCGCGGACACGAGGAGGGACGTGAGGATCACGTAGTCCGAGAGGCGCCTTCCGGAGCCATCCCGAGTGGGGGAGCCAGTCTCCCTAGGGGAGCGCACCTCGACAGGCACCGAACGGAGGGAACTGGTCCCACGTTCCACTGGAGCGGTAGGCGTCGCATCGGTACGCAGTGGCGCTGATGGTGGCGCCGGCAAGATCGGCACCTGCACGGCCGGAAGGAAAGCCTTGGCAGCCGGGAGCGCGATGAGCGCGGCCAGCGTGGCCATCGCGGCCAGATGTCGCCTGGCCGCGGAGGCGTTGCGAAGTCGTGAGCAAAGGAGGATCCCCGTGGCGGCAATCAGGGTCACACGGACGAGAAGCCAGAGCAGATCTCCCAAGCCCGCGGCCGCAAGGATGGAGAGCAGGACTTCCACCGGATGGGTCATTTGCGTTCCTCGTTTCTGGCCTGCTCGATGAGCTTGGCCATGCGGTCCAACTCCTCGGTGCTCAGCTCGGTGCCGGGGCTTTCCAACAAGGTTAGGACCGCGCCGGCTGCGGAACCGTTGAAAAACGTCGTGAGCAGGTGCTCGATGGCGCCCTGCCGCGCCTTGTGGCGCGTGAGGACCGGCTTGTACACGTAGGAGGCACCGTTAGCCTCGTGTCGCAAGACGCCCTTTTGCTCCAGGATTCGTAGGGTCGCGCGCACGGCGGAATAGCTGGGAGGCGAGGGGATGCGGGACCGGATCTCGCCCGCGGTCGCGCTCGCTCCGTCGAAGGCGTAGAGGATATCCATGATCTCCCGCTCACGCCGGCTCAAGGTTTTCAGTCGCTTCATGGCGGCCTCCCGTATGCTGGATTTTTAGCAGTGCTGAATTATTAGCACCCGCCCCGGTGGCTGTCAATCCCCTTTTGACCTTCGACAGGCGGGGCCCTATGCTCCCCGACCTCGACGCATTTTCCAGCCAAAGGACGGCATCACATTCCACCGGGGGGTTGGAACCGTGAAACGTCTCCCTCTGCTCGTCCCTCCTGAGCTTCTTTGTCCCGCCTTTACGCGTCCCATATGCACTTCTTGGCCGATTCACCTGTCGGAAGGGGGATGACGTGAAAACAGGAAACGGAACTTCGAGACTCCAGGGCGGGGGAGGGACACGGACGCTCGTACTGGCGCTCTGCGTCGCGGCCGCAACCAGCTCGTTCGCGACCAGCAACGCCGGGGCCCAGGTCCTCGACACGAACCTCTTCGTGACCAACGGACCCGTGAACGCGGTCGTGGTCTCAGGGGGGACTGTCTACCTGGGCGGAGCCTTCACCGAAGTCGCTCCTTCCACGGGGAGCGGAGTCCCGATCAACGGAACGACCGGGGCTCTCCTCCCATCGTATCCGGCGGTCGCGGGTGACGTCGTCGCGGTGGCCCCCGACGGCTCGGGCGGTTGGTACATCGGCGGCAATTTCACGAAGGTCGGGGGCGTCGCAAGGAGTGGCCTCGCGCACATCCTTTCGGACTACTCGGTCGATCCCTCCTGGAACCCGGCTCCCGACGGCGCCATCACCTGCATCGCCGTGGGCGGCACGACAGTCTACGTGGGCGGAGGTTTCACGAATGTCGGCGGAGCGGCGAGGACCTTCATCGCCGCCCTGGATGGCTCGACCGGCGCCGCCACGTCCTGGAACCCCGGCGCCAACTCACCGCCGCGTGTGCTGGTGGTGGACGGCACGACCGTCTATGCCGGGGGGAGCTTCACTTCGATCGGCGGCCAGCTAAGGAACATGCTCGCGGCGATCGACGCCACGGGCGCCGCGACCTCCTGGAACCCGCTCCCGGATGGCGAGGTCGATGCGCTCGCCGTGAGCGGCTCCGTCGTCTACGTGGGCGGGCTCTTCACCCATGTCGGTGTCACGGCCAGGAACCATATCGCTGCCGTCAACAAATCGGACGGGCTCGCCACTTCATGGAATCCCGACTGCGATAGCTACGTTTTTGCGATCGCCGTGAGCGGCGCCACGGTCTACGCGGGCGGAGCGTTCCAGACAGTCGGTGGTGTGCCCAGATTCTGCCTCGCAGCGCTCAGTGCTTCGACCGGAGCCCCCACGTCCTGGGACCCGCTTCTGAACGGCCAGGTCGACAATATCCTGGTGAGCGGCTCGACCGTCTACGTCAGCGGTGGGTTCAGCTTCATCGGCCCGACACTCAGATTGTGGCTCGCCGCGATCGATGCCGGGACCGGAGCGGCGACCGCATGGAGTCCCCATCCGAACAGCCAGGTCCTCGATCTGGCGTTGAGCGGAACGACCGTGTACGCGGGCGGAGCGTTTACGGGCTTCGGCGGCGTACAGAGAATTGGCGCCGCGGCTCTGGATGCCGCCACCGGCGTGCCCACCGCTTGGAACCCAGCGGTGGGGGGTGCAGTCAACGCCATGGTCTTGAACGGCTCGACCCTCTACATGGGCGGATTCTTCACCACGGTCAGCGGGCAACCGCGGAGCCACCTTGCGGCGGTCGACGCGGGGACCGGAGCGCTGACCTCTTGGAATCCTGGTGCGGGCGGGCCCGTCTCGAGCCTCGCGCTGAGCGGCTCCACGATCTACGTCGGCGGAATGTTTGCGACCGCCGGTGGGGCGGTGAGGCAACACATCGCGCAGCTGAGCCTATCGACCGGCACGGCCACCGCATGGAACCCCGGGGCGGACGGCGATGTGAATGCCCTCGCGGTGAGTGGCTCGACCGTCTACGCGGGCGGATTCTTTTTCAACATCGGAGGAGCGTCCAGGAGCTACCTCGCGGCCCTCGATGCCACGGGTGCGGCGACCTCCTGGAATCCGAGTCCGGACGGCATTGTTTCCGCCATCGCGGTCGACGGCTCGACGGTCTACGTCGGCGGCGGCTTCACCGCTATCGACGGGCAGGTGAGGATCTACCTCGCGGCGCTCGATGCAGCCACGGGCAATGCGACCTCCTGGGACCCGAGCCCGAATGGCGCCATATTGGCCATGGCGCTGACCGGCTCCCATGTCTTCGTGGCGGGAGGTTTCACCAACTTCAATGCGGTGGAGAGGCATTATCTCGCGGAGCTCGATCTTTCGACCGGCGTGCCCACGAGCTGGGATCCAAACCTCGACAACTATCCCACATGCCTCGCGACCGGCCCCTCGGCGCTTTACGCAGGGGGTGCCTTCCGGGCGGTCGGAACATCGGCCCAGTCGTACATCGCCGGGTTCACCGGTGTTTCGACCGCGGTCGCCCTCGCGACCATGACCGCCGAGTCCGACGCACGTGGAATCCGGATCGTGTGGCACGCGTCTGGAGACGCGATCGTGTCGACTAGCGTCTATCGCCGCACCGAGACGACCGACTGGGAGCTGCTGGGGCATCCCGAGCCCGACGCGAGCCATCGCATCCTCTTCGAGGACACGTCGGTGAGCCCGGGCACACGATACGGGTATCGCCTTGTGGTCAGCGACGTGCGCGGGGCCGAGAATTCCGCGGAAGCATGGGTCACGGCGGCGGACGAAGTGGGCGCCCCACGAGTGATGAGCCTCGCGTCGATCCATCCGAACCCGTTCGGCGCGAATGGGCAGCTCACGTATGGCATCCCGCAGTCGGGCCGCGTGCGGCTCTCGATCTACGACCTCCATGGGAGGCTCGTCACGACCGTCGTCGATCGCACCGAGGCGGCGGGGTGGCGCACCGCGATGTGGGACGGCCGGGATCGCTCCGGCCGCGCTGTCGCGTCCGGCGCCTATTTCGCGCGGCTCGAGATGAACGGCGAGGTTGACGTGAGGAAGATCGTGGTCGCGAGGTAGGCTCCCGCTGCGTCGACGGGGGTGGCCTGCCTCTTACGACTCGTCGTACCCCCGATACCGAGACCGATCCACACGCAGGGAAATGCGGTACGCCGCTCGGCTCCCATGGGAGTCCACCGCCACTGATTCCCATCCGTGCGTGAACCCGAGCGAGAGGTCGAAGATCCGAAGGAGCCAGAACGCGTATTGGACCCTGTACTCCAGGGATCCCAGGGCCCCATCCAAACGGTCGATCGTCTGTTCCATGCCGAGCTCCCTGACCCCGAAACACGCTGCGAGTGCCTCGATCACGACGATTCGTTCCCGTTCAAGATTCCCGCCGTCCCAGTGGAAGCGCACGATGTAGGGAGGCCCATTCTCGATCGCTCGGATTAGCTCCTGCGCCCTGGTCCCGAATTCGGTTCGCGTCACGCCCCCTCCCTTTGCCCCGAGACATTTGGCTGCCCCGCCTCGGTTTTGCCTCGTTCCCGTGGTGTCGTCTGACGACAGTCGAGTTGTCGTGATTCCTGGACAGCGAACGACCGTCCTACTCTTCCATGTGATCAGCAACGGTGCCGGTCGATTTCCAAACTCCTTGGCCTTGCAGAGCTTCGCCCCTTCAGCCTCTCGCCGGGTTGGCCTTGACGTTGCCGGGCACGCCTGTTGCTTGCGCTTTCAATGTGTTGTGTGGCCCGGCCGAAGGCTCGGAGCCAACTCCGTCGATGGGATCTCTTCGGTGAGGGTGGTGTGGAGGTTGGCGTGTATGCGGACGGAGCCCCCAGCTTCGATGATGTGTGGCGTGTTGGCAATTCGACCGTCCCGACGGATCGCACGATACCGAACGGAATACTCGAGCTCTCCATCCGGCGAGACGTCCTCCGGAGCAAGCCTCGCAGTGACCGGGGTGTGCCCAAGGAGTCGGGACGACGATGCCGCCCTGTCCACTCCAACGAGCGACGATTCGATGGTCCCGGGACCGACCCATACCTCGGCCCCAGATGGAGTGGAGGTCACGGTGAGGGAAGGACGTGCCTCGCCAATGGGCGGCTCAATGACGGTGCACGGAGTCAGCTCGCCCATGGTTGAGGAACCGCAGCCAAAGAGGGCGAGACTCAGACTGGGCAACACCACGAGGTAACCGATCGAACGCCACCGAATGTACAGAGACATCGAACCTCCTCCCAGTGGAGACTTCGGCTGCGCTCCAGAGGATGCGTGTCTCTTTTGTGTCTCGCCTGCATCTCGGCGTCGTCTCCGGATTGCTTCCGGAGCGTCACGGCGCCGTCTTCGGCGTTTTAACCAAGGTGGAAGCGACTTCATCCGGTAGTCGCAGTTCGCGAGGGAGCGCGATGGAGAGACGTTTGGAAGACGTTTGACCCAGAGACTTCTCACGCCAGGGGGGCACCTGCACGGAGGGAACACTCATGGGAAGGACGGGAAGGGTGCCGCATCGGACCTCGGGGCCTCACCTCGAGTTGAAGCTGTTCGGTAGGTTCGCGCTCTGGGTTCGTGCGAACGCCGAGCGGATTTCGCTACCCCACAAGGCAGAGCAGCTCCTGGCTTACGTCGTTCTCGCGCCCGTTGGCGAGCACTCGCGCGAAGAGATCGCGCAAGCCCTCTGGACCGATGCCTACGGGGACATACGGAAACAGTTCCGCCAAGCCCTCTGGATCATCGGTTCGACACTTCAACGCGCCGGAGTGCCCAACGTGATTCAGGCAGACGGCCGGTGGATCGAGTGCCCACGTGGGGGTCCTCTGAGGGTGGATTACTGGGACCTTCTGCGGCTGACCGAACCCCAGCATGCGGACGTGGATGACGCAGGAACGATGTCGCCTCTGGAGCGGGCCCATTTCATCGACAACCTGTGCGATCGGCGCCTTCTCGATGGATGGTCCTATCCGTGGGTCGTCGGAGCGCGCGATTGGACGCGGGCTCGACACCTGGAGGCGCTCGAAACGATCGTCCATTCCTATCGTGGGAGCCTGCAGCACGATCGAGTGCTCCACTACGCGGCGCGGGGCCTGCAGATCGACCCTTCGTTCGAGACGTTTCACCGTGACCGAATTCGCGCGTACTGCGAACTGGGGGATCGTGCCGCCGCAGCGCTTGCGTACCGCCAGTGTGTCGAGGTGCTCCGATCCACATACGGATTAGAGCCCGGCGCGGAGACGGTGGAGTGGGGGCAACGTGCACTCGGGAAGAGTGCCGCAACGTAGATTCGGCGCGCGAAGGAAGTGCTGGCCTCCACAAGGATCTCATCGCCGGACGGGATGAGGACCCGCGTCTGCTATGCTGCGATCTCGTCCCCGACCCAGGAGTTAGCGGCCGTCGTGGAGACGGAGCCTCGCAAGCGGTAATCCGGCACTCGCACCCTCAGGCGGCCCCTAGCGTAGATTGGGTTCGTCGCCGCTGCACTGCCCTCGCCCCCAGTGAGGTGGCTCCATGTCCCACGAGCTTTGGCCGAAGGCCGACCGCGCTCCGCTGCCGATCGATGAAGTCATCCAGCGGCTGCGCGATTCGTTTGCGCACGTCGAGGTGGACGTCGAGGAGGCATCGAGCCACTTGGAGACAGAGATACGGCAAATGCTGCGGATGGTCGGCGAGTATCGCCCAAGCAGCGAAGAGATCGAGCGAGTGAGGCGATCGATCGGTCGGGCCGTCTACGTGGTCCTCGCAGACGGGCCTGACACCGACGGCACATATCTGTCTTTTCTTCTCGAGCCGGAGCACGAGTGCATCTTGATCAGCTACGAATCGGGCCGGCACGAAGAGGCGTCGCGCGAGTTGCGGGAGCGGCTGGCGCGAGTCCTCGACTACGACATCGAACTTGTCTGACGACGGCGGAGCGCCGGCACCTTCCGTGCAGACCCCG
>DASUFL010000070.1:0-16475 GCA_036274595.1 Candidatus Eiseniibacteriota bacterium | reverse complement strand
CGGCCGGCGGCGCGGCGGCCGGCGGCGCGGCGGCCGGCGGCGGCGGAGTGAACCTGGCGCCTTCGTACCGCGATCCGTTGGAGCTCTCGAGCTCGAGCGGCGGGGCGGCCTCCACGGGGGGCGCGTCGCCAAAGCCCGCGGGCGGCGACGGGTTGTAGGGCATCGCCGGGGCGCTCCGCTCGAGCTCCACCTGGCCGGCGTGCGCTTGCGCCGGAGGCATCTCGACCGAAAACGACTCCGGTTCCGCCGAGCGGAGCTCCGTCGCGAGCCCTGGGGCGAGGGTCGAGGCGCGCTCACGCAGCTCCGCCCCCTGAGACATGAGGCCGCGCTGCTCCATCCGATCGGCGCGCCGGAGCAGCTCCTTCCCCCCGCGCTCCGGGAGGTCCGCCTTCATCGCGATCGTGACGAGCTTCTCGGACAGGTCGTCGTTGTCGGGCGACAGGAGCACGACCTGCTCCACCGCGTTCAGCGCGGCTTCGAACTCGTGGCGGCGGATCGAGCCTTCGGCGAACTCGAGGTAGTGGATCTGAGCGTCGCCGTAGAGCCCTTCCTTGGCGTACAGCTCGCCCAGGGAGCGATGGATCTGGAGATCCTCTTTCGAGATCCGGAGGATCTTCTTGCAGACGGCGATCGCGTTCTTGTAGAGCTCCGCCTTGCCGTATTCCTCGATGGCCTGGCGGTAGCGGCGAACCGCCTCCTGCATCGCGCCGCGCTTGGCGAGGAGATCCGCGACGGTGATGAAGTCGTACGGATCCCGGTCGCCGCTCTCGAAGAGCTTCTCGAACTCGGCGAGGGCGGCGTCGACCTGCCCCTTCTGCACGAGCGCCTGAGCGCGCTTCTTGATGGCGAGGCTACGGTCCACGCGTCTCCTTAGCTCGGAACCAGCTACACTAAGGCCAGGACGGCGTCACGAAGACGCCATCGAGGCCTGGATGCGCCGCTCTACTGCTTCCACGCACGTCCGGTGAAGCTCCGTCGCTTCCTGGCGCGCGCGCGCCGACCGCCGCTCGAGATCGGCGCGGTCCGCCTCCCCGAGCTCGGGGAGATTGATCGCCACGTTGAGCGCTCCGCCCTCCACGCCGGTGCGCGCGAGCCAGGCCGCGACGCCGGCGTCGCTCGCCGCGTTCTCGTTGCCGGTCGTCGCGACGGTCACGAGCTCCGCGAGCACGCGCACGCAGGTCTCCGCCGTGCGCATGGGAACGAGCGCCGCGTTCCGCGCCGCCTCGGCCATGGCCTTGGCGCGCGACGCGACCTCTTCCGGCGTCCGCTGCGACATCTTCCTCGCCAGGACGAACGCGTCGTACGCCCGGGCGTCCTCCGACACGAGATCGAAGAGCTCCCCCTGGAGCCCCTCGAGCGAGCGCTCCACGCGGCGCATCTCCTCCTCGTGCTCGGCGTACCGCTTCTTCCCGATCGTGAGCCGGGCGACCATCGTCCCGAGCGCCGAGCCCAGAGAGCCCGCGAGCGCCGAGACCGAGCCTCCCCCGGGCGTCGGCTCGGAGGACGACACCGAGCCCAGGAACTCGGGAAGACCGAGCTCCGCCGCGCCGACGGGGGTGGCGAGCCGGTTCTCGAGCACCTGCTGCCGCGAGAAGTTCTCGAGCCGGAGCGCGTGCTCCGCGACATCCAGCAGCGCGTCCTGGCACACGAGCCCCACCACCTCGCTCCCCACGATCGGAACGCCGTAGCGCTCCGCCTCGTCCTTGATGAGCGCGAACACGCGATGGACCGGAGTCCCCCACGTGTTCACGAGGTTCATGGACACCTGAACGATGCCGCGCTCCGTCAGCTCGAACCCGAGCGCCTTCACGTACCGGAGGCCCCCCGACTGGAACCGGATGGCCTTCGCGATCTTCTTCGCCACCTCCACGTCGCGCGTCCCGAGATTCACGTTGAACGCGAGCAGCGGAAGCCTCGCGCCGACGGCGATCGCGCCGGCCGACGGATGGACGGCGCGCGGCCCGAAGTCGGGCGCCCGCTCGGGATCGGTCCCGATCGTCGCCGCGATGCCTTCGAACTCGCCCCGGCGCACGTCGGCCAGGTTCTGCCGCGACGGACGCGTCGCGGCCGCCTCGTACAGATAGACCGGAATGCCGAGCTCCTGTCCGATCCGCTCACCCGCCTGGCGCGCCAGAGCCACGCAGCGCTCGAGCGTGGTCGAGCCGACCGGCACGAACGGAAGCACGTCCGTCGCTCCCATGCGCGGATGCTCGCCCCGATGCTGCCGCAGGTCGATCAACTCGGCCGCCTTCCGGACACCTCTCAGCGCAGCCTCCAGCACGGCCTCCGGCTCGCCCACAAATGTGACCACGGAACGGTGGTGATCCGCGTTCATCTCCTGATCGAGCAATCGGATCGACCGGTCACGCGAAATTTCGGCAACCAGGGCCTGAACTAAAGACTTATTGCGCCCCTCGCTGAAGTTGGGGACGCACTCCACCAGCTCGTTCATAAGCTCTCCTCATGGGTTGGCGCGGAAGCGCTCGGGGGAGGTCGCACCCCTACGAAAGCGGCTTGAAATCAGGGTCTTACGAACGAAACCTCATGTGCAAGTCCAAGCTTCGGCGCCCTCCAGCGCGACCCGCCCGCGCTTGACCACGGCATGGAGGTGCTCCTGCCCGTAGTGGTAGGGGATGTGCCGGTAGTCCGACGCGTCGAAGAGGCAGAAGTCGGCCTGGAATCCTGGCTGGATCCGGCCAATCCGCCCCCCCTCGCCGATGGCGGACGCCGCGTTGGCCGTCGCCGCCATCCAGGCCTCGGCCGGGCTCAGCTTCATCTGCGTGACGGCGAGCGTGAGGGCGAGCGACATCGAGGAGGACATCGTGCTCCCGGGATTGAAGTCGGTCGCGAGAGCAATCGCGAGCCCATGCTCCACCATCCACCGGGCCCGGGCGTACGGCAGCCCGAGCGTGAACGCCGTGCCGGGGAGCAGGACCGCGATCACGCCCGCCTGGGCCATCGCAAGGAGCCCCGCGTCGGACGCGAAGAGAAGATGGTCCGCGGACATGGCGCCCACCTCCGCGGCGAGCGCGGCGGCGCCCGCGTCCCCCAGCTCGTCCGCATGGAGCTTGGGCAGGAGCCCGTGGGCCTTCCCCGCGAGAAGGATCGCCCGCGACTCCTCGACCGTGTAAATCCCGACGTCGCACCATACGTCGCAGAAGCGGGCCAGTCCCGCCTTCGCGACCTCGGGAATCATCGTGCCGGTCAGGAGATCGACGTAGGCCGACCGCCGATCGCGGTAGTCCTCCGGAATGTCGTGCGCGCCGAGGAACGTCGGCACGATCTCGACCGGCGATCTCGACTGGGCGGCGCGAAGCGCCCGGAGCTGCTTCGTCTCGCTGTCGGGCGAGAGGCCGTAGCCGCTCTTCGCCTCGACCGTCGTGATCCCCTGGCGCAGGAGGGTGCCGAGGCGCGCCGTCACGCGATCGGCCAGCGCGGCCTCGTCGATCGAGCGGAGGTGGCGCACGCTCGCGCGGATGCCGCCCCCCTTGGCGGCGATCGATTCGTACGACTCCCCGCGGGCCCGCGCGTCGAACTCCATCTCGCGCATGCCGGCGAAGGGAAGGTGCGTGTGGGGATCGATGTAGCCGGGCGCGATCAGGCGTCCCCGCGCGTCGAGCACCCGCGCCGCCTCGCGCTCCGGATAGGCGGCGAGGATCTCCTGGGTCGTGCCGACCGCCGCGATCCGCTCCCCGGCCACGGCGATGGCCGCGCCCTCGATCAGGATCGGCCGGTCGAGATCGGCGCCGACGAGGGGCTTCGTCCCGGGGGGCGCCGTGATGAGCTGCGCCGCGGAGTGGACGAGGAGGTCGGCCCTCACGCGGCCTCGGTCCGGCATCGGCCCGCCGCGCTCCTGGGTCGCGTCATTCCTGGGTCGGAATCGGGAGACGGTTCTTCTTCGCGACCGCCACCGCCTCCGGATATCCAGCGTCCGCGTGGCGCCACACGCCCATCGCGGGATCGTTGGTGAGCACTCGCCGGAGCCGCGCGAGCCCCGCGGGCGTCCCGTCCGCCACCACGACGACACCAGCGTGAATCGAGTTTCCGATTCCCACGCCGCCGCCGTGGTGCACCGAGACCCAGGACGCGCCGGACACCGCATTCAGGAGCGCGTTCAGGATCGGCCAGTCCGCGATCGCGTCGCTTCCGTCCTTCATGGCCTCGGTCTCGCGATAAGGCGACGCGACCGAGCCCGCGTCGAGATGGTCGCGGCCGATCACGATCGGCGCCTCGACTTCGCCGCGCTCGACGAGGCGATGGAGCACCTCGCCGAACTGCTCGCGCTCTCCCATGCCGAGCCAGCAGATGCGCGCCGGGAGGCCCTGGAACGCGACCCGCTCTCCGGCGAGCCGGATCCAGCGCTGGAGCGCGTCGTTCTCCGGGAAGAGCTTGGCCGCAGCGCGGTCGGTCGCCGCGATGTCCTTGGGGTTGCCGGAGAGCGCGACCCAGCGGAACGGGCCCTTCCCCTCGCAGAAGAGGGGCCGGATGAACTCCGGCACGAAGCCTGGGATCTCGAACGCGTCCGTGACGCCGGCCTTCCGCGCCTGGCCCCGGATGTTGTTCCCGTAGTCGAACGTGAGCGAGCCCTGCTTCTGGAAGTCGCGCATCGCGCGCACGTGCGTCCCCATCGACGCGACCGAGCGCTCGATGTACGCGGCCGGATCCTTGGCGCGGAGCGCGATCGCGTCCTCGAGCGAGAGCTTAGCCGGGACGTAGCCGTTGAGCTCGTCGTGCGCGGAGGTCTGATCGGTGACGAGATCGGGTCGGACGCCGCGCCGGACGAGATCCGGGAGAACGTCCGCGGCATTGCCGATGAGTCCGATCGAGAGCGGCTTCCCCGCGCGCACGGCGTCGTCGACCCAGCGGAGCGCCTCGTCCGTCGAGGCGGTCGCCTTGTCGAGGTAGCGCGTCTCGAGGCGCCGCTCCACGCGGCGCGGATCCACCTCCACCGCGAGGCAGACGCCCTCGTTCATCGTGACCGCGAGCGGCTGCGCGCCTCCCATGCCGCCGAGTCCCGCGGTCAGCACCCAGCGCCCGCGGAGCGATTCGCCGCCGAACCGGCGCGCCGCCGCCGCGAAGGTCTCGTACGTGCCCTGAAGGATTCCCTGGGTTCCGATGTAGATCCACGAGCCGGCGGTCATCTGGCCGTACATCGTGAGCCCCTTGGCTTCGAGCGCCCGGAACTCGTCCCACGTCGCCCACCCGGGGACGAGGAGCGAGTTCGCGATCAGGACGCGCGGCGCGTCGGGGTGCGTCTTCGCGATCCCGACCGGCTTCCCCGACTGCACGAGGAGCGTCTCGTCCGATTCGAGCGCGCGGAGCGAGCGCACGATGGCGTGGAACGCGGGCCACGAGCGCGCGGCGCGCCCGGTCCCGCCGTAGACCACGAGATCCTCGGGGCGCTCGGCCACGTCGGGATCCAGATTGTTCATGAGCATGCGGAGCGCGGCTTCCTGCGGCCAGCCCTTGCACGAGCGATTGGGACCGCGCGGCGCGCGGATGGGCTCCGAAGGGGGCGTGCCGCGGAGCTGGCCTGGGGGCGCGTCGGTCACGGTGCGGTTCATGCGGCCTTCCTCCTTCGGCGGCCCGGACGGGCGCGCCACGCTAGAGCTCCGGAACGCGCGCGGCGAGCGCTACGCCGTCGTCTTCGATCCACCGATCGAGCGCGGCCAGATCCTGATCCTGACGGCGATCCTCGTCGAGCGGCGGCACGCGATCGCGAATGCCGCGATGGAGCGCCTCGAGGGCGTCGCTCGAGCGGAGCGGGCGGCGGAACTCGATCCCCTGCGCCGCGACGAGGAGCTCCGCCGCCACGATCCGTCGCACGTTGCGGACGAGCGCGAGCCCCTTGACCGCGGCGTGCATCGCCATGCTGACGTGGTCCTCCTGCCCCGCCGACGTCGTGATGGTATCCGTGCACGCGGGATGCGCGAGCATCCGGTTCTCGCTCACGAGCGACGCCTGGAGGTACTGGACGATCATGAGCCCCGAGCCGAGCCCCGCGCTACGGCTCAGGAACGGGGGCAGTCCGCTCATGCCGGCGTCGAGGAGCAGGAATGAGCGCCGCTCGGCGATCGATCCGACCTCGGCCATCCCGATCGCGAGGAAGTCGAGCGCCTGCGCCACGGGCTGTCCGTGGAAGTTCCCCGCCGAGACCACCTCGTCGGGATCGGTGAAGCAGAGCGGGTTGTCGGTCACGCTGTTCACTTCGGTTTGGATCGCTTCGCGCGCGAAGCGGAGCGCGTCGAGCGAGGCGCCGAGCACCTGCGGCGCGCAGCGGAACGAGTAGGGGTCCTGCACCCGGCCGCAGCTCGCGTGCGATGCGAGGATGCCGCTCCCCTCGAGGAGCCCTCGGATCGCCGCCGCCGAGTCGTGCTGGCCCCGGTGCGGACGGAGCGCGTGGACGCGGGGATCGAAGGGCTTCACCGACCCGCAGAGCGCCTCGATCGAGAGCGCGCAGGCCGCGTGCGCCGCGCGCATCACGCGCGCGCTCTCGAGGAGCGCCAGCACGCCGAGCGCGGTCGCCGCCTGCGTGCCGTTGATCAGCGCGAGCCCTTCCTTCGCCTGGAGCGCGATCGGACCGAGGCCCGCCTCCGCGAGTGCGGACGCGGCGGGCTCCACCGCGCCATGACGACGGATCTCCCCCTCCCCGATGATTCCGAGCGCCAGGTGCGCGAGCGGAATGAGATCGCCGCTCGCGCCCAGCGATCCGCGGCTGGGCACGACCGGCAAGCAGTCCTTCTCGAGCATGGCGAGGAGCCGCTCGACCAGCTCCACGCGGACGCCGCTCGCGCCGAGCGCGAGCGAGTGGGCGCGAAGCGCGAGCATGAGCCGCACCGCCCTGGGCTCGAGCTCCGGCCCCATGCCGGCCGCGTGGCTGCGGAGGAGATTCGCCTGCAGCCGCTCGACGTCCTCCTCCGGGATCCGGACCGACTTGAGCGCGCCAAAGCCTGTGTTCACGCCGTAGACCGGTGCCGCGCCGTGCGCCGCGCGCTGAATCAGCGAGCGCGAGGGCTCCATCCGCGACCGTGCCTCCGGGGCGAGCTTGGCCGGCGCTCCCGAGGCGATGAGCTCCAGCTGGCCGAAGTCGAGCGGGATCCCGCCGACCGTCACCGTCCTGGCGGAGGTCACGCGGGACACGACGCCTCCTCCCGGACCAGCCATTGCCGCACGTGCGACGCCACGCCCTCGGCCGAGTGGTCGATCAAGGGGGGATGGGGCAGCGTGGAGAGAAAGCGCGCGCGGTAGCCGGCGCGCGCGATGCGCGAGTCGACGACGACCACGGCGCCGCGATCCTCCGCGGTCCGGATGAGCCGTCCGACGCCCTGGCGGAAGCGGAGCACCGCCTCCGGGAGCATCAGCTCGCGGAACGCGTCGCCGCCGCGCGCCTCGATCGACTCCGACCGCGCCATCACGAGAGGATCGGTCGGAACCGGGAACGGGAGCCGCGCGATGACGAGCACCTCGAGCGCGGCGCCGGGAAAGTCCACCCCCTCCCAGAAGGACGCGGCACCCAGGAGCACGGCCCCTTCGGTCGCGCGGAACTCGCGCGCCAGGGACGCCGCGCCCTCGCCGGGCGTCTGCTTGAAGAGCGGCACGCCGGCCGCGGCGAGCGGAGCGCGCACGCGCGACGCCACCTGCTCGAGCATCTGATACGAGGTGAGGAGCACGAGCACGTTCCGCCGCGTCGTCGACGCCAGGTCGACGACCAGCGACGAGAGCTGCTCGACGAAGCCGGGGCGCGTCGGATCGGGACCGTCGAGGACCGCCGTGCGCACCTGGCGCTCGAGCGGGAACGGGCTCGGGAGCGCCGCCGTCTCCACCTCGTCCAGGGCGAGACCGATCGACGCGAGGAACGGCTCGAAGTCCGATCCCGGCGTGAGCGTGGCGGAGGTGAGGAGCGTGCACGCGCTCGCCTCGAAGAGCTGCGACCTAAGCGGCACTCCCACCTCGAGCGGCCTCTTGTTCCAGCGCGGAGAGCCGCGCTCGTCCTTGTCCACGTAGAACGCCGCACCCCGGTCCTCGAGGTTCGTGACCGCGCGGATCGCCTGCTCCACTTCGAGCCACGCGGCGTGGCGCGCGCGCACCTCGTCGATCGCTTCGGACGCCTCGGGGCGGAACGCGCCCCCCGTTTCGGATTCGGCCGATCCGACGACGCGCTCGAGCGCGCGGTTGAGCGCCGCGGCGGAGGTCAGAAGGAGGTCGAGCGCGACCGGGCTGATGGCCGCGAGATCGTCGTCGCGCGTGAGCCGCGCCGAGCTGGCCCCGGGCGGGAGGATCGCCTCCAGATCGCGCGAGAGCGCCGCGGCGTGATCGAGGACCGGCCGGATGGCCTGATCCGCGGTCACGATGCGCTCCGTGACGGACGCCCCTTTCCCGCGCCGGATCGTCCGGGCGAGAAGCTTGAGCGCTCCGCTCCGCGCATCGGTGCGTGCCGCGAGCCGGGCCAGATCGCGCACGCCGAGCGACACGCCGAGCTGCTCGCGCGCCACGCGCTCGATCTGGTGCGCCTCGTCGAGGATCAACGCCCCCGATTCGGCGAGGAGGGTCGCGCGGAGCCCGGGATCGGAGAGGAGGAGCGCGTGATTCACGATGACGAGATCGGAGCGCCTCGCCTCGCGCCGGGCGGCCTTGGCGAAGCACCCGCCGCCCGGGTCGCATCCCGACCCCGAGCAGAACAGGGGATCGGAGGCGATCTCGGCGAGGAGCGAGGCCGGAACCTCGATCCCCTCATCGCGCAGCTCGTCGAGGTCTCCGGTCGCCGTGCGGTCGACCCAGGCCTCGAGCGCGTCGAGCATCGATTCGTCCGCGTGAGCTCCGGCGAAGAGGCGCCGCTGCGCGAATCGCGATGCGGCGCGCCGGCGGCAGAGGTAGCCCGCGCGCCCCTTGAGAATGGCGCCGCGAAACGACGATCCGATGGCCGAGGCGGCGAGCGGCGCGTCGCGCGTCAAGAGCTGGTCTTGGAGCGCTTTCGTGTGCGTGCTGACGAGGATGGGTCCGCAACCGACGCGGCGGCGAAGGAGCGCGGGCACGAGATAGGCGAGCGATTTCCCGATGCCGGTGGGCGCCTCGACCGCGAGCACGCCGCCCCGGTCGAGGACGGTCTCCCACAGCCCCGCCATCGTGAGCTGGCCGGCGCGGCGCTCGAACGCCGGCAGGCGCCGCTCGAGGCGCTCGAACGCGCTCGCAAGCGCTTCGGATATTGAGGGTTCGGAAGTTTTCATGGGTTGGAGATTCAACCTCCGACCCTACGGGACGGGGCCCCGTCTGTCAACGAGCCGCGCCGGCCAGTCCCGCTTCCCGAAGCGCCGCGCGAAAGCGGGCTTCATCCCAGGTCGGGACGCCGAGCGCCTTCGCCTTGTCGAGCTTGCTCCCCGCGTCCTCGCCCACGACCACGGCGTCGGTCTTCTTGCTGACGGACGAGGTCACGCGCCCTCCGCCGCGCAGGATCAGCTCCTCGGCTTCCTCGCGCGGCATGCCGAGCGTGCCGGTGAGCACGAACGTCTTTCCCGCGAACGGTCCCGCCGCCGCCGCGCGCCGCTCCGGAGCCCTCCCCTTCACGCCGCGCTCGGTGAGGCGCTTCACGAGCGAGCGGCCCTCGCGCGACTTGAAGAAGGCGACGACGCTCGCGGCGATCTCGGGGCCGATGCCCGGGATCTCGAGGAGCGCCTCCTCGTCCGCCTCGGACAGCGCCGCGAGCGACCGGAAGTGCTCCGCGAGGAGGCGGGCCACGGTGTTCCCGACGTGGCGCATTCCGATCGCCGTGATGAGGCGATCGAGCGGAGCGTCCTTCGACGCGGCGATGCCGCGCACGAGGTTGCCCGCCGACTTCTCGGCCATGCCGTCCAGCCTGGCGAGCTCGTCGACGGTGAGATCGTAGAGATCGGCGGGATCCAGGACCAGCTTCGCGTCGACGAGCTGATCCACCGTGCGCTCGCCAAGCCCCTCGATGTCGAGGGCGCCCCGGCTCGCGTAGTACTGGATGCGCCGGCGCACTTGCGCCGGACAGTAGAGGTTCTCGCAGCGCACGGCCGCCTGCTCGGGATCCCTCGTCAGCGTGGTGCCGCAGACGGGGCAGGTGGAGGGCATCACGAACCGCGGACCGCGGCGCCCCGACTGCGATACCACGCGCACGACCTTGGGGATGACCTCGCCCCCCTTCTCGATCACCACGCGATCCCCCTCGCGGATGTCCTTCCGGTCGATCTCGTCCTGGTTGTGGAGCGTGGCCCGCTTCACCTCGGTGCCGAGGAGGAGCACGGGATCGAGGAGCGCGACGGGAGTGACGACGCCCGTGCGCCCTACTTGAAGGCCGATCTTTCGGAGCGTGGTCTCCGCCTCGGTGGTGCCGAACTTGTATGCGATCCCCCACCGCGGGCTCTTCGAGGTCGATCCGAGACGGCGCGCGTCCTCGAGATCGTTGACCTTGATCACGAGCCCGTCCGCGCCGTACGGGAGCGATCCCCACTCCTCGCCCCAGGCCCCGCACTGCTTCCGCAGATCCTCGTACCCCTTGGCGAGTGAGTTGCGCGGGTTCACGCGCAGGCCGAGCTTCTTCGCCAGGGCGAGCGCCTCGAGATGCTGGTGGATCCCGTAGCGGTCCGGATGGAGGAGCTGGTAGACGAACATCTGAAGCGGGCGGCGGCTCACCTCGGTCGTGTCGAGCATCTTCAGGCTGCCGGTCGTCGCGTTCCTCGGGTTCATGAACGTCGGCTTCCCGTCGGCCGCGCGGCGCTCGTTCATCTTCTGGAACGCGACGGTCTCCATGTAGACCTCGCCCCGCACCTCCACGAGATCGGGCAGGTTCCTGCCGGTCAGCCTAAGCGGGATGGAGCGGATGGTCCGGAGGTTCGCGGTGATGTCGTCGCCCCGCTCGCCATCGCCGCGCGTCAGGCCGAGGACGAAGCGCCCAAGCTCGTAGCGGAGGTGGATCGCCACTCCGTCCACCTTCGGCTCCACCGCGTAGTCGATCCGATCCTTCCCGAGCGCCTTCCGGACCCGGGCGTCGAACTCCGCCACCTCGTCGAGGGAGTACGTGTTGTCGAGGCTCAGCATCGGCGCCGTGTGGCGCACCGTGGGAAATCCAGTGAGGAGGCCCTTCGCCACGCGGGACGTGGGCGAGTCGGGGTCCGCGAGCTCGGGATGGGCGCGCTCGAGCTCCTCGAGCTCCTTCATGAGCGCGTCGTACTCGCGGTCAGCGATCTCCGGCGCGCCGATCGTGTAGTAGAGGTGGTCGTGCCGCGCGATCTCGTTCCTCAGGGAACGGATCTTCTGCTCGGCCCGCGCGCTCACCAGCGGCTCGCGTATCGGATGTGGATCGTCGCCTCCCGTAGCGCGGCGCCCGGGCGGAGGCCGAGCTCGACCCCCATCAAACCCGACGCCATGCGCGTCTGAAGGCCGGCACCGTACCCCAACTCCCAGCCGTCGCTCAACTCCGTCCGCGAGAGCGTCGTGGACGCCGAAGCCACCGATGCGTCGACCGTGCCCGCGGGAACGCCCGCCTGGAGCGGCGCGTCGAGCGCGTGGGCTCCGCCGTCGACGAAGAGATAGGCGCGCCCGCCGCGCGGATCGGTGATCCACCGGTGCTCGAGCGTCATCGCGAGGATCCGGTTGCCGGCGAAGGCGCGGTCCCGATGTCCTCGGAGCCCTTCGCTCCCTCCTAAGTAGCGAAGCTCCTCGATCGGGAAGTCGCCGTCGCCGAGCCGCACCTCTTCCGCGCGCACCGATCCGAAGAGGACGCGCGATCCGCCGAGCGGCGCGGCCGATGCGAGCTCGGCCTTGCCGCGCCAGACTCCGCGGCGGGATTCCTCGAATCCGGGAAACGCGTCCGTGCGCCGGCCCCCTTCGGCGTCGAGCGAGACGCTCACCCCGCGGGCGGGATTCATGATGGGCGCGAGGCGATCCCAGCCCACGCCGCCCCGGACCGACCAGGTCGAGCTCGAGCCGCGGGAGAGCCCGGTGTAGACCGTGCCGCTCCGCTCGATTCCCGCTTCGAGGCGCGTGCGCGCCGCCGGCCGACCCCCGAGCGCGATCGACCAGCCCGTGTGGCTGAAGAGCGAGTCGGCGAGGTCCGCGTCCAGAGCCAGGCTCGCGTCCAGCGCCCGCCCGAACAGGGACGGCTCCTTGTAGCGGAGCGCGTAGAGCGAGCGGCCGTTGCCGAAGCCGACCCAGCGCGCGCCGGCCGCGCGGCCGGTGCCCGCGATGTTCCCGAGGCCCAAGTCGACGCGTCCGGTGAGTCCTTCGCCGGGCGCGACGCCGAGCGCCCCCTCGAACTGGCTCGCGCTCGATTCCTCGACCGGGATGACGACGTGGCCATGTCCCGGCTCGGACCCCGGCACGACGCGGGGCTCGCCCACGAACGCGAAGAGATCGCTCGCGCGAAGCCGGTCGCGGGCTTCGGTGACCAGCTCGGGCGTGAGCACGCGCCCTTCTCGAAGTCCCGCGATCGTGGCCGCGGACCGCGGCTTGGTCACGGACGCGCCGGGAATCTCGAGGCTGTCGAACACGACCGGGGGCCCGGTCGCGAGGCGCACGTGCAGGCGGACGGAGTCGCCGGCGGGGACGATCGAGTCGAGACTCACCGTGGCCGCGTAGCGTCCGAGGTCGACCGCCGCGTCGCGGAGCGCGGCGAGCCCGCCCGCGATCGCCTGCGGGGACACGCCGCCTCGGGCCCCGCGCGCGAACACGCCCGCCGGATCGTGGATCCCCACGGCGCCGGGGGGAGCGAGCCTCAAGGCGGGAGCTGGCCCCCGCGCGGGCGCCGCTGCCTTCGCCGGCACGGTCCCCTCGACCCGCATCGTCGCGGTCCCCGGCGTGGTGCCGCTTCCCTCCTCGAGCGTGAGGCGCACCACGGCGTCGTAGCGCCCGAGCAGCGCGAGCCGATCGCGCAGGCGTCCGGCGAGGCGCTCGATCTCGGCGCGATGCCAGAGCCGCTCGAGCGGCGCCGCCTCGCCCGTCTCGCCCGCGATCACGGAATCGGGCACCCCTTCGACATGGAGCGCGAAGCGCGGGCCGGCGGACGCGCCCCCTTGATCCGAGGCGAGCGCCCTTGGAGTCGACGGGACGAGAACCGCCGCCGCGAGCGAGAGGACGAGCGCCGCGATCCGCGCCAGGTCACGATCGCGCGCGCGCATCAGAAGCTCCCCTTCAGCTCGAAGCGCCCCGTGTAGAACGCGGGGCGGTTCGGAGCCTGGAATCCGGTCCAGTTGAGCGAGAGCGAGACGCGGTCGTGGATCCGGTACTCGCCGAGGAGGTCGTAGTCGAGCCGCCCGCCGACCGGAGCCGTCGTGTAGAGGCCGGGGGGCGCATAGACCCCTTGCTGCGCGCTCCAGCCGTAGAGAGCGCGCGCGTCGACCCGGAGCTTCGCCCCGGCCGCATAGCGCGCCGTCGGGCCGGCGGACCAGAGGTCGAAGTAGCCGCCGTGCGTGAGATCGATGTCGCGGCGCTGCCGCGCGAGGACCGAGACCTGCCCAAAGCCGCGCAGCTCGCGCGCGATCTCCCCTTCGAAGCCGCGGCCGCGCATCTGGGAGGCATACGAGCCCGTGGCGTCCTGCCGCTCGATCGACTGGCGCGCGCGATCGTAGGTGGCCGTCCAGGTGCCGCGGAAACCGCCCGGGATCGGATGCCGCAGCGTCACGCGGGCGTCTCCGCTCTTGCGCTCGGTCGTGAGGTCCTCGATCTCCGCGCTCTGCTCGCGGCGGTAGCCCACTTCGCCGCGCAGGTCATAGCGGCGCCCCGCGGGGGCGAACTCCAGCGTCTGCCGCGCCGTGACGTCCCCGCGAATCGTCGTCTCGGGATCGAGGTACGCGTCGGGACGGAACGCCTGGTCGGGACTGCCGAGCGGAAGCGTCGAGAGCGCCTCCACGCGGAGGAACGTGCTCCCGCCGAGTCCGCGCCAGAGCGCGGGGGTCTTCCCGGGGGCGCGGGCGGCGCGCGACGGGAACGCGTCGAGCCGAAGCTGTACGACCGCGCGCGAGCGCGTGGTCGGATCGCCGGTGGAAGTCACGAGCTCGTAGCCGCCCCCGAGTCGCGGATTGCCGTATGCATCGTACGATCCGCTTCCGTCTCCGACCGGCTTGAGCTCGCGCACGAGCGAGGCCTCGCGAAGCTGGTTCACGTCGTAGCGGAGCTCCGAGCTGACCGGCGCGCCGGGCCGCCCCGCCTGCACGGCGAGCTGGGCCAGGTTCGTCGCCTGCGGCCCCGTCGCCGACTCCGCGCGCCGGCGCGTGAATCCGCCGTCGAGCGAGAACGACGAGCCGAAGCGCGCGGAGAGTCCGCCGTCCCAGGTGAACGCCTGGTCCTCCGCCACCGTCCCGGCGTCCGTGACCCTGCCCTCGTGCCGCGCGTAGCCGCCGCGCAGCTTGAGCGCCTTTCCGGGGACGAGGCGGAGGATCATGCCGAGGTCCCGGTTCCAGCGCGCGTCCACGCTGTCGCCGTCCTGTCCTTCGATCCGCTCGTCCTTCGCGGTGACGCGCGGCTGGAACCATCCCCGGTCGCGGCCCAGGTCCCCGCCCCAGAGCGACCGAAGGCCGGCGCTTCCGCTCGTGGCGTTCCGCGCCTCTTCCCAGCTCAGCGTTCCGGTGAGCGCCGAATTCAGGACGGCCTGAGCTCCCCGCCGCACCGATTCCGATCCGCCGGTCACGCGGCGTCGGCCGACGTCGCCGCGGAGCGCGAGCGCCGAGACCGGCGTGTACTGGAGCGACAGCTCCTGGCGATCCTCGCCGGCGCTCGACGGCGCCTGGTTCCAGCGCTCGTACTCGAACGCGGGATCGGTGCGATCGAACGACTCGAAGCGATCGCCGCGCGAGCGCAAGCGTCCCTGAGCCTGGATCGACCCCAGCTTGAGTCCGCCGATCGCGACCGCCCTGGGATCGAGGCGCGCCTCGAATCGAGCGGCCGTGCCGGCGTTGTCGCCGTCATTGCGCGACGAGAGCGCGTTCTTGTCGAAGCCCGACCGCGCTACCTCGCCATCCAAGCCCAGCGCGCCAAAGAGGCGCGCGGATCCCCCGACGTCGACGAGACGGCGGGAGCTGGGCACGGCGAGCGACCGGCCTGGCGCGTAGGAGCCCAGGTTCACGCCGCGGTAGCGATAGAAGCGCACGCCCTCGACCGACGTCGTGTCCGAGTAGGCCCCCTCGCCCGCGCCCACGCTCGCGAAATCGACGTCGTACGTTCCGTGCGATGCGCCGAGGAAGACCCAGTGCGGATTCGCGGGATCGGACTCGTCCCAGTCGTACGACCCGAGCCCGGGACCGGCGTAGCGCACCCCGCTCGGAAGGATCGAGCCGGCCGAATCGCCGAGCGCGCTCAGCGCGGCGCGATCGTCGGCCGTCAGCTCCGCGCCGATCGGGCTCGACGGATCGTCCCCCTCGCTCACGTAATTGGCGTACCAGCCTCCCCGGCCGGGGACCACGCCCTGCGTGCTGGCTGCGTAGAGGCTCCGGCGGTAGCGGCTCGAGGCTGCTTCGAAGTCGACGGCGATCCGGCTCTGCGCCGTGATGGGACGGTGGATGGTGAACGTCACGGTGGACGCGCCGTAGTCGATCACGTAGTCGGCGTCGGCGCCGCGCTTCAGGCGCGCGCCGTCCAGCCAGATCGCCTCGGAGCCGGCCACGATGCCTTCGTTGGACTCGCCGAGAGCCGGGGCGAGGAGCGGATAGGGGCCTTGCCGGCCCTCCTCACCTCGGAACTCGAGGGTCCGCTTCTCCCCCTTCTCGCTCGCCGCGGCGACGTTCCAGTGCGCCTGGCCCGTCTTGGCCGATCCCTGCACACCCTGGAGGTGGCGCGTGAGGCGCGCGAATTCGCCCGGCACGCCGTCCAGGAGGAAATCCCCCATCGTGGCTTCGCCGTGGGGGGCCTTCAGGGAGAGCGTGATGTTGTCGAGATCCTCGAGCTCGCGGCTCGAACCGTCCGGCTCGAAGGGCAGGCGGCGGTCGCTCAAGCTCGCCGCGACCTCCACGTCGCCCGCGATCCGGCCGCGGATCGTGAGGTCGAGCGACTGCGTCATCGAGGCGGCGCGATTCGCGCCGACCTCGACGCTCACGAGCTTGAGCCCGCTGAACGTGATCGCGTCGTTCGAAGCCGCCTCCGCGATCGTTCCCCCTGCGGCTCCTGCGGCGCCCGCGGCGGGCGCGGCCGCGATCCAGGAGCGATTGCGAAGGACGCTGGCCGTCGAATCGGGCGGCGCCTGATCCGCCGCGCCGGGCGCGAGCGGCCCCTCGGCGCGAAGCGCGAGGAGCGACGGCGCCCGCGCCACGGGCAGCTCGATCACGACGGTATCCCGGGCCGCGTCGCAGCCCCCCGGGCAGAGCGAGTCGATGGGGCGCGCGCTCGCGGGAAGCGGGGCGAGACCCCATGCGAGCGCCGCTCCGATCGAGGCGGCCATGACGCTGCGGGAACCGAAGCGCGGTTCGCTCACGGCACGCGCTCCCGCTCGATGGCCAGGATCTGGATCTCACCGCGCTCGGAGTCGAGGA
>DASUFL010000069.1:0-6497 GCA_036274595.1 Candidatus Eiseniibacteriota bacterium | reverse complement strand
GGCGGAAGCACACTTACCCGGCGGCGCGAGATCTCTGGCTCTGGGATCCGCGGAGCGCGCAGCCGGTGGCGCTGCTGGAGCGGCGCGACCGGCTCTTCCTGCGCTCGGGCGCGACCGCCCTGCGGATCGCCGTGGCGACCGCGCGCTCGTACTTCCCGGTCAAGCGCGCGTACCGGCGGCTCCTCGCGCAGTGCTACCGCGCGCCGGTCGCGATGGCGGACCGCATCGGCATGACCGTGAGCGCCGCGCGCGACACGTGGGACCGCGAGCTCCCGCTCCTCCAGGGCCTCGGGCGCATCCCCGTGCTGGCGCGGTACTACGCGCACGAGACGGAACGCGAGTGGGCGTTCACGACCGCCGCGCTGCGCGCGCTCCACGCGGACGGGTGGAAGGTCTCCGCCGCGCTCGTGCAGGATCGCGAGGCGGTGCGCGACCCGGCGCGGTGGGACGCCTTCGTGAAGGCGGTGCTCGGGGGGCTCGGGGGCGTGGCGGAGTGGATCGAGCCCTTGCACGCGATCAACCGCGTGAAGTGGGGCATCTGGTCGCTCAAGGAGTACGAGCGGCTGCTTCTGCCCTTCGCGGGGGTGCCGCGCGTGATCGGGCCCGCGGTCAACGACTTCGAGCTCGCGCACGCGGCGGCGGCGCTCGAGGTCCGGAAGTTCGACGCGCTGAGCCTCCACCTCTACGTGGACCGGCGCGGCGCGCCGGAGAACCGGCAGGGGAAGTACGACGCGCTCGGCAAGTTCGCGCTGGCGCGCGCGCTGGCGGAAGAGGGGGGGTGCGGGGGGCGCGTGATCGTGTCGGAGGTGAACTGGTTCCTGAAGGACAAGGGGTACGCGCACCCGTTCGCGCCCTACGCGACGCCGGGTCTCTCGCACGAGTGGGACGTGGACGAGGAGACGTACGCGGACTACATGCTCCGCTACTACCTGCACGCGATCTGCTCGGGGATGGTCGAGCGCGTCTACTGGTGGCGGCTCGCCGCGCGCCCGTTCGGTCTCGTCGATCCCGAGGGCTGGCGCGCGCGGCCGGCGTACCACGCGCTGCGCGAGTTCCTCGCCCGCTTCGGCAAGAGCACGTTCGTGGAGCGGCTGCCGTCGGAGGAGGGCGTCTACCTCCTGCGGTTCCGCGAGCCGGACCAGGTCGTGGGCTTCCGCGCCGGGGGTGAGCAGCGCGCGGAGTTTCCGCCGGGATTCACGGCACGATCCGACACGCGGCCGGGCCGCCCGACGGTCTACACAAGCGCGTAGGGGCGGCGTCGGCCGCACCGCCCGTCCGGCTCCGAAAGAGGCGAGCGCCGTCACGGACGCGCACGGTGAGCCACACGACGCTCCTGCGCGCGAAACGCGCCATGCGCGAATACGGGATCGACGGGATTCCGACGATCGTCGTCCTCGACAAGCAAGGCATGGTCCGCGAGTACTGGACTGGACACTCGCCCTCGCTCGTGGAGGAGCTCCTCCCGATCATCGAGCCCCTGCTGGAGTGATCGCCTCGAGCACCTGCGCACGACGTGCTCGGACGTCAACGGATCGATCACCCACCGCGCGTCGGTGGTGAAGAGACCTCCCACGGCGGCCGTCGCACCCACCGGGTGCGCCAGCGCTGGCGCACCCCACCGGACGCAAGTCGCTCCGCTACAATGACTTACACGCGCCTGACAGGTCAACCGTTAACCTGAAAAGTGTGAGTTCGGGGCGGGCGAGGAAGCGGATGCGGTGGCTGTAGCCGAGGCCCGGGTTCACGTAGACCTGCGTCGCGCCGATCCGGTGGTGGCCATACATGAGCTCGCGGTGCCGCACCGGGTAGTACGGCGGGCCGAAGAGCGGGATCCGCACCTGGCCGCCGTGCGTGTGGCCGGAGAGCACAAGCCCCGCCCCCCGCCCCGCCAGCTCCGGCGCCGTGTCCGGGTTGTGCGAGAGCGCGAGCGTCGCCTCGCCCGGCGCCGCGCGGAACCGGCGCGCGTCGAACCCGTCGCTCCAGAGGTCGCCGAACCCCGCCACGCGGAGCCTGCCGCGGCCGCGCTCGAGCGTCCGCTCCTCGTTCCGCAGCAGGTCGATGCCCGCCGCGGCCAGCGCGCCCGCAAGCCGCCCCACCGCGCGCTCGTCGACCCCGACGCCGGGGTGGAACGCGCCCGTGTCGTGGTTCCCGAGCACGGCCAGCGCCGCGTCCCCCGGCCGGAGGCCCGCGAGGACCCCCGCCGCATCCTCCACGGCGCCGGGCGCCGCGCAGCCGTCGACGATGTCCCCCGTCACGACCACGAGATCCGGCCGCGCCGCGTTCACCGCGTCGACCGCGCGCCGCAGGTACGGGAGGGGAACCCCCGACCCCACGTGGAGGTCCGAGATCTGCGCGACCACGTAGCCTTGAAACGCCGGGTCGAGGCTTTCGAGCGCGATCTCCATCCGCACGGTCTCGAGCCAGGTCGGCTCGATCCCGCACGCGTAGACGCCGCCCGACAGCGCCGTCGCCCCCACCGCCCTCAGGAAACCGCGCCGCGTGAGCATCCCCTCCTGAGTTTCGGCGGCGGGGACGGGGGGCTTGAACCCCCCGGGGCCCCCGGAGCCCCCCCGCTTCCCCCCTGAGGCACAATGTCTCGCCCGTGCTGAAGGTCGGCCCCTTTGAGCTCCACGCGATCGAGAGCGGGCGCTTCGCCCTCGACGGCGGCGCCATGTTCGGGATCGTGCCGCGCCCCCTCTGGGAGCGGCCGTGCCCGCCCGACGCGCAGGGCCGGATCGCGCTCGCGCTCCGGCTCCTGCTCATCCGCGGCAAGGGGCGCACGTGGCTCGTCGACACCGGGATCGGCGACAAGTTCGACGAGAAGTCGAATTCGATCTACCGGATCGAGGGGGCCATGCTCCCCGACGACGCGCTCCGCGCCGCGGGCTTCGACCCCGCGGACGTGACCGACGTGATCCTCACCCACCTGCACTTCGACCACGCCGGCGGCACCACGCGCGCCGACGGCTCGCTCGTGTTCCCGCGGGCGCGCCACTACGTCCAGCGGGTGCAGTGGGAATGGGCCCAGGAGCCGTCGCTCAAGGACCGCGGGAGCTACCGCGCCCCGGACTTCTCGGCGCTCAGGGGACAGGTGGCGATGTTGGAGGGTCCCGGGAACCTTGCGCCCGGCATCGAGGTGTTCCCGGTCGACGGCCACACCCCCGCGATGCAGCTCCCGCGCATCTCGGGCGGCGGCGCCGCGGTCCTCTACTGCGCCGACCTCGTCCCGACGGCCGCCCACGTGCGCGCGCCGTGGATCATGGCGTACGACAACGAGCCCATGAAGACGGCCGCGGAGAAGACGGCGCTGCTCGGCCGCGCGGCCGCCGAGGGGTGGGTGCTCTTCCTCGAGCACGACGCGCGGTTCAGGGCGGTCCGGGTGCGGAGGGGGGCCAAGGACTTCGAGATGAAGGAGGAGGTCGCGTTCTGATGTCGATCCCCGAGGAAACCCTCCGGAAGGCGATTTCCGGCCTCGTCCGGCCGGAGCAGGTCAAGGAGATCAAGGAGAAGAACGGCAAGGTCCTCGTGACCGTGGCCGTGGACGTTCCGACGGGCGAGAAGCCCGCCTTCGCCGACCAGATGAAGACGCGGCTCCGCGCGGTCCCGGGGGTGAAGGACGTGTTCGTCTCGTTCGCCCCCACGCCCAAGGCCGCGGCCCCCGAGGCCCCCACGAATCCCCTGCCGGGGGTGAAGCACATCGTCGCGGTCGGCGCGGGCAAGGGCGGGGTCGGGAAATCGACCGTCGCCGTCAACCTCGCGATCGCGCTCGCCCAGGAAGGCATGAAGGTCGGGCTCCTCGACGCCGACATCTACGGCCCCTCCGCCGCGATCATGACCGGCACCTCCGAGCACAAGGCGCAGGGGGATGCGCACCAGCGCGTGGTCCCTGCCGTGAAGCACGGGATCCGGATCATCTCGATGGCATTCCTCCTGCCGAAGGACCAGTCCGCGGTCGTCTGGCGCGGCCCGATGGTCGGCAAGATGGTCACGCAGCTCCTGACCGGCGTCGCGTGGGGCGAGCTCGACTACCTGGTCGTCGACCTGCCGCCGGGCACGGGCGACGCGGTGCTCTCGCTCAGCCAGAGCGTGCCGCTCTCCGGCGCGGTCGTCGTCACGACGCCGCAGGACGTGGCGCTCCTCGACGTGATGAAGGCGATCGAGATGTTCCGCGCGGTCAAGGTGCCCGTCCTGGGCGTCGTCGAGAACATGGCCGGGTTCACCTGCCCGAAGTGCGGGACCATGACCCCGATCTTCCTCGAGGGCGCGGGGAGAAAGGCGGCGGAGCGGTTCGACCTCCCGCTTCTCGGCTCGCTGCCGCTCGACGCGGCCGTGCCGCCCGGCGGCGACCGCGGGTCGCCGATCGTCGTCGAGGCATCGGGGGGCGCGACCGCCGCGGCGTTCCGGGAGATCGCGAAGAGGGTCGCGGGAAGGGTCACGGAGCTCGAGCGGGAAGGGCCCGGCACCTTCAACCTCGACTGGACATCGGGGGCCTAGGGGAGGGGAGTTCCCGGCCCGGAATCAGGATTTGCACCGGGTCGGTATCATATATGGGACATCGCCAGTCCTATATAGGCAAGCCATGCTCAGGATCACCAAGCAGTCGGACTACGGGATCGTCCTCATGACGCTCTTCGCGGGCGACGGGCGGGAGCGCGTCCACAGCACGCGCGACCTCGCGAGCCTCGCGAAGCTGCCGCTGCCGACGGTGAGCAAGATCCTGAAGGCGCTCGCCCGCGCCGGCCTGCTCCAGAGCCACCGCGGCGTCAAGGGCGGCTACCGGCTCGCGCGGCTCCCCGAGGACATCTCCGTCGAGGAGATCATCCGGGCGCTCGAGGGGCCGATCGCGATCACGGAGTGCGTGGACGAGGACGGCATGTGCGAGATCGAGGGCTCGTGCCCGGTCCGGACGAACTGGCAGCGGATCAACGGGGCCGTCCGCGACGCGCTCGCGTCGATCCGGCTCTCCGAGATGGCCGCCGGGATGGCGTTCGGGGGCCCGCCGGCCCGCAACGGGAGGCCGATGACGGAGGCGCCGCGGGAGGTCGAAGCATCATGAGCCAGACGAAGAAGTCGACCGAGGACACGATCCAGGAGCGCATCTCCCAGGAATACAAGTGGGGGTTCGTCACCGACATCGAGGCGGACAGCGCGCCGCCCGGGCTCAACGAGGACATCATCCGGTTCATCTCCAGGAAGAAGGAGGAGCCGGACTGGATGCTCGAGTGGCGGCTCAAGGCCTACCGCGGCTGGCTCAAGATGACCGAGCCGCGCTGGCCGCACGTGAAGTACCCCCCCATCGACTACCAGGGGTCGATCTACTACTCCGCGCCGAAGTCGACCGAGGGCCCGAAGAGCCTCGACGACGTGGACCCGATGCTGCTCGACACCTACAAGAAGCTGGGGATCCCGCTCACGGAGCAGAAGATGCTCGCGGGCGTCGCCGTGGACGCGGTCTTCGACAGCGTCTCGGTCGCCACCACGTTCAAGGGCAAACTCACGAGCCTCGGGATCATCTTCTGCTCGTTCGGCGAGGCGATCCGGGAGCACGGCGACCTCGTGAGGAAGTACATGGGCTCGGTCGTGCCCATGAACGACAACTACTTCGCGGCGCTCAACAGCGCGGTGTTCACGGACGGGTCGTTCGTCTACGTGCCGAAGGGCGTGCGGTGCCCGATGGAGCTGTCCACGTACTTCCGGATCAACGCCGCGAAGACGGGCCAGTTCGAGCGCACGCTGATCATCGCGGACGAGGGCGCGTACGTAAGCTATCTCGAGGGCTGCACCGCCCCGATGCGCGACGAGAACCAGCTTCACGCGGCGGTCGTCGAGCTCGTCGCGCTCGAGCGCGGCGAGGTCAAGTACTCGACCGTCCAGAACTGGTACCCGGGCGACAAGGAGGGCAAGGGCGGGATCTACAACTTCGTGACCAAGCGCGGCGCCTGCCGCGGCGCGAAGTCGAAGATCAGCTGGACCCAGGTCGAGACCGGCTCCGCGATCACCTGGAAGTACCCGAGCTGCATCCTGCAGGGCGACGAGTCGATCGGCGAGTTCTACTCGGTCGCGCTGACCAACAACTTCCAGCAGGCCGACACCGGGACGAAGATGATCCACCTCGGCAAGAACACGAAGTCCACGATCGTGTCGAAGGGGATCGCGGCCGGCAGGGGCCAGAACACCTACCGCGGCCTCGTCAAGGTGATGCCGGGCGCCGAGAACGCCCGCAACTACTCGCAGTGCGACTCGATGCTCATCGGCGACAAGTGCGGCGCGCACACGTTTCCCTACATCGAGGTGCGCAACCGGACGGCGCAGGTCGAGCACGAGGCGACCACGAGCAAGATCGGCGAGGACCAGATCTTCTACTGCCAGCAGCGCGGCATCTCGGAAGAGGATGCCGTCTCGATGATCGTCAACGGATTCTGCAAGGAGGTCTTCCGCGAGCTGCCCATGGAGTTCGCCGTCGAGGCGCAGAAGCTCCTCGGCGTGAGCCTCGAGGG
>DASUFL010000068.1:0-13612 GCA_036274595.1 Candidatus Eiseniibacteriota bacterium | reverse complement strand
GCGCAGTGCCCGACGTGGTACTCGTAGTCGTCGTAGTCGCTGAACCGCGCGTCACAGAAGTTGCAGCCGTACACGGGGCCCGGATCGGCGTAGGCCGCCGAGATGCCGAGTCCGCCGATCGCGAAGTTCGCCGCCACGAAGAACCGCACCGGACGGACGTACACGACATGCGTCGGGTAGTAGTAGGCGGGCGGGCAGTAGTAGCGCCACCCGTAGACCGGCTGATAGTGCGAGTGGAAGCGCACGGAGACGTAGTCCCGGTAGACCGGAACCGATCCGTACGAGCGGTAGAAGCGACGCCCGGTGAACTGGCGCGAGCCGCCCCAGACCGGAGCGCTGTACGTGCGATAGGTCCGGTTGCCGCTATAGCTCGGGGTGCCGCGATATCGCGTCACCGGGCCCGAGTAGCCGCGGGAATACGAGCGCGCGGGCGCGCGATCCCCGCCGGACCACTGCCGCTGCCCCGATCGCTCCTGCTGGCGCTGACCGGACCACTGCTGACCGCCGCGGTGCGCCTGCTCGCGACCCGACTGCTGGCCGCCGCGCTGCTGGCGACCGGACCACTGCTGGCCGCCGCGAGACTCCTGACGGCGTTCGGCGCGATTCTTCTCGCGTCCGTTGCCCTTGCCCCCGCCGGCCCACCACTTGCCGCCCGGATCAGCCGAGGACGTGAGGGGAGACCCCATGAGGAACGCGGCGCCCAGGAGGCCCGCGATCATCGCGAATCGTGTTGATTGAGCTATACGCATGGCCGCTCCTTTCCAGCGTCATGGGGACGATCCCCAGTGCCGCCGAGGCCTAACGCAACGGCCGTGCCGTTCACGTGTCACGGAGTAAGTATTTGTGTGGCTTAGTGTTGTAAAGAGGGGGCGATCCGGCGATGTGTGGCCCCTGGGCCTCACGGTCGTCGATCGATCACACCGGCTCAACTGCGAAGGGGTACCTGCCGATAGATCGACGAGCGCCGCAGGGGGCGGCGTCCTTCTATGAGAACGACGAAACGGAGGTCGGTCATGGCCGGTTACGGCGACTGGGAGTATTCCGAATATCAGGCGCTGATGACGCGCGGGCGCGACGCGGAGCGGATGTCGATGATCTGCTGGACGGCCGCCGGTCTCGTCTCGGCGATCCTGCTCTCCTGGGGTATCGAGGCGAAGAACGGGAGCCTCATGCTGCCCGTGATCTTCGCGGCTGCGTTCGGCTACTACGCGACGATCCACAGCCGGCAGCAGACCCGCCTCATCGCGGGGTACATCAAGGAATTCTACGAGACCAACGCGAACGGCCCGCAGTGGTTCACGCGCCTCGGCCATCTCGAAGTGGTGCCGGGCTTCAATCCGTCAGGCGACTGGGTGTCGACCGTGCTCGTGAATGCGACGGTGGCGCTCGCGATCGTCTTCTCGTGGCTCTACGCGCCGACGAGCGCGCGGGGCGACCTCATGGCGGGCATCGTGACGGGCTGCGGGGTGGCGTTCTCGTTCCACTCGATTTCGGAGACGTCGCGGCTTCGGCAGACGAATCCCGGCGCGTTCTGGCGTCAGGTGCACGGCGGCCCGGTGGAGGAGAAGCGTCCGGCCCGCATCGCGCGGAGCTAGGAGGTCAGCGAGGCCGCTGAGTCTGCTGCTCGAAGAGCTTTCGGGCCTCGTCCAACGATAGGAAGTGCGGGGGCGGCGCGGCGACGCGCCGCCCCTTGACGTCGGTCCCGCTCAGGAAGTCCATGACCACCTGCTGCACGCTCTCCTCGGGAAGCATGTCGTGGAACGCGTTCTCCACCACGATATGGACTCCGTTCGGAAATCCCCACGCTACCTCCTCCGCCTCGAAGGAGGGCGTGGTCGCATCCATGGAGCCGCTCAGGAAGAGCGCCGGAACGGAGCTGTAGATCCGGTTGCGATAGCGGGCGCCGAGGTCGCGCGCCCCGACCGCGCCGCAGAGGATCGGATCCATGTAGAGGTTGCGGATGTTTCCGAACGGCGAATCCGCGGCCTCCCGATCCACCTCCGATCGCCGCTCGGGGTTGCCGCCCGAGGCGCAGTTCGCGCTCACCGACATCACCGAAGCGCCCGTGGCCATGGTGTTGTAGAGCACCTGAAGTCGCCCGAGGAAGAACCGGAAATCGCCGGCGGCCATCGCATTGAGCATGGCCGGGACCGCGACCACGGTGCGCGCGTCCGTGAGATCCCCCTGCAGCACCGCCGCGAGCCCCGCGCCGGCGACCTTCATCGGCTGCTGCGAGCCACCGGAGGCCGGCCCCGAGTTGAGCGAGATCGGCTTCTCGTTGAGCTTGTCGATGAGCGCCCGGGCCAGCACTTCCACCGTCGGATTGGCCGCGTAATCCGGGTCCTGAGCCACGAGGCCCGAGATGCGCCGGAGCTGGAGGTCGAGCACGCCGGGGAGCTTGAGCGCTTGGCCGGGACCACGGACGCCCGCGAGCGCCGCGCGCTCGATGCGGGAGGGGTAGAGGCGGATGGTCTCGAGCGCGAGCTCGCATCCGTAGCTCGCGGCGACGAGCCTCAAGCGCTCCGCGCCGATCGCCCGGCGGATGTCCTCGATGTCGTTGGCGCTCTCCCTCGTGTCGTACGCCTCGATCGCGACTCCCTCCTGCCGGAACTTCGCGGTGCATGGCTCGATCTGCTTGAGGACCGCCTGCCGCATTGCGCTCTCCGACTCGAACATCGTCAGCTCCGGCGCCGACGGCGCGCAGGCGAGGGAAGGCTCGCTGAGCCCCGTACCGCGCTGGTCGGGCACGATCACGTCGCCGAGAGCGCGGAGCTTCTCGAAGAGGCGCGCGTACGACGGGCTGCGCGCGACCGAGCTTCCCGGGATCCCAGGTCCGCCTGCGAGATAGACGATGGGAGCGCCAGGTTTGGGAGCCGTGCTCTTCCAGCGGAGGAACGCGATATGGACGAGGTGGGTCGTGTCCCGATCGCGCGATTCCGGAACGTAGAGGCGGCCAAGCTCGGCGTCGCGAGTCGTGCCGTCGAGCATCTGGATCTTGGTCGGCTCGAGCGTGAGCCCGCCGGGACGCTTACCGGGCGCGGCGGCTGACTTCGAGTCCGATGGCGCCGCCTTCTTCGTGGAGGGGGCCGGCTTCTTGGCCGGCGCGGCGGACACGTCGCCGGTGAAGCCTAGGGTGGCGGCGAGAAGGCACATCGAGACGAGCATCGAAAGGCGCACAAGAGGAGCGTACATCAGAGAAGGCCCGTTCGGGAGAATTCAGGGAAGCCCCGGTGCCAGACCCCCCATATGAGGAAGAGGACGATCGAGGTGATCGCGGCGACGGCGTAGAAGGTCCGAACCGGTCGATCCGCCCTCATCCCGCCACGCGCGAGCGTGCCGATCGCGAAGCCTACCGAGACGCCCAGCGCCAGGGGGACGGTCTGCCCCTCCACGCCGGTCGCGAAGTAGATGAAGCCGTAGGCGAGCGCTCCGAGAGGGAGCGGCCAGGGCGCGCTCTCCTCGGCCGCGGCAGGCGACTTCGATTCGAGCGCGGTCAGTCCCACCGCGAACGCCGCGCGCGCCCCGTCGACCAGGTAATGGCCGAGGCGCTCGTCCCAGAAGTACGCGAGCCCCCAGGGATCGCCGAGCTTCGTGCGGTCGAGCATGTCGTGGATCGAGTTGGCCGCCACGTGCACGCCGGAGCCGAGCGCGAAGGTGACTCCGGCCGCGAAGAGCAGGACGGCCAGCCGCGGAGAGGCATGGCGCGCGTGGAGATCGAGCGCGATCGAACCGTAGAGCGCGAGGAGCGGAAAGGTCCCGAGGAGCTGAATCAGGTCCCCGGCCGTCACGCCGCGGACCGCGACCGGGAATTTGACGTAGGCGCTCCCGACGTCGACCAGCGCGCTCAGGATGCCGAGCCAGGCGAGCCGCGCCGCGAGCGACGCGGGGCGCACGGCGTCGCGCGTCAAGGCGCGATGATCTCCTGGCTCCAGCCCGACTTCGTTCGACGGAATCGCACGCGATGGTGGAGGCGGTTCTCGCGTCCTTCCCAGAGCTCGATCGTCTCCGGCACGATGCGGAATCCCGACCAGAAGGGGGGCCTCGGCACGTTCGTCGAGGGGAGCGAACGATCGAGCTCCGCGAAGCGCCGCTCGATCTCGGCGCGCCCCTCGGGGAGCGCCTGGCTCTGGGGGGAAGCCCACCCCATCACTTGATGGCCGCGCGGCCGCGACGCCCAGTACGCGTCCGCCTCCTCGGGGCGCACCAGCTCCGCGCGCCCTTCGACGCGGACCTGCTTGAGGAGCGGCCCCCAGTAGAAGCAGAGCGCCGCTCCGTGCGCCCCGCCCGCCAGCTCTCGCGCTTTCGGGCTCTCGAGATTCGTGTAGAAGACGAACCCGTTCGCGTCGACGTGCCGCACGAGGATGACCCGAGCCGAGGGCATCCCCGAGGGACCCACGGTGGCCAGCACGGCGGCGTCGGGCTCCGGAACGATGACCCCGCGGGCCGCTTCATGCCATTCGAGGAAGATCCCGATCGGATCGATGATCACGGACATGCCCGCATCCTAGCCCAGCCGGTCTTTCGGGTATACTCCACGGGCCGGCGCGGCGGGCCCATTCGCAGCATTGCGTGGTTCGCCCGGGCCCGATCGCGTCCGGCGCACCCAGGGGCCAGAGCCCTATCGGACACGTGAACTCGCTCGACCCGCTCACCTCCGCCCTTCGCGTCCTCGTCCGCCGGAACGGCGCCGTCCCGGTCACGCACCCCTGCGTCGTCTCGAGGCAGCGCGCATGAGCCAGCTGCCCCTCTGGCACGGCGCCCTCGGGCAGAGGGCCTCGCTCCGGCCCCTCTCCAAGTCCAAGATCGCGGCCGGCTACCAGTGCGCGAAGCGCCTCTACCTCGAGGCCCATCATCTCGCGGAGCGCGACCCGCTCGAGCCCGGCCGCCAGGCGATCCTCGACGCCGGACGCCGCGTGGGCCTGGTGGCGCGGCGCCGCTATCCGAGCGGCGTGCGGATCGAGGAGGATCCCCGCTATCACGACCGGGCCGTCGCTGAGACGCGCGCCGCGCTCGAGGATCCCAGGGTCGACGTGATCTACGAGGCCGCGTTCATCTCGGACGACATCCGGGTGCGCGTCGACATCCTCGCGCGGACGGGCGACGCCTGGGATATCGTCGAGGTGAAGTCGAGCACGGGATTCAAGGAGGAGTACGTCGTCGATCTGGCGACGCAGGTCCACGTCGTCGAGGGGTCCGGTCTTCGCGTGGGGCGGGCGATGCTCCTCCACGTGAACTCCCGCTACCTCTGGCCTGGCGGTCCGTACGATGTGAACGCGCTCTTCTCGCTGCTCGACCTCTCGCGGGAGGCGCGCGCCCAGATTCCGCGCCTCCTCGAGCGGGTGGCGAGGATGCGCGAGGTGCTCCGGTCGCTCGAGGAGCCGGCCGTGTCGATCGGGCCCCATTGCCGCAAGCCCTACCGCTGCCCCTATTACGGCCATTGCCACACCGGCATGTCGCCGCACCACATCAGCCTGCTTCCCCGACTCACGCCGAGGATCTATCAGGGCCTCGTTCACGCGGGCGTCCTCGACATTCGCGAGATCCCGGAAGAGTTCGAGGGATTGAACGAGCTTCAGGTCCGCGTCCACAGGGCGGCGAAGTCGGGACTCCCGTTCACCCATCCCGATCTCCACGCGCAGCTCGGGGCGATCCGCTATCCCGTCCACTTCCTCGATTTCGAGACCTGCAATCCGGCGCTGCCGGTGATTCCGGGCACGCACCCGTTCCAGCAGGTACCCTTCCAGTGGTCCGACATCGTGCTCGAGGCGGATGGCGCCCTCCGCCACCGCGAGTACCTGCACACGGATCGGACCGATCCACGGCCCCCGCTCGCGCGGGCGCTCGTCGAGGCTCTGGAGGCCGGAGGCTCGATCGTGGTCTACTCCGGCTTCGAGGGGCGGGTGATCCGCGGTCTGGCGGGGGAGATTCCGGAGCTCGCGCCGCGGCTCCTGCCGCTCACCGACCGGCTGGTCGATCTCCACCGGCTGATCCTGGACGGCTACTACCATCCCGAGTTCCACGGCTCGTTCTCGATCAAGAACGTGCTCCCCGTGCTGGCGGACGGGCTCGGGTACGACGATCTCGCGATTCGCGAGGGGAGCCAGGCCGCGCTCGCGTTCATCTCGATGACCGATCCCGATGTTCCCGCTTCGGATCGCGCCCAGCTCAGGGAAGGGCTGTCGGCCTACTGCAAGCGCGACACCGAAGCCATGCTGCGACTCTTCCAGGTGCTGACGAAGGAGCGTCCATGACGAAGCGGTGGGGATGGCGGTGGTGCGCGGCTCTCTTACTGGCGGCGGCGATGGCCCAGGCCACGGCCGGGGCGGCCACGCGCCCTCGCGAGAAGAGCTGGTCCTGGACGTTCGAGGCCGACACGCTGGGGAAGGAGCCGAACAACTCCGGTCTGGCCACGGGGACCTGGGAGGTGGCGAGCCTCGCGTCCGATTCTCTGGCCGCGGATGGGGCAGCCGGCGGACGCATCCTGCGTCAGCTCGAAGGAGACGACGGCGCCGACTACCACATGCTCCAGCTGAAGAAACCGGTCGTGAACGACCTCGTCGCCTCCGTCCGCTTCCGCGTGGTATCGGGAGAGGTGGACCCTGGTGCGGGACTCCTCTTCCACCTGGACGACAAGGCCCGGAACGGCTACCTGATCCGGGTGAGCGGGGCGAAGGGGCGCATCGTCGCGCACTACATCATCTATGGAAAGCGCCGCGACATTCGCTACGCCTCGATCGAGCCGCCGAAGCTGGGCGAGTGGCACACCCTCTCCGTCAACAAGAAGAAGAGCGTGATCGTCGTGAGCTACGACGGGACGGAGCGCCTGCGATTCCGGGATGAGCGCTTCAAGAAGGGGACGGTCGGCTTCTGGACCGAGGACGACGCGGTCGTCGACTTCGCGGATCTCAAAGTCGCGATGAACTGAGCGACGGGAAGGGGCCGATTCGGAGGGATCCTGCCTGATGGATGGGGCGCGCCGTCACGGTGGGGCCTGAGTCGGGTGCCGGTGAGAACCGCGAGCTCACACCCTCGCCGCCGTACGCGCCCCGCCATCCTTGACGTGGGCGTCTTGCCGCCGGCCATCCATGGCCGGGATGGCGCACCCCCAACCGCAATGGTTTAGATGCACCCTCGGCGCGCAGGATACTCGGTCCAGTCCCCCGTGCAACCCTATTTTCGACCGGGTGCTCCGGCCATCGCCCCCACCTCCGCCAGGTAGGCCGCCGAGGCTTTCGCCCCGCCCAGGTAGCAGTCGATGGGGAAGCTCTCGTTCGGGGCGTGCAGGTTGTCGTCGGGCAGCCCGAACCCCATCATCACGCAAGGGGCCCCCGTCACGCGCACGAGGTGCGGGACGAACGGGATGGAGCCTCCCATCGCGAGCACGACGGAGGGCTTGCCGAACGCCGTCGTGAGCGCGCGGAGCCCTGCCTTGACGTACGGGTTCTCCGGATCGGCCCAGAAGGGAAGTCCCCCGCCGAACTTCCGGATCTCCACGGTTCCCTTGTCGCCCACCAGCTCGCGGATCCGCCGTTCGATCGCGGTGAAGATCTTGTCCGGGTTCTGCCGTGGGACGAGCCGCGCGCTGATCTTGGCCGTGGCCCTGTTTCCGATCACCGTCTTGAAGCCCTCGCCCATGTAGCCCCCGTAGATCCCGTTCGTCTGCAGCGTGGGACGGAGCGTCCCCGACTCGAGCGCCGTGTAGCCCTTCTCGTTGAAGAGCCGCTTCACCCCCTGCTCCTTCGCCTTGGCGGCGTCGTCCCACGGACGGCCGGCGATGGCGGCGCGCGTCGCCGGCGTGGGCTCGTCGACGTCGTCGTAGAAGCCGGGGACGAGCACCTTCCCCGTCTCGAAGTCCTTCAGGTTGTGGAGCACCCAGCGGAGCACGTCGATCGGCTCGTAGAGCATGCCGCCCCACTCGCCCGAGTGCTTGTCCCCCGACGCGCCCGTGATGGTGACCTCCATCGCCAGGATCCCCCGGAGGGAGAGCGTCACGGCCGGGTGGTCGCGATCCGGGAAGTTGGAGTCGGAGACGACGAACACGTCGCACGCCAGCTTGTCCTTGTGCTTCTCGAGCTCCATGGCCATGGCTTCTGAGTCGTGCTCCTCGTCGCTCTCGAGGATGAACTTCACGTTCACGGGGAGCTCCCCCCCTCCCTTGAGGGCCGCCTCGACCCCGACGATCTGGGCGTAGTGCTGCCCCTTGTTGTCGTCGGCGCCGCGGGCCCAGATCCTCCCGTCCGCGATCCGGGGCTCGAAGGGAGGGCTGGTCCAGAGATCCAGCGGGTCGACGGGCTGCACGTCGACGTGGCCGTAGATGAGCACGGTCGGCAGGTCGGGCGACACGATGCGCTCGGCGAAGAGCCCGGCGTGCGCGCGCGTCGGCCACACCTCGGTCTTGAACCCGAGCGACTCGAGCTTCTTCTTGTCGTATTCGAGAGCGCGCGCGACGTCGGCGTCCCGGTCCTTGTGGGCGCTGATGCTCGGAATCCGGAGGAACTGGACCAGCTCGTCGATGAGCCGCTTCTGGTTCTGGTCGATGTAGGCGAAAGCCTTGTCGAGGTTCATGAGCGCTCCCCAGGTGGCGTTCTGCAACGCACGTCGCGATTCGCGGCAACCATCCTAACGCTGTTGGGGCGTGGCCACAATCCGCAGGAACCATGGGGAAAAACCCCCATCCACGTGCCTCTCATATCGCGCTCGCGCGCCTTCATGTAGCGACACACATCGGCCAAGCGCTTACACGCATGCGACATCACTGAACGCTCGCGCGCATCGGCACAACACGGCACGGCGCTTGCGAATGCCCTAGTCGACTGCATCGAAAGCGGGTCCCCGCGGCGGGGGCGTTCGATGCAGTCGATCGTGAGCCGTCCGCATCGGGAGAGTCCGAGCCCTAGTGAAGTCGGACCGAGAGCGGACAACAGCGCAGCACACCGATTAGTGGAGGGTTTCACCATGCTTCAGTTCGCCAAGGGTTTCATTAAGGACGAGCGCGGCGAGGATCTCATCGAGTACGGCCTTCTGGCGGCGTTCGTGGCTGCCATCGCGGTGGCCGTGATTATCGCGGATCCGCTCGGCCTCATGGGCGCGGTCGAAGGCGCGTATCAGAGCGCGGTCGACGCCCTCAACGGCATGTAATTCCAGTCACCAACCACGGAGCGGCCATGAACTCCTGGATGA
The DNA here is from genome assembly GCA_036274595.1 of Candidatus Eiseniibacteriota bacterium. Classification (GTDB taxonomy): domain Bacteria; phylum Eisenbacteria; class RBG-16-71-46; order SZUA-252; family SZUA-252; genus WS-9. The sequence continues at coordinate 4,432 of DASUFL010000068.1, read as the reverse complement.
CCGGCGGCGCGGTACTCCTGTGTGGCATCGCAACGTGGTGGGACCTGCGCTATCGCAGGATCCCGAATCTCCTGACCCTCCCGGCTCTCGGACTCGCCCTGTGCTTGCACGGGGCGACCGAAGCCGGGCCGGGCCTTCTCCTCTCCGCGGGCGGAGCGCTCGCGGCCGGCGCGCTTCTCTTGCCCGGCTACGTGATGCGCTTCACCGGCGCCGGAGACGTGAAGCTCCTGATGGCGGTCGGAGCCTTTCTCTCCTTTCCGCAAGCGCTGATGGCCGGACTCCTCGCCCTCGTCCTGGGCGGGGTGCTCGGCCTTCTCACGGCTCTCCGGTTCGGCCGGCTGGGCCACGTTCTCACACGCTCCTTTGGACTCGCGCGATGGCTGGCTCATCGCGCCAAGGGTTCTCCGCTCGTGCGTCCCATGCCGTCCGGCCTCCGGGTGCCGTTCGGCGTCGCGATCGCGCTCGCAACCGTCTTAATCGTTCTGGTGCCCGGACTTGGAGGTTCTCGATGAGCTCCCGTAGGGAGCGGTCGGTGCATCCCGGCCTGGCTCCGGAACGCCGTTCAGAATCAGGCGTGGCATTGATTGAGTTCGCTTTCGTCCTGCCGATATTGCTGGTGCTGGCGATGGGCATGCTGGACTTCGGACGCGCCTTCCACGAGAAGAGCCTGCTCGATCAGGCCGCTCGTGAGGGAGCGCGCGTGGCCGTCGTGACGAGCCCGGATGTCGACATCGTCGAGGACCACGTCAACGCCGTTCTCGCCTCGGGCGGGATCGTTCCGACATCCGTCACCGTGGACGGACCGGACGCGGCGCAAATGGTCACGGTAACGGTCAACGCAACCTTCACGTTCATCACGCCGGGCGTGTTCCTGTTCCTGCCCGGATGGGACACCGGGGCCACGATTCCGATGACTGGCCAGACGGTGATGCGGTTCGAAGGCTGACCCACACGAAGGAGGGATAGGACTCATGGCCCGCTCCAAGTCGATTCTCGCACTCGCCGTGGGCCTGGGTTTCCTCGCGGCTCTGGCCGGGTACGCCGGTCTGAAGGCCACGGCGGCCCAGGTCGCGCAGAACACGTCCAAGCACTTCGTGCCAGTCGTGGTCGCCGCTACGGATCTCACCTTCGGGACGAAGCTCGATCGCGCGCAGCTCCGCATCGCGAAGTATCCCAAGGAAAGCCTTCCGAGCGGCGCGTTCTCCGACATCGATTCGGTCGTCGGTCAGACGACCAAGATCTTCCTCGGCGGCCGTGAGCCGATCACCGCGACCAAGCTCTCCTCGCGCGGCGGCGGTCTCTCGATGCTGGTGCGCACCGGCTTCCGCGCCACGTCGCTCGAGGTCAACCAGGTCTCCGGCGTGAGCGGCTTCGTGCTCCCGGGCGACCGCGTCGACGTCCTCGCGACCGTGGATGGCCGCGGCGCCGATCAGGAAGCGGTGACCCGCACGATCCTCCAGAATGCGGAGGTCCTCGCGTCGGGCCAGAAGACCACCCAGCAGGACAACAAGCCGATCACCGTTCAGGCGGTGACGATCCTCGTCGATCCGATGGGCGCCGAGAAGCTCGCGCTCGCGCTCCACGAGGGCAAGCTCCACCTCGTGCTCCGCAATCCGGAAGACTCGGACACGACCAAGGTGTTCGCGCTCAACACGAACGAGATGTTGAACGGCCAGTCCGGCGCCATGCCGCGCAGCACGGCCCGTGCGAAAGCCAGGAAGGCGCCGCAGCAGTCGGCCGCCGTGCCGAAGCAGCCCGAGGTGCGCACCGTGCAGCAGCGTCCGAGCAAGCCGGTCGTGCGGATCATCCGCGAGGCCAAGGTGAACGAGCAGGCAGCGCCCAAGGATTCCATTCAGTAAGAAGCGGTAGATCGTCCACCCGAACGTCAGGAGCTGGAAGATGGTTCGCTCGCAGACGCAGCGAAAGCGAAATGGATGGGCCGGGATGCCCGCGGCGCTCGTCGCCATCCTGGTACTCGGATCGGTGCCCCTCTTCGCGGCCTCGAACGCGAACGCGGCCGGCTCCGCCTTCCCGGTGAACGTCTCCGTGGGGCAGTCGGTGGTGCTCGAGATGCCCGCCGAGGTCACGACGGTCTCGATCGCGGACCCGAAGGTCGCCGACGCGGCCGTGGGCTCGCAGAAGACCGTGGTCGTGAACGGAAAGGAAGCGGGCGTCACCTCCCTCGTCGTCTGGGAAGAGGGCGGACACTACACCTTGTATCAGGTCATCTGCACGAACCCGGGCAAGCGCCAGCAGGTGCTCCTCAAGGTTCGGATCGGTGAGATCAACACCACCAAGGCGAAGCAGCTCGGCATGGACTGGACCACCTACATCCGCTCGGCCAAGCACCTGGACGGCGCGATCGCGGGTGGTCTGTTCACCGGCAAGATCGAGTCCCCGTCCGACCCGCCGCTCCTGGGACCGGCGGTCGACGGCTTCGCGGCCTACCGGAAGACGAGCGGCGACTTCCAGTTCCTCACGATCTTCCACGCGCTCGAGGAGAAGGGCCTCGCCCGCACGCTCGCGAGCCCGAACATCGTGGCTCTGAGCGGCGACAGCGCCTCGTTCATCGCGGGCGGCGAGTTCCCGGTTCCGATCACGCGGTCGAGCTCGGACAACTCGATCGCCTTCACGATCGAGTGGAAGCAATTCGGCATCCGACTCCAGGCGCTCCCGACGGTGCTCGACTCGAACCGGGTCCAGCTCTACGTGGAGCCCGAAGTGAGCGCGCCCGACTACCAGCACGCCGTGCTCCTCTCCGGATCGCTCATCCCCGGCATCATCACCCGCCGCGTCTCGACGACGGTGGAGCTCAAGTCGGGCGAAGTCCTTGTCATCGGCGGCGTGAAGAGCACGGAGTCGCTCAAGCAGGTGTCGAAGTTCCCGATCCTGGGCGAGATTCCGATCCTCAACCTCCTGTTCAAGCACACCCGTACGGATCTCGCGGAGCGGGATCTGGTCATGATCGTCTCGCCGGAAATCATCGGCTCGACCGGACGCAGCTGGCCGGCTCCGATCCCGGGCGAGGAGAAGTATGGCGAGCCCCAGGGAGGCACCGCGCAACCCCCTCAGACCAAATAGGAGCCATTCGTGAATGCGGACCAGCAGCAGGCGAAACGTGAGCGAGGGATCGCGGTTCTCTTCGTAGCGCTCTTCCTCCTCGTGTCGCTCTGGTTCGTCTCGATGGCGATCGACGTGGGGAAAGTGATGGCGGCTCGCACCGAGCTTCAGGCGGCCGCGGACGCGGCGGCCCTGGCCGGCGCGAGCGCCATCGACCCCGTCACAGGAGTGATTGACCAGCCGCTCGCGAAGGTGCGGGCGGCCGCGGCGGCAGCCAGCAACAAGGCGTATCAATCGGTCGAGACCGCAGTCGTGATCGACCCGGAGGTGGACGTGGAGTTTCCGCTGCCCTATCGCGTGAAGGTGACCGTCAAGCGCACGGAGGACACCGGCAATCCGGTGGTGCTCCACTTCGCGCAGACGTTCGGCATGCCGACGATTGGAGTGCAGGCGGACGCGACGGCGGAGGCGCAGGAGCTGAACTCGATCTGCGAAGGGCTGGCCCCCTTCGCTCCGACGAATCCGCCGGGGAACCTCGGGTTCTTCACCGACTGCGACAGCAGCTACACGCTCAAGGTGGGGGCCGGGAATTCGAGCCAAGGCAATTTTCAGCTCCTCGACTACCCACCTTGCAATGAGGACAATCTCGCGGACAACCCCAACGGCGGCGATGCGGTCCGGTACTACACGAAATACGGCTATCAGTGCTGCATCAGCCTCGGGTCGGAGTTCATCCTGACCGAGCCTGGGAACAAGGTCGGCCCGCTCTCACAGGGTCTCGAATACCGGTGGGATCAGGATACGGATCAGACCAGCCACTGCTACGGGGACTACGAGGGCAACGGGAAGCGCATTTTCATCACACCGATTATCGAGACCTTCGACGTGAACGGCAAAAAGATCGTCCGCATCGTGAACTTCGCGGCTTTCTTCATGACGTACCGGCCGCAGGGGAGCATGGCGCAGCAGGGTGTGCAAGGGCAGTTCATCCAGTACGTCGCCCCGGGCGAGGCCAGCGGTCCCCCGGTGGACACCGGAATCTACGGGCTCCATCTCGTTGAATAGAGAGGAAGGATTGATGAAGCGGTCCAACGAAACGCATCGGGCGGACGAGCGCGGCGTCGCGATTCTCTACGTCGCGGTCTTCATGCTCGTCTCCCTCTGGTTCGTGTCGCTCGCGATCGACGTGGGCAAGGTGATGGCGGCCCGCACCGAGCTCCAGGCGGCGGCCGACGCCGCCGCGCTCGCGGGGGCCTCCGCGATCGACCCGGACACGGGCGAGATCGTGCCCGACAGCGCGCGGGTGCGCGCCGCGGTCACGGCGTTCCAGAACAAGGCGTATCAGGGAGTCCAGACTGCGATCTCCATCAAT
>DASUFL010000067.1:0-27875 GCA_036274595.1 Candidatus Eiseniibacteriota bacterium | reverse complement strand
TGAAAGCACAAGGGCAGTCGTCATAGTCCACACCCTCCATTGCTGCGGGGGATGGCCCGGCGGGCGCCGAGCTCGCGAAGAATGATACGCGGCCCGCCCGCGCGGGTCAAGCGGTCGGGGGGATGGTTTGTAACGACCGCGTCGTCGATTTCCAAACACGGGGCCCAAAGGGCGCCGCTCCGTATCGTGGCGATCGCACCGGAACCCCGCCCTGAGTCAGGGCTTGAGCGGATGGCCAACGCGGAGCCGCGCGTGGCTCGTCGCTTGCTCCAGGGAAGCAGCGGGTGGTGACGGGGAGGTCAGATCACGCGCTGGGCCCTAGGACCCGCGCATGCAGCGGGGGAAGTGAGAGGAGACAGTCATGAACATTCTATGGGCCATCATCATCGGCTTGATCGTCGGCGCGATCGCCAAGCTGATCATGCCCGGACGCGACGGCGGCAACATTCTGATGACCATACTGCTCGGAATCGCCGGATCGCTCGTGGCCACGTTCCTGGGGCGCGCGGCCGGCTGGTATCGAGAGGGCCAGGCCGCCGGCATCCTGGCATCGGTCGTCGGCGCGATCATTCTGCTCTTCATCTACAGGGCGTTCCGCGGTCGACGGCAGATCCCCGCGTAGCGGGCAGCGAATCACGAGGCGCCCGGTGTCCGGCTGAGCCGGACGCCGGGCTTTTTTCGTGCGAGGCCGTGCTATCGTACCGGGCTGATGACCCCCGCTTCCCAGCGAAAGAAGAGTCCCGCGGCGCGGCCGTCCCCCGCGGCGCCTCGCTTCGAGCTGACCCTCGCGTGGGTCGTGATCGTGATCGCGGCCGTGCTGATCGGCCTGGCCTGGTACTTCCTCGACCAGGAGAAGAAGATCGCGGGCGACTGGGGCTACGCGCTCGACGATTCGTGGATCTACGCACAGATGGCGCGCAATCTCGCCACGGGGCACGGGTTCGCGTTCAATCCCGGAGAGCCCGTGGCGGGCTCGACAGGTCCGCTCTACACCTTCATCCTCGCGTTCTTCTACGCGCTCTTCCACGAGGTCGTCTGGAGCGCCAAGATCTTCGGCATCGCCTGTCAGATCGGCGCGGGCGTCGCGCTCTACCTCACCGCCCTCTCGCTCCTGCCTGGACGGCGGCTCCTCTCGCTTCTCGCGGCGCTCCTCGTCGTCACCTCGCCTCCCTTGGTGTGGGGCATGCTCTCCGGAATGGAGATCCCGCTCTACCTCCTCCTCGTCTGCGCGGGCTTCGCGCTCTACGTGCGGGGAAAGCAGACCCTGGCCGTTCTCCTGTGGGCTGTCGGCGTGTGGGCGAGGCCGGACGGGATCTTCCTCGTGGCGCTCGGTCTCATCGCGCCCTCCAAGCAGGCGATTCGCCGGGTGCTCGTCGCGGCCCCCGTGCTCCTCGCCTATTTCGGCTTCAACTACATGATCGGCGGACACTGGATGCCCCAGACAGTCGGTGCGAAGGCGCACTTCGGGATCAATCTCGTCGGCCGCACCGGGAACATGATGCGGGAGTGGGGCGCGCTCTGGGGCGTGCCGTACCGTCCCACCGATCAGCTCGAGGAGCCGATCGTCTTTCTCCTCCTGCTCCTGGTCGGCGCCCTGGTCACGCTCCGGAAGAAGCCCATCCTCGCCGTCTACGCCATCGGATTCCCGATCGCCCTCTCGCTCTTCCGGGAGCACAGCGCGTCGCACAAGCGCTACATCCTCTACGTGATCCCCTTCGCGATGCTCCTCGCCGTGATGGCCATCGAGGCGATCTCCCGCCGGTGGGGCGGGCGGAAGGCTCCGCAGATCGCGGCGCTCGCCTGCGCGGCGTGCCTCGTCTGGCAGGCCTCCTACCTGCCCCACGAGGCCGACGTCTATGCGTGGAATGTCCAGAACATCAACAAGATGCAGCGGCTCCTCGGAAGCTTCGTCAAGCTCGTGACGCAGCCCGGGGACGTCGTCGCCACGAACGACATCGGGGCGATCGCGTACTTCGGGGAGCGCAAGGTCGTCGATCTGATGGGGCTGGTCTCGCCGCAGCGCACGCTGCCCGAGAATCTCGAGCTCAGCAAGCCGAAGCTCCTGCTCGTCTTCGTCACGTGGTTCAAGAACTACGCGGTGCCCGATCCGAAGACCGACAACTTCCTCTTCTACGACGCGGATTCGACCTACCGCTACGAGCTCCTGGCGGGCGTGCAGCTCCAGAAGAACACGATCTGCGCGAGCGACCGGATGACCGCCTACGTCCGGCTCGGTCCGAACGACCCGTCGCCGCCGCAGCGCTTCCTGTACGTCTACTGAGGGGACTCAGCCCGAGAGCAGCACTCCGAGCTTGAGCGCGGTGTTCCAGTTCCGCCCCGTGGCGCGCGTGGCGAGCTTCCGCTCGATGAGCGCGAGCGAGAGGCGCGAGCGCCCGACGCCGTCCGGATAGACGATGTAGGCTTGGCGCCCCGCGACCCGGGCGACCTCGGGCCCCGTGATCGCCTCGTCGAGCGCCTGCGCCTCCGACTTGCCGGGGGCGTCCTTGAGCGCGAAGACGAGGAGGCGGGCTGGATCCTGCTTGGCTTCCTTGGGGAAGGGATTGGCGGCGAGGGCGGCGCTCCATTCCTTCGCCGTGCGGACGAAGAACTCGGTCGTGAGGCCCAGGCGCCGCTCCGCTTCCTGCTCGAGCTTCCGCTCGAGGGCCTGAGGCGCGGCGGAGCCGGCTTCGAAGACGAGGTTCCCGCTCGCGAGGAGCGCGCGGGCGCCGGAGAGCTTCAGGTCCGTGAGCATCGCGCAGAGGTCGGACATGGCGACCCGGTTGTGCGACGCGAGGTTGATGGCACGCAAGAACGCGACGGCGAGCATGCGGCGAGGGCCTCCGGTCGGTGCCGACGCGCGCATGCTAGCATGGAGGAACGATGGGCGCTTTTCTCTTCAAGACCGAGCCTGGGACGTACTCCTTCGACGATCTCGTGCGCGACAAGACCACGACGTGGGACGGAGTGTCGAATCCGGTCGCGCTGAAGCATCTCGGCCAGGTGAAGAAGGGGGATACGATCGCGATCTATCACACCGGCGACGAGAAACAGGTCGTCGGGCTGGCGACCGCCGCCTCCGATCCGTTCCCCGATCCCAAGCAGGACAATCCCAAGCGGCTCGTCGTGAAGCTGAAGGCCGAGAAGGCGCTCCCGTTCGCGGTTCCGCTGAGCGCGTTCCGCGCCGACGACATCCTCGCGACGACCGAGCTGGTGCGCCTGCCGCGGCTCTCGATCGTGCCCCTCACCAAGGCGCACTTCACGCGGCTCCTCGAGCGCGCCGGGATGAAGGGGGGCCGCTGAGTGGGTCAGGCGCTTCGCGTCATCCGGGCCGGGCGCGTTTAGCCCTCAGCGCACCTCCATCAAGAGCCGCTCCGGCGCCGGCGCGTCCATCGGGAGGCGCCGGAACGCCAGCATCTGATCCTTCGAGCTGATCGTGTTGTGCCGGAGCTCGATGGCCCCCACCATCATGTACTTGTGCGTGGAGTCCGCGTCCAGGAACACGAAGCCCCCGCTCTCCCGATCCCAGAGCGCGTACGGGTGGAACCAGTCCACGAACACGATCATGAGCTCGGGCCGGTAGCGGCTCAGCATGCGGGGCAAAGGCTGGCGCGGCGTGATGAGCCCGACCAGATCCACGACCGGCCGCTCGCTGAAGTAGCCGATCGCGCCGATATCGTTCGCCGCGATCCGGTCGCCCGGCTTCGTGATCCGCCGCGCGAACTCGCCCAGCGTGCGCTGCATTTCATTGATGTTCTGAACGTTCCATCCGTGCGTCTCCGCTTCGCCGCGCGCCAGGACGAGCTGCCACAGGAGACAGACGACGCCGAGCGTCGCGAGCGCCTTCCGCCCAGACGAGCCGCCGAAGCGCGCGGCCATGGCGGCGAGCCCCACCGAAGCCAGCGTGATTCCAAACGGGATGACGTAGAGGATGTACCGCTTGTGCGATCCGCTTCCCGCGTAGAAGAGCGAGAGCGCGAGCGGGAACCCGAGGGTGTAGAGAGCGAGGATGGGCCGCCGTCGCAGAAGGATCGCGGCCCCGGTCGCGAGGAGCGCGAGGAGGAGCACCGGCTCCTCGAGGTCGTCCATGCTCCGGTAGGGAATGCCCCAGAGCGCCCCCCATTCGCGGAGCATCGTGACCGTCCGCGCGATCTCGGCCCCGAAGTGCGCCTTGACGCCGACCGTCTGGGGCATCCAGTGACCTCCGATCGCGTGATTGAAGGCGAGGAAGGCGAGGATGGGAGGCGCCGCGCAGAGCGCGCGCTTCCAGATCTCGCGCGGCGGGCCGAGGACGAGCGCGAGTCCCGCGAGAAAGAGGCCGTCCGGGCGCACCCAGACGCCGGCGCTCCAGAGGAAGGCCGCGAGGTTCCATCGCCCCCGCGCGTAGGCGTCGATGCCCCAGGAGACGAGGAGGAGATAGAGCGTGATCTCCATTCCCGAGAGCGCTCCCCAGAGAAGCGCCGGGGCGGTGGCCACGAGAAGTCCCGCGGTCAGGGCCGCTCCGGGCCGCTCCGGCACGAGCGCGCGGACCGCGCGATGGATCGCCACCGCCGATCCCGCGAGGCATGCGAGGCCGAAGATCTTGGCGCTCCAGACGACCTCGTGGAACAGCAGGTAGAAGAACGCGAGGATGAAGGTGTAGAGAGGTCCGGTCGAGCCTGCCACCGGCTCGCCGGGATTGAATGCGAACCCGTGTCCTGTCGCGAGATTCCGCGCCATCTGCGCGTAGATCCACGAGTCGTCCAGGGAGAACCCCCACCGACCCGCGATCCGGTGCTCGGCCTCGATATAGAGCGCCGCCGCGGCGCCCATGACGACGAGGAGAAGGAGCGGAACGAAGCGCTCGAGATGGGGCGCCGCGCGGCGCGGCGCCATGGCGCGCGTCCCGGTGCCCCCCGTGCGGCCCGATCGTTTCGCGGCGGTCGCGCCCATGGCGGCATTCTCGGCACAGCGCCGGGCCGGATCAAGCGTCCAGGGCGCACCGACTTGGGTGGACCGGCCCGCAGGAACGGTCGGTCGTCTGGCCGGCGAGCTCTCGAACCGGAGACCGTCGAGGGGGTTCTTCAGGAATCGGGACCGCGTGGTGGACCCTGGGACCACGCCTCGAAGGCGCTGTTTTTGCGATAATGGACGCGGACCCCAACGATGTCCCCCGCTCAAGGAGGTAGGACCGTGAACCAGCGATTCGCAATGCTGCTCGCGACGGCGGCCGTGGCGCTCGCCGTTCCGCTCGCGGCGACCGTGGCCGAGGAAGCGGCGAAGGCCGACGTGGCCGCGAAGGCGGACGAGGCCAAGATCCCCGCGGGCCAGAAGCTCTTTCTCGACAATGGATGCAACTCCTGTCACTCGATGAAGGGACAGGGGATCGAGAAGAAGAAGTCCGCCACCGCCACGGAAGCCACGGCGTCGACGCCCGCCGCCTCCCCCAGCAAGATCCCCGACCTCTCGGCCGTCGGACTCGAGCGCGATCAGGCGTGGATGACGAAATTCCTCCTCAAGACCGAGACCCTTCACGACAAGAAGCACATGAAGACCTGGAAGGGGACCGAGGCCGAGCTCACCACGATCACCGCCTGGCTCGCGGAGCAGAAGAACGCCGAAGCCGCGGGGCTGAAGACGGCGGACAAGGCGGCCAAGGAAGCGGACGCGGCCGAGCAAAAGGCTGGCGAAGCCAAGCAGGAAGCGAAGGAAGCCAAGCAGGATGCCGACAAGGCGGCCGACCAGGCGAAGGACGCCAAGGAAGACGCCGAGAAAGCGAAAGAGCAGGGCAAGTAGCCGGCGCTGCGCGTCAGCGCGTCACAATGACGTCCCACGGCCGGTCCCCGGGTTGGGGCCGGCCGTTTTCTTGCTTTCGGCCCCGGGGGACCGGTGATTTGACACCTGGGGGAACGTGGTGCAGGATGCCGCTGGGCGAACGGGTCCGTGGAATCCTGCAACGCGTTTCACGCGCGTGGCTGGTCCGGTGAGACCACATCCTGACGAACGCTCAATCCTCCGGATCCGCGACCGATACATGGACGTATCGCTCGGGAGAGTGGCGCCCCTCTCCCGACGGAGCCCGCGCGAACGCGGGCCCAACCGATGCGAGGGCCTCGCGCGCCTCGAAGGAGGAACCCCCCATGAACCGAGCGTTCAGGACCGCCATCGTCCTCGTGATGGCGACCGGTCTGACCGGATGCGTCTCCAGCGGAAAGTTCAACAAGCTGAAGGCCGAGCAGGACGTCCTCAAGAACGAGAAGGCCGAGCTCGAGAAGCAGAAGGCCGATCTCCAGAAGCAGACGACCGATCTGACGCAGTCCAACACCCAGCTCAAGTCCGACATCGACCGGCTCAATGCAGAGTCCGCCTCGCTCGCGGCCGCGCGCGATTCGCTCGCGAAGACGCACGAGCAGTCTGTGAGCCAGTACGACGCCGTGGTGAGCCAGCTCTCGGCGGAGGTGGAGAAGGGGAACCTCCAGGTTCGCCAGTACAAGAACATGCTCACCGTGGACGTCGCCGAGCAGATCTTCTTCGACACGGGGAGCTACACCCTGAAGAAGACCGGTCAGGAGGTATTGAAGAAGGTCGGCGACGCGATCGCGAATTATCCGGACAAGGCGATCCGTGTCGTCGGGCACACGGACAACGTGCCGTACAAGAGCGGCAAGTGGACCAACTGGGAGCTCTCGGCGATGCGGGCGACGACCGTGGTCCGCTTCCTCCAGGACAAGAGCAAGATCGAGCCGCAGCGGCTCGTGTCCGCGGGACGCGGCGAGTTCGAGCCGGTCGCCTCGAACGACACGCCGGAGGGACGGCAGAAGAACCGCCGCATCGAGATCACGCTCCTCGACAAGAGCTATCTCGAGACGATGGCGCCGCAGCAGGCAACGACCGGGGCAGCCCCGAGTGGGGAGAGCCACTAGCATTCTTCGACGACGCTCCATCGTGAGCGCCGTGCAGGCCCGCCGCGCGGCGGCCACCATCGCCCTGCTGGGCGTGGCAGCGCCGCTCGCGGCGGGCTCTTGCTTTGCGGCCGCGCTGACGCGTTACCCCTCCGTGTGGCATCGCACGAAGGATTCCGTCACGATCGCCTGGCAGACGGACGTTCCGTCCTCCGGAACGGTGCTCTTCGGCCCCACTCCCGGCCTGGGTGCATCGCGCTCCCACGGGGGAACCGTCGTGGATCACGCGGTCCTGGTCGACGGACTCGACCCAGGGTCGACCTACTACTACCGGGTCGTGTCCGACGCGGACACGCTGGGCTCCTCCGAGCAGGTCGCGACGGCCCCGGACGGCGATGCGCCGTTTCGCTTCCTCGCCTTTGGGGATCTCGGCGCCGCGACGCCGGAGCAGGTCGAGATCGCCTCGCGGATCGATTCCTTGAACGCGGATCTGGCGATCCTGACGGGAGACATCATCTACGAGGCGGGCGAGGCGGAGAACTTCACGCCGCAGTACTTCGACGTCTACCGTCCGACGATCGCGCGGATCCCGTTCTACCCGTCGCTCGGGAACCACGACGTGGTCACGTCCAACGGCCTTCCGTACCTCGACGCGTTCTATCTGCCGGTCAACAGCTCGACCGGCACCGAGCGCTACTACTCCTTCGACTACGCGAACGCCCACTTCGCGGCTCTCGAGATCACGGTGGAGAGCGTGCCGCCGGACCCGACGATGCTCGCGTGGCTGGACCAGGACCTCGCCGCGACGTCGCAGCTCTGGAAGTTCGTCTACTTCCACGTGCCGGCCCTGTCCAACGCCGGCGTGCACGGGGGTGATCCCGTGGTCCAGGCCGCGCTCGATCCCATCCTCGAAGCGCGCGGCGTGGACGTGGTGTTCCAGGGGCACAACCACTTCTACACGCGCACCTACCCGACGATCGGAACGACTCCGGTGGCCGCGGCCCAGGAGCCCGACTACCTGAATCCGGGAGCGCCCATCTACATCGTCACCGGAGGCGGGGGCCGGTTCCTCCACGCGATCGGGCCTTTGGCCCCCTTCGAGGCCTTCTCGAAGAGCACCTTCCACGTGACCTCGGTCGATGTGGACGGGAACACGCTCACGCTCCGCGCCATCGAGCGGGATGGCCACGTGATGGATTCGATGACGCTCACCAAGGAGTCCACGACCGCGGTCGCGCTCCTCGACTACGCGGCCGAGTCCGAGGCCGACGGCGTGCGCCTCAGGTGGCGGGTGTCCCGGCCCACGGACGTGTCCGGCTTCCACGTGTACCGGGGGCCGGGTCCCGAGACCGTGGAGGAGCGCCTCACGGCGGAGCCGCTCCTGAGCGAGGCGGAGGCGTTCGACTATCTGGACCGCACGGCCGTGGTCGGGGCCAGCTACTACTACGCGCTCGGTGCCATCGACCTTCGAGGCCGCGAGGAGCGCGTGGGGTTGGTGCGCGGGACTCGCGGGGCGCCCTACCGATTCGAGATCCGCGGCGCCGTCCCCAATCCCTTTGCCCGAGGAAGCGAGATCCGGTTCACGCTGGACCGCGCGTCACGCGTGGGTGTCTCGATCCACGACGCGTCCGGCCGCGAGGTCCGCCGTCTCGCACCCGGCCGGCTCGGCAGCGGTCCGCACGCACTCGCATGGGACGGCAGGGACGGCCGCGGCCGCATCGCGGCCGCCGGCGTCTACTTCGTCCGGATCCGGTCCGAGGAGCGCACGGCCGTGGCGAAGCTCGTGCGCGTTCCCTAGGGCGTCTTCGGCCAGCCCCAGCCGAGGAGGACGCCGAACGTGAGCCCGCCCGCGGGCACGTCGGCCCCGTCGAAGGACACGTTCCCGGTGTCGAACGCGTTGAACTCGACGTTGGCGGAGCTGTACCTGAGCGCGCCGCCGAGGTTGAACGTGGATCCGACACGGTAGAAGACGCCGCCGCCGCCCCAGAAGCCGAGCCCCTTGTCGTCATCGCTCACCGACGTGCCGCCCTGGCGCGCCGTGACGTCGATCTTGGCGAGGACCGCGCCGGCGTTCAGGTAGGGATAGAGCTTCTTCCGCTGCCAGGTCTTGTTCACCCCCAGACCAAACTCGTACGTCGTCGCGTCGAGCGTGACGTCCACCGTTCCGCCGAACCCGTCGTCGACGGCCTTCGACTTCTCCTTCGACGCCCGCGCGAGGTAGGCGTCCAGGCTCACGGGCCACGTCGCCTTTCCGAACACGCCCTCGACGCCGATCGTGGACTGCTTGTCGATCGGGTCCCAGTGGTCCGAATCGAAGATCTTCTGGCCGAGCAGGAAGTTGACGTAGCCGGGTCCCGCGGAGGCGAGGGCCGGGACGGCGAGGAAGGCGAGGGCGGCGAGCGTCTGGACGGATCTCCGGATCGTTCGGTGGTTGCGAGCCATGACTCCTCCACGTGGACGTGCGGCGGAACGCGCCCCGGAAAGGTAGGACCGGACCGTGGGGGGAGCAAGCACGAATCTGGCGCCGTGGTAAGCTCTGGTCCCCGTGCGACCAACCGTCACGAGATCCGCGCCCCGGCCGAAGCATCGGCCTGGCGCCCCCACCGCTTCCGCTCCCGCCCACCCTCCGGCGATTCCCGACGCCGTCGCTTGGGCCGTCGTCGCGCTCGCGCTCGTCATCCTCGCCCTCCACGTGCGCACCTACTTCTTCCTCACGGACGATTCGTTCATCTCGTTCCGCTACGCGCGCAATCTCGTGCACGGCGACGGGCTCGTGTTCAATCCTGGCGCCGAGCGGGTCGAGGGCTACACCAATCTCCTGTGGGTGCTCCTGCTCGCGGCATTCGCCGCCATCGGGCTCCCCATGGAGCACATGGCGTCCGTTCTGAGCATCGCCGCCACGTTCGCGCTCTTCGGCATCGTCGTTCGGTTCGCGTGGGTCCGCCTGCCGGCGGGGCAGAAGTGGATCGCGGTGATCCCCGCTCTCTTCCTGGCGGCGACGCGGAGCTTCGCCGTCTGGGCGACGAGCGGGCTCGAGACCCGGCTCTTCGATCTCCTGCTCGTGGCGGGGATCCTCCGTCTGGTGCACGAGGTCGAGGATGTCAGCGCCGACGGCGCCCGTCCCCGCGCGCTCGCCCCCTGGATCTTCGGGCTCGCGGCGCTCACGCGGCCGGATGGTCTGCTCGTGGGGGGATGCGCGTTCCTCACCGAGATCGCCTATCGATGGCTGCGATCCGGCCGCGCGCCTTACTCGGCGGCTCTCGCATGGTGGCCCATGGCGCTGCTCGTGTGCGGCCACTTCGCGTTCCGGCGCGCCTACTACGGAGACTGGCTCCCGAACACCTTCTACGCGAAGGTGGGCGCGCGGCACTCGCTGGACGCGGGTCTCCGCTACCTGGCGCTCTTCGCGCTCGAGTATGGCGCGATCCTCTGGATTCCGGGGATCGTGGTCGGCGCCCTGTCGCGGCTGCGCGCCGGGGCGCCCTTCCTGCCGGCGCTCTTCCTGTTCGCGATCGTCCCGCACGTGCTCTACGTGGCCACGATCGGAGGGGACCACTTCGAGTTCCGTCCGCTCGACTTCTACTGGCCGCTCGTGTTCCTGCTCCTCGCGGACGGCGTGCGGTTCTGGGTGACGTCCCCGAAACGGATGGCGCTCGCCATGGCCTACGCCGCCCTCGTCCTCTTCGGCCTCGTCTGGTTTCCGCTCCGGTCTCATCGCCAGTTTCCCAAGGAGTACATGCCGGGATTCCCGGGCACGTACGCCGGGCTTCTCGACGACGCCGACCGATTCCTCGCGCCCGAGACCGATCCGGTGTTCCGCCTGCCGATCCTGCGCGGCGTGGCGGGCGCCTACCGCGATCTCATGCGCGAGCAGACCGCGCATTTCGGGGCCGTGCGCCAGGAAGAGCACCGCCTCTTCCGCGCGACGGCGGAGGACGCCGCGCGCCGCCTGAACGACGTCTTCGCGCGCGGAGCGCTTCCGCGCGACGTGTACGTCGCCCTCGACTGCGTCGGCGTGGTGCCGTATCGCACCGATCTCCGCACGCTGGACCGGCTCGGCTTGACCGACGCGCACGTCGCGCACAGCGCCTTCCTGCGCGACGTGGTGGCGCACGGCAAGTACGCCACGATGGACTACGCGCGGGAGCGTGGCGTGGACGTGTGGTCGGCCGATCCGGTCTCACCCGTCCTTCCGGTGGGGCACAGCCGGCTCGAGCGTGGGATCCGGAAGGCGGTCGGGCAGGGGGGCGATTACTACGCCGCCGACCTCGGCTCGGGGGCGTTCCTGGACGCGCTCTTCCCGCAGGGGATCGAGAGGGCGCGGGCGCGCTTCCCGAATCTCGCGCTCCGGCCGCTTCAAGACAGCACCATCGTCGCGAGCTACGTGGCGCAGCTCTTGCCCGGCTTCCTGTCCGATCTCGAGCGGCAGCGCGTCCACCCGATCCGGATCCAGCGGGTCGGCGAGATCTGCGTTCTGTCGAACGACCTTCGCTCGGCGGCCGCCGTCTACGACGCGGCCTCGCGCGCGTATCCGGGCGAGTGGCAATTCCCCTGGATGCTCGCCATCTGCCGAAAGCTCTCCGGCGACGCAGCGGGAGCCGCGGAGCCCCTTCAGCGCGCCGGGGAGATCCTCGTGCAGAGGGGGGATCGGGCCGGACCCGCCCGGCTCGGCGCGCTCTTCGCCCAGCTCAAGCCCGGCATGTCGCTCCACGGGCTCGCCGGCCCGAGCGAATGAAGAAGCGCTCCCCGCGGAATCCGCGAGGAGCGCCCTGTAGCTTCGAAGCCTTGTGGCTCAGCGTGCGACGATCGTGATCGGCTGATCCGAGCGCAGCGACACCTTGCTGCCGGCCGGGATCTCGAGCTCGTGTCCCTTCTGGGCCATCACGACGCCGGTGCCGATGACGGCGCCCGCGAGGCCGCCGATCATCGCATCCTTCGTGTCGTGGCCGGCCACCTTGCCCAGGATGGCGCCCGCCGCCGCGCTGCCCGCGATCACGAGCGCGTCGCGCTTGGTGGTGCTGCCCGCCTTGAGCGATTCGACGTTCGTGACCGTCGCGGCCAGCGTCTTCTCGCCGAACACCGTCTCGACCGACGTGAACGCGAGCTTCACGGACGCGCGGTCCTCTTCCGCCCGCGACTTGCTCGCGCGCGTGAGCTCCGCGATCTCGCCGTGAATCACGGCGCCCGCGGGAGCGATCGTCGAGCCGTCATCTCCCTTCAACGGCGTGATGAGCTTCGCTTCGATCTTGTCGCCCACGTTGCTCTCGCCCGTGTGGATGCGGGTGGCGAGCTCGACGTCGAACGCCGATCCGGCCGGGAGCGACACCGTACGGGTCTCCGACGCAGGCACGGCCTGCGTCGACTTCGTGGTTGCCTTCGGCGCGGACTTCTTCGGCGCCGGCTTCACGACGACCGGCTCGAGCTTGGCGACCGGCTCCTGCGTGGACTGGATCTCGGTGACGGGAGCGGACTCCGGCGACGGAGTCATGGCCGTGGTTTGATCTTCGGGGGGCATCGTCGACGACACGTCGGACGAAGCCTTCTGGCAGGCCGACAGGGCCAGCGTGAGTGAGAGCGCAGCTACGAAGGTGAGAGCCCAGCGACGTGCATTCATGAACAACCTCCCCCATGGGTTCGACCAAGATCGCCGCGGTCGACCCGCGGCGTGCGACCCAGGAGTTATCGGCACGGTGGGCTCATGTCTGAACCGTTTTAAGCTCCCGCCGGCCATACGGATGGCGTCGGGATGCGGTATCGTGCCCGCCATGGCCGTCCCGGTCCTTCTCGCGCTCCTCCAAGTCGCGCTCCACCTCACCCTCGGTTTGGGCTACGGCATCTTCCGGGACGAGCTCTACTACTGGGACTGCGCGAACCACCTCGCGTGGGGTTACGTGGACCATCCGCCGCTGTCCATCGCGGTCCTGGCTGTCTGGAAGACGGTCTTCGGCGATTCGATTCTCTCGATGCGGATCCTGCCCGCGCTCGCCGGGGGCGCGCTCATCCTCCTGACGGCGCGTCTCGCCGGCCGGCTCGGAGGCGGGAGCTTCGCGCGCGGCCTCGCCGCCGCCATCGCGTTCGCGACGCCGTCCTATCTCGGGATCACCGGCTACTACTCCATGAACGCGTTCGAGCTTCTCTTCTGGGCCGCGCTCGCGTTCATCGTGCTCGACGTCCTCGAGCACGGGCGGCGCCGCGACTGGGCGCTGCTCGGCCTGTGCGTCGGATTCGGCACGCTCAACAAGATCAGCATCCTCCTCGCGGCCGCCGCGGCCGGGGTCGTGATTCTCGCGGCCACGCGGCTCAGGGTGCTCCGGCGGCCGGGGCCCTATCTGGCGGTGGGGATCGCGGCGCTGATCGTGGCGCCGCACGTCGTGTGGCAGATCCAGAACGGATGGCCCACGCGCGAGTTCATGGAGAACGCGCAGCGCTACAAGATGACGGCCCAGGGGCCGCTCGGCTTCCTGCGCGGCGTGATGATGGAGATGGGGCCCCTGATGGCGCCGTGGCTCGTGGCCGGGCTCGTCGGTCTCCTGGCCGCGCCGGCGCTTCGACGAGGCCGTCCGCTCGCGTGGATGACGCTTCTCGCCCTGGCCGTGCTCACGTTCAGTCGGAGCAAGCCCTACTACGCGGTCGCCGCGCTCTCTCCCGCGATCGCGGGACTCTCCGTCCTCATCGAGGGCGCGACGGCCGCGCGGCACAGGTGGCTGCGCGCGCTTCCTTTGGCGGCGGCGATCGGGGACTTCGCCCTGGCCGCTCCATTCGCGATCCCGATGCTGCCCGTCGACTCCTTCATCGCCTACCAGCGGGCGCTGGGCATGCGGCCTCCGTCCGCCGAGCGGCGGGACACGGGCGAGCTGCCCCAGTTCCTCGCCGACCGGTTCGGCTGGCCGGAGCTGGCGGCCCAGGTGGCGGGAGCCGTGCGGTCCCTGCCCCAAGGAGAACGCGCGCGCTGCCTCATCGTGGCCGACAACTACGGGGAGGCCGCGGCGATCAACTACTACGGGCGCCGCCATGGCTTGCCGCGCGCCGTGAGCCAGCACAACACCTACTACCTGTGGGGCCACGGCTCGGGCACTCCGACCGCCTACGTCATCGTGGGGGACAGCCGGGAGGGTCTCGAGCAGGCCTTCACCGAAGTGCGCGAAGTCGCGCGCACGAGCGCGCCGCACGCGATGCCGGACGAGACCGGGGTGCCGATCTGGATCTGCCGTGGGCTCAGGCTTCCACTCGACGAGGCGTGGCGACGGGGGAAGCACTACATCTGATCCCCGAGCGACCCTCAGTACCGGAAGGGGTCGAGGGCGGGCGCGAACGCGTCCCCCTCCTTCTCGGCCGCGCTCTTCCGATCCTCCTTCGCCAGGAGCGCTTCACCGAGGGCATCCCGCGCGTCGGCCCGGGCGCGCAGGGGATAGACGAGCTCCGGGCGGATGCGAAGCGCCTCGTCGTAGGCCTCCACGGCCTCGCGCGGACGCCCGAGTCCCGCGAGGGCGACTCCGCGGGCGTAGTAGGTCTCCCCCTGTTGAGGCACCATCCTCCGGAGCTGCTCGGCGTCCTCGAACGCCTCCTCGTAGCGCCCGACCGCCGATCGCGCGAGGGATCGTCCTCGATAGAACTGCGCGTTCTTGGGCTGCCCGGCGATGGCCTTGTCGAAATCGGGAAGCGAGGCCGCGAACGCGCCGCGCTGGCACGAGACGAGGCCGCGGAGGAATCGAAGGTACGGCCGGTCCGCGAGCTGGATGGCGGTGTCGAGATCGGCCGCCGCGCGCGCGTAGTCGTGCACGTCGATCGAGTAGATGGCGTGGGTCTCGCGATACGCGACGCGCCCCGGCTGCTCGGCGATGGCGCTCTCGATCAGCGCGAGCTGCTCCCGCCGCGACATGCCCGTCTCCTCGCCCCGGAGGGCGGCGTAGTAATCGCGCTCCGCCCGGTCCATCGAGCAGGACGCGACGGGGAGGAGCAGGATCAGCCATGCCCAGGATCGCCGGCGCACGGTCACCCGCGGGGAAAGCAGGCGGGCAGCTCGGACAGACGGTGGATGATGTGGTCGGGAGGGGGATCGAATCCTCGAGGAAGGCCCCGCGCGTGCCGGTCCACCCACACACAGGTCAGCCCGAGCTGCTTGGGCACGAGCACTTCCCACTCGAGATTGTCTCCGACCATCCATGTGTCGGCAGCGGCGACTCCGAGCGTCTCGAGCGCGTGGCGATAGACGCGCGGATCGGGCTTTCCGAATCCGAGCTCTCCCTCGATGAGCACGAGGTCGAAGAGGTGGGCGAGCTCGAACCGCTCGACCTTCTCCCGCTGGTCGAGGGCGCTGCCGTTGGTGATCAGCGCGAGGCGGATCGGGAGCGTGCGGAGCCAGTGCACCGTCTCGACCGCCCCTTCGAAGGGGCGGACCTTCTGTCGCCGCAGCTCGCTGTAGGTCGATGCGATCCCGGTCGCGACGGCGGGATCGCTCACGCCGAGATCGGCGAGGGCTTTCGCGACCACCTCGCGGCGCGCGTCGTTGAGGTTGAGCCTCCCCTCGCGATGGCGTTCGGGATGGCTCCAGTACCACGCGCGGACGCGCTGGATCGCCTCGTCCACCCGGGACGGCTCGAGATCCCCGTGACGGTGCGCCGCGCAGGCCTCGGCCCAGCAGAGATGGGAGTCTCCGCTGTCGTCGAGGATCGTGTCGTCGAGATCGAGAAACAGAGCGCGGGGGAACGTCACCGCTTCAGAGTAGCCGAAATCCTTCCGCGCCGCGCGCGGGGATCAGCGTGCGGTGGGCTCGGCGACCGCGCTGTTCGCCGGCGCGCGCTCGAGCACGACCGGGAAGTCGATCCCCTTGAAACGGATGAGCCCCACCAGACGATCTCCGGCGAGCCGCGCGCGGAACGTCGTCTCCGAGCCCTTGTCGCCCCAGTGCGTCGTCAGATGGCCGGCGGTCACCTGGGTCGCGCCGAGCGGCGCGTCGTGCACATCGGCGTCGGCCAGGGTGACCTGGCCGCCATAGGTCGAGCCGCGCCGCGTGAGATCGAGGCTCATCTCCGAGCGCTGGAACTGGATCGCCATCGCCCCCTTCCATCGACCCGACGGATCGCCACGCCCCGCGCCCGCGGCGGCGGCGTCGAGCGCGGGATCACGGTTTGCGCGCCAGTCCGCAAAGGTCTCTTCCACCGGGACGTGGGGCACGATGGCGTCTCTCGAGTCCTGTGGCGACGTGAGCTGCCAGTAGAGGCTCGACACGCGCACCGTGAGCCCGGTGTTGGGGAGCACGATCCGCTTGGCGTCGCCCCAGGAATTGGGATGGCCGCCGGTCGGCTCGCCCACGAGGATCGTCGGGGTCCGCATCTCGAGGTCGGCCGCGAGCATCACGGCCGCCGAGAACGTCCCGCGATCCACGATCGCCCAGAGGGCGCCGGGACGGTAGAGCCGCTCGGCGCGGATCAGATGCTGGAGGAGCGGCTTGTTGAGGAAGCCGTTCCCGCCGACGTTGCCGCGCAGATCGAGGATCAAGCGATCGGCGTGGGTCCGCTCGACCGCGGCGAAGAGCGAATCCGCGAACGTCGCCACGCTCTCGTCCTTGTCGTCCATCACCGCGCGATAGCGCGCGTAGACAGTCTTCGTTCCGGGCAGCACCCGGAACCAGTGGCTGCGCTCCGGGAATCGATCGCGAAGCGGAGGCTCGCCGGAGCGCGCTTCGACCCAGCTCACGCTTGCGCCCTTCGGCGCGGGCTCGAGCACCGTCTCGATGCGCCGTCCCTCGCGCTCCACCACGATCGGGAGGTGCTCCATGTCGGACGCGACGCCGCGGGCCTTGAGAATCTCGGGACAGACCATCGAGATGGGAAGCAGACCGCGCACCTGGCTTCCGTTGTCGCGCGACACGGTCGGCTCGATGAGGGCCATCGCCTCCGTCGCGGACCGGTTGCCGATCCGGACGAGCCGTCCGCCGAGCAGATCCCTGTGGATGGAATCGGCGCGCGTCACGCACAACGAATCGCCGAACAGGCCGAGGCGGATCGGATAGTGCCGGAAGGCGAGGCCGTCGATCTTGGACTGGGCCGTCGGGGCGTGTCCGGTGAAGAACCCGGCGCCCTCGTCCCAGGGGAGCGTGAGCCGCGTGTGACCGTCTCCGACCAGGGCGACGATCCGCGCCAGCTCGACCACGGCCTCGTACGGCCCGAGGGTCGGGAGGCGCGAGCTCAGGGAATCGAGCGCCGCGCGATACCGCTCGCGCGAGACCGCGTGGTAGAAGCTGGGGTGCCTGGGGGGCACGCTGTCCGCCATGAAGGCGAGGTCGGCGCGCCACTTCGCGACCCAGGCTGGGTCCATGGGCGCGGCCTGGGCCTGCGCGACGGCCAGGGCGGGTGTGGCCGCCACGAGCGCGATCGCCAGAGCGGCCCGGAATGGGCGGAGCATCAGTTGGCTGCCTCCTTTGAGATCTCTACGAACGCCGGGTTGGATGGGTTCCGCTCGGGAAGGGTTGGACCGTCCCCGGGGCGGGTCCCCGGGCTCGACGCGATCGACCTTCAGCACGCCCGGGAACCTGCCGATGATCCGTTTCGAAGGAGGCTCCATGGGCTACGTCGATACGAATCTTCTGCCGGGTGAAACGATCGTCTATCGCGGGCGGATTCACTGGACCGCCCTCGCTCCGGGCCTCGTGACGGGCGCGATCCTGGATCTCCTGGCCTGCGTCTTTCTCGTCTCGGCCTTCGTATGGCACGGGCCGAAGGGGATCTTCACGATTCCGCTGGCCATCATCGCCGCCATCTTCGCGGTTGCCGGATCGGCTTGCGTGGCCCTCTGGGCCATCCAGCGGAAGGCGACCGAGATCGCGGTGACGAACCGGCGCGTTCTCGTCAAGACCGGCATCGTGACCCGGAACACGAAGGAGATCCTCCTATCAAAGGTGGAGAGCGTCTCGATCGAGGAGAGCCCGGCCGGCCTGGCCCTCCACTTCGGCAAGGTGACGATCCATGGAACGGGCGGGACTCCGGAGGTCTTCGACCCGATCGCGGACCCGAACGAATTCCGGCGTCAGATCCAGAGCCAGATCGACGCGTCGACGACGATGAGGATCGAGCGCATCGCCTGATTTGCTTTCTCCCGCCGGCTGAGCGATACCTTCCCGGGTGACCGGAAGATCCCGACCCGAATCCATCCTCGCCCTCCTGGCGCTCCTGGCCGCCCCCTCGTGCTCCTCATGGTCCCCCCGGAACGACGCCTCCAATGCCACGTACGTCAGCGGCGCGGTCTGCGCTCTTTGCCATGCCGAGGAAGCCCGGCTCTGGCGCGGATCGCATCACGATCTCGCCATGCAGCCGGCCGATTCGCTCACCGTGCTCGGCGATTTCCGGGATGCGACCTTCCGGTACGGCGACGTGATCACCACGTTCTCCCGCCGCGGATCCGCCTACGTAGTCCGCACGGACGGTCCCGACGGCCGGCTCGGGGATTTCGAGGTCCGCTACACGTTCGGCGTCTACCCGCTCCAGCAATACCTGATCGAGCTCGGTCTACCCGGACGGCGGCTCCAGGCGCTCTCGATCGCCTGGGACGCCCGCCCCGCGAAGAACGGAGGGCAGCGGTGGTTCCATCTCTATCCGCGCGATCATATCGTTCACGGGGACGAGCTCCACTGGACCGGTCCGCAGCAGAACTGGAACTTCATGTGCGCCGACTGCCACTCGACCGACCTGAAGCGGAACTATGACGGGGAGGGGCGCGGTTATCGGACGACCTGGTCCGAGATCGACGTCTCGTGTGAAGCCTGCCACGGACCCGGCTCGGCGCATGTCGCGTGGGCGTACAAGGCGGGGAAACGGAACCCGCGTGCGGACCATTCGATCGGGCTCGCGGTCTCCTTCCGCGAGCGTTCTTCGCGCGGATGGGCCATCGACCCCGCGACGGGGAGCGCGCGGCCGCACGGCGGACCGCTCACGGCCGAGATCCAGGCGTGCGCGCCCTGCCACATGCGTCGCACGCTCGTCGCCGCGGACTACCGTCCCGGACGGCGCCTCTACGATCACTACCTTCCTGCGACACTCGACACGACGCTCTACTTCCCGGACGGACAGCAGCGCGAGGAGGTCTACGAGTGGGGCTCGTTCTTGCAGAGCCGGATGTACCACGCGGGGGTCACCTGCAGCGATTGCCACGATCCCCACAGCGGACGGCTCCGCGCGGAGGGGAACGCGCTCTGCGCGCAGTGCCACGAGCCCGCGCGATTCAGCCGCCGCGAGCACCACGGCCACGATCCTGAGAGCGCCGGTGGGCGCTGCGTCGCGTGCCACATGCCGGAGCGCTCCTACATGGTGATCCATCGGCGCGGCGACCACAGCCTTCGCATCCCGCGCCCCGACCTCACGCTTTCGCTCGGGGTGCCGAACGCGTGCCAGAGCTGCCATGGAGACAAGGACGCCCGCTGGGCCGTGGCGGCGGTCCGGCGGTGGCACCCGGAGCCCAAGCCGGGCTATCAGCGCTTCGCCTCGGCGCTCGGTGCGAGCGCGGACGAGCGTGAGCGGGACCGGAGGCTCGCCCAGGTCCTGGGCGACTCGACGCAGCCCGAGATCGCGCGCGCGGCCGCGGTCGGCGCCATCGCGGATCGGGGGGGTCCGGACGGCATGGCCGCGGCGCGCGAGGCGCTTCGAGATCCGAGCGCCTGGGTGCGCGCCGGGGCGGTCACGGCGCTCGCGCGGCTTCCGCTCGAGGATCAGATGCGCCTCCTGCCGTCCTACCTGGACGATCCGGTCCGGATCGTCCGGATCGAAGCCGCCCGCGTGCTGGCGCCGGTCCCCACGGGGGCGTTCAGCGACGCCGACCGGCGCTCCTACGAGCGCGCGGCCGAGGAGTACATCGCGTCGCAGAGACTTCACGCGGATCGTCCCGAGCACCGGACGAATCTCGGGACGTTCCTCGCGCAGCGCGGACGCTATGCCGAGGCAGAAGACGAATTCCTCGCGGCCCTCGATCTCCTTCCGACCTATGTCCCGGCCTGGGCGAACTTCGCCGACATGCGGCGGATGCAGGGGCGCGACGGGGAGGCCGAGGCTCTGCTCCGCGAGGGGCTCCGCCACGTTCCGGCGGCTTCGCTCCACCACGCGCTCGGCCTCACGCTCGTGCGACTCCACCGGATTGCGGAGTCGCTTTCCGAGCTCGAGGTCGCCGCCCGGCTCGAACCGGCCGATCCCGGCTTTGCGTACGTCTACGCGATCGCGCTCCACTCGGCCGGACGGACGCGCGAAGCGCTCGAGGAGATCGAAAGCGCCCTTCGCCGTACGCCTGGCTCCATGGATCTCCTCGTCGCGGGCGCGACGATCGCGCGAGACTCGGGCGATCGAGCGCGCGCGCTCGCCTGGGCCGAGCGCCTGTCCGTCGCGGACCCGTCCGATCCCACGGTGCGGCAGCTTCTCGAGGAGCTCCACGGGTCCGCCCGCGCCCGCTGACGCACCACAATCCACCTTGCGTCGGCTCGGTCGCGGGGAGAGACTGCCGTCTCGACCCGGGGGCACGTCGTCCCTCCCGCTCCCCATTCACTCAACGGCATCCAGAGGAGGTCTGCTTGCGGTCTCGGTCACCGTGGATCCAGATGATTGCCGCCATCACGGCCTGTCTGTTCTCCTGGGGCTGCGAGAAGGTCTCGACGGGAGCTCCCAGCGGGGCCATGGATCGGCGCGTGCTCCCGATCCAGGAGCCGGAGCCCCCTGTGATCCACGAGAAGGACGCGCGGAATGCCAAGGCGCCTGCGCGATTCGAGGTGAAGGCGCCGGCCGGTGCCCCCAACGTGGTGGTCGTTCTCATCGACGACATTGGCTTTGGCCAGGCCTCGGCGTTCGGTGGACCGATCCACATGCCAACCCTCGAGCGGATCGCGGCGACCGGACTCCGCTACAACCGATTCCACACGACCTCCCTCTGCTCTCCGACCCGTACCGCTCTGCTCACCGGTCGGAACCACCACGTCAACAACGCAGGGGCGATCATGGAGCTCGCGACCGGCTTCCCGGGCAACACGGGGGTCCGTCCGCAGAGCGTGACGCCGCTCGCTGAAATTCTCCGGTTGAACGGCTACAGCACGGCCGCGTTCGGCAAGTATCACGAGACGGCGCCGTGGGAAGTATCGGTGTCCGGGCCGTACGACCGGTGGCCGACGCATTCCGGCTTCGACAAGTTCTACGGATTCATCGGCGGCGAGACGAACCAGTGGGCCCCCGCGATCTACGACGGCGTGACCCGCGTGGAGGCGCCGAACGATCCGAACTACCACTTCACCGTCGACATGACGAACAGGGCGATCGCCTGGGCCCAGTTCCAGCACGCGTTGACGCCGGACAAGCCCTTCTTCATGTACTTCGCGACGGGCGCGACCCATGCGCCGCACCACGTTCCCAAGGAGTGGATCGCGAAGTACAAGGGACAGTTCGACCAGGGGTGGGACAGGCTCCGCGAGGAGACGTTCCAGCGGCAGCTCGCCATGGGCGTGATTCCCAAGGGCACGAAGCTCACGCCTCGGCCGGCCGAGATTCCCGCATGGGATTCGCTCACCCCGGACCAGAAGCGGCTCTGTGCCCGCCAGATGGAGACCTTCGCCGGATTCGCCGAGCACACCGACCACGAGGTCGGCCGGCTGGTGGACGCGCTCGAGGGGACGGGCGAGCTCGACAACACGCTCTTCTTCTACATCGTGGGGGACAACGGCGCGAGCGCGGAGGGCGGTCCGGACGGGAGCTACAACGAGATGCTCGCCTTGAACGGGATCGTGAGCGACGTCTCGTCCCAGCTCAAGCACCTGGACGAGTGGGGGGGCCCCATGACCTTCCCGCACTACGCCGTCGGTTGGGCACACGCCGGCGACACGCCCTTCCAGTGGACCAAGCAGGTCGCGTCCCACTTCGGCGGCACGCGAAATCCGGTCGTCGTCCGGTGGCCCGCCCGGATCAAGAACGCGCACGGTGAGGTGCGGCCGCAGTTCAGCCACGTCATCGACATCGCCCCGACCGTGCTCGAAGCAGCCGGGTTGCCGGAGCCGATCTCGGTGAACGGTGTGAAGCAGCACCCGATGGACGGCGTCTCGATGGTCTACACCTTCGACGATCCCGCGGCGAAGGAGCGCCACACCACCCAGTACTTCGAGATGTTCGGGAACCGGGCGATCTACAAGGACGGCTGGGTGGCGGCGACCCGCCACTCGATTCCCTGGCTCATGGCCAAGCTGCCCACCTTCGATCAGGACAAGTGGGAGCTCTATCACGTGGACGAGGACTTCAGCGAGGCCAGCGACCTCGCCGCGCAGAACCCGGCCAAGCTGAAGGAGCTCCAGGCGGTGTTCGATCAGGAGGCGATCAGGAACCACGTCTATCCGCTGGACGACCGGCGGGTCGAGCGGTTCAACGCGGAGCTGGCCGGGCGCCCCGACCTGATCGGCAACCGCACCGCGCTCACGCTCCACGAGGGAATGACCGGAATCGCCGAGAACGCGTTCATCAACGTGAAGGGCAAGTCGCACTCGGTCACCGCGGAGCTCGAGATCCCAGCGACCGGCGCGAACGGCGTCATCATCGCGCAGGCCGGACGGTTCGGCGGCTGGGCCCTCTACATGAAGGGCGGTCGCGTGCACGAGGTCTACAACTACGGCGGCCTCGAGCGGTACACCGTGTCGGATCCCGCTCCGCTGGCTCCGGGACACCACACCGTGCGCTACGACTTCGTCACCGACCCAGGTCCGCCGGGCTCCGGAGGCTCGAGCCGGCTCACGATCGACGGGAAGGTCGTGGGGGAGACGCGAGTCGCCCGCACGATGCCGTTCGCCTTCTCGGCCGATGAGGGCGTGGACGTGGGCAGGGACGACGAGACGCCGGTGACGGAGGACTACAAGCAGGGGAACAACAGATTCACCGGCAAGATCGTCGAGATCACGGTGGCGAAGGATGGGCCTGCCTCATGAGACTGGGCGGGCGTGCATCCCACGGGTTCATCATGAGGAGAGTGAAATGAAGACGCGCATCGGAATCGGCACGTTGGCCGCGGTGGTTCTCATCGGAGCTCCATGGGCCGCCTCGGCGCAGGATCAAGCGCAGGTCAAGGAGCGGGTGCAGGCCATCAAGGAAAACCTCGTCCAGAGCAAGGCGGCGCTGAAGGGCTACGAGTGGGTGGAGACCACGGTCGTCAGCCGGAACGGTGAAGAGAAGTCGCGCGTCCAGAAGCGCTGCTATTACGGGGCCGACGGAAAGCTGCAAAAGACCCCGCTCGGGGAGCCGCCCGCGGAAGCCAAGAAGAAAGGCGGCGTGCGCGGCAAGGTGGTCGCCAAGAAGACGGCGGAGATCGGCGAAGAGATGAAGGAGGCCAAGCAGCTCATCCAGAGCTACGTTCCTCCCGAGCCGGGGAAGATCCAGGCCTGCCAGGCGCAGGGCAAGGCGTCCGTCACGCCGATCGATCCGGGGAAGCTCGTCCGGGTCGACTTCAAGGACTACAAGAAGCCGGGCGATGTTCTCGGGATCGAGGTCGATCTCGCGCAGAACCGGCTCACCAAGCTCAGCGTGGCTTCCTATCTCCAGAAGACCGACGACGCGGTGACCCTGGATGCCACCCTCGGGACGCTCGAGGGCGGGATCACCTATCCGGCCCAGATCGTGTTCGACGTGAAGTCGACGGGGATCAAGACCGTCATCGAGAACTCCGGATACAAGAAGACGGGAACCTGAGCAGGGAGGACGCATGAGCGAATTGCTGCGTCAATTCTGGGATGAGCTGATCGGCCGGGCCGATGGGCCGCTCACGCTCCGGCTCTTCCTCCAGCCGGTGATGGCCGCGATCTTTGCCATCCGTTCCGGCATCAGGGACGGACGTGAGGGGCGCCCGCCGTACCTGATGACCCTCGTGCGAGACCCCGAGCATCGCGGCACCCTTCTCCGCGAGGGCTGGAAGGACGTGGGCAAGATCTTCGCGATCGCGATGGCGCTCGACGCGATCTACCAGATCATCGCGATCCACAAGATCCGGCCGCTCCAGATCGTGCTGGTCCCCGTGTTCCTCGCGCTCATTCCCTACGTGATCCTGCGCGGTCCCGCCTCGAGATTGGTCCCGCGCGGGAAAGGAGCTCCAAGGTCATGAAAGCCATACGTCTCGCCGCGATCCTGGCGGTAGTTCTCGTTCTGGGCGCCGCGCCTGCGACCACGACGGCCCCCACGCCCGCTTCAGCTCTCGCCGAGCTCAAGGCGGGCAACGACCGGTACGCGGGCCATCACGCGACGCACCCGCATCAGACCGCGGCGCGCCGGACCGAGCTCGCGGGCAGTCAGCATCCGCACGCGGTCATCCTGGCCTGCGCCGATTCGCGCGTGGCACCGGAGATCGTGTTCGACAAAGGCCTCGGCGACCTCTTCACCGTGCGCGTCGCCGGGAACATCGCCGGGGACCCTGAGATCGCGAGCATCGAGTACGCCGTGGAGCATCTCCACGTGCCGCTCATCGTGGTCATGGGACATCAGTCGTGCGGCGCGGTGGGCGCGGCGATCGAAGGAGGGGAGGCTCCGGGGCATCTTCCGGCGCTCATCCAGGCCATCACCCCCTCGGTGGAGAAGGCGCGTTCGATGCAGGGCAATCTCTCGGACAATGCGATCCGCCTGAACGTCGAGGCGGTCGTCGCGCAGCTCGCCGCATCGCATCCGATCCTGGCGGAGCATGTCGCCGAAGGAAAGGTGAAGATCGTTGGAGGTGTGTACTCGCTCCAGACGGGCCGCGTGGCCTGGCTGCCCGCGAGCACCCCCTAGCCCTTAGCGGAGCCCTTCGACCAGATAGAGGTCGGCGGTGTGCGAGCCGTACGTGTAGGCGTACGCCTTCCCGTCCGGCGAGACCATCGGGGAGCCGATCCGGGTCGCTCCGATGGCGTCCCGAGGAACCAGCTCCTTCCATAAGGTACGCCGCCCCGTGGGCAGGTCCACGCGTGCGAGCTCGAGCTCCCGCCGTCCCGCCGCGGCGCGTGCCACGTAGAGCGTGCGACCGTCGTCCGCCCAGCGAATCGGCACGTCGCCGGCCACGAGGCCGCTCACCGGCGTGGGCTCACCCGGACCGAGCGGCCACATCGCGATCGATCCGCCCGGTCCTCGCGCGATCACCTTCCGGCCGTCGGGCGACGCCGTGTGCGCGCCGAATCCGAATCCGGCCACGTTCTCCGGCGTCACCGCCTGCGGCATTCCTCCGTTCACGTCCTGCACGTAGTACCGATTCCCGTGCCCCGGCTCGCTTGCCTCCAAGAGCACGCGGCCGTCCTTGAGCCACGTGCCGTTCTGATATTCGTGGAGCGGTCCCGCCGGAAGGGATCGCGCCTGGCCGGCGCCTGTCGGAAGGAGCACCGGGTGCGGCTTGTCGCCACGTGGCACCGAGAGAACCCATTGCCCGTCGGGTGAGAGGGCGAGGGTCTCACCCTCGCCGAGCCGCACCGCGGGCGAACCGTCCGTCGGCCGCAGGTAAACGCCGTAGCTCGGCCCGCCCCCTTCGCCTCCTTCGCTGAACAGGATCTGCGTTCCGTCGTGCGAGAAGTCGCGCACGGCGGACCAGTCGAGCCACGACAGATCGCGCTCGCCGGCATCGGCCCCGGAGCGGCCGGTGATGCCGTAGCGGATCCGCCATTCGGCGAGGAGCACGCCGCCGGACGGTGAGATGTCCTGGAGCGAGAGGGATCCCGGCGGATTCATGACGGTGCGGAGCCGCCCGCCCGGAGTCACGGCGTAGAGCGCGCGGATCGGGCCCTCGTCCGCTGCGGTGAACCAGATCTCCTTGCCCCCCGGAGCCCACGCGATTCCCTGGATGCTCTTCCACACGCTCGTGAGACGCCGCACCGATCCTCGGCGATCCACCACCGAGACCGAGCCGCGATCGTCGCCGAAGATCGGATGATCGAGGAACGCGATGAGATCGCCCTTGGGCGAGAACCGCGGCTCGCCGATCGTGCCCGCCGCCTTGTAGAGGACCTTGCCGATCGGATACTCGAGGCGCCGCTCGCCCCCGGACTCGCGCACGACGGCGAGATCGCGTCCGCCCGGCTCCCAGTCGGCCCAGAGCACGCTGTCGAGGATCTCCCGCGGAGCGCCCCCTTCGAGAGGGACCCGCGCGAGGGTTCCGCGATAGGCCCAGCCTCCGGCGTAGCTCGCGTCCAAGAGCACGGCCATCTCGCCCGACTTCGAGATCGAGAGGATGCTGGCGTTCTTCAACCCGAGCGCGCGCGACTCGGGGCTCTCCGGCCTCGTCGAGTACGTCTCGAGCGGCGCCTCGCCCCACGCCGCGCTGTAGACGATCGTGCGTCCGTCTGGGGCGAAGCGCCCGGACCACGCGAAGCCCGGACGGAAGGTGACGCGATGGAACTCGGGCGGCTTGGCGGGAGGGCTGAGCCATCGAGGAGCGACGGCGAGAAGGCCGCCGACGATGGCCGCCAGGAGCGCCGTGACCGCGAGCCATCGCCCCCTGGGCTTCGCACGAGCGGCGCCTTCCGCGCCGTCGCCCGGGCCGAGCGCACCCTCGAGCTGGAATGCCAGATCGTGCGCCGACTGGTAGCGCTCGCCCGGAGTCTTCTCGAGACAGTGGCGCACGACGCGCTCGATCGAAGAGGGAATCTGCCCCGGCGCCCCCATCGGCGGAGGATCGGATCGGAGGATGGCGGTCATGGTTTCGGCCGCCGTGAGAGCCTGGAACGCTCTCCGCCCCGCGATCATCTCGTACAGGATGGAGCCGAACGCAAAGAGGTCGGAGCGATGGTCCGCCGTCTCGCCGCGCACCTGCTCGGGCGCCATGTAGCCGACGGTGCCGAGCACGGTGCCCGATTCGGTCGCTCCCACCGCGATCGTCGACTCGATCCCGCCGCGGGGCCCGACCACCTTCGCGAGCCCGAAATCGAGGATCTTCACGCGGCGATCCTTCGTGACGAACAGGTTCTCGGGCTTCAGGTCGCGATGCACGATCCCTCGGTCGTGCGCGGCCGCGAGGCCGTGCGCGATCTGGAGCCCGAAGTCGACCGCCTGCCGGAGCGGCAGCGGCTCGTCCGAGAGACGCGTGCGGAGCGTCGTCCCCTCGATCAGCTCGGTGACGAGATAGGGCCGCCCCTCGGGGTCCTTGCCGACGTCGTAGATCGCGACGATGTTGGGATGATTGAGCGCGGCGACGGCGCGGGCTTCCTGCTCGAAGCGCGCCAGGCGGTTGGGATCGGAGGCGAACGCGGGGGGGAGCACCTTGACGGCGACGTCGCGCCCCAAGCGCGGGTCGCGCGCGCGGTACACATCCCCCATGCCCCCGGAGCCGAGCGGGGCGAGGATCTCATACGGGCCGAGCGTGGCCCCGGCGGAGATCGACATGCGGGGGAGTATACGCCCGCGGCGGAGGGCGGGCGGGCTAGACCGTTCGGTCTAGGGGACGGGCGGAGCGCTGCCCCCGGGGGCGGCTCGCCTCACGCCCGCTCCACCCGGAATGCGAAACAGCCGGGGCGCGCGTTGTGGACGTGGATCGTCTGGACCTCCGGGTTCCCGAAGAATCGTCGAATCGTCGCGTCGAGATCCGTGCCCGCGACGACGTCGCACTCCTGCATGAGTCCCGCCCCGTCGTACCCCCGCACCGACGAGAGACGCCGCTCCTGCATCGGGGGGATCCGATCCAGGGCGTCGAACGGGGCGCGCGCGTTCCGGCGCACGTAGATCGGTCCGCTCGCCTGGTACGGGGACGCGCTCGCTTGATGGCGATAGGGGAGGAGGAGCAATTCCTCGCCCGGCTCGGCTTCCGCCAGGCTCACGCGGCACGGATAGGCGTGCGGCTCGTCCGCCACGCGGCGGACCGCGCCGCGCTCGGCCAGCTCGGCATCGCCCATTTCGAACAGAGACTCGAACAGATCGGGCGAGAGCCCGCGGACGCGATAGTTCATGGTCGGTGCCTCCCTTCGACCGGGTGAGGCACGATCATGGCCGCGAACGTGACGCCGCCGCTATCCGGCCCTTGCGGTCGAATCCCGTCAGCGAGTCCGCCACGGGA
>DASUFL010000066.1:0-3058 GCA_036274595.1 Candidatus Eiseniibacteriota bacterium | reverse complement strand
TTCGTCGCTCTTCGCGCCGCGCTTGTCCACGCTCCGCCTCTTCCGGATCCGCTCGTCGCTCTCCCAGTCGAGCTTGTGCCAGTTCCGGACCTTCACCTTCCCCTGCCGCATCTTCTCGACGAGGCCCGCGGGGACGATGTTGAACTCGTCGTAGTAGGTCTGCGCCGACTCCAGCTCGAGGACGGAGAGGCGGCTCCTCACCGTGAGGCCGGGCGCGACGACGAGGACGTGCTTCGAGAAGCGCGCGTCCTGCGGGTACGTGACCCTGTTGAGGATGTGCCAGGCGATCGCCATCGCCATGACGATCGTCTTGCCCGAGCCCGTGGCCATCTTGGCGCAGATCCGCGGGAACGGCCCCCCGTCGCCCTCGATCTCGATGCCCTGCCGCTCGGCCGGCGACGCCTCCGCGAGCCAGATGAGCGTCTCGATCGCCTCCAGCTGGCAGAAGAAGAAGCGGCGGTCCCTCCGCTCCTGCGGGTCGTACCAGTGCTCAAGGAGCCTCCGCGTGATGCCGGTGACACCCGGGTAGCCCGCCTCGCGCCACGCCTTGATCCGCGGCCGGATCCGGTTCACGAGCGGCAGCTCCTTGAAGACGCCGGGGTCGTCGAACGCCTTCGAGCCCGGCGTCGCGATGATGTAGCCGGCGGGGCGGCGCGCGTTCTCCCTGAGCTCGAAGAGCTGCGTCTCCCGGTCGTAGCTCCAGTACTGCGTCGGCTCCGCGTAGGGGGAGTTGACGATCAGGCGGTCCGGCTTGAACTTGCGGACGACCATCACTCGAGTCTCACGATCCGGAGGCTCTCGATCCCGCGGTCGTCCACGATCTTCACGGCGGCGCGCCTGTTCTCGCCGGCCGCGAACGGGAGCGACACGGAGCCGCGGTAGTTCTCGATCAGGTCCTCGTCGATCTCGGCCTTGAGGTTCTTCGCGAGCCGCGCCCAGCCGTCCTTCTCGCCGGCCATCGGGAAGAAGACCTGCCGCGGGTAGAGGCTCCGCCCGTCGTAGTCGGTGTCGAGCATCCAGATCGCGATCTTCGTCGTGTCGCCGGAGACGATGGTGCCCGTGCGCGGGTCGTAGTAGTCGAAGCCCCTGACCTCGACCTGCCACTTGCCCTTCTCGCCCTTCGCCTTCCGGACCTCGACGTCGGGTTGGCCGATCATCCAGAACGACTCGTTGGAGGCGCGCTTCTTCTTCAGGTCCTCCGTGAGGAGGTCGGTGTTCATCTGGACCTTGAGGAGCGTGACGCCCGGCCACTTCGTCTCGTCGATGTCCTTCGCGGCCTCGGGGTCGAAGTGGAAGCTCGCGAAAGCGACGATGTCGGGCTTCGGGAGGAGCGCCTGCGCCTCCTCCAGCGCGAGGCCGACCTGCCGCTGCTCCAGCGGCGCGTGCTCGGGGCCGAACGACACGACGACGCGCTTCGGCTTCGCCTCCTTCGTCTCGGCATCGGCGTGGAGCCAGCGCGCGCCGGGGAGCGGCTCCACGCGGGAGAAGTGGATGTGCTGGCCGCCCTTGGCGCGGATGCCGCACTTGAGGAGCTCGCCCGTCCACTCGGACTGGCGCAGCGTGGAGCCGATGCGCGCGACGGCGACCTCGGGGGCGCGGTCCATCACGGCGTCCTCGCGGATGTCGCCAACGGCGCGCACCGCGGGCGCGGGCACCGCCTCGACCGTGAACGGCCCCGTGACCCGCGCCTTCGACTTGTCCACGAACGGCTGGTCGTAGAGTGTTTCCTGGTCGGCATGGCGTCGGATCGCCTCGTCGATGTCCACGCGCTTCATCCCCTCGCGGATGTCGGGGTTGTTCGCGATCGACTTCAGCGTGACATGCGGGACCGTGCGGTAGCGGAAGCCGCTCGAAACGCCCTCCTCGGGCCGCGCGAGCTCGTAGAAGTCGAATACGGACGTCATGAGGCGCTGTTTGGCGAGCGCGACGGCCACGCGCGACGTGTCGCAGGTGATCCAGCGGCGGCCCCACTGTTCGGCGACGACCGCGGTAGTGCCGGATCCGCACGTCGGGTCGAAAACGAGGTCGCCGGGATCTGTAGCCATGAGGATGCAACGCTGCAGAACCGACGGGCTTGTCTGCACGACGTACACCTTGGCAGGCGCGCCCGCGACATCGCCCCAGACGTTCGTGATCTCGTAGGCAGGGAAGTCGTCGAGGTAGCGGACGTAGCGGATCGTCCGCCCGGCCTTCTTGATTCGCCCCGCCGCAACGAGCCTGGATAGTCCCTCCACCGTGGTCTTCCAGCAGGCGTTCGCTCCGGGGTGATATGTCTCACCGTCGAACTTGAACGGAACCGTGGTGTTCTCCCGGAACGCGCCCGACATCAAGCTCGTCAGTTGGTAGAGACGCCACCCTTCCGTGATGCTGCCGGGTGCCTCGCGCTCCCCCGGCGTGAGGGGGCGTGAGTCGCCGGCGGGCGATTCCACGAGGTCATAGCGTTCGCCGGTGCCTTCTCCCACGCCGGGGACTTTCTCCAGATGCAGCTGCCTGTACTTCAGCTGTCTGCCATCGCGTGCGTACCACAGGAGGTAGTCCGCAACCCTCTTGAGCCCACTCGCGCCCAGACCCCCGGTTTTCTGGACTACGATCTCGCTCACGAAGTTCCTGGCGCCGAGCACCTCGTCCATCAGCTCTCGGACGCGATGCACGTTCTCGTCGGAGATCTGCACGAAGCACGAGCCACTCGGGTGCAGCAGTTCTCGCGCGGTGAGGAGGCGATCGCGCAGGTAGGTGAGATAAGAGTGGACGCCGAGCTCCCACGTGTCCCGGAATGCTTGGATCATCTCCGGCTCTTGCGTGAGATCCTCGTCCCGGCCCTCACTGACGTCGCGCTTGTTCACGAACGGCTGGAAGTTCGACCCGTACTTGATGCCGTACGGCGGGTCGAAGTAGACCACCTGCACTTTTCCCGCCATCCCCTCCTTCTCCAGGAGCGAGTTCATGACGAGCAGCGAGTCACCCGCGATCAGTCGGTTCGTCCAGCCGTGCGCGTGTTTGTAGAACTCGATCGCCTCGCGGAGCGGCAGGTTCTCCTCGGGCGCCTCGAAGAGCGACA
>DASUFL010000065.1:0-22907 GCA_036274595.1 Candidatus Eiseniibacteriota bacterium | reverse complement strand
ATGGACGCCGAGTGGAATCCGGGTCAATTCCAGGACGAGTACCACGACGAGGTGCTCGCGCTCGTCGAGAAGAAGGTGCGCGCGGGCAAGACGCATGTGATTCTCGAGCCCGAGGCCGCGCCGAAGCGCTTGAGCGCCCGGTCCGACGTCGTGGATCTGATGCCGCTCCTCAAGCGAAGCCTCGAGGAGCGCGCGACGACGGAGCGCAAAGGGGCGCGCGGGGAGGGCTCGCGGAAGCGCGCGGCGCACCATCCCGCGCTGCGCAAGCCGGCCGCGCGAAAGCCCGCGCGCGGGAAGGCTCCCGCCCGGAACAAGCGGACCGCCTGAGCCATGCCGCTCACGACCTATCGGAAGAAGCGCGATTTCCGGAAGACGCCCGAGCCGAAGGGGGGCGGCCGCACGGCGCGCCGCCGCCCCAGGCTGGCGTACGTGATCCAGAAGCACGCCGCGTCGCACCTCCACTACGACTTCCGCCTCGAGCTGGATGGCGTGCTGAAGAGCTGGGCCGTGCCGAAAGGGCCGAGCTTGAATCCCGCGGAGAAGCGGCTCGCGGTCGAGGTCGAGGACCATCCGGTCGAGTACGGCGATTTCGAAGGAACGATCCCCAAGGGAGAGTACGGCGGTGGATCGGTGCTCCTCTGGGATCGAGGAACCTGGGAGCCGGTTGGAGACCCGCACGAGGGGCTGCGCCGGGGGAGGCTCTCGTTCGACCTCTTCGGGGAGAAACTGAAGGGGAAGTGGCTCCTCATTCGCATGAAGGGGCGCGACGAGGACCGGAAGCCGACCTGGCTTCTCTTCAAGGAGAAGGACGCGGAGTCGCGCGCCCGCGGCGACGTGCTCCTGGACCATCCCGAGAGCGTGAAGACGGGGCGCGCGATCGAGGAGGTGGGTTCCAACGGCAAGGTGTGGCACTCGGACCGGCCTTCGGCGCGGAGCGCGCGCTCCGCCACGCCACGCAGAGCGACAGCGCGACGAACGGCGGCGGGCAAGGCCGCGACGACGCGCACGACGCGCGCCCGCTCCACGTCGAGGGCCGCGCCGCGCACGCCCCGGATCCCGCCCCTGCAGCTCGCCACGCTCGTGAGCCGCGCTCCGGAAGGCGATGACTATCTCCACGAGATCAAGTACGACGGCTACCGGGCTCTCTGCCGGCTGACGCGCGGGAGCGCCTCGTTCGTCACGCGCTCGGGGCAGGACTGGACGAGCCGATTCGCCGCGCTCGCGTCGGAGGCCCAGCGGCTCGATGTGGACCAGGCGGTGCTCGACGGCGAGATCGTGATCGTGGAGCCGGACGGCCGGACGAGCTTCCAGGCGCTCCAGAACTCGATGAACGACGGCGCCCGCGGTGCGCTCGTCTATTACGCGTTCGACCTCCTCTCGAAGGACGGCAAGGACCTGACGAAGCTCCCGCTGGAAGAGCGCAAGGCGGCGCTCCGGGAGCTCCTCGCGAATGGGGGGGACGCGATTCGCTACAGCGATCACGTCGTGGGGAACGGCCCCGCCGTGTTCCAGGAAGCGTGCCGCCGCGGGCTCGAAGGGATCGTCTCGAAGCGGCGCGACGCTCCGTACCGTGGCGGCCGAGTGGGGTCGTGGCTCAAGGTCAAGTGCACGGCGCAGCAGGAGCTGGTGATCGCGGGCTACACCGAGCCCCAGGGGTCGCGCACGGGATTCGGCGCGCTCCTCCTCGGCGTCCGTGACGGAGCGGGAACGATCCGCTACGCGGGACGCGTCGGCACGGGATTCACCCACGAATCGCTCCTCGATCTCACGCGGCGGTTGCGCGCGCTCGAGACGAAGGAATCTCCGCTGACCGGCGGGCCCCGCTCGGGACGCGGTATCCACTGGGTCGAGCCCAAGCTCGTGGCCGAAGTCGCGTTCACCGGATGGACCGACGACGGCAAGCTTCGCCATCCGTCGTTCCAGGGACTCCGCGAGGACAAGAAGCCCTCCGAGGCTCGGCGCGAGCGGCCCGTGCCGCCCCCGAAGCCGACGCGCAAGGGACCGCCGAAGAGAGATCCCGGCAAGAAGACTCCGCTCCGCGATCCGCCGCCCGAGGAGCCCAAGCATCCTCCCGTTCGCGAGCCGCCGGAGGAAGCGCGCGCGGCGACCGTGGCCGGCGTGGCCATCACGCACCCCGAGCGCGTCCTCTTTCCCGAGGCAGGCATCACCAAGCGCGATCTCGCCTCCTACATCGAAGCCGTGGCCGAGCGGATGCTCCCGCACGTGAAGGGGCGTCCGCTCATGCTCGTCCGGTGCCCGGAAGGGCGCACGGGCGGCTGCTTCTTCCAGAAGCATCCGGGCTTCGCCGTTCCCCCCGCGGTTCGCCAGATCAGGGTGCGCGAGTCGAAGGGAAACGCGACCTATCTCGCCGTGTCGAACGTGGCGGGGCTCGTCGGCTTGATCCAGGTCGGCGTGATCGAGATCCACATCTGGGGCGCGCGCGAAGACCGGCAGGACGCGCCCGATCGACTCGTCTTCGATCTCGACCCCGATCCCTCGGTCCCCTGGCCGAGGACCGTGCGCGCCGCGCTCGACCTTCGCGAGCGGCTCCGTGCCCTGGACCTCGAGTCCTTTCCGAAGACGACGGGAGGCAAGGGGCTTCACGTCGTCGCGCCCTTTCGGCGCGGTCCGTCCTGGGACGACGTGGCCCGCGTCGGCTCGGCCGTGGCCGCGTCCATGATCCAGGACGATCCCGATGGATTCACCGCGACCCTCTCGAAGGCGCGCCGCCGGGGAAAGATCTTGATCGACACGCTGCGCAACCGGCGCGGCGCGACCTGGGTCGCGCCCTATTCGCCGCGGGCGCGGGAAGGCGCCCCGGTCTCCATGCCGCTCGCCTGGAGCGAAGTCACCCCGGCCTTGAAGCCGAGCCGCTTCACCGTCCGGACCGCGGCCGCCCGACTCCGAACGAAGGATCCCTGGAGCGCCTTCCTGGCGGTGAGCCAGAGCCTGCCCCGGGTCCGCTTGTAGAAACGATCGCCCATCGCACCTGGACGTACATTCCCGCCGCCGCGCGTCCGCCCGTAACCCCTGTCCCCGCCTCACAAGCTCTCTGGCACGGTCATTGATACGATCGCCAGCCGTTACGTCTCCATCACACGAGGTCCCCATGAATCGGTCCCTGCGCCGCAACTGGAAAGACATCGCGACCGTCGCCGCACTCGCCGCCGTCGTGCTCACGCTCGCCGTCGTCCAGATCCCGCTCCTCGCGGAGAAGATCCAGGGCGAGCTCATGGGCCCGGATCCGGACGGTGAAGAGACAGGCGCGCACGGCGCGGTCATGCCGGCGCTCGAGGCGCCGATCGCTCCCACCACGACCGAGGCCGGTCTGTCGGTCGAAGCTTCCGTCTGGCTCGCACCGATTGCGAGCCTGGGCACGAGCACCGGCCTCGGCTGGGTGGGGAGCACGGACGGCGCCCTGAATGCGTCCGCCCATGGGCGCCAGGGATTCCATGTGCGCCTCGGCGGCGGCCTGATGGCGCCGCTCACCCCGAGCGTGGGGGTCGACATTCGAGGATAGGAACGCTCTGCTCTGTGGAGCGTCGAGGAAAGTCCAGGCGTCGAGCGATCGACGTCAGGATGAACGGGGGGAGCAACCAAGAGCCCTCCCGGCAGCCCCCGTGCCGCGCGCGCGGGGGCTTTGTTTTGCTCGCAGGGCCTCGCAGGGCGTGCGGCCGTCTTTGTATCCGCTACAACCTCGCCGCGGAAAAGCGCGCCGACCCGAGGCGGAGATCGGCGCAACTCCATGGTTTGCGGGCCTTTCCTGCTGGCACGGAACGTGCCCTGATGCATGGCAGGTGCCGCCGCGCTCCCGCTGGCGTCCGGCGGGCGATCCAGGCGGACCTTCGAACCAACCGGACGCAAGGAGGCCGAGAATGCTTTGGACGATCACGATCCTCTTGTTCCTGCTGTGGCTCGTCGGGATGGTGTCCAACTACACGCTGGGCGGATTCATCCACCTGCTGCTCCTGCTCGCTATCGTGACGATGCTGATCCGCATCATCCAGGGGCGCCGGCCGGTCTGAGCGGGACAGGACCGCGAATCGACGCGCGGTCCCATCGACGAAAAGGGAAGGCTCTCGGAATCGAGCCTTCCCTTTCCTCATGTGCGGCCCCTTCGCGCTACCGCCCGAATCAAGTCCAGGGAGTGTTGCTCTTGCCTCGACGCCCCGAATCGCGCGCCGACAGGCCGCGCCTGGGCTGGGCTTCGCCAGGGTCACGCCCGGCCCCCTCGTCCTCGTCCTCGTCCCACTCCTCTTCCTCGATGTCCCGAGCCTCGGAGTTCACGGAGGTCTCGGCGATCTGAGTCAGGCGCCGGTCGGCTTCCTTCTCCTCGTTCAGGATCTCCTCGAGAATGCGCGCCGCCTTCGTGTCCCCCTTGGTCCGGGCGAAGGTCTTGAGCGTTCCGTACGAGGCGATCTCGTAATGCTCCGCGCGCTGTGCGGCCGCGATGATCCCCGCGTCGATCACCGCGGGATCCCCGTCCTCGTGGAGGATCTCCGATCCTTCATCGATGATTCCGGACATGCCCTTGCACGTCTTTCCGCTCGCGGGCTTGCCCATGTCCTGAAAGATCTCCTCGAGGCGCTCCACCTGGCGGCGGGTCACCTCGAGGTGATCCTCCAGGGCGGTGCGAAGCTCGGGCGACGTCGCGGCCTTGACCATCTTCGGAATGGCCTTCACCAGCTGCTTCTCCGCGTTGTACGCGTCCTTCAGCTGATCCAGGTAGAGCTTGTCGAACGAATCCATCAGCATGGCGTCCCTCCTTGGCTGGTGCTCCACGTGCACAAAAGCTCG
Organism: Candidatus Eiseniibacteriota bacterium; assembly: GCA_036274595.1. Taxonomy (GTDB): domain Bacteria; phylum Eisenbacteria; class RBG-16-71-46; order SZUA-252; family SZUA-252; genus WS-9. Next base: position 18,110 of record DASUFL010000065.1, on the reverse strand, counting down.
GAGGGTCCGGGCGGCTCCTCGATGAGCCCTGCCCGGCCCTCCTCGACGTCAGCTCGCGCGGGATCGGTGTCGGCGCCGGTCTGAAGGGGGACCTCCTCCGAGCCGGACCCCGCGGAGTCCTCGTTCCGAAGGGCGCGATCTGCTCGCGCCCCGCGGCGGTGCTAGGCGGTCCAGGCGGCGCCGGAGTCTCGGCTCCGCTGGTTCCGCACGAACTCATCGCGCCCCGACTTCATGGCCGATTGCGCGTCCTGCTTGATCCCCTCGACGAAGTGGCGGGTACGCCCGACGACGTTCTTGGCGTTCTCTCCCAGCTTCTGGGCTGCCACTCCCACCTTCTTGCGCGTGTCCTTTCCTTTGGCCGGAGCCAGGAGCAGCGCGAGGCCGGCGCCCACGAGAGCGCCCACCATGAACTGAGGATTGATGGCCCTGCGGGTGCGTGGTGTTCCGTAGGTGTCCTGGAGCTCGTGCATGGTCCTCTCCTTTTCGTTCGTCGTTTCGACGCTCGGTTGGCGCGCCCGACGTTGTTACAACGGCCGTCCCAATGGGAGAAATGGGGACCGCCCACACTCTGGCGCGCGTTACCCCGGGGTCGTTTGCCGCGACCCCGTCGAGTCCCCCAGCTCGTACATTCCGTCGAGCAAGTACGGGGCCACCACGCGCCAGACGATCGAGACAAGAGCGGGAACCTGAAGCGGCACCGAGTTGTTGGCGGCTTCGCGCGCGTCTTGAAAAAAATTGCAAAGGCCCCCTTGTCCCCGGCTTCGCGAGCGTGCCATGCTCGATAGGCGCCTTGGTGCACCGATCGCCGGGGCCGATCATCGTTCCATGGACCGCAACCAGGACGATCGAGAGATGACCGAACCTGCCATCCCGTTCGAAGCTCCTTTCCTCGCCATGACGGAGGTTTCTCTGGTGCCAGCGGATCCCGAATCGAGGCTGGCCGAGCACGTGCGCCGGCTGTCCCGGCTTTTCCGGGCCGCGGGGCACGACCTGAGAGGGCCCCTCCATTCGATGGCGCTCCAGCTCGAGCTCCTGCGTCAGAGCACGGAGGAGGTGGAGAACGCGGAGCTTCGCGCGCGTCAGGGACGCTACGCGGCCGCGGTGGCCAAGGAGATCTCGCGTCTGGCACGCATGCTCGAGTCGCTCTGGGGGGGCGCCGAGGATGGGGACCAGCGCGTGCCCTTCGACCTGCGTGAGACCACGGAGGAGATCCGCGCGATGGCCGAGCCTCACTTCCGGCGCGAGCGAATCGCGCTCGCGTTCGCAATCCCCGAGGCGGCCGTGGAAGCGGTGGGAAGCCGTGCGGCCGTACGCCACGCGGGACTCGATCTGCTCCTGCACGCGGCGGACCGCGTTCCGGCCGGCGAGGTCGCGCTGACCGTGGAGACGCGCGATCACGCGGCCGTGCTCGTGGTCGCGGCCACGGCGCGGGACGGCGCGGATGCGCTCGAGAATCGCGACGAGACCACCGAGGAAGCTCCATTCGCTGCGGACCGTATCGCCCGCCGTTTCGGCGGCACCGTTCGCGCCACGAGGCCCGGCCAGACGTCCTGGCGATGGGAGCTCGAGCTTCCCCGTCCCCGAACCCCCGAATCGGAGTAAGGAGAGTCATGCCTCAGGCACTCATCGTTGACGACGAGCCCACCTCGGTCAGCGCCATGGCCGAGCTGGTGGAGAAGGAAGGCTTCACGACCACGACCGCGGGCACCCTGGCGGACGCGAAGGCTCGCCTCAGCCAGGAGCGCCCGGACGTGATCCTGGTCGATCTCATGCTTCCCGACGGCAACGGACTCACGCTCCTCGACGAGATGGATCCGTCGCGCCGCGCCGAGGTGATCCTGATCTCGGGGCACGCCACCGTCGATTCCGCCATCGCGGCGCTTCGGGTGGGCGTGCTCGACTACCTCACGAAGCCGGTGGACGTGCGCCGCCTCAAGGCCGTGCTCGCCAACGTCTCGCGCACGCTGGCCTTCAAGGAGGAGGTCGGATCGCTGCGCGAGGAGCTGCGCCAGCTCGGGCACTTCGGCCGCCTGATCGGAAACTCCACGCCCATGCAGCGCGTCTACGACCTCGTCACGCGCGTCGCCCCCACGGACGCCACGGTGCTGCTCGTGGGCGAGAGCGGCACCGGCAAGGAGGAGGTCGCGGCCACCATCCACGAGCTGGGGCGGCGCAAGAAGCAGCCGTTCCTGCCGCTCAACTGCGGAGCCGTTCCGCCCAATCTCATCGAGAGCGAGCTCTTCGGCCACGAGAAGGGGAGCTTCACCGGCGCCACGCAAATGCACCGCGGCTACTTCGAGCGCGCGTCCAAGGGCACGCTCTTCCTGGACGAGATCACCGAGATGCCGATCGAGCTCCAGGTGAAGCTCCTCCGCGTGCTCGAGACCGGCACGCTGGTCCGCGTCGGCGGCGACGAGCCGATCTCGGTCGACGTCCGCGTGATCGCTGCGAGCAATCGCTCCCCCGAGCAGGCCGCGAAGGACGGGAAGTTCCGCGAGGACCTTCTCTACCGTCTCAACGTTTTTCCGATCCTCCTGCCGCCGTTGCGCGATCGAAACGGCGACATCGAGCTCCTGGCGGAGCACTTCCTCGCGCAGCTCAACCGGGAGGAGAGCGCGAACAAGAAGTTCAGCGCCGTCGCTCGGCGCCGGCTGAACACGTACTCCTGGCCGGGAAACGTGCGCGAGCTCATGAACATCGTGCGGCGCGCGTTCATTCTCGCGGAGGAATCGATCGAGCTGGACGGCCTGCCGGTCGCGGCGGCCCCCGGCGTGGGCGCGTCCGCGGGAGGCGCCGCTCCGGACGCGATCCGCGTGGGGATGTCCCTCGCGGAGCTGGAGCGCCACTTCATCCTCGCGACGCTCGAGCAGTACGGCGGGGACAAGCGGAAAGCGGCGGAAGTGCTCGGGATCAGTTTGAAGACGATGTACAACCGCCTCAACAACTACGCGGCCGCGGTCTGACGGACGCCGGCCGCGCGAGCGGCGGCCGTCCTACGGGCGGATCGCTACGTCCACCTCGCCCCGACGCTCCACCACGCTCACGTCCACCTTCGGACCGTTCCGGTCCAGGCGAAGGCTCACGCACGAGTCTCCCACGCGCACGTTCTTGAGGTGCACCTCCTCGATGAAGTCGGGGAGCGCGGGCCGGACGAGCGTCAGGAGCCCGCGCGGCGCGTCGATCCGAAGCCCGAAGCACGCTTGGAGAAGCAGGAAGGGAGCGGCCGCCGCCCACGACTGCGGCGCGCAGGCGACGGGGTAGAGCGTGGGACCGGCGTCGCGCGTGCGGGCGAAGCCGCAGTAGAGCTCCGGCGTTCTCCGCAGATCGAAGTGGAGGCTGGCTTCGAACAGCGCCGAGAGCACGCGTGCGGCGGCCTCGTGGAAGCCGTAGCGCGCGAATCCCGCCGCGATCACGGCGTTGTCGTGCGGCCAGACCGAGCCGTTGTGATAGGACATCGGGTTGTAGCGCCCTTCCTTCAGGGAGATCGTGCGGACGCCCCACCCGCTGAAGCAGTCCTCGGCCATGAGCCCCTGCATCACGAGCGCGGCCCGGCTCTCGTTCGCGATGCCGGTGTAGAGGGCGTGTCCGGCGTTCGACGAGCGGATCCGGCACGGGCGCTTCGCGCCGTCGAGCGCGATCGCGTAGGTCGAGAGCTCCTCGCACCAGAAGCATTCCTCGAATCGCCGCCGCACGAGCTCCGCCCGCGCCCGGAGCCGGCCGGGATCGCCGTTCATTCCGATGCGATCGGCCATGGCCGCCGCGGCCTCGAGGGCGGCGACCACGTAGCCCTGCACCTCGCAGAGCGCGATGGGCGGCTCCGCCAGATCGCCGTTCGCGTGGAACACGGAATCGAAGGAGTCCTTCCACCCCTGCTGGACGAGACCGTCGCGGGAGCGGCGCGCGTACTCGACGAAGCCGTCGCCGTCCGGGTCGCCGTCTCCCTCGATCCACTCGATCGCGCGCTCGACGTGGGGCCAGATCTCGCGGGCGAACGCGAGGTCTCCCGTGCGCTCGAGATAGGCGCCCGCGAGCATGACGAAGAGGGGCGTCGCGTCCACGCTCCCGTAATAGCGTCCGAACGGGACCTCGCCCAGCGCGGCCATCTCGCCCCCGCGCGCCTCGTGGAGGATCTTGCCCGGCTGCGCGTCGCGCGCGGGATCGTGCTCGGTCGCCTGGTGGGCCGCGAGAAAGCCGAGAACGCCGCGGGCGATGTCCGGGCTGATCCAGAGGGTCATGAGCGCCGTCCAGATCCCGTCTCGTCCGAACGGCGTGCTGAACCAGGGCACGCCGGCGTACGGATACGGCCCCTGGGCCGTGCGCGTGACCATCATGTGGAGATCGGCGATCGAGCGCTCGAGCCAGTCGTTGAACGCGGGGTTCGAGGTCACGATCGTCGAATCGCTCGCCAGGGTCGTGACCAGACCGAGATGCCGCTTCTCGAGCGCGTCGCGGAAGGTGAGCGGCCCGCGCGCCGCGCGGTCACGGATCTCGCACGCGTAGGTCGTGACGAGCGTCCACGGCTCGTGTGGCGTGAGACGGGGGGCGAAGACCGACTCCGAGCCCGACTGCGCCCCGGGCGCCTCGGAAAAGACGACACGCGTCACCCGGCGGCGGTCGTCGAGCCCGTCGTACGCGAACTCCATTCCCGTGGGCGAGCAGACGACGGGTGCGCGCCGTCCGCTCCGCTCGCGGTGCGTGCCGCGGACCTCGAAGATGTCGGCGAAATCCGCGTCGAGATGGATCGAGAGGTCGACCGAGACCGGCGTCCGCCCGTGATTGACGAGACGGAGCTGATCGTAGGCGACTCCGTTCCACAGGAAGACCTCGCGGCAGAGATGGATCGTTCCACGCGGAATGGCCGACCCGTCCTGCGCCGGGAGATCGGGATTCGTGAGATCCACGAGAAGCCGCGTGTTGTCCCGGCTCAGCGTGGAGCTCAGGAGGAGCGGGCGGTGATGTCCCAGGGAGATGCCGAGCCTCGAGAGGAAGCGCGTCCCGTCGTAATAGAGCCCGAGCTCGCCGAAGCCCTGCGGAGCGAGCTCCCCGAAGCGGTCGAGCACGGCGAAGAGATCGTCGTGCTTGAGCACGCGGGTGCGATCGTCGATCCGCGACGAGCTGGCCAGGATGTAGTAGCGATCCTGGATCTGGATCAGGTCATCGATGCCGGTTCGCATGCTTTGCGCGCACGCTCCTCGATCTGGCGCGCGTAGAGCCCGGTGTAATCGCGCGCCATGCGGTCGGCCGTGAAGCGCCGCTCGAACTCCCGGCGGATGGCCGCGCGGTCGAGGGAGGAGACGCGCTCCACCGCTCGGACCGCGTCCGGGATCTCGCTCACCACGAAGCCGGTGAGGCCGTTCTCCACCACCTCGCGCACCGAGCCCCCCGGAAACGCGATGACGGGCGTGCCCCGCGCCATCGCCTCGATCATGACGAGCCCGAACGGCTCGGGCCAGTCGATCGGGAAGAGGAGCGCGAGCGCGTGGCCCAGGAACGCGTCCTTGTCCTCCTCCGCGATCTCCCCGACGAAGTCGATGCCGGGGTCGGAGAGGAGGGGACGCACGACGTCCTCGAAGTACTCGCGATCCGCCGCGTCCACCTTGGCCGCGATCTTGATCGGGAGGCCTGCACGATGCGCGATCTCGATGGCGCGGTCCACACGCTTTTCCGGGGACACGCGTCCAACGAAGGCGAGATACCGGCCCCGCTCCGGGTAGAGCCTCGAGATCCCCGCCGGGATGCCGTGGTGGATCGTCTGGCGCCAATTGGCGCGCGGAATGGGCTCTCGCTGCGCGTTCGAGATCGAGACGAGCGGCATGTCCCCGTATTCGCGATAGAGCGGCACGAGGTCCGGCAGGTCGAGCCGCCCGTGCAGCGTGGTCAAGGACGGCGTGCGGGACCGCCGCGAGAGCGGGAAGTGGAGGTAGTCGCAGTGGAAGTGGATGAGATCGAAGCGCTCCTGCTGGGCGAACACCGCCTCGATCATCAGGATGTGGTGCGCGAGAGGATCCCGGCAGCGACCGTCCAGGCGAAGAGCGCGTGGGGCGGCTCCTACCAGGCGCGCCGACGTCCGTGAGTCGCCGCTCGCGAACAGGGTCACGTCGTGCCCTTGCGCCACGAGCTCCTCGGTCAGATAGCTGACGACGCGCTCCGTGCCTCCGTACCTGCGCGGAGGCACGGACTCGTAGAGGGGTGATACCTGCGCGATGCGCAGCCGTTCCCGCACGACTCGGCGAGTGTTCACGATCCCCGGAATAGCAGGCACCGTGCCGATGCTATGTGCCCGTTTTGGTGAGGGAATCGCGTGTAGGTTTGGGGATTTCGGTGGAAAGCATTGCACAGACCACATCGGATCCGTTCGGTGGATGTCACGTAGCCGTCCCGGAACCAAGGGGGAGTGCCCACCGTGGCATGAACTCTGCGATTGCGCCATGTTCGTCCGGTTCGCGCGACGGGCTTCGCGCGCATTCGATCGGACCTGGAAGCGTCAAGGAGACGTCACGAGAGCCCGGAGGGAAGCAGTCATGCCACGATACGGACAGGCCGCGCAGAAGTCGGTGGAGCGCGCGATGCACAAGAGGAAACATGGAACGTTGAAGAGCGGAAGGAGCGGGGCCACGGTCAAGAGCCGCAAGCAGGCGATTGCGATCGGACTCAGCGAGGCGCGCGAGAAAGGCGCCAAGGTTCCGCGATCTTCCAAGCGCAAATAGAATCGATCCGACCCGCTCGACGGGCAGGAACAAAGGAGGTTCGACGTGTCCAAGCTAGTCACTGGGATGTTTCAGTCTCGAGAGAGCGCCGAGCTCGCGAGCGAGGAGCTCATGCGCTCCGGCTTCGCGCCCGAAGACATCAGCCTTCTCGTTTCCGAGACCACGCATGGGCGGGAGTTCGCGGTGAAACAGGCCACAAAGGCGCCCGAAGGGGCGGCGACGGGAGCTGCCGTCGGCGGTGTGCTCGGCGCCGTGGCCGCGGGTCTCGCGGCAGTCGCCACGATTTCGGTGCCTCCCCTTTCGTTCCTGGCGGCCGGGCCCGTGGTGGCGGCCTTGACCGGACTCGGGGCCGGCGGGGCCGCCGGAGGTCTGATCGGAGGTCTGACCGGACTCGGCATCCCCGAGCACGAAGCGAAGTTCTATCACGGAGAGCTGAGCAAGGGGGGCATCCTGCTCGGCGTCTATGCGCACCACGATCGGGTGAAGCTGGCCCGGGAGATCCTGGACAACGCGGGAGCGGAGAAGACCAGGAGCTGAGCTTCCCAAGGAACGGCCGAGGGGCTCCGCCATCCGGCGGGGCCCCTTTTGTAAATGCCATGTACCTCGATGTAGGAATTACATCGTCCGCCCGACGCAGCCCATGACTCCATTGATATTCAATAAGTTACGCATGCCTTCACAACGGCATGATAGCTGCTCATTGCCCGGTCACGAGATTACGGGCCGGTACTGGACCGGCCTCACGATGCGAGCAGGCGCTGGGAGTTGGGGCTAACGACTGGACCGATTATGACGGCAGTATGTTCGCCCCGCATTCTGGCTCTGCTCCAATTCAACGACCCGCCCTTGGGCTGGGGGAAGCAATGCACTGGGATCAGATCGAAGGCACCTGGAGGCAAATCCGGGGCAAGGCCCGGGAGCACTGGGGCAAGCTCACGGACGACGATCTGGACGTGGTCGCCGGGCGGCGCGATGCGCTCATCGGCAAGATCCAAGAGCGCTACGGAATCGCCCGCGACGAAGCGGAGCGTCAGGTTCATGACTGGTCGGACCGCATGACGATCCACTGATCGCGGCTCCCGGCAGTCCGTCGTGAGGGGGCCCTCCAACGGCCTTCCAATGGGAATTGGGCGGTTCCCCACCCAACCCATTCCCCCTAGAGAGGAGGGCCCTCTGACTTTGTCCGGCATCCATCTTGGAATTCGAATTCTGCGGCTCGCGGGACTCCTGTCGTGCGCCATCGCGATCCTCACGTTCGCGAGGATCGCCATCGCGCAGGAGGGCTCCGGCACGGGGCGCTTTGGAGACAGCACCTGGGTGGCTCCATCCTACTGCGTCGAGCCTCTTCGCGACGACGCGAGGGTCGCGGCTCCCGATCACGAGCGCACCGCCGAGACCGTCCTCCGCACTCCGTTCCGCCTGGTCTTCTTCCCGGTGCGCCTGGTCGCGCGCGGCAGCGAGAAGGTCGTTGGGTTCGCAAGCCAGTACGTGGTCCAGCCACCCCATCGCGTGGAGTGGCTCGGCGTGCGCATCGGTCCCGCGTTCGGAATCTCCGGAACCTCGGGTCCAGCGGCGGGCGTGAGCATTCAGGGGCACGGAGGTCTCGGCGCCCGGTCGAATCTCACTGCGACCTGGTCCACCAAGGACACGCGCAAGATCCACTTCCGTGCGGCCGTCACCGATCGGCACATGCCGCTCGGCGTCACCGCGAACGCCAGCTACGACTACCTCCCCAACCGGCGCTTCTACGGCCTGGGGAACGAGGCGGTCTACAACAAGACCATCTATTTGAGGCGCGAGAACGCCGGCGGCGTCGGCGTTCATTTCGGAGCCGACCCGTATCGGCGCGTCTATGGCCTCGTCGGCATCTCCGACGTGAACGTCGGCCCAGGCTACACCGGCGTACCGCGCGCTCAGGACGTCTTCTCGCCCGATGACGTGCCCGGGCTTACGTCGGATACCAAGGTGATCGGCTATGGGGCGGGCGCCGATCTGGCCTCGACCGACTCCCGAACCGATCCCACATTCGGCGTGCATCTCCGGGGGCGCGTGCTGCGCAATCAGAGCATCGACGAGCACAACCTCGACTACTACGACTGGGCCGGCGAAGCGCGCGCCTACATGCCGGTGCTCTCGAAGCGGCGGGTGATCGCGCTGCGCTACGTCTACAAGGGGGTCGACCCGGTCGGGGACTCGGAGGAGATCCCGTTCTACCGCATGCCGACGTCGGCCAACGAGGTTCGCTTCGCCGGCTTCAAGGGCAACCGCTTCGTCGATCGCCAGCTGATGCTGGCGCACGCGGAGTACCGCTGGATCGCGTGGCGGCGTATCTGGGCCGATCTCTTCCTCCAGTACGGAGAGGTGGCCCCTTACGCCGAGGCGTTCGTGGCGAGCCAAGCGCACCGCTCCATCGGGGGCGGTCTCCGCACGCGCTTGAGCCCGTCGACCTCGGCGCGCCTCGAGATCGGGCACAGCCACGAGGGCACCGCCGTCTATCTCGATCTGAAGGGAGACTTCTGATGGCGCGCTCTCGCATCCGGCGTGGCGCGCTCGCGCTCGCGCCTATCGTGGGCTGGGTTCTCGGGGCCGCGTTCGTTCAGCCCGCGGCCGCCGCGACCAAGATCGGTACGGGCGTCCCGATCGATTCCTCCGCCTGCATCGATCGGGACGATCGTCCCATCTCCATGCCCAAGGTGCGCGATCCCAATCTCGCGGAGAATCTCTACCGCGAGGGGATCATGGATCAGCTGAGCCAGATCTTCGACATCCCGGACAAGATCCTATGGGCACTCCAGCCGGTGGGCGTGACGGCGAACCAGCGCGCGGTCAACATCAACAGGTACGACGAGGTGCCGGCGTCGAGCTGGTTCACCCCGCGCAACCACGTGCGTGCGCTGAAGCCGGAGGAGGTCCGGAACGGACCCGCGGGACCGGTCCATCCGGAGCCTCCCTACACGATCACGAGCACCAAGAAGGGGGGCGTGACGCCCGGGTTCCAGGTGAAGGACGCGGCGGACCACAAGTGGATCGTGAAGCTCGATCCGAAAGGGTATCCGCAGCTCGGATCCGGCGCGGCGGTCGTGTCCAGCCGGCTCATCTGGGCGGCGGGCTACAACTTCTCCCAGGACGAGGCGTTCTCGTTCACGCGGGACGAGCTCAAGATCGACGACGAGCTCTTGAAGGGAAAGGACGGCGAGGCTCCGTTCACGGAGGAGTATCTGGACGCCATGCTCCGTGAGGGCGCGACCGCGAACGGCCGGTACTACGCCGCCGCGAGCCTCTTTCTCAAGGGAAAGCCGGCCGGCCCGTTGAGCTTCAGCAACCGGCGTGACGACGATCCGAACGACTGGTACCACCACAAGAATCGGCGGGAGCTCCGGGGCCTCTACGTGGTTTACTCCTGGGTCAACAACTGGGACGTGAAGGACCAGCAGTCCCTCGACATGTTCCACGAGGACGAGGGATCGAAGGAGGGGCACCTCGTGCACAGCCTGCTCGACGCGAGCGGGTCGCTCGGCGCCGCGGGTGAGGGGCCGAAACAGCTTCCGACCGGGTACGAGGAGCGCATCGACCTGGGCTGGACCATGAAGCGCATCCTGACGCTCGGCTTCATCGTCGAACCCTGGAGGAAGGTCAAGCAGGAGAGCGGCATGCCGTCCGTGGGCAATTTCGACGCGGAGGGCTTCAAGCCCAAAGGGTGGAAGGGCTATCAGGTGATCCCACCCTGGCGGGAGATGACGCGCGCCGACGCATACTGGGGAGCGAAAGTGGTGGCCTCGTTCACGGACGCTCAGATTCGCGCGGCCATCGACGCCGCGGGCTACGAGGATCCGGCCGCGAAGGACTATCTGTTCCGAATCCTCGCCGAACGTCGCAACCGAATCGCGCGGACGTGGTTCAAGGAAGTCACGCCGCTCGACTTCTTCGTCGTGGAGCGGAACTCGCTTCGCTTCCGCGACCTCGCGGTCGACGTCGGCGTCGCGAAGCCGCGCGAATACGAGGTGGTCACGGGCAAGGACAAGGAGGGCGTGGTCCATGCCGTTCGCCTGACCTCTCCGGAGCTTCCGCTCGACGAGGGTCCGCTCGCCCGCGTCCACAATCCACTCACCCTCGAGATCCGCGCCCAGGGCGTGGATGCGAAGCCGGTCCGGGTCACGCTCGCGCATCGTGGCGCCGACTGGGCGGTCGTGGAGGTCCGGCACGAATGATCCCGGCGGACCGTCGGTCGCCGGGAGGCGCGGATCGTATTCGCGCCCGCCTTGGCGCGCCCGCCGTCATCCTGGCGCTCCTCCTTCTCCTTCCTGGGGGGTGCGCGAGGACCGGGCGCCTTCAGTACGTCGAACAGCCGACCGCGCACATTCCGCCGGGACCGGGCTCGCCCGTGCCGCAGCCCCCCATGCGCGCGCTCTTCGGGACCGACAGCCTGATCGGCTTCGTGCCGCAGACGGGCGATTCGACCCGGCGCTACCTGGGTAGGCTGAACCGCGGATTCACGGCCGACACGCTCAACATCATCCTCTGCGGCGACAACCGCCCCGCGTACCGCACAGCCGACCTTCGCCCCGAGTACAAACACCTCAAGCAAATGGTCTCGCTCAACCCCCTCAAGATCGCCCGCGGGCTCTTGGCGATTCCGGTGATCCTCGTGAAGGGAATGATCCCGGACGCGGGCCTCGTACGCGATCTGGTGCCGGCGATCCGCCACATGCCGACCTACGGCGCGGAGAAGGACGTCAACAAAGCCATGATCGCGAAGGTGGACACTCTGGAGCGCCGCGGGGAAACCGTCACCGCGGTGATCAACACGGGGGATCTCGTCAAGGACGGGCGGCGTCCGGCCCACTGGGAGCGCTTTCTCGGGCTCATCCGGCCGCTGTCGAGCCGCACGCCCTATCTCGCGGTCGCCGGGAATCACGAGCGCACGGACACCGAAGACGGACTCGCCAACTGGTGGGCGGGGACCGGCCTTCCGATCAGCGGCGACCGGCTCTACTACTGCTTCGACTCGGCGGACGGCTGGGTCCGGTTCATCGCGCTCGACTCGAATCCCATGACCGATCCCGCGGACTTCTATTCGCGGGAGGTCGAGATGAAGTACTGCGAAGAGCAGATCGACTGGATGGTGGCGCGGCTCAAGGAGCATCAGGGTCCCGCCTTCGTGTTCCTGCACAACCCGCCGTTCTCGGCGGGATACCATCGCACCGAGTGGCAGAACGACGCCATGCTGAGGGATCGACGGGAACGCATGGTGCGTGCGCTCTACGAGGCCAGGATCGGGATCATCGCGAGCGGACACGAGCACGCCTACCAGCGCGCGATCTTCACGTGGCCGGACGCCGTGCTCATCAATCTCGTCACGGGAGGGGGGGGCTCGCCGCTCCACGACATTCCCGGGCCGGCGCAGTGCGCCGCCCTGTACTCCGAGTACCATGTGGCCGGATCGGTGGTGAAGCCGGAGAACGTCTACACGGGGCGCTTCTACCACTTCATCCACATGCGACTCTGGTTCGGGGGCGGGGAGTTCTACACCTACGCGGTCGAGAAGGGGGGCAAGGTGCGCCTGGCCGATCGGGTGACCATCGACCTCGAGCGCTTTGGCGTGCCGGAGGTCGACCAGCAGAAGATGGTGGTGCCCCAGGGGAAGTCGGGGCCGCAGTCCGAGGATCCGAAGAAGCCCGGGCCCGCATCCAACGACTCCACGTCCGCCGCCAGCAAGCGGATCGAGTCGAGTCCGCCGGCCGCCACGAAGTGACGTGGGCCGGTCGCCATCGAGGGGGGATGTCATGAGCACTCGAGCCGATGCCGTTTCCAATGCCCGCCCCGTCGAGCCGCCTCGAGGCGTGCTCGACCGCACGCTGAGCCTGTTCGCCGACGTGCGCGCGGGAGAAGGAGTCACCGCGCTTCTCCTCATGCTGAATATCTTCCTCCTGCTCGCCGCGTACTACCTTCTGAAGACGATCCGGGAGCCGCTCATCCTCACGGTGCAGGGCGGGGCCGAGGTGAAGAGCTACTCCGCCGCCGCGATCGCGGGGCTCCTGATCATCCTGGTGCCGGTCTACAGCGCGCTCGCGTCGCGGGTCTCGCGCGTGCCCCTCATCAACGGGGTCACGGCGTTCTTCATCCTCTGCCTCGTCGCGTTCTTCTTCCTGAACCAAGCGGGCGTTCCCATCGGGGTTCCCTTCTTCATCTGGGTCGGAATCTTCAACCTGATGGTCATCGCGCAGCTCTGGGCCTTCGCGAACGACGTCTACACCGTGGACCAGGGGAAGCGGCTCTTCGCCATCGTGGGCTTCGGGGCGTCGCTCGGCGCGATCGCGGGCTCCTTCTTCACCGGACACCTCGTGGCGCAGTACGGCCCCTATCCCTTCCTGATCGCGGCCGCGGTGCTCCTGGGCGTCTGCATGCTGATCACCAACGTCGTGAACGTGCGCGAGAAGTCGGTCAAGGAGGGCGAGGGGGATACCGAGGGAGACCGCGCCGAGGCCTCCGGAGACTCGAGGGTCAAGGGGCGCTCCGGCTTCGCGCTCGTCTTCGCCGACCGATACCTCCTCCTCATCGCCGCGCTCATGCTCCTGAGCAACCTCGTGAACACGACGGGCGAGTACATCCTGGGGAAGACCGTGGTCGCGAGCGTCACGGCCCACGCGGGCGGGGCGGCCGGCGGCCTGGACGAGAAGAAGATCATCGGGGAGTTCTACGGGAACTACTTCACCTGGGTGAATATCATCTCGGCGCTCCTCCAGGCCTTCGTCGTGTCGCGCATCCTCAAGTACCTTGGAGTGCGCACCGGCTTGATGGTGCTCCCGTTCGTGGCGCTGTTCGGCTATCTCGCGATGGCGTTCATTCCGATCGTCGCCTTCATCCGTGGCGCGAAGATCGCCGAGAACTCGCTCGACTACTCGGTCCAGAACACCACCAGGAACGCGCTCTACCTGCCGACGAGCCGCGAGGCCAAGTACAAGGCCAAGCAGGCGAACGACACCTTCTTCGTGCGTCTCGGCGACCTCGCGTCGGCGGGGCTCGTCTTCGCGGGAACCACGTGGCTCGCGTTCGGTCCGCGGCAGTTCGCTCTCACCGCGGTCGCGCTCGTCGCGATCTGGCTCATCATCGCGTTCGTGCTGGGGAAGCGCTTCCAGTCGCTCGCGCACACGAACTAGGCGGCCGACCGTCTCAGGGAAGCGGCTTCTCCTCGGCCGGTGGCACGATCGGCTTGGGGAGCGGGACGCCTCCCGGCGCGACGGACGGGTCGGGCGCGACCGGGGCGGCTACAGGCTCGGCCGGGGTCGGCAACGGCTTGCCCAGCGCCGCCGCGGCCAGCGCCGATCCAGCGGTAGCAGGCACCCCTTCGGGAGTCTGCGCGGCCTCGTCCTCCTGGACGAGCGCCTCGGGCTTCTCGATCCCTTCTCCTTCGACGCGCTGCTCTTCCTGCGGACGCTCGGCCGTGAGCGCGCGAAGACGCTTCGCCAGCACCCGAACGAGCTCGGTCAAGAGGGTCAGATCGGCGGCAGCCAGGTCGTAGAAGTCTTCGCGGTTGAGCGCCAGGACGCGCCCCGATTCGGCGCACATCGCCTGGTGCCCGCGCGCCGAGTCGTCCACGAGGGACCAGGTCCCGAACGCCTCGCCCGGTCCCACTTCCGACATGGTCCGGCCGTCCGCGGAGAGACGCACACGCCCCTCGACCACGATGTAGAGAGCGTCGGCCGCGTCCTTCTCCTCGTAGATCGCGTCCCCGTCGAAGATCTCCACCTCGCGCGCGACGTTCGCGAGACCGAGGAGATGACGCGGCCCCACGTCCTTGAGGAGGTCGACTCCCTTCAAGATCAGAACGCGCTCGACTGGTGTCAGCATGCCGTCCTCTCTAGGGGGAGACGGGCCGCGGCGTCAGGATCCACGACGGCGCCTCCTCCGATGCGGACCGAACTGCCTTGAGCTCCGCCCGCACGATGGAGCTCGAATCGGGCTCCGGCGCGTCGAACAGGCCGGGCTCGAGATCGGTGGCCCAGCGGGACGCGCGCACCGCGCACGCGCGGAGCCAGGCGTCGCCCGACCGCCACGCGCTCGCGACCCATCCGGCGAGCCCCCGACTCACGTCGCCCGCAGAGTCCTCGGAGGGAGCGGTCAGGGTCTCGAACTGAGTTTCCACATGGCGGAAGATGGACCGGGGCAGCACGTGGCTCAAGTACTCGAGCGCCGGCGCATCGTCCACCGTCTCGCGCGTCTTGAGCCGCTCGAACGCTCCGGAGATCGGCTTCGGATCGTACCAGCAGGAGAGCGCGCGGAAACCCCGCTCGAGGGCCATGTCCGCGTACTCGCGGAAGCTCTCCCCCAAGAGCCGCACCTCCGGCGCGTTGTGCTGGGCCATCGCGTGGGACGGCACGATCCACTGGCGGTATTCGCGGAGCTCCCGGAGGAAGAGCTTGTGCACGCGCGAGCGGGACATCACCGGCCGCCCGACCGTGACGCGAATGCGGCTCGCGCTCTCGAGCCCGAGCTGGCGGAGCGCTCGGTCGCTGCTCCGCACGAGCCCGAGGAGGGCGCGGAGCGCGGCCGGCGTGGCGATCTGGGCCAGCGTGCGCGCCGCCCGGGCTTGCGGACGGATCCCGCGCACGCCCGTGAGGTAGGGCTGGAGGGCGGGTATGGCCGCGTTCCGAAGCGCCGCGACCGCGAGCCGCGCGTCGTAGCTCAGCTCCGGATCCATGAGGAGCGGCACGAGCGTGTCCAGGAGCTGTGGGCTCGGCCGTCGCGTGGCCGATTGGAGCGCGGCACGGCGGATCTCGACCGAAGGCTGCCTCAAGAGTTCGAGGAGCCGAGGCACGCGCGCGGAGGACGTGAAGGTGCCGAGGGCGCGGGCCGCGAGCACGCGATCGTCGGCATTCTCGGACTTCGTGAGCCGGTCGACCCACGCCGTGGTGACGGCGCCGGGGGCCTCGCTCGGGCGGTCGAGCAGGGCGTCGAGCGTGAACGCTCGCAGCCGGGGGTCGTTCCCCTCGAGCAGCGAGCGCGCGTACTCGACCTGGCGGGTGCTCATCGCCAGCTCATAGCTGACCGCGGCGCTGCACACCAGGTCGTTCGTATCGGCGAGCATCTCCCGCACGCGATTGCGGTCGTCCCGCAGGCGCAGGGACTCCATGGCGCGGATCGTCGAGGCCCGCACGGCGGGGGAAGGGCGGTCCAGATTGTCGAGAACCGCCTTCGCGATCCTGGGGTGGCGGATGTAGCGCGCCAGATCGAGCGCGAGGAGCGCGCGCGGCTCGTCGGGCGAGCGGAGCGCGGCCTCGAGCGCCCGCCGCGCTCCGGGGACTCGCATCGACTCCGCGGCTCCCTCCGCGTCGAGCCAGCGGCTGCTCAGCGCCTGCTCGAACGCGCGCGCGTACTGGCGGTTGAGGCGGTAGATGACGAAGAGCCACCCCGCGGCGATCACGATCGTGGCGATCGCGATCGCAGTCAGGGCCGCTCCGGCCACGCGCATGACGATGATCAGGAACACCCCGACGGCCGCGTCCGACCATCGCTCGACCAGCGTGTCGATCGCCGGCTTGATCCGGCGCCGCTCGTCCGGACGCACGGCCATGTAGTAGATCTCCGCCGAGGATTTCCCGATTCCCTGAAGCACGACCCCCTGGACCCACCGCAACGCGATGACCGCCCACCACCCTGTGCTCAGGGCCACCCACCACGAGAAGATCATCACGAGGGCCGGCTGCAGTCCGGTCGAGGCGACGAGTCCGATGCGCGTGAGGAGCCAGCCCACGGCGCCGAACTGGAAGACGAGTGCGAGAAGATTCAGGACGAGATAGAACCTGCCCAAGAACCGCGCCAGCGTCTCGGTGTCCGGATAGATGTCCTGAATGAAGAACTTGAACTGGAAGTCGACCAGCGTCGACACGATCACCGAGAGCGCGAGCGCCGCCGCGAGGTACTGGAGGTAGTTGGAGCGCCGGATGATCTTCCAGCGCGAGCCCGCGAGAACGGCCGCGGGGGCGCTCGTCGCGCGCTCCTCGCGGTGGCGCTCCACGACCCGCGTGAGCAGGAAGGAGACCACGAGAAGGAGGGCGAGAGCCCATTCGAGGGCGGCGCGTCCCAGGATCGGCGCCACCCAGCCCGCGAACGCGCCGCCCAAGAGCCCCCCGACGAGTCCGAATCCGCTCAGGAGCGGGAAGACCCGCCGCGCGCGCCGTGAATCCCACACGTCCAGCGCCAGGACCCAGAAGTGAGGCAGCAGCATCATGGCCTGACTTCCGGTCCAGACGTAGAACGCGGCCGCGGTCCAGTGCGGCGCGGCCGCGAATGCGGGGATGGCGAGCAGGCTGATGGCGATCGCCGAATACTGGTTGATCCGGTTCGCGGCGAGACGGGAGAACCGCGTCGCGAACAGGCCTTCCAACCAGACGAATGCGGCCGAGGCGATCGCGACCGCCACGTAGGCGATCGGAAGCGCGCCGGCGCCGAACTCCGCGATGAAGGTCGCGTCCCTCTGGACCTTCGCGATCGTGTAGGCGGTGAGCAGCGCGGTGATGAGTGCGCACATGAGCAGGAGAACTCCCCGCTCCTGCGGCTCCAGACCTAGCCGCCGGGTGATGGCGTCGAGGCGGTGAACTCGAATGGCGGGCTCCTGTGTCGTCCCCGCGGGAAGCGAGGCGACCCTTCGTGGTGGGAGTGCCGGGAAACCCCTGCCCTGGGGATACATAGCCAGATCGGTGCCATGGAGCGGCGAGCCCCGAGGGGGGCGGCCGGGGCGCTTGGGCCCGAAGGATTTACGCGTCGGCCCCTCCGGGGCGGCGAGGGGGTCCCATCACGCCATCTGGAAAATTCTACAAAACACTCCCGGGACCGAGGTCCGCCCGTCCGGCCGGCACGACCGCGACGCCGCAAGGGACGCTCCCCCAAGGGATGGTTGCCGTTGTCACTGTTCTTGCAGACGACCCCTGTCATGGAACGAAAACGTAGCGGGAGCGGCTTCAAATTCGCCGAGCGCCTCTCGGGCACCGTGACCGAGTGGGCGGGGGGCACCATGGCGTTCTCGATGGCGCTCCTCCTCATCGTGGGGTGGGTGGTCCTCGGGCCGGTCTTCCACTTCTCCGACACCTGGCAGCTCGTCATCAACACGACCACGACGATCGTCACGTTCCTCATGGTCTTCCTCATCCAGCGCGCCCAGAACAAGGACGCGAGGGCGACGTCGCTCAAGCTGAACGAGCTGATCGCATCGATCGAGGGGGCGAGCAACCGGCTGGTCGGCGTGGAGGATCTCTCGGAGGACGAGCTGCGGACGCTTCACGAGTACTATCGCCGTCTCGTCGAGATGTCGAAGCGGGACGGATCGATCATGCGCTCCCACTCGATCGATGAAGCGGTGGTCCGGCACGAGAGAAAGCGTGCGGGGCACCGCCCCCGGGGGCGAGG
>DASUFL010000064.1:0-21290 GCA_036274595.1 Candidatus Eiseniibacteriota bacterium | reverse complement strand
TCCCGCACCGCGATCTTCGGATTGTTCTGCGCCAACACCATCGTGATCGCCGCCGTCAAGGTCGTCTTCCCATGATCCACGTGGCCTATCGTCCCCACGTTCACATGCGGCTTGTTCCGCTCATATTTCTGCTTCGCCATCAGACCAGATCCTCCGTACAGGACGTCCCCGGAATCACACGACGGGCGAGATCACGACCGTTGGAACCGCTCGACCTCTCGCGACACATGGATGGAGCCCACGAGCGGAATCGAACCGCTGACCTTTTGCTTACCATGCAAATGCTCTACCGACTGAGCTACGTGGGCGGAGGTGAGGCGCGCGGAACGACCCCGAAGCGCGACCGATGCCGACCCGGCACACTTCCGAGCCGACACCGCTCGGCGCCAAACGCTCAACACAAGGCAAAAAACGCCGACCGGCCCCCCTCACTCCATCGAAGAAGGTCGTCGTCGGTGCGAACCGCAGAAGGTACGGACCCGCGAACCCGCGGTCAACAAGAAATTTGACTCATTTTGTGCGCGGTTGATTCAGGCCCGTTTTGGACCCGCTCGAGACGGAATGGGTCCCGAGGGGCCGCGCACCACCAGGGAATCCACAACGAACCCGTTACGGCCCGAGCGTCGCGGTGGGCCGACCGGAGTTTATTTTCTGCGGCGCAACGGGTTAAGGAAAGTGGATGGAGGTGGATAACTGCCGTAGGGAAACTGGAGCGGGAAACGGGATTCGAACCCGCGACCCTCAGCTTGGAAGGCTGACGCTCTAGCCACTGAGCTATTCCCGCCCCGTTTCATCACTTGGGGCTATCGGTCCCATCCCGGGGACCGACCCGCTCTCACTTCGATGCCGAAAGAATGGTGGGGGAAGGATTCGAACCTTCGAAGGCTAAGCCGGCAGATTTACAGTCTGCTCCCTTTGACCGCTCGGGAACCCCACCGGGATGACGTCACTTGGAGCTGGCGAAGGGACTCGAACCCCCAACCGCCTCATTACAAATGAGATGCTCTACCATTGAGCTACGCCAGCTGCGCGGGGCACGGGGACCCGGGCCCCGGTCCGCTCGGCGGCAGTGTACGGGCGGGGCGAGCCCGGCGTCAACGCTACGAGCGTGTCGGTGAAGGAGTTTCGGAGCGGAGGGAGGAGAGGAGGTCGGCCACGGACATCTGGGCGTCCGGACGTCCCGCGTCCGCGCCATCCTGGTAGCGGGCGAGCGTGAAGTGGAAGCGGCTCCCCTTGCCCAGCTCGCTCTCGGCCCAGATGCGGCCGCGGTGCGCCTGGATGATGCCCTTGCAGATCGCGAGCCCGAGCCCGGTCCCGCCCTGCTCGCGGGTCGCCGACTCCTCGACCTGGTAGAACTTCCCGAAGATCCGCTCGAGATGCTCGGCCGCGATTCCCTTCCCCTGGTCGGAGACGACGATCTCGTACTCGGCCTCGTGCTCCACGAGATCGATCGTGACCTTGCCTCCGGGCTTCGAGAACTTGAGGGCGTTCGAGGTCAGGTTCTCGAGCACCTGCATGATCCGCCCTGGATCCGCGGAGACCATGGCCGGCTCGGACGGAAGGCGCGCCTCCACCTCGATCCCCTGGCCGCCCGGGAGCTGCGGCACCCAGAAGAGGCACTTCGTCACGAGCTCGTTGAGCGAGGTCGGGATGAACTGGATCTGAAGGACGCCCGCCTCGATCTTGGACACGTCGAGGATGTCCTTCACGAGCTGGATGAGCCGCTCGACCGACTGCTGGCAGAACGCGATCAGCTGGCGCTGGTCGGTCGTGTAGGTGAAGGCCTTGTTCGCGACGAGGACGTCGAGGGAGCTCTTGATGACGGTGAGCGGCGTCCGCACCTCGTGCGACGCGATCGAGAGGAACTCGCTCTTCGAGCGATCGAGCGCCTTGATCTGCTCGAAGAGCCGCGCGTTCCCCACCGCGGCCGAGATCTGGGTCGCGAACACCGACGCGAGGGAGACGGCGTCGTCGTGGAACTGCGCGCGATCCCCGAGCGCGACCAGGGCCCCGATCGTCTCGTCGCTCGACTTGAGCGGCGCCGCGAGCGCGTACTCGCCGGGCCGCTGCCTGAGCCACGAGAGCCCGGCCGCGTCCATCTCCGCGCGGGACAAAAGCCGCGCCTCGCCCGCCAGGACGCGCGTCAGGTTCTCGAGCGGGACGGGCGTGGTCATGAGATCCAGGGCGCCCGGATCCGAACCGGCCCAGTGATGGATCGCCTGATCCCGCGGCGCGGCGACGCCGACGAAGGCCTCCTGTCCGCCGCACACGGTGCGCATCCCCTGGGCCACCATTTCGAGCATGACCGGGAGATCGAGCGTGGCGGCCGCGCTCGTCCCGATCCGGTTGAGCTCCCGGAGCCGCCCCTGCTGCGCGTCATTCCGGCCGCGCGACGACTCGAGCGTCTCGGCCATGTGGTTGAACGCCGACCCGAGCGCGTCGAGCTCGTGCTTGTGCCCGTCCACGCGGACGCGCGTGGCGAGGTCCCCCTTCGAGATCGCCTCGACCGCGTCCAGGAGATCTTCGATCGGCCGCGTGAGCCACCGCGAGACATAGGTGCTCGCGAGGGCGCTCGCGACGAGACCCAGGAGGAAGATCCCCACGCACACGTAGGCGAGCAGCCGCGCCTCCGACGCGAGCGCGGCCGCGCTCATCTGCACGACCACGAGACCGACCGACTCGCCTCCCGTCGTGCGGATGGGAGAGACGGCCACCACCCGGGCCAGGTCGGGGCGCGTGAGGTCGAGCACCCTCCCGGCGGTCTGCGTCATGCCCTGGCGGAGCAGGGACTCCGGCACGTCCTTCGGCGGCCGCGATCCGATCGGAAGGCGCCCGCGCACGAGCGCCGGGTCGGCGGCCCCCGACTCGTTCCCGGTGCTCCCGAGATCGACGACGACTCCCCACGCGCCGAGCCGCTTCCCGGGCGCGAGGGTGAAGAGGTGATAGATCGACGGATTCGCGCGGCGGAGCGCGCCCAGGTTGGTGACGATGGTGCGGAAGGCCTGACCGTTCATGTCGGCCGCGGTGCGGATCAGGCGGTGGTCCTCGACCGCGATGAGAGAGGCGGCGGTCTCGGACGCGGTCACGGCGTTGGTGAGAATTTGACGGCGGAGAGAGCCCTGTCCGTTCGTGTAGAGGAGCGCGGTCGCGATGACCAGGAACATGCTCCCCACCGCGAGGAACCGGAATTGAAGCTCGGCTTTGAGGGTTCGCGGACCCCGTCCCAGAGGCATCGACCCGCCGTGAGCTTGGTGAAGATCAGGGCTTGGGCCGGGCTTTCGTGCCCCCTTTCGAGTCCTCGAGGACATAGCCCAGCGCCAGGATTTCGTCCCTCAGTTCATCGGCACGCCGCCACTGCTTCTGGATGCGAGCTTCATCTCGTTGCCGCACAAGCGCTTGTACGGCCTCCGGGGCCTCCGCCTCGACCTTCCCGGAACCCCAGAAGAGACCGATCAATTCGCCGAGCCGGCGAAGCGTGCGCCCGGCTTCCGGAAGCGCCGCGCGATCCGCGGCCGACGACTGCGCGCTATCCGCGACGCGGTTGATCGCCTTCGCCATCTCGAAGAGGTGGCCTTGCGCTTTCGCCGCGTTGAAGTCGTCGTCGAGCGATTCCTGGAATTCCTTCTCGAGCTCGGCCAGCTCGACGAGGAGCGTCGAGCCTGCCGTCCTCGTACCGTCGGCGGCGGGAGCGGCCTCGGCCTTCGCGAGCGCCTCGCGCAGGCGGTCGTACGCCGCCCCGGCTTCGCGGAGGCGCACGTCGTTCCATTCGATCGGACTCCGGTACTGCGTCGACTGGAGGTAGAAGCGGATCACCTCCGGCTCGACCTGCTTCGCGATGTCCTCGATGAGGAAGAAGTGCTGCGTCGACTTGGACATCTTCTCCCCATCCAGGTTCACGAGGCCGTTCTGGACCCAGAAGCGCGCGAAGGTCTTCCCCGTCGCGGCCTCCGATTGCGCGATCTCGTTCTCGTGGTGCGGGAAGATGAGATCCTGGCCGCCGCCGTGCAGGTCGAACGTCTCGCCCAGGTGCTTCATGGCCATCGCCGAGCACTCGATGTGCCACCCGGGACGCCCTGGTCCCCAGGGGCTCGGCCACGACGGCTCGCCCGGCTTCGCTCCCTTCCAGAGGGTGAAGTCGAGCGGGTCCCGCTTCGCCTCGCCCACCTCGATCCGGACGCCGGAGCGAAGGTCGTCCACCTTGCGCCCCGAGAGCGATCCGTACGCGGGATAGCTCCGCACGTCGAAGTAGACGTCCCCACCGGCCGCGTAGGCGTGCCCCGAATCGATGAGCCGCTGGATGAGCGCGATGATCTCGGGGATGTGCTCCGTCGCGCGCGGATAGACGGTCGCGGGCTTGATGTTGAGGAGCGCCGCGTACGAGAGGAAGGCTTGGATGTTCCGCTCCGAGACCTGCTCGAAGGGAACGCCCTCCCTGTTCCCGCGCTCGATGATGCGGTCGTCGATGTCGGTGAAGTTGGTGGCGTACGTCACCTCGTAGCCGCGCGACTCGAGGATGCGGCGGATCACGTCGCCGGCCACGGCGTACCGCATGTGGCCCACGTGCGGCTTGTCCTGGACGGTCATGCCGCAGACGTACATGCCGACCTTGCCGGGCCGGACGGGCTCGAACGGGATCTTCGCGCGTCGCCGCGCGTCGTACACGCGGAGGCTCACGCCTCGCCTCCAGAGGAGGCGGCCGCCTGGGCCTGGGCCGGCGCGGCTGGCTGCACCGCGGCCGCGGCGTCGCCGGCCACCGGCGTGTGTACGAGCACGCCCGCCGCGCGGAGGCTCTCGAGCGCGGCCAACCGAAGCATGCGCGAAACGGCGAGACGCTCCTCCGGAACGGTCTTCGCCTGGAGCATGATCGTGAACTGGCCCGTCCCCACGTCGTCGATGCCGAGGAGCTTGGGGGGCTCGAGGAGGAGCGGCTTCGCATTCGGGCTGGCCGCGAACTGGCCGAGCATCGCCCCGAGCACCTGCACCACGCGCGCCGGATCCTCGGTGAGGCTGATCGGGATCCGGACGATCGGGGTGGACCAGCTCTTCGTTAGATTGGTGACCACCTTGATCTCGCCGTTCGGTATGAAGTGGATGAAGCCCTCGCCGTCCCTGAGCTCCGTGTGCCTCAGCGTGAGCGTCTCGACCGTCCCCGACACGCCCGCGGTGCGCACGACGTCCCCCACGGCGAATTGATTGTCGTGGATGATGAAGAATCCCGCGATCCAATCCTTCACCAGGCCCTGCGCCCCGAGCCCCGCCGCGACGCCGAATCCTCCCGCGGCCGCGAGTGCCGGGGTGATGTCGAGCCCCAGCTCGCGCACGCACATGAGGATCCCGATCACGATGATGATGCCGCGCGTGAAGCCCCGGAGCACCTCGCCGATCGTGCGGGCGCGCTTCTCGCGCGCGAGCTCGGTCCCCTTGGCCTCGGACCGGATCGCGCGCTCGATGCGGCCGATCAGGAGGTACACGAGCCGGACCGTGAGCAGCGTGGCCAGGATGATGATGCCGATCCGCACCAGGATCTCGACCAGCGTGAAGGCCTGCTCCGGCGAGGCCGTGTGGCGGACGGGATTCATGAAGCTCTCCAGGCTCCGGTCATCGCGACCTCAGCGCGCCGCGCGGACCGGCGTGGACTCCACGATCGCCTTGACCAGGTCCTCGTAGCTCAGTCCCGCGGCCTGCGCCGCCTTGGGCACGAGGCTCAGCTCGGTGAGCCCGGGCACCGTGTTCACTTCGAGGCAGTGGGCCACGCCCTCCTTCCCGAGCCGGAAGTCGACGCGCGCGACGCCGCTCGTGCGGAGTGCGCGGCACGCGCGGAGGCTGAGCGCGAAGAGCTCCTCGGCCACCTCGGGCGGGAGCGAGGCCGGGCATTCGTAGCGGCTCGCGCCCGACGTGTACTTGTGCTCGTAGTCGTACCAGCCGGCGGTGGGAATGATCTCGACCACGGGAAGCGCCCGCTGGCCGATCACGCCGACCGTCAGCTCGCGCCCGTCGATGAACTGCTCGACCAGGACGAGACGTCCGTAGCGGCGCGCTTCCTCCATCGCGGGCTTCAGCTCCGCCGCGCTCTTCACGACGGTGATCCCGACGCTCGAGCCCTCCTCGTTCGGCTTCACGATGAGCGGGAAGCCCTGGAGCCGCGCGATCTCCTCGGCCGTGATCTCCGGATTCCACGCGGTCGCCGGGTCTTCGGGGGCCCAGCGCTCGACCCACTCGGGGGTCGGGATGCCCTCGACCTTGAAGATCCGCTTCGACATCACCTTGTCCATCGCGAGGGCTGACGAGAGGACGCCGGAGCCCGTGTAGGGAATGCCCGCGAGATCGAGGAGCGCCTGGAGCGTGCCGTTCTCGCCCGCGCCGCCGTGGAGCGCGATGAAGACGAGATCGGCCGTGCGCGGGATGGAGCGCACGTAGACGTCGAGCCCCTGCTCGCCCCGCCGCGCGGGCAATCCGCCCGCGGCGTGGAGCGGCGCCGGGCCCGCGCCGAGCGCCATGGCGTGGTCCGGGTCCTTGAGGAACTGTCCCGTACCGGTGTCGAGGAGCGCCACGTCGTGGCCGAGCGTTTTGAGCGCGCGGGCCACGCCCGCGCCGGTGCGAAGGGAGACTTCCCGTTCCGACGTGTTGCCGCCCAGGAGAACGACGATCTTCATGCTCCCTCCACGATCACTCGCGCCCTTCCAGGAGCGCGACCGCCCACGCGGCGATCCCTTCCTCACGTCCCAGTGCTCCGAGTCCTTCGTTGGTCGTGGCCTTCACCGACACGCGTCCTTCTCCGATTCCGAGCGCTAGGCCGAGCGCCACGCGCATCGCCGCGACGTGCGGGGCGATGCGCGGAGCCTCCGCGGCCAGGGACACATCCACGTTCACGATCGCGAATCCGCGCTCGCGCAGCCGCTCCGCGATCGTCTCGAGGAGACGGAGGCTCGAGGCGCCGCGCCACTCTGGATCCGAGTCGGGAAAGTGCGCTCCCAGATCGCCCAGCCCGGCCGCGCCCAGGAGCGCGTCGCCGATCGCGTGCGCGAGCACGTCGCCGTCGGAATGCGCGCGCGGGCCCTTGTCGTGCGCGATCGCCACGCCGCCCAGCGTGAGCGGGAGTCCGCGCTCGATCCGGT
The DNA here is from genome assembly GCA_036274595.1 of Candidatus Eiseniibacteriota bacterium. GTDB lineage: Bacteria > Eisenbacteria > RBG-16-71-46 > SZUA-252 > SZUA-252 > WS-9. The sequence goes on along the minus strand of DASUFL010000064.1, from coordinate 14,175 downwards.
GCACGTCGTAACCGATGCCGACCCGAAGCGTGGTCCCGGACGTCACGGCGATCCGCGACGGAGGAGGAACTCGAACATCGCGAGGTCGGACGGCTCGGTCAGCTTGAGGTTCATCGGGTCTCCGGGGACGACCGCGACCTTGGCCCCGGACGCTTCGAGCAGCGAGGCGTCGTCGGTCGCGTCCCGCCCCTCGGCCTCGGCGGACGCGTGCGCGCGGCGCAGTATAGCATCGGCGAAGATCTGGGGCGTCTGCACGCCGAAGAGCCGCGCGCGATCGAGCGTCCGCACCACGCGCCCCGCGTCCACCTCCGCCACCGTGTCCCGCAAGGGCACGGCGGGGATCGCGGCTCCCGTGAGCCGCGCGGTCTCGAGCACGCGCGTGATCAAGCGCTCCTCGATGAGCGCGCGGGCGACGTCGTGCACCGCGACGTAGGGAAGTCCGAGCGTGAGCGCCTGAATCCCTCGTCCCACCGACTCGCGCCGGGTCGCCCCTCCGGGCGTGACCTCGCGGCGAATGTCCGAAGGCGCCGGGAGCGCGCTCAACGCCCGCCGCGCCGGATCGAGGAGCGCTTCGGGGACGACCGCGATCAGCTCCCCCACGGAGGGATGCGCGAGGAAGATCGAGGCCACGCGCTCGAGGAGCGTCTTGCCGGCTATGGGCAGGAGGAGCTTCGGCCCGCGCCCTCCCATCCGCACTCCGTCGCCCGCCCCCGCAAGGACCACGGCGAGGTCGCGGCGAGAGGTGACGCTCACCGGCCGTGGTCCGGGTCGAGCACCCGTCCGATCGCTTCGTGGAGGCTCGCGGCCCCGAGCGCGCCCGTCACGCCCTCCGGCGCGGAGCGCTTCGGGACGATGGCGGCGCGGAATCCGAGCCGCCTCGCCTCCGCGAGCCTTCGCTCGAGCTGAGGCACGGGGCGGAGCTCGCCGCCCAGGCCCACCTCGCCGATCGCGACGAGATCGGGACGGAGCGGGCGGTCGCGGAAGCTCGACGCGAGCGCGAGCGCGAGCCCGAGATCGGCGGCCGGCTCCTCGAGCCGGATCCCGCCCGCGACATTGACGAACACGTCCGCCCCCGCGAGCGAGAGCCCCGCCCGCTTCTCGAGCACCGCGATCACCACCGCGAGCCGGCGCGCGTCGATGCCCTGCGCCACGCGCTGCGGGTTCGCGAAGTGGGTGGGAGCGACGAGCGCCTGCACCTCGACGAGAAGCGGACGCGATCCCTCGATGGTGGCGACCACCGCCGAGCCCGGGACCGACTCGCCCCTGTCCTTGAGCAGGCGCTCGGAGGGATTCTCGACCTCGGCGAGCCCGTCTCCCTGCATCGTGAAGACGCCGATCTCGTGCGTGGAGCCGAAGCGGTTCTTCGCGGCGCCCAGGATCCGGTACTCGTGGTGACGCTCCCCTTCGAGATAGAGGACCGCGTCCACCATGTGCTCGAGCGTGCGGGGCCCCGCGACCGAGCCGTCCTTCGTGACGTGGCCGATCAGGAGAACCGGAAGGCCCCGCTCCTTCGCGAGCCTGAGGAGCCTGAGTCCGCACTCGCGCACCTGGGACACGCTCCCCGGGGCCGCGTCGAGCGAGCCCAGGTAGAGGGTCTGGATGGAGTCGACGACGAGGAGCGACGGGCTGAGACGAGCGACCTCCTCGAGGATCCGTTCCAGGTCGATCTCGGACTGCATCCAGAGCCGGTCGAGACCGCCGCGCAACGCGAGCCGCTCGGCGCGGAGCTTCACCTGGCGCGGCGACTCCTCGCCCGAGACGTAGAGCACCGACCGTTCGGCGCGTCCGAGCGCGGCCGCGAGCTGGAGCGCGAGGGTGGATTTCCCGATGCCTGGGTCGCCGCCGATCAGGACGAGCGAGCCGGGCACGAGCCCTCCGCCGAGCACTCGGTCCAGCTCGCCGATGCCGCTCACCCAGCGCGCCTCGGCGCCCGAGTCGATCTCGTCGAGCTTGACCGGAGCCGACGCGGCGTCGGACGACGCGTAGTTGGAGCGGCGCGCGGGTGCGGCCTCGCGCCGCCCCGGACCTTCGCGCGCGCTGTTCCACGCGTCGCAGTGCGGGCAGCGCCCGAACCACTTCGGGCTCTCGTTGCCGCACTCGGCGCAGAAGAAGACGGTCTTCGCCTCGCGCGCTGGGGCAGCCTTCCTGGGCGTCATGGGGGTGAGTCTAGGACGAAGAGGGGTGTTCTTAGAAGACGCTCAGATTGATGTACTTCTTCGGGTTCTTCTGGATGTCCTTCACGAGCTGGTTCGTGTTCCGGAGCGTCTCCTTCAGGTCGACGTAGAGCGTGGAGTCGGAGATCGCCTTGCCGAGCGCTCCCTCCCCCTTGTCGAGGCGCGTCACCACGCGGTCCAGCGAGACCGCGGTGGCCGAGAGCTGGTCCGAGAGGTGGGAGAGCTTCCGAGACGCCTCCCCGAAGTCCTTCACCGACGACGACACCTGGCCCCCGTTGGCCGCGGCGATGGCGCGGAGGTCGTGCGCGGCCGCGCGGAAGTCCACGATCGCCTGCCGGAGGTCGCCTTGGTTCTGGCTCAGGGTCTGGTTCAGCCCCTCGCTCGCCTTCTCGAAGTTCTTCGAGGCGCGCTCGACCGTGGCCGGATCGATCGCGTCGAGCATGAGATTGAGGCGCGACGAGAGCTCGGTCGTCTCGATGAGGAGGTCCCCCGCGCCGCTGATGACTTCGGGCACGCCCGACTGGAAGCGGCCCGGGATCGGCTTCCGCCCGTCGTAGCGTCCGGGCGCCTGGCCGGGATCGAGCGCGAGGAACTTCTCCCCCATGAACCCGATGTTGGCCACCCGGAGCTGCGCGTCGGGATGGAGCGTGACGCCCTTGTCGACCTCGAACTCCACGCGCACGCCCTGGTCCTCGAGCACGATGTCGGTCACCGCCCCCTTGCGCACGCCGCGCACGGAGACGGGATCGCCCTCGCCCAAGTTCCCCACCTCCTCGAAGCGGGCGGTGTAGTAGCTCTTCCGCTTGCCGACCCGGTACTCCTTGATCCAGGCGATGCCGATGAACAGGAGCAGGATCGAAAGGAGTCCCGCGACTCCGACTTGAATCGCGGCCCGGCGTGACGTTCGGTTCATCCGTGATCCTTCTACGTGGGGAGGAGGGGCCCGTCCGAGCTCCCCTCGATGAATTGACGGAGGATCGGATCCCGTGTCGCCTGGATCTCATCCGGCGTCCCGATCGCATGGATGCGTCCCTCGTGGAGCATCGCGATGCGGTCGGCGATATGATACGCGCTCTTCATGTCGTGGGTGACCGCGATCGAGGTCATCCCGAGCCTCTCTTGGAGCCTCCGGATCAGCCGGTTGATGACATCCGCCGTGATCGGGTCGAGCCCGGTCGTCGGCTCGTCGTAGAGCATGATCTTCGGATTCATCGCCAGCGCCCGCGCGAGCGCGGCGCGCTTCTTCATGCCTCCCGACAGGGACGACGGCCTCTGCCCTTCGGTCCCCGCGAGCCCGACCAGCGCGAGCTTCTCGGCCACGACCTCCTCGATCTGGCGCTCCGGGAGCGGTGTGTGCTCGCGCAGCGCGAGGCCGACGTTCTCCCCCACCAGCATGGAGTCGAACAGGGCGCCTGCCTGGAAGAGCATCCCCATCTCCTCGCGCAAGGCGAGCAGCTCCCCTTCGTCCAGCTTGGAAACATCGATGCCGTTCACCCGCACGGTCCCCCGGTCCGGTTGGAGAAGGCCGACCACGTGCTTGAGCAGGACCGACTTCCCGCTCCCGCTCCGCCCGATCACGACCAGGCACTCTCCCCTCGAAACGGATAGATCGACACCCCGGAGCACAACTTTCGTCCCGAGTCGCTTCCAGACCCCCTGGAACTCGATCGCGTTGTCAGGCAAAGAGCACCCGGAAGAGGAAGGAGGCGAGGAGGTAGTCGACGATCAGGATGAGGAGGCAGGAGGCCACCACCGCCCGGGTGGTCGAATCCCCGACCGCCTCGGCGCCCCCCTCGGTGCGGAGCCCGTAGTAGCACCCCATCGTCGCGATGATCCCGCCGAAGAAGACCGACTTGAGGAGTCCCGAGAAGACGTCCTGGATCTTGAAGTAGAGCTTGAGCCCGCTCGTGAACGTATGGCCGCTCACGTCGAGCGTGAGCACGGCCACGAGATACCCGCCGAAGATCGCGAGGATGTCGGCGAAGATCGTGAGCACCGGGAGCATCAGGACCGAGGCGACGAGCCGCGGCACCACGAGGTAGCGAACGGGGCTGATGCCGAGCGTCTCCATGGCGTCGATCTGCTCGGTCACGCGCATCGAGCCGAGCTCGGCCGCGATCGCCGCGCTCACGCGTCCGCCGACCACGAGCGCCGTGAGCACGGGGCCGAGCTCGATCACCACGGATTTCCCGATGACCGTGCCGAGGTAGATCATCGGCACGTAGTCCCGCATCTGGTAGGCCGCCTGCACGGCGGCGACCGCTCCGGTGAAGAGCGCCACGATGACGGTGAGCGGCATGGAGCCGAGCCCGATCGACGCCATCTGCTCGAAGACGAGCCCGATCTTGCGGACGCCCGCGGGCATCTCGCGGAGCGCGCTCCCGACGAGGAGGAAGATCTCTCCCGCGTTCTGAAGCCGCGCGAACAGGAAGCGCTGCGGCCACGGAGCCGCGGCCAGGGCGGCGTCTTCCTGCTCGGCGGTCTCGGGGTCGATCACCGGGGCTCGGGTCGGGGCTCCGGAACGTCGCGGAGGGACTCGAACCGGGTGCACTCGCGGAGGAACGCGAGATCCACGCTTCCGGTCGGGCCGTTCCGCTGCTTCGCGATGATGATCTCCGCTTTCCCGTCCATCTTGGACGGGTCGGTCTCGTAGACCTCGGGGCGATAGACGAAGAGCACCACGTCGGCGTCCTGCTCGATGGCGCCCGACTCGCGCAGATCGGAGAGCATGGGGCGCTTGTTGCCGCCCCGCGTCTCGACGGCGCGCGAGAGCTGGGAGAGGGCGAGCACCGGCACCTGGAGCTCCTTGGCGAGCGCCTTGAGCGAGCGCGAGATGCTCGAGATCTCCTGCTGGCGGTTCTCGGCGTTGTTGGGGCCGCGGATGAGCTGGAGGTAGTCCACGACGATCATCCCGAGCGGCTGCTCGGACACGAGGCGGCGCGCCTTGGCGCGCATCTCGAGGATCGAGATCGCCGCGGTGTCGTCGATGTAGATCGGCGCTTCGTGGAGCTGCGCGGCCGCGGCCTGGAGCGCCTTGTACTCGGCCGCGCTCGCGTAGCCCCGGCGCACCTTGTGGATGTCCACCTTGGCGAGCGAGCATAGGAGCCGCTGCACGAGCGACTCCTTCGACATTTCGAGGCTGAAGACCGCGACGGTCTGGCGCTCCTTCCCGCGCGCGCGCACGGCCACGTAGTCGGCGATGTTCATCGCGAACGACGTCTTCCCCATCGACGGGCGTCCGGCGATGACCACGAAGTCGGCCTTCTGGAATCCCGCCGTCATCTCGTCGAGGTCGTAGAAGCCCGAGGGGACGCCGGTGACGTGCACCTTCCTCTGCCGGTACTCCTCGATCGCGGAGTAGCCCTGGAGCACGAGCGAGCGCATCGGCTGGAAGCCCGTGCGGAGGCGCTCGTCGGAGATCGCGAAGATCTGCTGCTCGGCGCGATCCAGGAGGTGCGCCGGGTCCTCGCGGCCGTCGAAGGCCTCGCCCACGATCTCGGTCCCCACCTCGATCAGCCGGCGGAGGATCGCCTTCTCGTGGACCACCTTGCAGTAGTGCTCCACGTGGGCGGGTGTGGCGATGAACTGATCGAGCGTCGTGAGGTACGTCACGCCCCCCACGGCCTCGAGCTCGCGGCGCTTCTTCAGCTCCTCGACGAGCGTCACCATGTCGACCGGCGTGGAGCCGTCGAAGAGATCGATGATCACCCGCCAGATCTTCCGGTGCGCGTCCTTGTAGAAGGCCTCTTCTTGGAGATTCTGGATCGCGGTCGCGATCGCGTCGCGCGAGAGGAGCATCGCGCCGAGCACCGAGCGCTCGGCGTCGAGCGCCTGGGGCGGAATGCGCGCCGCGTCGAGCCCGGCCGGAGCCATGTCGTCGATCCCTCTCACGCGGGCTCCCCTTCGCGCAGCATGTCGCGAACGCGCTGGAGATCCACCCAGGCGTCCTTCTTGAGGCCCGGATTCCGGAGGAGCGCCGCCGGATGGTAGGTCGCGACGAGCGGCACGCCCTTGTACTCGAACGTGCGCCCGCGGAGCGCGCCCATCGACGCCTTGGTGCCGAGGAGGCCCTGGGCGGCGGAGAGCCCGAGGGCGACGATCAGGTCGGGCTTCACGAGCGCGATCTGCTGCTCGAGGTAGGGGAGGCACTTCTCCACCTCGGTAGGAATCGGCGTGCGGTTCTCGGGCGGACGGCACTTGAGCACGTTCGCGATGTAGACGTCCGCGCGCTCCATCTGGATCGCCTCGATCATCTTCGTGAGGAGCTGCCCCGCGCGGCCGACGAAGGGAACGCCCTGGAGATCCTCGTCGCGCCCCGGTGCCTCGCCCACGAACATGAGCCGCGCCTGGTCGGTGCCGTCGGAGAAGACCGTCCTCGTGCGCGTCTCGCAGAGTGGGCAGAGCCGGCAGGTGTCGACCAGCGCCTTCACGTCGGCGAGCGTGCCGGGAAGATCGGAGCGCGGAGCGAGGCGCGCCGGAGCCGGCATGGCCGCGGACTTGGGCGCGGAAGGGGGCGGCGCCGGAGGCTCGAAGCCGGGAAGCGTGAGCGGGGTCGCGTCGGCCGCGGGCGTCGAGGCGACGGACGTGGGAGCGGCCGGCGCCGGCGGTTGCGACGCGCGTGCCGCAGCCCGTGGCGCGGCAGGCATCGGCGCCTCGCCGTCGATCCCGGGCAGCTCGATCCTGCGCCGTCCGCGCGCGAGCTCGCGCCGGAGGAGCGTCACCGCCTCCCCCGCAATCGCCACGAGCTCACCCCGCCCATCGTCCACCGGCTTCCCCTCAGTCCTGATTCAGCGCCTTGGCTACCCGGAGCAGGATCGCTCGCGCCACCTCGCGCTTGGGGCGAAGTCCCAGCGCCTCGACGCGTCCGTCGGAATCGATCAGCGTCACGTCGTTCGTGTCCGAGCCGAAGGCCGAGCCCGGCTTGCCCGGATTGTTGACCGCGACCAAGTCGAGCCCCTTGCGCTGCATCTTACCCCGACCGCGGTTGATCTCGTCCTCGGTTTCGAGAGCGAAGCCGACGAGGAGCTTTCCGGGGTGGGCCGCTCGGACCTCCTTCAAGATGTCGGTCGTCGGCAGGAGCTCGAGCTTGAGCCCGCTTCCCTCGCGGGGAAGCTTCGATCCGCTCGGCTTCGCGGGGGTGAAATCGCTCACGGCCGCCGCCATGACGAGCGCGTCGGCGTCCTTCACCGCCCGGAGCACGGCGTCCGCCATGGAGGCCGCGGTCGGCGCATCGATCCGCTCGACGCCGGCCGGAGGCTCCGCGGTGACATGCGCGGTGATGAGCCGGACCCGGGCTCCCAGATCGCGCGCCATGGCCGCGATGGCAAAGCCCATCTTGCCGCTCGAGCGGTTGGTGATCACACGCACCGGATCGATCGGCTCCTCGGTCCCGCCGGCCGTCACGACGATCGTGCGCCCATGGAGCGGGAGCCCGTTCGCGCCGGCGCCGTCAGCGCCCGCCCCCGCGCCGTCAGCGCCCGCACCCGCGCCGGCGAGTTCCGCGAGCGACGCGCAGGCGGCGACGATGGCCTCGAGCGAGGCCATCCGTCCCATGCCCCACTCGCCGTCGGCGAGCGATCCCTCCTCGGGACCGACCATGCGGATCCCGCGCGCTCGGAGCACGTCGAGATTCGCCTGGACGGCCGGATGCTCCCACATGGCGACGTTCATGGCGGGGGCGAGGAGGACGGGGGAGCGCGTGGCGAGGAGCGCGGTCGAGAGGAGGTCATCGGCCAGGCCGTGCGCGAGCTTGCCGATGGCGTTCGCGGTGGCGGGGGCGACGAGGATCAGGTCGGCCTCGCGGGCCATCCCGATGTGCGCCATGCCGAGCGCGCTCTCGGGCATCCCTTCGAACCAGGGCCCCGATCCGAGGGCCTGCGTCTCGAAGAGCCCATGGAGCACGGGCCCCTTGGTGACCGAGCGGAGCGCGTCCCTCGTGACGAAGCGTCGCGCTCGCGTGGTCAGGATGACGGAGACGTGCGCCCCTTCCTTCGCGAGCGCCCGGACCAGCTCGGGCGTCTTGTACGCGGCGACCCCCCCCGTGATGCCGAGGAGGACGCGCGCGCCGGCGAGGGACCGCGTCTCCGTCACGTCACGCTACTCTTCCGAGTCGGCGCTCGGAGCTTCTTCGGGCTCTGCGGGCGTCTCTTGGTAGTGATAGAGGACGTTGCCCTTCAGGGCCTCTTCCAGCGCGACGTTCGTCACCTTGCTGCCCAGGTTGAGGCCCGTCTGGCGCGAGAGCTCGTTGATGCGACGGGCTTCCTTCGCCGCCACGATGATGAGCTCGTACTTGTTCGGGACGTTGCTCGAGCGAAGCGGGGTCTTGGAATCCACAGATCCTCCTGACTAGGGTTCGGATCGACCGCCGTCGATCCGCCGCGAAGCCCGGCACGTCTCCGCCTCGATGATGGCGAGGACCTTCCGGGTCGCGTCTTCCAGGTCGTCGTTGACGACCGCGTAATCGTATTCGCGCGCGATCTCGATCTCGCGCCGCGCGTTCTCCAGCCGGAGCTTGATGCGCTCCTCGCTGTCCGTGCCTCTCGCCCGGAGCCGCTCCTCGAGATCCGCGAGCGACGGCGGAAGCACGAAGATGAACACCCCGTCCGGGTAGATCCTCCGGACCGAGCGCCCTCCCTGGACGTCGATGTCGAGGAGCACGTTGCGTCCGGAACGGAGCACCGCCTCGGTCTGGCTCTTCAGCGTGCCGTAGAGCTCGCCATGCACCTCCGCGTGCTCGACGAAATCCCCGGCCAAGACCCGGCGCTGGAACTCCTCGCGGCCGAGGTAGAAGTAGTCGCGCCCCTCCACCTCGTGCGCCCGCCGGGGGCGCGTCGTGGCGGACACCGAGTAGACCAGATCCCGCGGGTAGCGTCCGAGGAGCACCTTCACGAAGGAGCTCTTACCGGCGCCGGAGGGGCCGGAGATCACCACCACGAAGCGGCGATACTCCGAGCCGATCACGCCCGCGTCATTCGATGTTCTGGACTTGCTCGCGGATCCGCTCAAGTTCCTCTTTGACGTCGACGACCTGCTCGATGATCGGAACGTCGGCCGACTTCGAGCCGATCGTGTTGATCTCCCGATTCATCTCCTGGAGGAGGAAGCCGAGCTTTCGCCCCGGCGTGGCCTCCTCGTTCAGGAGCTTCTTGAAGTGGTCGCAGTGCGCCTCGAGGCGCACGCACTCCTCGGTCGCGTCGAGGCGATCCGCCATCATGGCGATCTCCTGCGCGAGGCGCTCCTCCGGGAGCTCGTTACCGTCGAGGAGAACGCGGATGCGCTCTTGGAGTCGCTCCGCGGTCTCCTTGACCTTCTGGGGTGCGCGCTCGCGAATCCGCGCCACGCGATCCCGGATTCCCTCGACCCGCGTCTCGAGATCCGCCCGGAGGGCCGCTCCCTCCGTCTCCTTCATGCGGATCATGTCCTCGGTAGCCGCGGTCACGACCTCGCGCAGGATTCCGAGATAGAACTCGGGATCGCGCCGCATCTCGCTCCAGACGAAGAGATTGGGGAGCGAGGCGAACGTGTCCACGTCCACGCTGCCGGAAAGGCCGAACTTTCTCTGGAGCGCCTGGAGGAGCTCCATGTACCGATCCGCGGCGCGCTCGTCCAGGGTCAGCGTGCCCGTGGGCTCGCGCCCCTCGTCTCCTCCCCCGTCGCCCCAGGTCACGACGAGGTTGATCTTCCCCCGCACCGACCGCTCCTGCACGATCTTACGAGCCTCGTGCTCGTAGATGCCGAGGGTCCGCGGGAGACGCGCGGAGAGCTCGCAAAATCGGTGGTTCACCGACCGAACTTCGGCCGCGAGGCGAAGGCCATCCACCACGACCTCGCCCCGGCCATAGCCTGTCATGCTTCGGATCATGCTGGATCGTCGACGCTCCCCGGGGTAGTTGGGTACTGTAACCCGCGGCGCGGCAGTGCGTCATCAGGCAGATTCACGTTGCGCGACACGCCGCCCGCTCCCTAACGTCCGGCCCATGGCTCCTCGCCCGCAAGCTCAACGGTCCCAAGGGGTGGCGGCCGGAAGAAACCGAGTGGGCGGGGCGGCGGCCGGCGCGGCTCGCGCGGGGTCGGGCGTCCCTCCCTGGCGAGTCTGGGTCCTCGGGGCGGTCGTCGCCCTCGCCGCGCTCCTTCCGCACGTCCGGTCGATCGGGTACGACTTCGTCTGGGACGACCGCTACCTGGTCGGCGAGCACCTCGACATCCACGGGCCGGCCGACCTCGCCCGCCTCTGGAGCACGCCGTTCGACGTCTACCTCCAGACGCAGACCTCGCAGCACACCTACTTCCGTCCGGCGACCGTCTACTCGCTCGCGCTCGATCGCGCGCTCTGGAAGGATGACCCTCGCGGATACCACGCGCAGAACCTGATCTGGTACGTCCTCGCGTGCCTCGCGCTCTGGCTCCTCGCCTGGGAAATCTCGGGCCGGCCGCTCGCGGCCACCGCGGGGGCCGTGCTCTTCGCGCTCCATCCGACGCACCCGGAGAGCGCGGCCTTCATCTCGGGGCGCACGGATCTGATCGCGGGGACGTTCCTGTTTGCCGCGCTCTGGGCCGCGGCGCGGTTCGGGCCCGGGATCCGATCGCCCTGGATGAAGCTCGCGCCGGCGGCGCTCGTTCTCCTGTTCGGGCTCTTGGCGAAGGAAGTGGCGCTCTTCGGGGCGCCGGTGCTCCTGGCCGCCCTCTGGGTCAAGGATCGCGAGCTGACCTTGCCGGATCTCGCGCGCGCGGCCGTTCCTCTCGCGCTGGTCGTGGGCATCTACTGGATCGCTCGCGTCGCCGTGCTCGGGCCGGCGCATCTCCCCGCGGTTCCACCGGTCCAGGGCACGGTGCCTCAGATTCTCACGAGCGTCGCGATCGTGGCGATCTACGTGGGGCTCCTGTTCGTCCCCCTCGGTCTCTCCGCGCGGCACGACATCCGCGAAGTGCCGGGGGCCGACTTCATCTTCATCGCGGGACTGGTGGTGCTGGGGGCGCTCGCCGCCGGGATCGCGCGCGCGGCGCGGAGGCGATCGCCGTGGCTCCTCCCGCTGTCGCTCTTCGCCGCGACGCTCCTCCCGATCTGCTGGGTGCGGATCCTCGCGGGGGCGCTCGTCGCGGAGCGGTTCCTCTTCGTTCCGGGGGGAGCGCTCGCCCTCTTGGTCGCGCTCCTGCCCGGCCTCCTGGGACGGTCCCGCGACGCCGGGGGCGAGTTCCTCGCCGCGTGCGCCGCCGTCGCGATCTGGTTCCTCGTCCTCCTCCTGCCGCGTGTCGCGATCTGGAAGGACGAGCCGGCGCTCTTCACGTCGATCCTCCACGATTCACCCGAGTCGGCGCACGTGCACGGGCTCCTCGGGAATTACTACTACACCCACCGCGATCTCCCGCGCGCCGCCGAGCACTTCCGCCGCGCGCACGCCATCATGCCCGCGTCGGGCGAGATGCTTCTCAATCTGAGTGCGGCCGAGGACGAGATGGGAGAGAGCGATTCCGCCTTCGTCCACGTGCGCGAGCTCAACGCGCTGCAGCCCGACTACGCGCCGGGCTGGTACGCGCTCGGGAACCTGAACGTTCGCGTGGACCGGCCCGATTCCGCGGTGGCGGCGTACCGGATGGCGATCCGTCTCGATCCCAAGTTCGCGCAAGCGGAGAACAATCTCGGGGTCGTGCTCGAGCGGATGGGACGCTACGACGAGGCGCTCGCGCACTATCGCCGGGCGGGCGAGGTGGAGCCCGGCAATCCGGAAGCGACACGCAACCAGGCCCGTCTCGCCGCCCTCGTGGATTCGCTGGCGGCGGCGAAGGCGCGACGATGAGCCCTCTCGCGCAAGCCATCGCCGGCCGCAGGGTCTCCGGCGTGATCGCTCTCTCCCCCCGCTCGCTCGCGGTCGCGCTCGGCGAGAAGCCGCGCTCCTACCTCTGGATCCACCTCGAGCGAAAGCGCGCGCGCGTCGCGTTCGCCGACCGGCTGCCGACGGCGCCGGATCCGCGCGGGTCCCCGTTCGGCGCGATCGAGGAGGCGCTGCGCGGGCTTCTCGTGCGACGCGCGACGCTCGACTGGGACGGCCTCGCGCTCGAGCTGGGCTCCGAGGGGGCGGGCACGCACCGGCTCTCGGTGACCGCGGAACGGACGCGGGTGAATCTCATCGTCTCGGGGGGAGCCGAAGACTTAGTGCTCTGGGCGCTCCATCGCGACGCCGAGGAAGGCGCGGGCGAAGCGCCGCCCGGGTTCCGCGCGCCGCGGGTCGAGGTCGCGGACGACCCGGCCGCGGAGCGCGCGCTCGCGGACGACGTCGCCGCGGCGTTCACCGAGGATTTTCGCCGGTACATGGAGAAAGAGCTCCACGCCGCCGCGCGAATCCTTGCGCGGCGGCAGGAGGCTCAAGAGGGGGACCTGAGGCGCGCCCATTCGCACGTGGAGGCGCGCCGTTGGGGGGAAATCCTTCTCGCCCACTACCGAGAGATCCCGAGGGGGGCGAGCCGCGTCCGGCTCCCCGATCCGTTCGCGGACTCGCCCGAAGCGACGGTCGACATTGCCATCGATCCGTCGCTCTCGCCCCACGAGAATGCGGCGCGCCTCTTCCAGAAAGCCAAGAAGGGCGAGCGTGGTGAATCTCTGGTCGAGACGCGCCTACGTCAAACCCGGGAGAAGCGCACCGCATTGGAAGCGCTCCGCCTGGACATTCCCGACCGCCCGCCGCGCGAGGCCCTTCGCGCACTGCGCGAGTTCCTCGCCAGGGCGGACTTGCCAGCGTTGCCGCGGGGTGACACACGATCGATCCGTCTGGGTCGACAGACCGCCGGCGCACCCCGCGGGCTACGTCCCGGGCACCGACCGCCAGGGGCGCACGAGTCGGCCAGGCCAAGGACGTTCCACACGGCCGATGGGTGGGAGGTCTGGGTCGGACGCAACAACGTCGAGAACGACCGCATCACCCATCGTCTATCGAACCCCCACGACTACTGGTTCCACGTCGTGGGGGTCCCGGGTTCCCACGTGATCCTCCGCCGGCCGGCGCGAAGCGCCATACCCAAGCCACGTACGCTCGAGGAGGCGGCCTCCATCGCCGCCTACTTCAGCAAGGCGAGGAAACAGTCGCGGGTCCCGGTGATCTACACGGAACGGAAGTTCGTGTCGAAGCCCCGCCGCGGCAAACCGGGACAGGCTATCTGCACGCGGGAGAGGGAGCTTCTCGTCCGCCCTCGGTTACCGGAGGCGGACGCCGGCCAAGGAAACGAACGCGAGGTGTCGAGCTAGATGCGGAGCGATGCGTTGGCGGGGGGGACCCGTACTGCTACGGCTACAGCAAGGGGTCGCGGACTGACGAGGCACCCAGTAGGAGTCAGTCTAGGAGCCTTTATGTCCAAACGGACTCGAAGGAGGAGGTTTAGCCCTGGCCTTGGCTTCCTCTGAGAGCTCCCCATCGTCCGCGGCCCTCACTTCTTGCATTTCCTCGAAGAACCTCGCCGGGTTTCCCCTCCGACGCTGCCCTTCACGCGAGACGTAAAAAGCATTGGACGTGCCGTGCCGCGAGGGCTTTCGTCAAAGGGCGGGAGCTTTCGAGAAGCGGTTGCGCGGGAAGGGGTTGGGGCGTCGGTGCGGATTGCGTTAGGAGGGCCCGGAGCCTGTCAAGGTGGGGGTCCTGGGACATCGATGTCACAGACCTCGCGCGCTTGCGAGGCGGTAATCGCTTCCCCACGGATACCTTGGGAGCGATGTCACGCCCCGACAGGGTGAGGGGACGTGAATGTCACAGACCGAAGGGCTGGGCGGGCCTGGGCCATCGGGCTCATGAATGATAACTAGCCGTGGTGGGTACGAGTTCCGAAGCGGAGATCCAGCTGGAGTTCCGCGGCGCTGCGGCGCCGCGCTTAATAGATCTGCTTGAGGAGCCGGATCAGGTGCCGGCGGGTGATGCCTAGCTCGAGCGCGGCGCGGCTCCGGTTGCCGCCGTTCCGCGAGAGCGCCGCGAGGATCTCCTCGCGCTTCATGAGGTCGACCTTGCCCCTGAGCCCACGCACC
>DASUFL010000063.1:0-2310 GCA_036274595.1 Candidatus Eiseniibacteriota bacterium | reverse complement strand
ACCATGTTGCGCGTGTACTGCTCGTGACCGGGGGTATCCGCGACGATGAAGTTGCGCGCCTCCGTCGAGAAGAACCGGTAGGCGACGTCGATGGTGATTCCCTGCTCGCGCTCGGCGGACAGGCCGTCGAGCAGCAGCGCGAAGTCGAGCTCCCCGGGCCGCGTCCCCACCCGCTTCGAATCGGCCTCGAGCGCCGCCAACTGATCGTCGAACAGCGCCTTGGACTCGAACAGCAGGCGGCCGATCAAGGTACTCTTCCCGTCGTCGACGCTGCCGCAGGTGTTGAAGCGGAGCAGGCTCTTCTTCACATGTGCGCGGATCGCCGCGTCGATGGCGGCCAGGTCCGGGCGGGGAGCCGCCGCCGCCATCAGAAGTAGCCCTCCTGCTTCTTGACCTCCATCGACGACGGCGCGTCGCGGTCGATGAGGCGGCCTTCGCGTTCAGACGTCCGCGCGGTCATCATCTCCGCGATGATCTCCTCCAGCGTATCGGCCGGCGATTCGATGGCGCCCGTCAGGGGATAGCAGCCGAGGGTCCGAAAACGGACCTTCCGCAGCATCGGCTCTTCCCCGGGCCCGAGCGGCATCCGGTCGTCGTCGACCATGACGAGCATGCCTTCCCGTTCAACGACCGGACGGAGCTGGCCGTAGTAGAGGGGAACGATCGGAATCTTCTCGAGGTAGATGTATTGCCACACATCGAGCTCGGTCCAGTTCGACAGCGGAAAGACTCGGATCGACTCCCCCTTGCGCTTGCGCGCGTTGTAGAGGCGCCAGAGCTCGGGGCGTTGGTTCTTGGGATCCCAGCGGTGCTGCGCGCTGCGGAACGAAAACACGCGCTCCTTGGCGCGCGACTTCTCCTCGTCCCGCCGCGCGCCCCCGAACGCGGCGTCGAAGCCGTACTTGTCGAGTGCCTGCTTGAGCCCTTGCGTCTTCCACACGTCGGTGTGAACGGCGGAGCCGTGAGTGAACGGGTTGATCTTCTGCGCGAGCGCGTCGGGGTTCACGTGAACGATGAGGTCCATCCCGGACTCGCGCGCCATGCGGTCGCGCATGGCGTACATCTCCTTGAACTTCCAGGTCGTGTCCACGTGCAGCAGCGGAAAGGGCGGCACCGCAGGGTGGAACGCCTTGCGGGCGATGTGCAGCATCACCGAGCTGTCCTTTCCGATCGAGTACAGCATGACCGGCTTCTCGGCCTCCGCGACCACCTCGCGCATGATCTGGATGGTCTCGGCTTCCAGCCGCTCGAGATGGGTGAGGGCCATGGTGACACGGCACCGCCGCTCACTCGCGCCTCGATGGCGGGACTTTGCGACGGGACAGCGTCGAGCCTAATCGGACCACCAGGAGAAAGCCAGGCTCGAATACCCTCGCTCACAGTGCGCCTCCGGGCATGAGGCCGCGCGGAACCTCGGCGGGGATGGTCCGATCGAAGGTGCCGTCCGAAAGCGACTCGAGGCCGCGTGTCGCCGCGTGGGAGAGCGCGCGATCGTCGCGATTGCCGGAAAACACCGGATCCGCTCAGACGGTACACGATGCTGCCTTCTCTTCGCGAGGAACTGGCCACGCTCGACTGGCTCGTCCTCGTGGCAGCCGGGGCCGCCCTCGGCGGCGCGCTTTGGTGCTCCGGCCGCGCGCCCCTCTGGCTGGGCGCCGCCTCCGGCGCGCTTGCGGCGCCCGGCGGCCTCTTCACCTTGTCACGTTGGATCCGCGACCGCGACCACATCCTGCGAATCGAAATCGCCCTGGCCGTGCTCGTCGGCATGCTCCCGGCCGGTGCCTTCTTTTTCGCCGTCCGCCGGCTCCTGCTCCGGCGCGACGATCGCCGTCCGTAGCCTTCAGCTACCTCGCGCCGGCGGTGCCTCGACCCAAGGCGGCACGCAGCTTCGCGTAGGCGTCCAGCAGGTTCTCGTAGTTGCCCCAGTTGTTGGCTCCGAGGTGGGGATCCCGCGGATCGAGAAAGGTCGCGTCGGGATCGCTGGGGGGCGGCGTCGCTTCGCCGAAGATCCGAGCTAGCAGGGCCGCCCCCTCATCCACCTTCTCGCGCACCTTCTCGCGGCTCGCCATCCCTAACATGCTCCTCGTGTAGTCCCAATCCGTGTGGAACACGGTCTCGAACGCTTCAAGGAATTCCGCCGCGGCTTCGCGCACTGATTCGTCTCGATCGGGGGACATGGAAACGGATTATTGCCGATCGGGCTCAAGCAATGGCGCGATCCTACTTCGATGCCGCCTTGTTCGGGTTGTCGGCGGGGTTCAGATAGTGGATATCGAATGGTCCCGTGCCGTGGAGCTGCAGCACGGTCTC
>DASUFL010000062.1:0-18404 GCA_036274595.1 Candidatus Eiseniibacteriota bacterium | reverse complement strand
ACGTAGGCAGCATGTCCCAGCGCGGGCGGGGAGGGAGGACGGATCAAGAAACCGGCCACGAGCCCCGTCTTCGGGTCGATCACGACCATCGCCTTGGCCTCGCCATGCTCGAATCGAAGCGAGCCCAGGCGCTGCTCCATGGACTGCACGGGGATCGGCGCCTCGAACGTCCAGGAGACGAGCGGGCCAAGCGCCATCACGAGGCCTTCCCAGGTCCCGCGAAGCTGATCCACCGGCACCGCGGCCTTCATCCGCTCGTCGAAGAGCGCCTCGGCCGCGGTGTAGTTGCCCGCCTTGAGCGCGTTCATGAGCGCATCGGTCTTGACGACCGACACGGGCGGCGGGGTCGCTGCTTGGGGCGCGGCCGTGACGGGAACGGCTGAAAACGCCATCCAGCCCGCGAGCACGACCCCGATGAGGGCGTGCCTCGGCCATTCATGGAGCGTCATGATTCCTCCGCGCGCCGGTCGAAGCGCTTACGCTTTGACCGCCCGCGTCAACAGGTAGTCCTGCCGGATGAGGTTCTCGGTACGATACTCGCTCAGGAGCGCCTCGTACTCGCGGCGGAACTCCTCGAGCTTCGCGGGGTCGCTGGCCGAGAGAACCTCGACCATCCGAATCACGGGGCCCGCGGTCTTCTCCATGTGCACGCGATTGTGCTGCAGGCTGAGCGATGGGACCCACATGGTCCCGCGATCGAACCGGATATCCCGCACGGCGGAGCCGAGACGCTGCTGGATGACATTGACGTCTCCCCAGATCGCGGGCGGCGGGATCTCGATGGGCGGCGGAGGCAGATAGCGGGCGGTCATCTGGAAGACGCGGCCGAGCAGGAGCTCGGGCGGCCACGACGCGAACGCCAGGGTCCCGCCCGGCTTCAACACCCGCAGCATCTCTCCGATCGCCACCTCCGGCCGGGGCGCGAAGATGTGGCCGAACTGGCTCATGACCACGTCGAACGCGCCCTTCTCGAACGGAAGCTCCTCGACGTCCCCGACATGCCACTCCACATCCACGCCGGCGATCGCCGCGTTCTCCCGCGCGTGCTCGATGAGCTCCGGCGTCAAGTCGAGGCCGGTGACCTTCGCGCCCTGGAGCGCGCACGTGATCGCGACGACGCCCGTTCCGCAGGCGACGTCGAGCACGCGCTGTCCCGACTTGACGCCCGCGTGGCGCGCCAGCTTGGCCGCGGACGGCGTGGTGAACACCTCCAGCGGAATGAAGTGGGCCCACCCCTTCCGCTGCATGTCCTTGATCTTGTCGTAGGCATCCATCGTCTTCGCTTCCATCGATCGCCTCCTAGCCTCGTTGTCCTGGCTTGTCCCCCTGGCGGAAGACTGGGAAGCATACAGCCGTGGAAACGAATCGCAAGGGCGCCGATTTCCGTCGCGATTCAGGGACCGGCCGGTCCGGAGCCTCCTCCCGTTTCCGTGGCCTCGACCGTGGCTACTTGATGAGCGCCATCTTCCTGGACGTCGTGACGCCGCCCGCGTCGAGCTTGTAGTAGTAGATCCCCGAGGCCACCGGACTGCCGTGCGAATCCACCCCGGTCCAATCGACGCGCTGAACCCCCGCCGCCGCGACCTGGTCGAAGAGCGTCGCCACATGCCGTCCGGTCACGTCGAAGACCGCCAGTCTCGCGTGCTCCGCCGCGGGAAGTACGAAGCGGATCGTCGTGCGCGGATTGAATGGGTTGGGCGCGTTCTGGAGGAGCCGCGGAGCGGCGGGGGTCGCCATCTCGACGATCGGCGCCGCCGTGACGATTCCGCTGTTGAGGAGCACCGACGCGCGCCCGAAGTCCGAGCAGGCGGTCACGACGTCCAGTTTGCCATCGCGATTGAAATCGCCGAGTGCGACCCCGGCGGGCTTGCTGTCGATGAAGTAGGGCTCGAGGCCGTACACGCCGCCCGCACCATTGCCGCGCAGGACGTTGATGCGCGCGGTATCGAGGGAGGTCATGACGAGATCCGGATAGCTGTCCCCGTCCAGGTCCGTGGCGACGAGATCGCTCGGGGTGTCGGAGACGGCCGTGGCGACGAACGTCGTGAACGAGCCGTTTCCCGTGCCGTGCATGATCCGCACGCCGTCGATGGCGTCGAAGGTTGCGACCGCGACGTCCAGAATGCCGTCGCGGTCGAAGTCCGCAATGGCGAGCGGCCCGGTCTGGAGGCCGATGTTGGTCACCGTCGCGGAGCCGAAGAGCCCCGTGCCGTCTCCCATCGCGACTTCGACGCCGTTCCCGGTGCCGTTGGTCGAGACCAGATCGAGGATGCCATCCCGGTTCATGTCCCCGAGCTTGGCGCGGTGGATCGTATTCGTGGAGTAGATCGTGATGGGCATGGAGAGGAAACCATTCGACCCGTTCCCGAGGAACACTTTGCAGTCGTTGACCGCCCCAGCGACCACGACGTCGGGGATTCCGTCACGGTTCACGTCGCCGATGGCGATGTGGTCCTCGCCGCTGCTGTTCCCGTTGGTGAAGTCGTTCCGTGCGGAGAACGTGCCATCCCCCTGGCCCCGCCGGACACTCACCTTCACGCTCCCACCGGAAGCCACGGTGATCATGTCGAGGATGCCGTCCCGGTCCATGTCCGCGAACGCGATGTCGGTGGGACGAGGTGACTGGGCGTAGTCCTGGCCCATGCTGAATGCTCCATTGCCCGCACCGAGCCAGACGATCACTCGATCGGCCATTCGGCAGGCCACGCCGAAGTCCAGCTTGCCGTCACGATTGAAATCTCCGACCGCAACGCCGCGGGCTTCACTGAACGCGCCATACTCCACGTGTCCTCCGAAGGTCGCGGACCACGAGCTCGGCTGAGCGCGCAGAATCGTCGTCCTGTTGGAAATGGTGGACGGCGGGTCGGAGTCGAACGTGGATCCGATGAGATCGGGGGCGCCGTCGGTATCCGCGTCGATCCGGTTCATGTAGAGGCTTCCCGTGCTGCTTCCCTTGAAGCCTCCGACCAAGTAGCTCGTCCGGGTGCCGAAGGAGCCCGACGCGTTCCCGAGGAGCACGGAGACCGCGACCGGCTCGGCCGTCGCGTTCTTGTTCACTTCCTCGGTGACGAGGTCGAGGATGCCGTCCCGGTTCACATCCCAGGTGTCCAGGTACTCCCCGTCCCGGCCCGCCGTCGGGATGGTCTCGCCGAGCGTGTAGGTCGCGCCCGAGAAGTGAAAGATGCCAATCCCTTCCGCGGTTCCAGGCGGCTTCCTGTAGCGGCCGGCGAAGTCGAGCGTGCCATTGCGATCGAAGTCCCCGATCGTGACCGACGTGAACGGGTCCGTCACCGGGGTCGAGCCGGCGAAGGCGCCCGTCCCGTTGTTCAGAAGCTCCGTCGCGCCGGCGTCAGTCGCGACGAGGAGGTCGGGATCACCGTCCCGGTCGAAGTCGTCGATGGCGATGTCGCGCGGCACTCCGGTGACCGCGTAGAGGGTCGGAGCGGCGGCCCAGGTCCCGGCCCCGGTTGCGAGCAGGACCCCGATATTGGCCGTGCCCGGATTGAGAACGAGATCCAGGTATCCATCGCGATTGAGATCGGCGGTGAGGGAACGGCGGAAGAGCTGGTAGCCCGAGATGCTGGTGGCCCCACCCGCGACTCCTGTCCCGTCGCCGAGGAGCTGATTCAAGGACCCGGCCGGGGTTGTCACGAGCAGGTCGGGCTTGGCGTCGCGATTGACGTCACCAGTGACACAGGTGCCTGGCGGCTGGGCAGCGGCGAGCGCCGCGCCATACGTCCCATCGCCGTTTCCAGCCAGGATCTGGGAAGCCGAGGGCGTCGAGAATGCGAGATCGGGCCGTCCGTCGCGGTTGAAATCCGCGCTGCAGGCACCGCCGAGGGAACCGACGATCGAGAATCCGTTCGCGTTGCCGAGCACGCCGGCGTAGTTGACGAGCACTTCGGCCATGTTCATGTAGCCGCCAGTCGCCCCGATGTCGGCATACGAAGCGGTGCCCACATCGAGGAGGCCGTCGCCAGTGAAGTCCCCGAGCGCGATGGAGCGCGCGTAGGTTCCGGCGTCGTAAAACGTCGGCGGCTGGAGGACTCCCGACCCATTCCGCTTGAACACGCCGATGGTTCGCGAGGGCCCGAAGTCGTTCTGGTAGCCCACGACCAGCTCCTGGATGCCGTCGAAGTCCATCTCGCCCATCGCGAGCGACGAGGGGCCCTCCTCCCCCGCGGCGATCGTGTACGAGTTGACGGGCGCGAAATTCGCGGTTCCGGTCTGCAGGTGGACCTGAATGATGTTGTCCGGAGAGGCGGCGACGACGACGTCGAGCTTCGTGTCGCCGTTCATGTCCTTGAGCAGGATGTCCGTGGGCAGGTTGGCCGTGGGCCAGCTGGTCGGCGCGCCGAAGCCGCCGGAGCCGTTGTTGAGCAGCACGCTGATGTTCGCGCCCGGCCCGCCGGTGACCACATCCGGGAACGTGTCGCCGTTCACGTCTCCGACGGCCAGCGCAGCGCCGCCCGCGGTGTAGGAGCTGGCCCCGCCGAACGAAACACCACTTCCACCCGCCCCCAGCTGCACGTCGATCTGCCCCGCCACGGCCGCGGTCGCGACGAGGTCCATGTGTCCGTCCTTGTTCAGATCGGCCGCTTCGATGCGGTTGAGCGCGTTCAGGTGGATCATGTCCCAGCTCGACGCAAAGGTGCCGAGTCCGAGGTTCCGCAGTACCGACACGGTCCCGTCCTGCCCGCACACCACGATGTCCGGCAAGCCGTCCCCGGTCAGCTCCGCGATCCGGACCCAGAGCGGATTCACTCCGACATTGCGAAGGACCGCCGGATCGAGATAGCTGGCAGCGGTGCTCTGAGCGTTCGAAAGGAGGACGCTGACCGCGGGCTGGAAGTTGACGCTCGCGGGCCAATTCCGAGCGACCACGAGGTCGGCCCGGCCGT
Source organism: Candidatus Eiseniibacteriota bacterium (assembly GCA_036274595.1). GTDB lineage: Bacteria > Eisenbacteria > RBG-16-71-46 > SZUA-252 > SZUA-252 > WS-9. The sequence continues at coordinate 13,503 of DASUFL010000062.1, read as the reverse complement.
CTCCGTTCAGATCCCCGGCCGCGACGCAGTTCGCATCGCCATCCGGATGGAGCCCGGTCGAGGCAAGCCCGACATCGTAGACGAGCGCGGGCGCCTTGAAGGCGGGCGTGACGGCGCTCAGGGCCTCGAGCGGAGCCAGGAGCAGTGCGGGGAGCATGGCGAGGGCAAGGAGCAAGCGGTGCGAGCGGAACATTGGACCCCCCAATGAGTTCGCGCGGAAGGCTCGGGTGCTGGATGGGACAGGAGGAGACCCCTGCGGCCCCGCGGGCCGAGCCGTAGTGAGCGGTGCGGATGCCCGCGTCTGCGGGGAGTTACGTTCGAACCGGTCGAAGCGAACGGAGGAATTTGTGTTATCTCTTGGCCTTCTGCCGTCCCACTAGGGAGGACTCATGGCCGAGGACATCAAGGTCGTCTGCAAGCACCACGGCGGAGGGGGGCTCGCCCCACTCTGGTTCATCGGATGGCTCTTCACGATCGGATTCCTGAAGCTGGCCTTCTGGAAAGGCGTGCTCGCCCTGATCGTGTGGCCCTACTACCTGGGGGTCTTCTTCCAGCCCAAGCCCGGCCCCTAGGCTGGGGGTATCTCCTCGAGGGACTGGTAGACCGCGCCGCCCCGCGACCGGATCGCTTCGACTTCCCGGTCGGCCCCCTCGGAGGGCCCGCCGATCCGGAGGACGGCATCGCACCGCTCCGCCGCTGCGAGCGAGAGCGGCATCATGATCTCGTCGAAACGCTCGGCCCCGGCCGCCCAGATGAGCGGAAGGGCCAAGTTCACCCCGAGGACAGGCACGTGCCCCCGCTTCAAGAGCTCGTAGGCGGCCCGATTCATGGCTCGGAGGTTCGCCGCGCGGTCCTCCGTCGTGACCGCCCCCGTCGTGTAGGGACCTGAAACCATGATCCACATGGGTCCGTACTATCCAGGCGGACCCGCCCCCCAGGTCAAGCGGGAAGAACCGTCTCCCTCGCGGTGACGGCCATTGCAACCAAACCCGCCTCCCGCCTGTCCAAGCCGGTGTCCGAACCGAAGGCAACGACGACAGACCGGAGGCCCCCATGCGCCGTACCCCCTGGCTCCTTTTCGCGCTCGCCGCGATCCTGTTCCTGACCTCCCCCGTCCCCTCCTCCGCCCATTCCAGCTCGCATTCGAAGCCGGGGTACTCCTTCGGCTTCGACGAGGACGAAGACTTCGGCTGGGCCGTCGTGATCGATGGCCACAACACCAACTCCAACATCAACGATTGGGACGTCATCAACGAGCTCAAAGAGAAGTACGACGGCGATTTCCTCTACGTGCGGGACGGCAAGGATCAGTACGTGATCCGGGACCCGCGCCTCGTGGAGCGGGCGCAGGCGAGCGGGAGCGAGGTCGGCAAGTACGGCAAAGAGATTGGAACGTTCGCCCGGGCCCAGGCCAAGCTCGCCCTGAGCAGCCTCGGGACGTCGGAGCAGCGCCTGTCGCTCGAGCGGGCCCAGCGCGAGCTGGAGCGGGAGATCCGGCACAGCGAGCGAAACGGCGAATCGACGCAAGGGTTGAAGCGCGCTCTCAAGCACATCCAGGAGGAGATCGATTCGCTCCCGGATGACGACCATGACTCCTTGAGCGCGAGCGAGCGAGACGATCTCAGGCGGCAGAGCGACGACGCGCGGAAGCATCTCCAGGACGCCGTCCGCAAGATGCGTCGGGACATCCGCGACATCCTCCGCGAAGCGAAGGAGCGCGGCAAGGCGGAGAAGCTGGACGCCAAGGATATGAAGTCGTTCTGAGCCGAGCGGCCGGCGCGCCTTCGGGCGCGCCGGTCAACGCAATGCGATCCGTGTGAAGAGCATCCAGGATGCCGGCCTCTCGCCGTAGGCGTCCTGGATGCTCGACGGAACGAAGGAGATCGTCCCCACCACTCCGAGCCCGGTCCTCACCGGACCGGCGCTCCAGAAGTCATACCGGTAGCCCGCCTCCAGCACCCCCACGTCGTACACGGACCCGTGCCGCGGGTCGTCATGGTCGAAGAGCTCGTTCTTCTGCGCGTACTCGCCGCGCGCGAAGAGGGTGTGCCTCGCGCGTGACGCGGCGCCTTCGAGCAGCACGGCGTCGAGGATGGGACCCGGGCGGTTCCGGTTCCGACCCCACGCGAGCGTCGCCGCCCACGGGTGGTCCGCCTCGCCCCCCGCCACCATCGCTGAGGCCGTGGTGCGATCCACGTCCACCTCGGGCTCCAGCTGCTCCGGGCTGTGCAGCCGGCCGTAGCTTGCCTGAAGCGCCCACGCGGGCGCGGGATTGAACGACAGACGGAACGAATGCGAGTCGAGCTTCGGCGTTTCGATGCCGTAGCGATCCTGGTCGGGCTCCCGTCCGCGGAAGGCTGATGCTTCGGCTTTCACACCGCCCCACACGGCGCCTCCCGTGAGCACGCCGTAGGTGATGTGCGAGGAGTCGAGCCAGTGGTGCGTGATGGGCGCGAGCGGAAGCTCCGATCCCGAGAACCGGTGCATGAACGCCGGAGGTCCGAGCGCAGGCTCCCCCACCGGCCCGCCGTACACGAAGAGCGAGCGATGGCCGCTCGCGATGCTGTAGCTGAGCGCCAGCTCCATGAAGAGGTCGTGCGGGTGCTGACGATCGATCAGCGGATGCACGCCGTCCGCGGTCTCCCCGGTCTGGAGAAGGAGCGGGTAGCCCTCCTTCCCGATGGTCGCCGGCTCGATCGACATCATGGCCTTCGCACCGAACGTTCCCGGGCCGAGCGGGCGCTGCGCCATGCCCATGAGCATGTTCGAGCTGAAGAACTTCTCGTCGCCGCGCGAGCCGCCCTGATGGTCGTACGCGATGTCCGCCATGCCATGGAGCATGAGCATCCAGTCCCCGCGCATGGAGTGGATCCCCGCGTGCTCGGCGTTCTCGGGCTGCCACGCGGTACCGGAGGCCTCCCGGTTCATGAGGTAGGGACCGTAGAGCCCGGCCATGAGGTGGGTGTGATGCCCGGGGCCCATGTCCATGGACGACATGTCGTGGCCCATGGCCATGGAATCGGGCATGGATCCCTGCGCCCGCGCGAACGTCGCGGTCGAGAGGAGCGAGGCGAGCGCCGCGATCAGGAGTCGGCGGGTCACCGTGTACGCGTCGCCTTCTTCGCCGTCTTGCGCGGCGTGGCTTTGGCTGAAGTTGGCTTGGGCGCCGCGGCCTTTCGAGACGGCTTCCCTTCGAGGAGCATGAGGAGCGAGCCCTCGGGCTGCGCGATCTGCTCGAACGTGCACTGGCGCGGCGCCTTGTCGGGCCTCCAGCGGACGAAGCGCGTGCCGTGGCGGAAGCGATGCCCGCTCACGTGGTCGTATTCCACCTCGGCCACGAGCTTGGGCTGGAGGGGCTCCCACTCTGTCGACCGCTCCGTGCTCCAGCGGCTCGGGCCGCCAGGCGCGTTGCCGGTGAATCCGGGCGGCTTGACCAGCTTCTCGAGCTTGGGTACGAGCGCGCGGCGATCGTCCGCCGAAATGCCCGACGTGAATCCGACGTGGTGCAGGAGACCCTCCTTGTCGTAGAGGCCGAGCAAGAGCGACCCGATGATCTTCCCGGCGGACGCATAGCGGAATCCGCCGACAACGCAGTCGGCCGTGCGCCGCTGCTTGATCTTCTGCATTCCCGAGCGCTCGCCCGACTGATACGGCAGATCGCGGCGCTTGGCGATCACGCCGTCCAGCGCGCCGCGCGTGGTTTGAAACCATTCGATCGCGACCTGGGGATCATCGGTCACGGGCGAGAGGGCCACTCCCTCATGCCGCGTCAGGAACGCCTTCGCGAAGGCCTCGAGCCTGGGCCGGCGCTCCTCGAGCGTCTTCTCCACGAGGGGCACGCCCTTGTCGTCCACGAGGAGATCGAACACGACATAAAGGGCCGGTGTTTCCGCCGCGAGCTTCCTCACCCGGCTCTCGGCCGGGTGGATCCGCATGAGGAGGTCGTCGAAGGAGAGCGCCTGGCCGCGCGGAATCACGAGCTCCCCATCGAGGACGAAGCGCTTCGCGCGCAGCGCGCGCAAGTGCTCGACGACCTCCGGGAAGTAGCGCTCGAGCGGCTCGCCGGCCTTGGACTGGAGCGCGATCTCGTCCCCGTCGCGAAACGCCACGCACCGAAACCCATCCCACTTAGGCTCGTACTGCCATTCGGCGCCGACCGGCATGCCCGCGACGGACTTCGCCTCCATAGGCGGGTAGGGGCGCCTGAGCGGTAGCTTCATTCGAGGTAGCGCTCGAGCGAGACGCGGCCGCGTGCCGCGAGGAGCGGCTTCCAGAGGTCCCCCAGCTTCGCGACGCGCGCGGGGACCGTGTCGATAGTGAAGTCCTCGAGCTCGACCCCGCGCTCCATCTCCTCCCACGTGACCGGCGTGGACACGGTGGCGCGGTCGCGCGGTCGCACCGAGTAGACCGATGCGAGCGTGCGTCCCCAGGCATTCTGGTTGTAGTCCACGAGGACGTGATTCGCCGGACGTTTGGCGATCCGGTATTCCGCGGTCACCAGCTTCGGCGCGTGGGCGGCAAGCCCCATCGCGAGATTCTTCGCGAACGTCCAGACTTCCTTCTGGAAGGGTCCCCGCCTGATGGGAACGTAGACATGGATGCCCTTCGATCCCGTCGTCTTCGCGTGGCACTCCATGCCCAGGCCTTCGAGCCCGCGGCGCACGAGGAGCGCGGTCTCGATCACCTGGGCGAACGTCGCCTTGGGCACGGGGTCGAGGTCGAAATGGAGGAAGTCGGGGCGATCGGTGTCGTCGCAGCGCGCGTACCAGGGGTTGAGGTCGATGCAGCCGAGGTTGATCACCCAGAGGAGCGACGGCAGGTCCTGGATGATCGGAAAGTCGATGACGTTCCCCGAGCCGTGCGGGATGCGGCAGGTCTCGATCCACTCCGGCCGAGGCGACGGCGCGCGCTTCATGAAGAAGAACTCGCCGTGCGCGCCGTTCGGATAGCGCTTCATCACCATCGCGCGGTCTTTGAGATGCGGCAGGAGCACCGGCGCGACGCGTGCGTAGTACTGGAGAAGATCGCGCTTCGTGATCCCGAGCTCGGGCCAGAACGGCTTGTCGAGATTGGTGAGGCGGACGACCCGGCCGCCGAAGTCGATCTCGACGTCGCGGACGCCGGTCGGGATGGTGATGGCGGCCGCCTCTTTGCGCGCGGGCGCCTTCTTCCGCGTGGGTGCCTTCGCCCGCGCGGTCCCCTTGTTCCGCGCGGTCCCCTTCTTCCGCGCGGGCGCCTTCTTCCGCGCGGGCGCCTTTCTCCGCGCGGGCGCCTTGGCCGGGCTCAACGGAGCCGCTCCAGCTTGGGCGGCCGTGGTCCATGGCGCACCGCGCCGGCGAACGGCACGTACGTGAGCTCCTGGCGGCTCTCGACGCAGCGCAGCATGAGTCCGCCCCGGCTCATGTCGCCGCGCCCCACGAACTCGGCCGGAAATCGGAGGCGGCCGTCCAGGTGCCGCTCGATCACATCGACGTACTTCCCCGTCGCGATGCTCCCGAGCAGGACCACGCGGTCGTCGCCGGCGAGCGACGCGGCGAGGGCGGCGGCATGCGCTTCGAGCGGAGCGCGGTATCGCGGCTCGTCTATGGCCACACCCACCGCGGCGATCGCCCGGAGATCCTCGAGCGTCACGACGCGATCGGGATCGATCAGCCCCAGCCCTGGCGTGATGACGAGCACGCCAGGCGGCGCCGAGCGGCGAGCGAAGGCGCGACCATACGCGAGCTTTCCCCGAAAATAGAGGCCGCTCAGAAACGCGAACACCTCTCCGATGGGCGCACCGGCCTCCCGCACTCGCACGGCGAGCGGGAAGGCCGCCCCCTCACGGAGCAGGAGCTGGGCCCGCCGACCGCCGCAGTGGGCCGGCGAGAGCAGGAATACGGTCTGCGAATCCACGTCCTTCATCGCGCTCGTCTCTTTCTCATGGCCTTGGACGGTGCGCGCCTAGCGGCACAGCTCCAGGAAGCGGGACGCGAGCCTGGGACCGGTGCCGGCGTCCTCGTGCTTGAAGAAGACGAACGCCTCCTTCCACGACTCGCCGCGCACGCGATCCGCCCACGTCTCGAGATCGGCGTCCTCGTACACGACGCGACGGAGCCGGAAGTAGCCCCAATCCGCCGTGGACACGAAGGGAGGATCGTCCGGCTCGCCCGTATCGGCGATGCACCAGGCCATGTTTCGCTCGCGGAGCGCCGAGTAGACCTCGTCGTCGTGCCAGGACGAATGGCGGAACTCGAATGCCGCCCGGGCCGTCAGCCCCGCCAGGAAGTCGCGCAGGCGCGGGACATCCTTCTTCATGTTCGGCGGCAGCTGGACGAGGAACGGCCCGAGCTTCGATCCGAGCGTGCCCGCGGTGCGGAGGAGATAGTCCACGGAGTCCTGGACGTCCTTGAGGCGCTTGTCGTGCGTGATCCGCTTCGTTGCCTTGAGGACGAACGAAAAATCCTCGGGCACCTCTGCGGCCCAGCCCTCGAGCGTCGTGAGGTTCGGCATGCGATAGAACGTGTTGTTCACCTCGACCGTGGGAAAGCGCTCGGCGTAGTAGCGGAGCATGTCCTTCGCCGCGAGCTTCTCGGGATAGAAGTGTCCCTTCCACTCCTTGTACGACCAGCCGCTCGTTCCCGCTCGTATCCGCATGCGCGCTCCTGGGTCCAGGCTACCGGGGCAGGCTCTCCGCCCACCCTTCCATGGTACGCGTCAGCTCGTCCATCACGTCAGCCGGAGTTCGGCCGGAGCGTTTCAGCACGTTGAAGCCATGATCGGCGCCGTCCACGACGTGGAGCGCCGCCCGGGCGCCGAGCTTGTCGATGACCGGCCGGAGAAGGTCGAGGTCGGCGAGGGTGTCCCGCGTGCCCTGGAGGAAGAGCATGGGGACGGTGACCAGCGCCAGATGATCGGCGCGCACCTGGTCCGGCGCCCCCGCCGGATGGAGGGGGAATCCAAAGAACGCGATCCCCTTCACCCCATGGAGCGGCTCCTTGGATGCCGCGAGGGAGGTCATGCGGCCCCCCATCGACTTGCCCCCAGCGAGCAGCGGCAAGCCGGGCGCGGCCTGGCGGGCCGCATCGACCGCGGCCCGAACGGTGGCGAAGAGGATGGGCTGCGGATCGATGCGCCGCGATCCCTTCTCTTGGTAAGCAAACTGATAGCGGAAGGTCGCGAAGCCGCGCCCCGCGAGGGCGGTGGCCGCATCTTCCATGAAGTGGTGGCGCATCCCCGCGCCCGCGCCATGGCCAAAGACGTAGAGCCAGCGCGCGCCCGCAGGCCGGATGAGGATCGCCGAGACCTCGCCGGCCGAGGGGCTGGCGAGGAATCGAAGCTCCGTCGTCGTCGCGGCGCCGCGGTCAGTCACGCATCCTCCGCTCGATCGTCGCGATCGCCTCGGCCATGTCGATGCCCTCGCCCAGAACCGTCCGGAGCGGATCCTCCATCTCCTCGAACCGCTCGGGAATCGTCCGGATGGTGAAGCGCGCGGGATCGAGCCGCGCGTTCACTTCATCCCACCGAAGCGGACAGGACGCCGGAGCGCCGGGAAGCGGCCGGACCGAGTACGGCGCGACGATGGTATTGCCATGCCCGTTCTGCCCGAAGTCGACGTACACCTTCCCCCCGCGCCCCCGGATCGCGCGCACGATGGTCGAGATGTCGGGAAGCGTCTCCACCGCCATCGTAGCGAGAAGGCGGGCGAACGTGCGCACCTCCTCGTGCGTGTAGCGCCGCTCCATCGGGAGCAGGATGTGGAGGCCGGTGGCGCCCGAGGTCTTGGGAACGCTCGGCAGCTCGAGGTCGTCGAGGATCTTCTTGAGCGCGCGCGCGACCTGGACGACGTGGGTGAACGGCGCTTCCTTGGGATCGAGGTCCAGCACCATCCAGTCGGGACGGTCGAGCGACGCCACGCGCGCGTTCCAGACGTGGAGCGGGATCGTGCCCATGTTCGCCACGTAGCGGAGCATGTCCTCGTCATCGATCACGAAGTAGCGGATGTCGCGATCGGTGTCCTTGGCATGGATCATCTGCGTCCGGACCCAGCCCGGAACGTAGACCGGCGCATCCTTCTGGAAGAAGGACTTCCCTTCGATGCCGTCCGGGTAGCGCGTGAGCACGACGGGACGATCGCGCAGGTAGGGAAGGAGGAGCGGCGCGACCTTCTCGTAGTAGCCGACCAGGTCACCCTTCGTCGTTCCGTCGGGCCAGAACTTCTTCTTGAGGTTGGTGAGCGCGACCTCGTGCCGCTCGCCCGACACGGCGGGACGGGCCTTCGCTCGCTTGGCGGGAGCCGCGCGCTCGGTCCGCTCCGCCGGCGCCGTGGGTGCCGCCGGCGCCGTCCCCTCGCCGTCCGCCTCGATCGCCATCGCCTCGGGCGCCTTCACGTCCTCCGGGTTCACCCCGGGACGCATGCCCAGGAACGCCGGATGCCTGAGCCCACCCTCGCGGGTCCACTCCGTGTAGCGCACCTCACAGACGAGCCTCGGCTCGTACCAGGTGTGGCCCGGCCCTTTGGGACTCCGCGTGTCGAACGGGGACGTCCCACGCTCGAGGGGCTTGAGCTCCGCGCCGATGTCCTTCAGCGCCTTGTCGTCGAACCCGGTGCCCACCTTCGTCACGTAGACGAGCTTCCCCTTGTCGTACCGCCCCACATGGAGCGCGCCGAACCCCGTGCGCGCACCCTGCGGCCTGGTCGCGCCTCCGATCACGAAGAGATCGCGACGGTCGCACTTCACCTTCACCCAGTCGGGCGTCCGCCTGCCGGCGTAACGGCTCGCGATACGCTTCGCCACGATCCCTTCGAGCCCCATCTCGGCGACGGCGGCGAGGAACGCCTCGCCATGCTCGAGAATGTGATCCGCGCGCTGGACGGCCCCGCGCGGCGGGACGACCCGGGCCAGGAGCTCCTTCCGCTCCTCGAGCTTCAATCCGCGAAGGTCGTAGCCCTCGACGCCGAGGCAGTCGAAGAAGACCGCGCGCACGGGAATGCGCGTCCGCGCGGCCTCGATGTCGCGCGGCTTGGTCAAGTGCATCCGCGCCTGCAATCGCTGAAACAGCGGATGCCCGTTCTCGTCCTCGGCAATGATCTCCCCGTCGAGCGTGAACCGAGGCGTCGCGAGCGCCGCGAGAGCCTGGGCGATCTCGGGGTAGCGCTTCGTGATGTCCTCGCCGCTTCGACCGATCATCTGCACGTCGCCTTCGCGGCGCGACGCGAGCACGCGCACGCCGTCGTACTTGATCTCGTAGAGCCAGTCTGGACCCTTGGGCGGGCGATCCTCGAGGGTGGCCAGAGTCAGAGCCAGTTTCGCGCCGAACAGATCTCCCTTCGACGCTCCCAGCGACACCGCGCGCTCGCGCACCGAGGCAAGCGTTCCCGCGCGGTCGCGCATCTCCTCGACCGTGAGCCCCGTGATCACCGACTCGGGATAGCGGTCGACCGCCTCCACGCTCGACGCCAGCCCGTCGTCCTTCTTCAAGAAGAGCCAGTCTTTCTGACTGCGTGACATGCGGACCAGCGTCCACCGGCCGCGCATCTTGAAGCCGAAGAACTCGAGCTCCATCTTTCCACGCTCGTACTGCTCCATGAGATCCTCGGACTTGAACGAGCGGTACCAGCCGTCGTCCCACACGATGACCGAACCGGCGCCGTAGTTCCCCGCGGGGATCATTCCCTCGAACGACCCGTATTCCAGCGGATGGTCCTCGACGTGAACGGCGAGGCGCTTCTCTTCCGCGCGCGTCGAGGGCCCTTTCGGCACTGCCCAACTTTTGAGCACCCCGTCGAGCTCGAGCCTCAGGTCGTAGTGCATCGCGCGGGCCCAGTGCTTCTGCACCACGAACCGCCGGCCGGCTCCAGGCGCGCCCCCAGACGACGATTCCCCAAAGGGTTCCGGCGTGCGCCCGGGATCGCGCTTCTGGCGGTATTTCTCGAGATTGGGGTTTCGGGTTGGGCTCACGGGCGGGTCTGGAGAGGTCACCGAGCGCTAAAGGCGGGCTCCATGCGATCCGATAAACAGTGCACTCACAGTTGAGTATAGCAAAGGGTTGGTGCTAGCCTCCCGGAAGTCGCCGGAGGACTCTCGTATGCCCCCACATAGCATCGGTTCGGGAACGCTGTCGTTCGGACTGGTCTCGATCCCGGTCAAGATGTTCACCGCCGCGTCGTCCGCGAATGTCTCGTTCAACCTGCTCCACGAGAAGTGCGGCGGGCGGATCAAGCAGCAGATGGTCTGCCCTGCCTGCAACGTGACCGTCGAGCGGTCGAACCTGGTTCGCGGCTACGAGTTCTCGAAGGACCAGTACGTCCGGTTCACCGACGAGGAGCTGAAGTCGGTGGAGGGCGAGGCCTCCGAGATCATCGACATCGCCGAGTTCGTCCCGCTCGACCAGGTCGACCCCATCTACTTCGAGAAGAGCTACTACCTGGGCCCCGACAAGGGTGGCGCCAAGGCGTATCGCCTCCTCTGCGACGCCATGGAGAAATCGAAGAAGGTCGCGCTCGCCAAGTTCGTGATGCGCGGCAAGGAGTCGATCGTCCTCATCCGTCCGAGCCAGGACGGGCTGATGCTTCACACGATGTACTTCTCCGACGAGGTCCGCGACTTCAACGAGATCGACAAAGGGTCGGACGCCTCCATTCGAGCCGGGGAGCTCGATCTCGCGGTCAAGCTGATCGGCGAGCTCTCGACCGATTCGTTCAAGCCGGACGCATACGCCGACGAGTACCGCGGGCGGGTGCTCGCGATGGCGCAGGAGAAGATCGAAGGCAAGGAGATCACGGCCACGGGCCCGAAGGTCGAGCGGACGCAGGTCATCGATCTGATGGATGCGCTCAAGCAGAGCCTCGAGCGTCGCGTGGGCCAGGAGGGCAAGGCGGCCCCCAAGAAGCCGGCCGCCAAGGCAAAGCGAACGGCCACCCCTACGAAGGAAAGCAAGCGGGCATCACGTTAACGGCAGCGCGGGGCGGTGGATGAGCATGGACGCGGCGCAGCATTTCTCCGCGCGAGACGCGGCGCGGATTCTTCAGACGACCGAGGCCCAGGTCCGGGCCTGGGCGCGCGCGGGCGGGATCGTCCCTGAGCCTGGCCCGAGCGGCTCCCCCGAATTCACCTTCCAGCACCTCATCCTGCTTCGAACCACGCGCGGGTTGTACGAGGCCGGAGTCCCACCCGGCCAGGTGCGGCGCGTCTGGGCGTCTTTGAGACGCCAGCTCACCGACGACCTTCCCCTCACCTCGATCCGCATCCTCGCCGACGGCCGCCGCGCCGTGGCGTGGGATGGTCATGCGCCATGGCAGCCGGATTCGGGGCAGTTCGTCCTGGATTTCAGCGCGGGTGAGATCGCTGAGGATGCCGGAATGAAGGAGGAGTCGAAGGTCGCGACGTTGGCGGCGGTCGTGCCTTTGGCCGAGGAAAAGACTGTGAGCGGATCGCCTCTTGCGGACCCGGAGCCGGAGCCGGCGTCTCTGACCGCGGAGCAGTGGTTCCACATTGCCTGCGAGCTGGACGGCATTTCTCCGCTCGAAGCGCAGCACGCGTACCTGCAGGCGCTGCGCATGGATCCCGAATACGCGGATGCGCACGTGAATCTGGGACGACTCTTGCACGAGGCGGGCGAGCTGGGGCGGGCCGAGGCGTACTACCGGAAGGCCGCGGAGCACGCGCCCGAGGATTCGACCATCCCCTACAACCTGGCGGTGCTACTGGAGGATCGCGGGCGGCCCGAGGAGGCGATCCTCGCGTACCGGCGCGCCATCGAAATCGACGCCGAGGCGGCGGACGCGCACTACAATCTCGGGCTCTTGCTGGATTCGCTGGGACGACGCTCCGAAGCGATGCGCCACCTCATGACCGCCCGCCAGCTCTACGCCCGCTCCGGCGGCGGGAGATAGCCCAGCCCCAGCCCCGCACGCGCTCCCATCCGCTCCGAGAGTCTCACGCCGTTGGAAGGGGACCCGCGGGCCGGTAGGTGTTGAGGAGAACGCCGCTCGGCGTCCTCTGCGTTGCGATCAGAGTGAGACCGCGCGGCGGGACGCCCTCTTCGAACAGCCTCTTTCCTTCGCCAAGGACCAGCGGGAAGACCCAGAGGCGATGCTCGTCGATGACCTCGGCGGCGATCAGCGACTGCAGCAGGTTGCTGCTGCCCCAGACGTGCAGCGCCGGACCTTTGGATTCCTTCAGCCGGCGGGTCTCGTCCACATCGCTCAAGCGCTGTGAGTTCTTCCAGTCGAGCTGGTGGAGACTGCGCGAGACGACGTATTTCGTCGCCTTGTTGAACGCCTTCCCGATCGGGTTGTCGTCATGGTTCGGCCAGTAGGCGGCGAAGATCTCGTAGGTCCGGCGTCCGAGGAGCAGGTCGAACTCACCCGCGATGGTCTCGGCCAGGGCCCGTCCCCCGTCATCGTCGAAGAAGGGCATGGCCCAGCCTCCGTGGGTGAACCCGTTGCTCGGATCCTCCTCGGGGCCGCCGGGCGCCTGCATGACGCCGTCCAGGGTGACCTGCGTGATGGCGATGATCGTTCTCATCGGCCGGTCCAAGGTGGTCCGAAGTTAGCGCTCACCTCGCTCCGAACCGCTCCACCGCGCGAGCCCGGGCCTTCTCCGCTTCCACTTCCCGATCCCTTGGCTCCGCAGTCGTCACGAGTGAGTCGAGTAGCTCTCGTGCCACCTTCGCGACGTCCTCCACCGCCTTGTCGAACAGCTCCTCGTTCGCCTTCGACGGCTTCGTGAATCCAGAGATCTTCCGAACGAACTGGAGCGAGGCCGCGCGCACCTCGTCGTCCGTCGCGGGCGGATCGAAATTGAACAGCGTTTTGATGTTTCGGCACATGGTAAATGACTCCGGTGCGGGTCTCAGCCGCGCTCAGCGCGCGGCGGTCTGCTTCCAGATACCCAGAACGCGGCCGTCCGGATCCGAGAAGAGCGAGAAGGTGCCCATTCCGGGCACTTCCTGCTCGGGCACGAGGATCTTCCCTCCCGCCTGCTCGATCTTCTTCCGATACGTCGCGAGATCCTCCACGTCGATATAGAACGACATGTTCCCCGGCCACGGGCCGCTTCGATCCGGCGTGAAGATCCCGCCGTTGATGCCAGCGCCGCCGGCCTGCGTATCCGCGATGCGGTAGTTCAGCTCCGGGTAGTGCTGGATCTTCCAGTCGAAGACCTTGGCATAGAAATCGGACACCTTCTCAGGGTTCTCGGTCCAGAATTCCCAGTGCACGACGGGCTTACCCATGAAAACCTCCTATGGAGTAGGATTCCAAGTCCGGACCCCAGAGTTTAGAGTCCCGCCCAGGCACCGACAAGCCGGACCGCGTCCTGTGCGGGACCGCCGGACCCACCGATGAGAGGATCGATCGATGCCCGAGACGTCCCAACGCGCCTTCTCCCTCGAGGAGGCAATTCCCATTCTCGAGCGCACCCCCCGCGCGATCGATGCCATGCTGCGTGGGCTGCCGGACGCCTGGCTCCGGTGCAACGAGGGGGAGAACACGTTCAGCCCGTTCGACGTCGTGGGGCA
>DASUFL010000061.1:0-10357 GCA_036274595.1 Candidatus Eiseniibacteriota bacterium | reverse complement strand
GTCCCGAGATCGAGGTGACCACCGCACGCGCGGCGGAGCGCGAAACACCGGTCGCCTTCACCGAGCTCGACCGGAAGGAGATCCGCGACAAGTACTGGGCCCAGGACGTGCCGATGCTCCTCGCGGAGACGCCAGGCACCTACGCCTACTCCGACGCCGGAAACGGGATCGGATACTCGTACGTGAAGATCCGCGGCTTCTCCCAGCGGCGCGTCGCGGTGACCATCAACGGCATCCCGCTCAACGATCCGGAATCGCACGAGGTCTACTGGGTCGATCATCCCGATCTCATCGCAAGCGCGCAGTCCGTTCAGGTGCAGCGTGGTGTGGGGAGCGCGCTCTACGGCGCGAGCGCCGTGGGCGGCGCCGTCGAGCTGAGCACGCTCAACGCGCCGCGGGAGCGGCGGATCGGGCTCGAGGTGGGGATGGGGAGCTACGACACGCAGCGCTTCTCCGCCCAGATGGAGTCGGGGCTCCTCGACAACACGTACGTCGTGACCGGGCGCTATTCGCGCATCAAGAGCATGGGCTACCGGGAGCAGTCCTGGTCCGACCTCTGGTCCTACGCGTTTTCGGTCGCGCGGCTCAATTCGTGGATCGCGACGCGACTCAACCTCTATGGCGGCCCGGAGCGGCTCCATCTCGCCTATTACGCCGTGGATCGCCCCTACCTCGACGGGCGCATCACGGGCGACGCCGACCAGGATCGCCGGTTCAACCCGCTCACCTGGCGGAACGAGACCGACAACTTCTACGAGCCGCACTTCGAGCTGATCCAGGACGTGAAGCTATCCCAGAGCGCGGCCCTCACGTCGTCGATCTTCTATTTCCCGGGGAAGGGGTACTACGACGACTTCCCGTACGGTCCGCAATCCTTAGCGGACCGGCATCTCCCAGATTTCACCCTGACGTCCAACACGCTCTATCCCGCGAGCTATTACGCCGACACGTCAGGCACAGGCCCGTACACCGTCGTCGCGTCGGACATGACGCAGCGGCTCTGGGTGCGCAACAAGCACTACGGCTGGGTGCCCCAGGCGCGCCTCAAGCACACGCGCGGCGAGCTGACAGTCGGAGGCGAGTGGCGCGAGCACACGGGGCGCCACTGGGGCGAGATGACCTGGGCGGCCGCGCCGCCCCCGGGCACCGAGCCCAACTTCGTCTTCTACGACTACACCGGCCGCGTGAACGTGATGTCGGGCTTTGTGCAGGAGGCGTATGACCTGGCGAAGGATCTGCGCGCCACGGCAAGCCTTCAGCTACGGCGCACGCGATACGCGATCGGGAAGGACCGCTACAACGGCTACGACTTCAACCTCCACTACACCGCGCTCAACCCGCGCCTCGGGCTCAACTGGAACGCCTCGGACCATATGGACCTCTTTGCTTCCTACGCACACGCCCAGGTCGAGCCCATTCTGGGCGAGATCTACCGGCCGGACGACCCGACGAGCGTGCCGCTCTTCGGAACGCTCGATCCCGCGAACCACGTCTACGAGGATCCGCTCATCCATCCCGAGAAGCTGAACGACTACGAGGCGGGGATCGGATTCCACAAGGGGCCGGCCCGTGTGCGCCTGAACGGCTTCTGGATGGACTTCCGGGACGAGATCGTGCCGCTGGGGCAGATCGACGCGTTCGGCGTGCCGATCACCGGGAACGCGGCCCAGTCCACGCATCGCGGCGTGGAGCTGGAGTGGAGCGCGCGCCACAGGACCGGCTTCGAGCTGTCCGGCAACCTCACACTGAGCCACAACCAGTTCGACCACTACATCGAGTACGTCTTCGACAACTCCCTGCCGGCCAATGACTACAGCGGGAACACCATCGCGGGATTCCCGAACCGGCTCGCGAACGTGACCGTGGGCTACCGACGTGGCGGCGTGGGCGCCGCCCTCACGATGGTCGAGTCCGGGCGCCAGTATCTCGACAACACCGAGGACAATCGCAAGAACCCCGCGCTCCGGGACGCGTCCGGGTACGCGCATCTCTTCGTCGAGGAGCATGCGGTCCTGAACGGGGCGCTCACGTTCGACCTCGTCCGCCTCGCCGGATTCCGGCCGTTCGAGGCCAACGGGCTCTCGCTCGAGGTTCGCGGCATGAACCTCACCGGCCTCAAGTACGAGACCGCGGGGTACACTTTCGCAGGCGTTCCGTACTTCTATCCCGCGGCGCAGCGGAACGTGTTCGTGGGCTTGCGGGCCGATTTCTAACGCCGTGAAGACGCTGGGGGCGATCGATCTCGCGCTGATCGGGGTCTACTTCGCCTTTCTCATCGCGATCGGGTTCCGCTTCTTCGGCATCGCGAAGAAGGACACGGCCGAATATCTCGTCATGGGACGGAGGCTCGCGCTCCCGTCCTTCGTCGCGACCCTCGTCACGACCTGGTACGGCGGCATTCTCGGCGTGGGGGAATTCACCTACCGGTACGGGATCTCGAACTGGCTCGTGTTCGGACTCCCATACTACCTGGGGGCGGCGCTCTTCGCGCTGCTCGTCGCGCGCCTCGCGCGTCGCAGCCGCTATTACACCGTGCCCGACCAGCTCGCATCCGCCTATGGCAAGCCGGCCGCGCTCGTCGGAGCGGTGGTCATCCAGATCCTCTCGAGCCCCGCCCCGTACGTGCTCATGCTCGGCGTCTTGCTCCAGCTGATCTTCGGCGTGCCGCTGACGTGGGCCATCGTCGCCGGCGCACTCCTGTCGATGGGGTACTCCATCCGCGGGGGGCTCCGGTCGGTGGTCCGGGCGGACGCCGTGCAGTTCGTGCTCATGTACCTGGGCTTTCTCATCGCGCTGCCGCTTCTCGTCGTGCGGTATGGAGGGCTCTCCTTTCTCAAAGCTCACCTGCCCGCCACCCACTTCGTGTGGCACGGCGGGAACCCGCCCCAGTACATCTTCGTCTGGTATCTGATCGCGCTGCAGACGCTGGTCGAGCCGACGTTCTACCAGCGCGCCTTCGCCGCCGCGGACGAGAAAGTTGCGCGGCGCGGAGTGCTGATCTCGATCGGGTTCTGGATGCTGTTCGATTTCCTCACCACGGCGACCGGCCTCTACGCGCGGGCGCTCCTTCCGAATCTTGCCGATCCGGTCGCCGCCTATCCCGCGCTCGCGGTCGACATCCTGCCTCCCGTGGTGCGCGGACTCTTCTACCTGGGCCTTCTCGCGACGGTGATGTCCACGGTCGACGGGTACACCTTCATCGGCGGCGTGAACTTCGGCCGCGATCTCATCTGGCGGTGGCGCGGAGACAAGGACGAATCGCACGTGAATCGTTACGTGCAGGTGGGATTCGTGGTGACCGCGATCGTGTCGATCCTGCTCGCGCTCTTCGTGCGCTCCGCCGTGGACCTGTGGCACGACGTGGGATCGGTGGGCGTGCCCGCACTCCTCATCCCGCTCCTCGCGTCGTACAGCGATCGCTTCCGGCTTCCTCCGCGTGCCGCGGTGGCATCCATGCTGTCGGGTGGGGGAGTGGCGCTTCTCTGGCTTTTGTCGCGCTCTTTCGCGTGGACCCCCGGATATCCCTTGGGAGTCGAGGCCATCTACCCAGGCCTCCTGGCCAGCCTTATCCCCGCTCTGTGGGGCCACTTACAGAGGCTCAAAAAAAGGCCCTCCAAAGGGAACCTCAGCCCCGGGCCGGTGATCTAAATAGATGAGAGTGGTGGGTTAACCGCCTACGATTCAGCCGGTTAGCTCTTGGTTGCCTCCTAGCAATGAGCGCCGGCTGGATCGAAACTCTCACGAGGAACCGATCCGCGGACCCCCCACAGACCCGCGGACCTCACGGAATCTGCGGAACGCAAGACCGCAGACCTTTGCCCCGCCGTTGGAACCCGGCGGGGCATTTTTTTTCCGTGCGCTACACTCCCGCCATGGCGCACGCGCAGGGCACTTCCAAGACGCTTCCCTGGCGCGACGCCGTCTTGTGGGGCCTCCTCGCGCTCGCGCTCGCGACGCTCTTCGCGTGCGTCACGTACTCGCGCATTCCGCCGTCGAGCGATGTCTGGGATTACGCGCAGGAAGCGCGGCAGCTCGCGCGCGGCCAGGGCTTCACGTCGCTCTACACGTATCCCACGCATCTGGGCACGGAGCCGGCTCCGTTTCCGGTGCGGTGGCGGATGCCCTTGTACGCCGCCATTGGCGCCGGGTTCCTCACCGTCGGCCTGCCGCTTCCACTCGGGTTCTTCATCGTGGCCGTGCTCGCCCACGCCGCGCTCGTCGGACTCGTCTTCCTCCTCGCGTCGCATCTCCATTCGCCGCGTGCCGGGGTGCTGGCGGCAGCGTTCGCGATCGCGTCGCCCATTCTGCTCGATCCCTTCAGCGCGGGACTGAGCCAGGTTCCCACGGCAGCCCTCGGTGCGGCGATCTGGCTGCTTCTGCTTCGGTACGCGCGCCCGTCGTCCGCCGCCGTTGCGGGGCTCTTGGCCGCGACAGCATGGTATCTGCGCGGGGAAACGATCGTGATGCTCCCGCTCTGGTTCGCGTGCGCCGCGCGCGGCAGACGATGGGATCGCGCGTTCGCGTTCGCGCTCGTCTTCGCTATGCTCGCCTTGCCGTGGATCGGGCATCTTCGCGCCGAGACCGGAGTCGCCTCGCCCATCCGCGGCAATCCGATGCTCCTCTACACCCCGGAGTATCCCGGCTACTCCTCGACGCGGACGTACCTCGAGCCCACGCCCGGCGTGGCCGCGTACATCGCTGCGCATCCACTCACCTTTGCGTGGCGATTCGCGAAGGATGCGGTGGGATACGGCATCGACCTTCTCTGGGGACTCGGACCGTTCGCGCTGGGGCTCGCGATCGCGGGACTACTCCTGCGCGATCCCAAAGGCCGATGGACTGTTTTCCGGCCCGCCGCGTGGATCCTCGTCGCGGCCTTGGTCCAGATCGCGGCGTTCTCCTGCCTGGAGCGGAGTCCGCGCTTTCTCGTGCCGGCGATTCCGCTCATTGCCGTCGCACTCGGCATGGCGGCCGCACCGACGCTCGATCGCATCTGCGGCCGGAACCGCCAGGCCGTGCTGATCGCGCTGCTCGTCCTCGAGCGCGCGATCCTCGTGGGGATCACGGCGCGGGACGCCGAGCGTCGCTTCCCGCCTCTTCCGCCCTCCACCGCCGCGCAGCTTCGCGACGCGCTCGGCCCCGCGCGCGGCGGCGTCATCTGGACCGACGTGCCCGACTGGGTGTCGTGGCACCTGGACCGCCCCGCGCTCCTCCTCCCGCTCTGGCGGCAGCGGGACCGCGTGGCCGCGGATCATCCCGCGGACGCGATCTATCTCTCGCCTATCGCCCGGTCGCGAAACGAGGCCGACGGCGAAGCGCGGTGGACCCGCGCTGCCGACGGCCTCGAGTCGATTCCTGGATTTTCCAAGCCCGAGACTTTGAACGCCGGGGGCCAGGTCTTCCTGCCGATCTACTGACCGCGCCTCAAAGCGCGGCCCGACGCGCCTACTGCATGCGCGTGTACTTGATCTCCATCTCCGTGACTTCCTTGCCTTCGTGGTTCCCGACCATCGTGAAGACGGCGTTATTGGCATCGACGATGTGGGTGACCATCTTGTACGGCACCGGCCGGCCCGACACCGGATCGTCGAACGCCGACTGAATCGTGAGGGTCTTCGTCGCCGGATCGTACGAGCTGGCCGAGCTGAAGGCCATGGAGGTTCCCATGTTGTCCAGCCAGACGCTCGAGAAGGTGTTCTTCCGCATGTCGAAGCCGAGAAGCTCCAGGCCCTCGAACGGCGTGCCCTGGAAGCTGCCCGTGTACTGGCTCTCGAGGAAGCGGTCGCCCATCACCATGGTCCGCGTGCACGTTCCCTCGCTCACCGTCGGCTGGGGGCCCATGTAGGTCGTCTGCACGGTCTTCCATTTCCCCACGAGCGGCTTCATGAAGTCGGTGTGCATCGGGCCAGGCGTGGCGTACTTGGCCATCTCGGCCATCATCGCGTCCTGCTGAGCCTTCGCGGCGTCGGCCGACGCCCTGTCCGCGGCGGTGGCCGAGGATGCCGCAGGTGTCTTCGGGGTCTTCTTGGACGACTTGTCGGATGCGATCGCGGGTGAGGCGAGGCAGAGGGCGAGGAGTGCGATGGCGACCCGGTGGACCGGAGCGGCGGAGAGCTTGGACATCGTGTCCTCCACGTTCTAGGAGATCAGGGGGTGTCTCACTGAGACCGTGGAAAGTAGCACGAGCCACGCCGCCCGGCCACCGGTTCGCTTCGGGGCGGCGGCGCCTCCCGCCGCCCCACGCTTCAACCAGCTACTTCTTGGCGGCGGCCTCCTTGGCCGGCGCCTTCGCCATCACGTGCGCGTCGATCTTCTTCATCTCTTCCTGCGTGAGGACGTTCTTCTTCACGAGCTCGCTCTTCGAGGTGTACGGACGGCCCGCGATGATCTTGTCCGCGGTGGCGTCGTCCACGCCCGGCAGCTTCATGAGATCTTCCTTCGACGCCATATTGAGATCGACCTTGTGCGAGGCGGCCTTCGAGCTGTGATGGGCCGACGACGTGTGGTGCGCCGTGCTCGCCGTGGTGGTGGTGCCGGTCCCGGCGAAGGCAGCCACCGGCAGCAGCATGCCGAAGGCGACGGAGGCGAACACATGGGTACGGGTCATGACTTTTCTCCTATGGAGGGGGACATGAGCCGCGCCGGAGAGCCCTCCAAACCGGCGGCGCGAGAGGGCGTAGCCGCCCTCGGGGCAAAGCAAATGGGGTTACGGGAACTGGAGCTGGATGGAGTTGTGGAACGAACGGAGGCGAACAGCGAAGCGGATGGGATGGCCGGGTTCGGAGCGGGGCTGGGCCGCATGCTGCGATCCGAGCTGCCTTCTGGGATCGCGGAAAACGACGATGGGCCCGCGCGCGGGGGACCGCGCCCCGAAATCACCGAACCATCCCGATGCTTGAACGACAACGAACGGAAGAAACCGATCCGCCAGGCGGCGGCGAGGGCGGGAGCCGAAGGCATGAGGCCCAAGGTGGCCGCGTGATCATTCACTCTGGAGCGCTTGGCGAGACGCGGGTGTGAGCTCGTCCGGGCCGCGCGAGAAGGGTGTTGGGGTCCGGGTCGGCGCGCGGGCTGAGGATGTGGGTACGTGGAGCGGCTCGCGGCCATGCCAGGATATGCGGTAACCGGGCGAAGCTGGCGAGCGGTGTCTCGAGGAGGATTCATTGCGGCGCTCGCCGGCAGCGGACGGGCCAGGATGGCGAGGACTCCGATCGCCATTCCTAGAACCAAGAGCCGCAACGGCTTCAATGCCACACCCTCCCTCTTGCGTTGGAGCCGACCCGGCCCCGTGTTCCCTCCGGGATACACCCGCTCTACGGGTCGGTTCCTGAGTTTCCGGAGCATAGTACTCCTGGTTCAGGAGGGAAGGGCAGCCGGAACGCCCGGCCCCCGGAGGTAGCTCAAGAGCCCGCCCGGGCTCTGGGCCCGGGCCAGCGCCAGGACCACCCGGGGGAGCGAAAGCGGCTCGCCGTACACGAGATAGCGGTCCTCGAAGTCCGGGGCGAACTTCTTCTTCCAGTGGAAGAGCCCCTGGAAGTCGTAGAACCGGGAGAGATGGTCGAGCAGGAAGACCCGCAGGCGGTCCGCCCCCTCCGCGGCCGGCGGGGCGGACGTGCCCTGGTCGGGATCGACCTTCGCGAGCGCCGAGAGCGACAGCGAGAGCATCTCGTCGCCGCGATCGCGCGCCGCCTCCACCGACTTCGCGATCAGGAACTCCATCGCTCCGTTCGGCGCCTCGCGCCGGCGGCGCATGAGGTCGAGCGCCCAGCCGTCGCGCGCGGGGACTTCGTTCCACGTGAGGAACGCGGCCGCGCGACGCTCACCGGGATGCCACGCCACGCTCACCCACGAGCGCGCGAGATGCTCGGGGTCGAAGCGTCCCATGCAAAAGCCCTTCTCCGATCCCACGCGCGAGCGGAGCCACTCCGTGGAGATCGCGCGGAGCTGCTCGAGGATTCCGTCCGTGTCGTGCGCGGCGTCGAGCGGATTGACGCCGGGGAGGTAGTGCCGGCACTCCCATCCCGCCTCCTCCATCTTCTTGACGGCGCGCCGCACCTCTCCCATCGCCGACCCCTCGAGCGTGAACCGGCTCGGATGGAGCACCGGATCCTCGCCGATGTGGATCGAGCGCCATCCAAGCGCCTCGTAGAGCGGAAGGCGCTCGGGGCGCGACTGGAAGAAGGCGAACGCCCAGTCGTGCTCCCGGCAGAAGCGCGCGAAGCCGCGCAGAAGCTCCGGGATCTCCTCCTCCGGCCCGATGGGGTCACCGATCGCGAGGAGCGCGTTCGACTCGAAGCGGTAGGCGATGACCGCGCGCCCGTTCGAGCTGAAGAAGTAGTCGGAGTCCGGGGCGAGCGCGAACTCACTGACGGAGGAGTCGCCGTACTGGCGGATAAGCGCCCCGACGCGGTCGCGGTCCTGGCGGTGGCGGCTCTGATGCACGACGGGCCGGAGCGCCGAGAGCGCGAACGCGACGATGATCGTGGCCGCGGTCACGTGGAGCGAGTCGAGGAACCAGACGGTCACGCGGTGGTCCCGATGGGTCATCTCCCGGAGCGGGGGGAGCGACGACGAGCCGAGGCCCGTGAGCGTGTGGAGCGCCTCCTTGATCGCGCCTGCAAAGGACGCGTCCCCGCCCACGATGTGATGGAGCACCCAGCACCCGCCCACCGCGTACCCGGCGAATGCCAGAGCCGTGAGGAATCCGCTCCACCGGATGTCCGCGAGCGACAGCTCGCGGCTCTTCACGCGGAACGAGTCGCCGCTGATCGCGAGCAGGAACATGAGCGTGGATGCCGCGATCGCCTCCTCGAGGTCGATGGCTTTGAGGAGGTTCACGGGCACCGACACGGCGCAGAGGAAGAGCGCGAGAACGAAGGCGCGCCGCTTCCCGTTCCGTAGCCCCAACGCGGTCACGAGCAGGAGGAGCCCCGACAGCATGGTGAAGGTCCGGCTCGTGTCGATGACCGCGGTCGGGACGAGGCGGCGGAGGGCGACGAGACGGTCCGGCGGGTGCGAGAGGAACGCGGAGAGAAGGTTGATGACCCCCTGCGTGGCGACAGCGAGCGCCAGCAGGTTCCGCCGCCAGGGGTGCCGCTCGGCGGGACTACTCGTTGACCAGGTATTCCTCGGGTCGGATTCCAAGACGCTCGATCTTATACAGGAGCGTGGTCCGTTTCATCCCCCCGAGACTTCGGGCCGCTTCCGCCTTGTTGCCTCCATGGGCGCGGAGAGCCCGGAGGATTTCCTCGCGTTCGGCCGACGTCCGCGTGAGCTGATCCCTGGTGCGTCGGAGCGACTCGGCCGTCCGGGCGCGCTGCTTCGGCAGAAACGCCTCGCGATTCACCACGGTTCCGCTGTCCGCCATCGCCACGACCCGCGCGACTTCGTTCTTCAGCTCGCGAACATTCCCCGGCCAGGAATAGGCACAGAGCATCGCTTCGACGTCGTCGGAGAGGACGAGCTTCTTCCTGGACATGGCCACCGCTTGTGCCCAAAAGTGACGGAAGAGTGCGCGAATATCTTCCTCGCGCTCCTGGAGCGGAGGCAGGGTGACCGACACGCCGTTCAGCCGGTAGTAGAGGTCGCGGCGGAATACGCCCCGCTCGACGAGGTCCTCGAGGGAGGCGTTGGTCGCAGCCACGAGGCGCACATCGATCTTGCGAAGATCGTCCCGGCCCACCGGCCGGAGCTCGCCCGTCTCGAGGACGCGAAGGAGCGTCGCCTGCGCGGCCGGCGAGAGCTCGCCGATTTCATCGAGGAACAAGGTGCCCTGGTGGGCCGACGCGATGAGGCCCTCGCGCGCCGACACGGCGCCGGTGAACGCGCCCCGCTCGTGCCCGAAGAACTCGCTGTCGATGAGGGTCTGGCTCACCGCGCCGCAGTTGACCGGAACGAAGGGTCCTTTACGCCGGTCGCTCATGAGGTGGAGCGCCTTCGCTAGGACTTCCTTGCCGACGCCGCTCTGTCCCGTGATGAGGACCGGGATCCGGCTCGGCGCGATGCTTTGGATGGTGGCGACCGCTTCGCTGACCTCGGGGTTGCAGGTCACGATGCCGAAGCGGAGTGCGCCGCCGTCGAGGTTTGTGAGGCCTTGGAGGGCTTCGATCCCGGGTTCGGAGGTGGATGGCTCCGGCTGTGATTCGAAGCCCAGGAGCTTGTCGACGTGGCGGGCCGCATGGGTCAGGCCGAGGCGCTCGTAGATGCTGCGAGCTTCCCAGAGGTGGCGGCGGGCCTGAGTTTGGTCGTCGGGGGTGGCGCTCTGGAGACGAGCCTCGCCGTACCACTGGAGAGCACGTGCGAGCTCGTAGGGGATCTCGTAGGAGCGGGCGAGATCGATGCCTTCAGCGATGGTTCG
>DASUFL010000060.1:0-5461 GCA_036274595.1 Candidatus Eiseniibacteriota bacterium | reverse complement strand
GACGCCTCGAAACGCCCTTCAAATCCGATGTGCCGGGCGCAAGCCCGGTAGGTAGGTTCGATTCCTATGCGCTGCCGCCAGGTTCAACCCCGCGAGAACGGCTTGGTTGAGCGGGCTCGAGAATCGCCGAGCGCCCTGAGGAACGAGTCTGGGTGCGCATCAAGTGCGCATGACCCGCCGACTGGCGGTCCTCAACACAGATGCGCGGCCCCGACGCTGGGAGCCGATCGTCGATCTGCCCGCCCCGGCTGCGGCTACGGTTTGTACTCGTAGGCGCGTATGGTCGAGTCCCGGCAGCCCAACCAGATGCGCGAATCAGACATCACTGCGCAGGTCGGAAGGCCGTCCACCCGAATCCGGTCGACTTCCCCACCCGTCGCGACATCCCACAGACACATCCAGTCGTCGTCGCATACCGAGCTGACGAGCCTTCCATCGGGACTGATCGTGACAGCTGCGACGGCTTTGTCGTGCGCGGGCAGGGCACGCGCCTCCTTCAGCGTCTCGGCGTCCCAGATGATGAGCCTTCCGTCTTGGCCGCCGGTAACGAACCACTGTCCGCCCGGCGCGACAGCAAGCGAGCGCGCTTTGAGCGCTCTTCCGTCGCTCGTGTCGATCCGGCGCTCCTTCCCCGTCGCCACGTCCCAGGACAGGATCCCCGCGCGTGGCCTCAACGCCACGAGTCGCCGGCCGCCGCACGTCGTAGCCAGCGATTCCACATCGCTATCGGTTTCGCATCGGTGACGGCCAGCCACCGTGCCTGCGGCAGCATCCCATATCGTGATGGACAGCCCCTCGCGGCTACCGGCCGCTCCGTACAGGTTCTTCCCGTCGGGACTGAAGGCCACACCTTGGATCTTCGTAAGGTCCCCTGCTCCCACCGACCGCAGCTGGTGGCGCAGCGTTCGCCCCTCGGTCTCCCAAAGTCCAACAGCTCCCATTTCAGACGCCCCGGTAGCCAACAGGCGGCCGTCGGCGGACAGCGCGGTGCATTCGATGTGGCCGATCTTGTACGGCGCGACGTCGACAACCGCGGTGCGGTTTCCGCTGCCCGTGTCCCAGATCGCGATCGTCTCGTCTCGGCTCGCCGAGTAGATCACCTTGCCGTCGGCCGACACCGCAAGCGACGTGATCGGAGCGATATGCCCCTTGCCGGTCGGACACAGGAGATCACCCTCCCAGTTCCACACACGGACGACACCGGCAAGTCCTCCCGACGCGAAGCGGCTCCCGTCCGGTGAGACCGCGACGGCCCTGATCCAGTTCCCGGCTCTCGCTGTGCGGATCGACTCCCATCGCTCGGTGTCCCACACACGCAGAACTCCGTCCCAATCCGCCGAGACCATCCGGGTCCCGTCGCCATTGAACGCCACGGCTCCCACGACGCTCTCGTGGCCCGTGAGCGCACGCAGCTCCTCACCGGATCGAACATCCCACACGTGGAGCGTCCCATCGACACGCCCCGACACGAGCCATCTGCCATCCGGGCTGAACGCGACGCTTCGAATGCCCCGTTCGAAGCGCCCCAAGGCCGCGGACGTCGCAGGCGTAAGCGTGCGGACGAGATCGCCGGAGAGCCGGTCCAAGATCCGAACAGACAAACCGTCGCCGTCCGCATATGCGATCCATCGGCCCTCCCGGTCTACGGCCAGGCTCTCGACATCCGCCTCGCGGCCCCCCAGGTGCCGGACCTTCCCCGTCGCAACGTCGCAGAGGCGAACCGCGCGTTCCTGGCTACCGGTTACGAGGTAGGACTCATCCGGAGCCAGCACCATCGCGCCTCCAGGCCGCCATTCGAATACGGACTGCTTCCGCTCCGTGCCCACAAGCGTGCGGAGAGGCTTTCCTGACCCAGGGTCCCAGACCTTCACGATCTGGTCCATGCCGAGCGAGTAGAGTCGATTGCCGTCCCGCGACACGGCCAAGGCGGCCGTTCCATTGGCATGACCCTCGAGCGTTCGGATCTCCTTGCCGCTCTCAAGGTCCCAGATCGTGATCGCCTCGAAGGCTCCGCCCACCACGACCGCCCGCTCTGTCACGGCTAGGGCGTAGACATCGTTGGGGTGCTTCAGCCGACGATCGCCGAGGACTCCAGTCCAGCGGATGTGGCCGCCCTTGGAGACACACTGCTCCGGCGGGGGCGGTCCGACGAAGGACCCGTCCTGGGCACCCACGAGAGAGGCCGCGAGCGTGAGCGCCAGTAGGAGCCGCCGCATGACGCACCGTGTTCTACCATGGCTCCAGAGGCGCGACGGGCGACCAGCCAGGCGCGCCGCCGCTTGTGCTGCCGTTGGTTGAGGAGCGCTCTGCAGCCGACGAGCGGCGCGGACGCGAGGGGCGGAGGCAGTAGCATGGGAGACGCCGCTCGCGGCAAGACGTCAGACGACATGGACGTGGACCTCGGGTTGGACAAGCTCTGGTTTCACGACTCGACAATCAACCGAGTGGTCGAGAACGCTGAGTCCAAGGAGCTTGCGTTCGAGGTGATGTATCCGGTCGACTGGGACAACAACCAGTTCGCCCCGCGAACGATCGTCTTCCGGGATGTGCTGCGGTACCTTGTCGCCGAGGGGCCATTCGCAGGTCGGCCGGTGATCCTCGGCGTCACCCAGGTCGGGGAGCAGGACGACCGTGCGGCTGTTCGCGTCGAAACCAACGCGGGCGAGCGGATGCTCCTCTGCAAAGGCGTGGCGATCTGCGATGGGTGGGCAGCCGCCGCAGCCGACGAGCGCCGGGCGTCATGTTTGCAAGAGGCGTTTGCCACCACGCTCTTGAACTCCGGTGGTGATCGGCGATGCTCTGGGCGCATGCGCGCGACTGGGGTGCGGATGAGCGGCAACACCTATCTCGACGTGACCGAGGAGAACGGGCGAGCGTTCTTCTCGCGCGGCATCGCGGGGCCCGTGGTCATGCTCAACCTCCTCCGCTTCCGCGCCACGGCCGACTACTCCGCGACGCCCGGTCTCGCGCCCGCGAGGCCGATCACCGGCGAGGCCGCGTACCGCCTCTACATGGAGCACACGCTGCCGTTCCTCGAGAAGTCCGGCGGCGAGGTGCTCTTCTACGGTCGCGGCGACCGGTTCCTCATCGGCCCGGCCGACGAGCGCTGGGACGCCGTGCTCCTCGTCCGCCAGAAGGGCGCCGCCGCGTTCCTCGCCTTCGCCTCCGACAGGGACTACATGAAAGGCATCGGCCACCGCACCGCGGCGCTCGAGGACTCGCGCCTGCTCCCGCTCCTCGAGACGCCGGCCTGATCGGCCCCGGCCCCCGGACCCCCTCTGCCTCCCGGACCGCCTCAGTCCCCGTCCGGCTTCTCCGAGAACATCTCCTTGTCGCGGTCGTGGTCGTAGAAGAACCACTGACGGCCCGCGCGGAAGAGCTTCCGCTTGACCCCGCGCGTGAACTTCTCCCCGTCCCCCGTCGCCCCCCTCTCCTCCCACTCCACGACCGCCCAGAGGCCGTGGTAGTCCACCTCCTTGATGCTGACCGACTTCAGGAACTCCGGGATCCTCTTCGGGTCCTGCTTCCACGTCGCCATGTCCTGCTGGAACCGCGCGCGCTCGCCCTCGTCGCGGCGGAAAAGCGGCGACCAGCAGAGCCAGAACCCCTTCCGCGCCACCGGCTCGTTGAAGAGATACCCCGTCGCACCGCAGCCGCCGCACTCCTGCTTCGCAGGCTTCTGCGTCTTCGGATCCCGGTACGGCAGGTAGACGAACCCGCGGCCCTTGCAGTGCACGCACACGTCGATCAGCGCGTCGCGCTTCCGGTTCGCGAAGTAGGTGTTCATCAGGAAGTCGCGCGCGCTCTGGATCCCGCGCGATCGCTGCTCCTTCGTCTCGCTGATCTCGGGCAGCGGGAGCACGTCGGGCTCCCCCGCGGCCGGCGCGGGCGCCGCCTCGGCCTGCGGCTCCGGCTCGCGCGCGGGCTCCGGCTCGGGCGGCGGCGCGGGCTTCTGTTCCGGAACGGGCTCCGGCGCCTGCGGCTCCGCGGCCTTCTTGAGCTTCGCCGCCTCCGCGGCCTTGCGCATCTCGCGCGCGCACGCCGTCGCGCGCAGCTTCGCCGTGCGCCGCGCGAGCCGCAGCACGATCGTGTCCGCCTCGCCCGAGTCGCCCGACTCCGAGACCTTCTGGGCCAGCTCGATCGCCTTGTCGTAGTGCGCGCACAGGTCCGCGAGCTCCTGGTCGGTGACGTCGTCCGCGGCGAAGACGAACTTGTCCCACGTCGCCTTCCCGGCCTCGTACTCCTCGTTGGCCTTCTTGAGCAGGTCGGCCACGCGCCGGTCCTCCTGCGCCACCAGAGGCAGGGCGAGAAGGAGAAGCACGGTGACCGCACTCCGCATGGCAACACTAGATAGCACAATCCGGGGGGAAGGGAGGGGGCTCCGGGGGCGAAGGGGGGTCCCCCACGCCCCCCCCGCTTCGCCGTAAGATGACGGGATGCTCCGGCCGCGGCGGGCGGCCGTCGTGCCGCGCGCGCTCTCCCCCACCACGGGCGATCCCCTCGCCCTCGAGGATCTGGTGCGCCCCTACCTCGGGCAGAAGGGCGCCATCGCGGTCCTGGGCCCCGCCGGATCGGGCCGGACCACCGCGCTCGCCCACCTCGCCGCGGCGCTCGGTAGGGCGGTCGCGGTCTTGGACGACGACGCGGACGTCCGGCAGGTCTCGGACGCGGCGGGCCGAGGGCTCGCCGTCTACGCGCGGGGCCGGATCCACCCGATGCGGCACCTCGCCACGCTCGTGCTCGCGCCGTGGGGCAGGGACGAGGCGCTCGAGTACATGATGGCGCTTCATCGCGACGGGTGCGGCGCGGTCATGCCGCGGCTCTTCTCGGACCCGGACGTCGCGATGCTCGACGGCACCGCGGAGCTCTGGCGCGCCGTGCTCGAACGGATGGCCGCGGGCGCCGGCGGCGTCGCCGACGCGCTCGCGGAGATCGCGACGCGGGCGCGGAAGGATGATCCGATCCACCGGCACCGCGCCATCCGTACCGTGCGCCGCGCGTACGAGATCGCGCTCGAGATCCGCGGCCCGGAGAACGCGTGGCTCGCGCTCGGAGTCCGGCAGGAGCCTGAGGTCCTGCGCGCGGCCGCGAAGCTGCTCGCCGGCGCGGCTGAGGCGCGTGACGTGCTCGCGAAGGTCTGCGAGGGCCCCGCCGACGAGCGGCAGCCGATGGTCGCAAGCCTCCTCCTCCTGCTCGACCCCTTGTGGAAGCCCAAGGGCGTGCCGCGCCTCGACGGCGCGCATCTCCCCGGCGCGCGCTGGCGCGCGGTCGAGCTTCCCGACGCCGTGCTCAAGGGCGCCAACCTCGCGGGCGCCGACCTCGACGCGGCGATCCTCGATCGCGCCGACGCGCAGCGCGCCTCCTTCCGCGGCGCGCGGCTGCGCGGAGCGTCGTTCCGGGGCGCGCGCCTCGAGCGGGCCGCCTTCGGGCGGGCGGACTTCGCGGGGGCGTGCCTCGCGAA
>DASUFL010000059.1:0-28288 GCA_036274595.1 Candidatus Eiseniibacteriota bacterium | reverse complement strand
GCCTTGAGCGACGTGCCGACCTCGCGGGGTCGAACTCGCCCCGGGGCGAGTTGAAACCGGCTAACCGCCTTGAGCGACGTGCCGACCTCGCGGGGTCGAACTCGCCCCGGGGCGAGTTGAAAACCGGCTAACTGCCTTGAGCGATGTGTCGACCTCGCGGGGTCGAACTCGCCCCGGGGCGAGTTGAACCCAAGAAACCGTGGCTCGGCGGTTGAGCGTTTGGATATGAGAATGCCTCAGATCACGGCGTTGATCGTGACCCCGCATTCCCTCAGAGGGTGGTGACCCATGGATGCCCCGCTCCTGGTCTCCGGCGAATGGCTCGCGCGACACCTGATCCATCCCGACCTTCGGGTCGCGGATGTGCGCTGGTCGCTGGTGGAGAAGGGCAAGGGGTACCGCGACTATCGGGAGGGGCACATTCCTGGCGCGATCTTCCTCGATGTCGACACGGACCTGGCCGGGCAGCGCGGAAGCGGTCCCGGTCGGCACCCATTGCCCGCTCCCGAGAGCTTCGCCGCCGCGATGTCCCGCGCCGGTATTGGACCCCGCACGCACGTGGTTGCCTACGATTACGGCGACGGCTCGATCGCGGCACGTCTGTGGTGGCTGCTTCGCTATTTCGGGCACGAGCGGGTATCGCTGCTGGATGGAGGCATCAGGCGTTGGGTGGCCGACGGCCACCCGGTCGAGACCCAGGTGCAGACCTACCCGCCGGCGGCGTTCATCCCCGAGCCACAAGCGAAGAGGGTCGTGGACGCGGCGGCCATCGAGCGGCTGCGCGCGGATCCGCGGGCCCTGGTGCTCGACGTGCGCATGGCGGAGCGCTACGAAGGGCGGCGGGAGCCGGTCGATCCGGTCGCGGGGCACATTCCCGGCGCGAAGAATCGCCCCTATCCCACAAACGTGAGATCCGCGGAGGATCCGCGCTTTCTCGCTTCCGAAGAGCTGCGGGAGGCGTTCGAGCAGCTCGGCGCCGGACGCGCCGAGCGCATCGCGTGCTACTGCGGCAGTGGGGTCAATGCCTGCCAGACGCTCTTCGCGCTCGAGCTCGCCGGATTCCGGGACGCTCTCCTCTACGAGGGTTCGTGGAGCGATTGGTGCAGCGTGCCCACGCGAGCGGTAGCGACCGGTCCTCCCCAGCCCTGATCGCTCGGGTGGTCGTTACTTCATGCCCCTGACCGGATAGGTGTCCAGAAGGGACTCGAGCTGCGCGATCGTCGCGGGGAGGAGACCTGGGTCCACCTCGAACTCGAAATGGTGGCTCTGGCAGGTGGGATCGGGTGTGATGTTTACTTCCATGAGCAACCGACCGGTAATGTCCACCGCCTTTACGAGAACGCCGACGTAGGGCTCCAGCGACGCCAGGACTGCCTTCCCCGCCAGCGTCTGCTGCAGCCATGTCAGCTCGTCTCGGAATCGGCGTAGGCCGACGGTATCCAGAATGGCGCCGCTGGCCCAGACGCTGGCCCCGTCGCCGCCGCAATGCGCGGTTACGTTGAGCCAGTTTCCATCCCACCGATCCTTGGCCTTCGGAAATTCTCGACCGTGGACCCAGAGCTGGAACGCACCGAGGCTGACCGACGGAGGGCCGAGCTGTTCCGGGTTGGGTCGGCTCATGGAGATGGACGGTCCTGAGCGCCTGCACCGCCCTACTTCTTGGGCGACGTCTCCGGATCCAGGACCACCATCACCTCTTCTTCGAGCGTGATCCCGTTGGCCTGCTGCACGCGGCGCTTCATCTCCTCCGCGACGCGCAGCACCTCGTACGCCGAGGCGCCTTCTTTGTTCACGATGTAGTTGGCGTGAAAGGCGTGCACGCCGGCGCCGCCGTCCCGGATCTCCTTCGCGCCGGCGGCCTCGAGGAGCTGCCCCGCCGAGATCTTCGATCCGTCCGGAAGCACCGGGTTCTTGAAGAAGCAGCCCGCGGTATGTAGTCCCTTCTCCTCGCGCCGGGCGCGCTGAGCCGCGTGCTGGCCCATGATGCGGTCCATCTCAGCGCGGTCGCCCGGCTTCAACGAGAACTCGGCCTCCACCACGATGTGCGTGTTCTCCTTGAGGCGGCTGTGGCGGTAGGCAAAGCCGAGCTCCGGCGGTTTGCGGTCGACCAGCTCCCCGTCCTCCAGCAGGCGAACCCGCGTGAGCACGTCCGCCACCGATCGACCGAACGCGCCCGCGTTTCCGCGGATCGCTCCGCCGACCGTGCCCGGGATGTCGATCGCGAACTCCACGCCCGAAAGCGAGCGCTCGCGCGCGGCCTCGACCACCTCGCCCAGGTCGGCGCCCGCGCCGACCACGATCGTCGTTCCGTCCACGACCAAATGCTCGATCTTGTTCACGATGACGAGCCCGCGGAAGCCGGTGTCCCCGACCAGGAGATTGCTGCCGCCGCCGATCAGGAGCCACCGGGTGTTGGTGGCGATCGCCTCGCGCACGACCTGCTGGAGCGCGCCTTCGGTGTAGACCTCGGCGAGGAAATCGGCCGGACCACCGATGCCGAACGTCG
This sequence comes from Candidatus Eiseniibacteriota bacterium, assembly GCA_036274595.1. Taxonomy (GTDB): domain Bacteria; phylum Eisenbacteria; class RBG-16-71-46; order SZUA-252; family SZUA-252; genus WS-9. Next base: position 25,782 of record DASUFL010000059.1, on the reverse strand, counting down.
TGTAGGGGGCGATGGAAGCGTTCTTCTTGAGAACGAGCGTCTGCGGGGTCGCGGTTGCGGTCAAGGTCTCGAAGCTCAAGCAGGGTCTCCGGTCTGGGCGCTCTCGGCGCCGATGTCGCTCCGTGCGGCGCGCTCGAATGGCTCGATCGGACCATGTCCGAACGCCGTGCGCCGCGTCCCTCGAATCATCGGCCAATACGGCCAAAAACTAAAGGGGCTACCGGGCCTACGCCCCGATAGCCCCAGGTATTCCGTGGTTCGGACTGCCCTTACTCCATGCCCCCGCCCGAACCGCCCGCCTTCTCTTCCTCGGGCTTGTCCGTGATGATCGCTTCGGTGGTGAGCATCAGCGATGCGATCGAGGCCGCGTGCTGGAGCGCCGACCGCGTGACCTTGGTCGGATCCACGATGCCCGCCGCGATCAGATCCTCGAAGACGCCCGTCGCCGCGTTGTAGCCGGCGCCGTCGGCCTGGGACTTCACCTTCTCGACGATGATCGAGCCCTCGGCGCCCGCGTTCATCGCGATCATGCGGAGCGGCGCTTCCAGAGCCGTCGCGATGATCTCGATGCCCGACTTCTCATCCCCCTTGGCGTCGAGCTTCCGGAGCACGGCCTGCGTTCGGAGCAGCGCCACACCGCCGCCCGGGACGATGCCCTCCTCGACGGCCGACTTCGTGGCCGCGAGGGCGTCCTCGACGCGCGCCTTCTTCTCCTTGAGCTCGATCTCGGTCGCCGCGCCGACGTGCACGACCGCCACGCCGCCCGCGAGCTTCGCGAGGCGCTCCTGGAGCTTCTCCTTGTCGTAATCCGACGACGAGTCCTCGATCTCCTTCCGGATCTGATCGACCCGGCCCTTGATGTCGGCCTTCTTGCCCGCGCCCTCGACGATCGTCGTGTTGTCCTTGTCGATCACCACGCGCTTCGCCCTGCCCAGATCGGCGAGGACCGCGTTCTCGAGCTTGAGGCCGGCCTCCTCGGTGATGAGGCGGCCGCCCGTGAGGATCGCGATGTCCTCGAGCATCGCGCGGCGGCGATCGCCGAAGCCGGGCGCCTTCACCGCGCACGTCGCGAGAATGCCGCGCAGCTTGTTGACCACGAGCGTCGCGAGCGCCTCGCCTTCCATGTCCTCGGCAATGATGACGAGCGGGCGGGCGGTCTGCGCGACCTTCTCGAGGATGGGCAGGATGTCCTTGATCGAGGCGATCTTCTTGTCGTGGATCAGAATCATCGCGTCCTCGAGCACGGCTTCCATGCGCTCGGGATCGGTGACGAAGTAGGGCGAGAGGTAACCGCGGTCGAACTGGAGTCCCTCGACCACCTCGAGCGACGTGTCGAGGCTCTTCGCCTCCTCGACCGTGATGACGCCGTCCTTCCCGACCTTGTCCATCGCGTCCGCGATGAGCTTGCCGGTTTCGGGATCGTTGTTCGCGGAGATGGTCGCGACCTGCGCGATCTCGGCGGGCGTCTTGATGGGCTTCGACATCTTCTTGAGCTCGGCCGTGACCGTCTGCACGGCGCGATCGATGCCGCGCTTCAGGAACATCGGGTTCGCGCCCGCCGCCACGTGGCGGAGTCCCTGCTGCATGATGGACTGGGTGAGCACGGTCGCCGTCGTGGTGCCGTCGCCCGAGACGTCCTGCGTCTTGGTGGCGACTTCCTTCACCATCTGAGCGCCCATGTTCTCGTACGGATTTTCTAGGTCGATCTCCTTCGCGATGGTCACGCCGTCGTTGGTGATCGTGGGCGCGCCGAATTTCTTGTCGAGGACCACGTTCCGCCCCTTCGGGCCGAGCGTCACCTTGACCGTGTTGGCGAGCTTGTCCACGCCGCGCTGAAGCGCATCGCGCGCGGCCGCGTCGAACAGCAGCTGCTTGGCCATGGAACCGAAACCTCCTTGCGGGTCAGCGGCGTCCGCCCCCCTGGGCGGGCCGACTCTGGCACTGGGACAGCAAGAGTGCTAACTGGGGCGAATGTAGCGGATCGGGCGGCTTCGCCGCAACGGTCGATATAGGGGACGATACTCTTGCGGCGAAAGTGACGCATTTCCATGTACATACAGTGACCGCCTCAGCTACATTCGAGATCCCAATCCCCAGGAGGTTCGAGATGAGCGCCAACAAGGACACCGTCGAGCGCTACATGGAAGGCTTTCGCCGCTCCGATCACGCCATGATCCTCTCCTGCCTCACCGACGACGTCGTGTGGGACATGCCAGGCGCGTTCCATCTCGTGGGCAAGGATGCGTTCGATCGCGAGGTCGAGAACCCGGCGTTCAAGGGCAAGCCCACGATCACCATCAGCCGCGTGATCGAGGAGAACGACGTGGTCGTGGCCGAGGGAGCAGTGCAGGCGAAGCGTAGCGACGGCGGCCTGCTGCACGCCGTCTTCTGCGACGTCTTCGAGATGAGGGGCGGCAAGATCCGCCGGCTCGTCTCCTACCTGATGGAGGTGACGCGGGCGCCTGCTTGAGGCGCTGCACGTCAGTGGGAATGCGCCTCGCAGGCCGCGCCGCCCAGCTGATGCCTCGTTCCCTGGAGCGCCTCTACATTCCCTAGGTCGCGCGGACCGTGCTGCCCGCCGGCGCGAACCTGCCTTGAAAGAATCGGAGGTGGGCCGGTTCGTAGTCGAACCGGAGGCCGCGGATCGTCTCCCGTCTCTGATGGAGGCGGACGATGCCCTCGGCTATGGCACGCATGTGGTCGTTGGTGTAGACGCGGCGCGGGATGGTCAGTCGCACGAGCTCGAGCGAGGGCCGGTAGTTTTCCCCTGTGATGGGGTCTCGACCCTTGGATACGATGCCCCGCTCCATCACTCGCACGCCGGTTTCTACGTAGATCTCCGCCGCGAGCCGCTGCGCCGGGTACTCCTCCTGATCCAGGTGCGGTAGAAAGCGCCGTGCATCGATGAAGATCGCGTGACTGCCCGGCGGCATGACGATCGGAACACCCCCCTCCAGGAGCCGCGATGCCAGAAACCCAGCTTGCTCCACGCGGGTTCGGATGTAGCGGTCATCGAGCATCTCCTCGGCGCCCCGCGCCATTGCGGCCAGATCCGCCGGCGCGAGCCCGCCATTGGCCACTCCGCCCTCGTACACGCGGAGCAGCTCCTCGGCGGCACGCTTCCACACTGCGTTGTCCTTGAATGCCAACAGGCCCCCGATGTTCACGAGGAAATCCTTCTTCCCCGAGACCGTGCAGCCATCTCCGTAGAGCATCATCTCGCGCAGGATGTCGCGAATATGGGTCGTGCGGTAATGCGGATCTCGCTTCTGGATGAAATACGCATTTTCCACGGCACGGGTGGCGTCATAGAAGACGGGGATCCCGTTCGCGCTGCAGAACGCATAGACCTCCTTCATGTTGCCCATGGAGGCCGGCTGTCCCCCCGCCATGTTCACGCAGTGCTCGAAGGAGATGTAGGCGATCCGTCTCGCGCCGTGCTGTTCGACGCAGGTTTGGAGTTTTCGAAGATCGATATTTCCCTTCCAAGGGAAATCGCTCTCGGGGTCGTTGGCCTGGTCGACGATGACGTCGACGAAGACCCCTCCGGCCAGCTCCTGATGGGCCTTTGTGGTCGTGAAATACATGTTGCCTGGGACGAACTGGCCCGGGCGGATCATGATCTGGCTCAGGATGTGCTCCGCCGCGCGCCCCTGATGCGTCGGAATGATGTGCTCGTAGCCGTAAGCCTCCCGGAAGGTGGCCTCGAACTCCCGGTACGCATCGCTGGTCGCCGGCGTCGCGCGGGCAGCATCATAGGCCGCCCACTGGTCTGTGCTCATGGCGGACGTGCCGGAATCCGTGAGAAGATCGATCGACACATCGGCCGATCTCAGGAGAAACGTGTTGTATCCGGCCTCCCGGATCGCATGTTCCCGCTGCTCCCGCGAGGTCTCAGGGATCCGCTCCAGCGTGTGGATCACGAAGGGATAGCAGTCGAAGTCGTACGGCTCCAGGTCGGCAAAGACGGATCGGAATCGAAGCCGGTCGTTCCACCGGTCGCTCGACTGGAGCTCCAGCGCCGCGACGCAGTCCCGCTGCCGATGGAGGTTCGTGATCGCGTCGACCACCTGCCCGAGCTGCCACGTGGTCATCGCAAGGCGCGGAATCTGGATCGGAAGGTAGCGGCTTTCCACGAGACCGGGCACGACGGCTCGAGCTCCCGAGGTGAGATAGAGAGCGTTCGCCAGGGCGTGGGCCGCGTGCTGATAGCAGTGCGGTAGAAATCTGCCGGCGTCGAGATAGGCCCCGTCGCAACCGCGCTCCAGGGGAATACCGCGCAACCTCAGGGCTTCCGTGAACTGCTCCGTGACGCGCATCACCCACTGGACTTCGGCCTCGTCACACATCTCCTCGATCCCGCGAGCCAGAACCTCCATCGTTCGCCCGGACATGCCGCCGTACGTGTGCAGCCCTTCGTAGAGGACCACCTCGTTGATGAATCTCTCGTGATCCGCAGGGTTATCGGTGGATAGGACTCCTCCCGTCGTGGACTTCGGGTCCTGAGCTCCGTCGAGAGCGAACACGTGAGCCGTCTTGACGATCTCCTTCACGATGTCTGCGACCGATCGGTCGGACTGGCCCGTCTCGTGGCGCTGGATGTACCAAGCATTCTCGATCACGCGGGATCCGTCGAGCACGAGTCGGACACCATGACGATCGGCCGCCGCCCGTGCTGCCTGGAGGTTCTCCATGCTCACGGGATGCATGCCGTCCGCGAATGCTTGGAGCCAGAGAACCCGGACCGGCATGGCGTCGAGAACGGCCTCCAATCGGTCAGGGTCCACGTTCCCCGTGAAGACGGAGTCCTCGTCGGTGCGGACCATCTCCATCGGGATCGAGCGGGGCGTCAACGTATTCGCAAGCCCCACAGCGTTGCTCGCGACTCCGGTGCCAGGGGTCACGAGCGTGGCGACGACGAGTTTGATGCATCCGAGCAAATTGTGAGTGGGGCAAACGTAGGCGTGCCCCAGCCGGTCCTGCACGGCCCGGCAGAGATTCTCGAAATTCCTCGACCCCGCGTAAGCCTCGTCTCCGACCAGCTGCCCCGCGATCTGCTCCTGGCTCATCGCGCTCGTACCGTCAGAGCTCATGTCGAAGTTGATCTGGGAGGGAGTCAGGTTGAACACGTTGAAGTGGGCAGCCATGAGGTTCCGCTTGCGTTCCTCCAGTGTCGGAAACGACACGAGGCGGACCGTCTTGATCTTGTGCGGCTCGTGACGGGGAGCGGGAGCGGGCATCTCAGACGGGGCTAGCCACGGCTCGGGCAGGCCGGAACCGCGCCGTGAAGTGGCGGAGATAGGGGGGACGAGACGTCATCTCGACGCCGCCGAGCGAGCCGGCGCTTTGCGCGATCCTGGCAGCAACCTCCAGGATCCGGTCGACGTGGCTTTGGGTATAAACCCGGCGCGGGAGGGCGAGGCGGACCAGCTCCTGACGAGCGGGTGTGAAGCTCCCGTCCTTCTCGAACGTCCCGAACATGACGCTCCCGATCTCGCAGCACCGGATCCCCCCGGCCAGATAGAACTCGCATGCAAGGGCCTGCCCCGGAAACCGGTCCGGCGGAATGTGCGGCAGGAACCGTTTCGCATCGATGAAGACCGCATGTCCGCCCGGCGGCTGAACTACCGGGATGCCCAGGCGGCTCAACCCATCCGCCAGGTACCGAACGGAAGCCTGCCGATATTCGAGGTATGACTCGTCCAGTGCCTCTTCGAGCCCGACCGCAAGCGCCGCCAGATCGCGCGCCGCGCAGCCCCCGTACGTCGGAAAGCCCTCGGTCAGGATCAGAAGATTACGCGCTTCCGTGGCCAAGGAATCGTCGTTCAGTGCCAGAAAGCCGCCCATGTTGACGAGGCCATCCTTCTTGCCGCTGACGATGCAGCCATCGGCCAGGCGGAAGATCTCACGCGCAATGTCGGCGGTCCGTCGTCCGTCCTGCCCTTCCTCCCGTGTCTTGATGAAGTAGGCGTTTTCCGCGAAGCGGCAGGCATCCAGGATGAACGGAATTCCATGCCGGTGCAGGATCGCCGCGCACCCCTTGATGTTCTCCAGACTGGCCGGCTGCCCTCCGCCGGTATTGTTGGTGATCGTCAGCATGCCGAACGGAATGCGCGCCCGCTCACGGCGGCAAAGATCATCGAGCCGGCCGAGGTCGATGTTTCCCTTGAACGGAAATGCCGACGCGGTGAAGCCCGCTTCGTCAATGACGAGGTCGCGTGCTTCACCTTTGTCGTACTCGATGTTGGCGCGGGTCGTATCGAAGTGGCTGTTGCTCGGCACAATGGCCCCGTCCCGAACGGTGATCTGGAACAGGATCCGCTCCGCTGCGCGTCCTTGATGGGTTGGAATGATGTGGCGATACCCGGTCAGGTCGCGGACCACGCGCTCGAAATCGTGAAAGGAGCGCGATCCCGCGTAGGACTCGTCGGCCGTCATCATGGCTCCCCATTGCGCGGCGCTCATGGCGGCGGTGCCGGAGTCGGTCAGGAGATCGAACGTCACCCGCTCGGCAGGCAGGGCGAACAGATTGTAGTCGGCTTCCTGTAGCCAGCGCTCGCGGTCCGAGCGGTGGGTCAGTGCTATCGGCTCGACGACTTTGATCTTGAACGGTTCGAAGACCACCGTAGATGGCGTCTCAATCATCGTCTACCGTTTCACCTCCAGCCTGTACCTCGCCTTGATTCGCTTGCGTGCCTTAGGTGCGCGGGAGTTCCGAGTCCTGAATGCGGAAAGGAGCGAGACCTCTTTCGCCACCACGAAGAATGTTCTGCCAAACGTCTTGCGACTACGGTTCGGAGGGATACTAAGGATGTAGACTGAGGTACACCTGGCTGGTAAGGAGCGCGGGGAGCGGCTACCGGGGCCTGTGCTTCTCGAAGATGATCCGGAGCCCGTAGAGCGTCAGGTCCGGATCCACCTCCTGGATCGTTTCCGAGTGCGCGGCGATCGCCGCGGCCAGCCCACCGGTTGCGATCACCTTGGGCTTGATGCCCTCCTCCGCCGCGATCCTCCGCACAATCGAGTCCACCTCCCCGACGGCGCCATAGAACACGCCGGACTGAAGGCTCTCCTCGGTGCTTCTCCCCACGACCCGCGCGGGAGGCTTCAGCTCGAATGCGCCGAGACGCGCGGCGCGGCGGACCAGGTGCTCGGCCCCGGTCAGAACGCCGGGCGCGATGACTCCGCCCAGATAGCGCTGCCCTTCCAGAAGCACATCGAACGTGGTAGCCGTGCCGAAATCGACGACGATGGCCGGCGCGCCGTGGCGGTCGAAGGCGCCGACAGCATTCGCGATGCGGTCCGCGCCGACCGATCCTGGATCCCGGTACTCGATCTTGACCCCGGCCGTCGTGTCGGGACCGACGAGGAGCGCGTCCCCTCCGGTGAGCTGACGGGAGGCCTCGGCATACAGGGGAGTTTGTACAGGCACGACGGATCCGAGGACGGCTGCTGCCTTGCCGGGCGCGAGCTCCGGAAACGCCTGCCCGAGCACCAACCGCACTTCGTCCGCGGTGCGCCTGGTCTCGCTACTCACGCGGAACGAGCGGCGGAGCGTGCCCCCCTCGAAGAGGCCCAGCGTCACCTCGGTATTCCCGATGTCGACCGCGAGCAGCATGAGGCCCTCCTTCGCGTTCATCCCCGCTCCTCCCGCGCCTTCCTCCCCCGCATCCGCCACAGGATCGTCGCCACGCCCACGCTGATGAAGTAGAGCACGATCAAGGGGGCGGAGAGCACCAGCATCGAGGGACCGTCGCCCGGCGTGATGATCGCAGCGCCCAGCGCGATGAAGAAGATGGCGTGGCGCCACGCTCCCGCCAGCATCTTCGGCGAGACGATTCCGAACCAGACCAGGAGACAGAGCACCAGCGGGAGCTGGAACATGAGCCCGCATCCGCCCGCGAGCTGAACGGCAAAGCTCAGGAGCCCAGAGAGCGCGAGCCGCGCCTCCACGTGCGGCGTCGCGAAGCCCATGAGCATCGAGACCATGGTCGGCAGGAGGAGCTCGAGCGCGAACGCGATGCCCGCGTACAGAAGGAGTGCGGAGGCGACCATCCAGGGGAGCGCGAATTGCCGCTCGTCCCGGAGGAGGCCCGGTGCGACGAAGCGCCACACTTCGTACATCAGATACGGAACGGCGAGGAGCCCGCCCGTCCAGAGCGCGAGGGTCATGCGCGCCGAGAACGCTTCGGCCGGACCCAGCGCGAGCACCTTCTGGCCGGGCGCGAGGAGGACGATCAGACCTTCGAGCAGCCGATCGGAGAAGAACCAAGCGGCAGCGATCAGAATGCCCGCGACGATCGCGGCGCGGACGAGCGACGACCGGAGCGCGTCGAGGTGGTCGAGGAACGTCATCTGGTTGTCGGACACCGCGGCCGTCGCGAAGGGAATCATCGGGTCGGGGCGCTCACCGGAGCAGCGACCGGAGCTCTTCCAGGAACTGATTCAGGTCCTTGAAGTGCCGGTAGACGGAGGCGAATCGCACGTACGCGACCTCGTCGAGCTGGTGCAGGGCTTCCATCACGCGCTCGCCGATCTCGCTCGATTTCACTTCGTCCGATCCCTGTCGCAGGAGGTCCGCTTCGAGATTGTCCACGATCGCCTGGAGCTTCTCGGCCGGGATCGGGCGCTTCTCGCAGGCGCGGTAGAGCCCGTTCAAAATCTTCTCGCGGCTGAAGGCCTCGCGCCGGCCGTCCTTCTTGATCACGAAGAGGGGCGCCGTCTCGACGGTCTCGTACGTCGTGAAGCGCCGGTGGCAGCTCAGGCACTCGCGGCGGCGGCGGATCGCCTGACCCTCCTTGGCGGAGCGGGAATCGATGACCTTGTCCTCGAGATGGCCGCACGAGGGGCACTTCACAGGAGCTCACCCGCCGCGAGGACGATGGCCTCGTCGCGGCCGCGCTCGCGGAAGCGGAGCGCGCCCGTCTCGGTGATCCCCTCCACCACGCCTTCGACGCGATCGTCGCCGCGGCGCACGGCCACGGTCGTGCCGGGCGCGGGGAGGCGATCCACGACGGCATCTCGAAGCGCGTCGGCGCCCCGATCGCGCGACAGCGTCACGTAGCGCTCGAACCGCTCGAGCACGGCGGCGAGGACGGATTCCGGATTCAAGTACTCGCCGCTCGCCTGCCGAAGGGATGCCGCCCGCTCGCGAAACTCCTCCGGAAAGTCCTCGAGGCGGTGATTCACGTTCACGCCGGTGCCGATCACCAGCACCGGCCGGCCGTCGCCGCCGCTTCGGGACTCCGCGAGGATGCCGCAGACCTTGCGCCCCTCGAACAGCACGTCATTCGGCCACTTCACGTCGTGCCTCCGCCCGGTGACCGCCCCGGCCGCATCCGCCACGGAGCACGCCATCGCGAGGGCAAGGAGCGGCAGCCGCGGGAGCGGAAGCGAGGGCCGCAAGACCACCGAAAACGCGAGCGACGCGCCGGGGACGTCGTTCCACACTCGACCCTGGCGTCCGCGGCCGGCGGTCTGGACGTCCGCGAGCACGACGACGCCCTCGGGAGCGCCTTCCATCGCGCGCCGAAGGGCCTCGTCGTTGGTCGAACCGAGGGATGCGTGCCGCTCGACGGGCACGCCCAGGAATTGAAGGTCCATCACCGCATCACCCGGCTCCCACTTCGTCCATCAGGAGCGACATGTCCAGGGCAGGCGCCGAGTGGGTGATCGATCCCACCGAGATGTAATTCACCCCCGGGATCGCAAAGTCTCGCACGTTCGCCAGCCGGATCCCCCCCGACACCTCGACCTCGACCTTGCTCCCTCTCAGCCGCTTCACCGTCGCCGCGATCGCGCTCGGCGTGAAGTTGTCGAGGAGGACGCGCGTCGGGCGGAGCTCGGCCGCATCCAGCGCTTCCTCGGGCGACTTCGCCTCGATCACGGTCGGAAGCCCCTCGGCCCCCGCGCGGGTCCTCTCGAACGCGGCCTTCATTCCACCTGCCGCGCGGATGTGGTTCTCCTTGATGAGAACGCCGTCGAACAGTCCGAAGCGATGATTGCCCGCGCCCCCAACTTGCACCGCATGCTTTTCGAGGAAACGTAAGCCGGGCGTCGTCTTCCTCGTGTCGAGGATCGTCACGCCGGTTCCCTCCACCGCCTTCGCGTAGGCGCGCGCCAGAGTGGCGACGCCGGAGAGATGCTGGAGGAAGTTCAGCGCGACCCGCTCGCCGCTCAGGATCGCGCGCGCTCGGGCCTGGATGGTCGCGAACTTCGCGCCCTTGGCCAGCGTACCGCCCTCGGCGACGGTCCACTCGACCTTCGCCGCGGGATCCAGCTCGCGGAACGTGAGCTCGGCGAGCTCCCTGCCCGCGAGCACGCCTTCGTGCCGGGCCTCGATGTGGGCGCGCCCGGGCGCCGCCTCGTCAACGACGCCGTCGGTTGTGACGTCCCCTCCCCCGAGGTCCTCCGTCAGTGCCAGACGGACCAGGGGCAGGGCGAACGCTTCGAGCCGCATCAGCGGCCTCCTTTCGGGGAGTTCCGGGCTCACCCGGAGCGAGCCTGAGCTCGTCCAACCGGTCGCGGAACACGGCGGCCACTTCGAAATCCTCGCGCGCGGCCGCGGCGAGCATCTCTCGCTCGAGCAGGTCCATCAGGGCATTGCGGTCGAGATTCGCGGCCGCCTGGGGGAGGATCTCTTCGGCGGCGATCGCGGTTGCGGCGTCGGCCACCGACGTGGAGCGCATCACGTCCTCGATCGATTTCACGATCGTCGTCGGCACGATGCCGTGCTCCTCGTTGTAGGCGACCTGTGCCTCGCGCCGGCGGTTCATCTCCTCGATCGCGCGGCGCATGGCGCCTGTCATGTGATCGGCGTAGAGGATCACCTGGCCGCGGATGTGGCGGGCGGCGCGGCCCGCGGTCTGGATCAGGGATGTCTCGGACCGGAGGAAGCCCTCCTTGTCGGCGTCCAGGATCGCGACCAGGGACACCTCGGGCAGGTCGAGCCCCTCGCGCAGCAGGTTGATCCCCACCAGGACATCGACCTTCTGGAGCCTCAACGCGCGCAGGATCTCGACCCGCTCGATCGTTTCGATGTCGGAGTGGATGTAGCGCACGCGCACGCCGGCCTGGAAGAGATACTCGGTCAGATCTTCGGCCATGCGCTTGGTGAGCGTGGTGACGAGTGTGCGCTCGCCCACTTCCACGCGGCGCTGGATCTCCTCCAGCAGATCGTCGATCTGGCCTCGCGTGGGGCGGATCGAGAGCTGCGGATCGACGAGCCCCGTGGGGCGGATGATCTGCTCCACCACGACCCCACCCGATTTCCGGAGCTCGAGCTCCCCTGGCGTGGCCGACACGTAGATGGCCTGCTTGAGGAGCGACTCGAACTCGTCGAACCGGAGCGGCCGGTTGTCGAGCGCCGACGGGAGGCGGAATCCGTGCTCCACGAGCACCTGCTTCCGCGACCGGTCCCCTTCGTACATGCCCCCTACTTGGGGCAGGGTCACGTGCGACTCGTCGATGATCATGAGGAAGTCGTCCGGGAAGTAGTCGATCAAGCAGCCCGGACGCTCGCCCGGCTTTCGTCCCGAGAGCGGGCGCGAGTAGTTCTCGATACCCGGGCAGTACCCGACCTCCTTGAGCATTTCCATGTCGTACTCGGTCCGCATACGGAGCCGTTGCGCTTCGAGGAGCTTGCCCTCGTTCTCGAGCTGTCCGAGCCGCTCCGTCAGCTCCTCGCGAATGGCGCGCAGCCCCTCCTGGATCCGGACCGGGGTCGTGACGAAGTGCTTGGCCGGATAGATGGCGGCTGTGTGGATGGGCTGGATCGTGTTGCCCGTGAGGGGATCGATGACCGCGATCCGGTCCACGACGTCCCCGAAGAGCTCCACGCGGAGCGCGGTCTCCTCGTACGCGGGATGGATCTCGATCACGTCGCCGCGGGCCCGGAAGGTGCCGCGCTTCAGGTCGAAATCGCCGCGCGTGTACTGGTCGTGCACGAGCTGGGTGAGGATGTCCTCGCGGGTCATCGTCTCGCCGACCTGGATCAGGAGCATCTCGCGGCGGAAGTCCTCCGGCGAGCCGAGGCCGTAGATGCAGGAGACGCTCGCCACGATGATGACGTCCTGGCGCTCGAGGAGCGCGCTGGTCGCGGCGAGCCTCAGGCGGTCGATGTCGTCGTTGATCGAGGCGTCCTTCTCGATGTAGGTGTTCGTCTGCGGGACGTACGCCTCGGGCTGGTAGTAGTCGTAGTAGGAGACGAAATAGCCAACCGCGTTCTCCGGGAAGTAGCTGCGGAACTCGCCGTAGAGCTGTGCCGCGAGCGTCTTGTTGTGCGAGATGATGAGGGTGGGCTTTCCATACGCGGCGATGACGTTCGCCATCGTGAACGTCTTGCCCGAGCCGGTGACGCCGAGGAGCACCTGGCTCTTGTCCCCGCGCGCCAGTCCCTCGTTCAGCTCACGGATCGCGCGCGGCTGGTCCCCCTGCGGCTCGTAGGGAGCATGCAGCTTGAACGGGACGGGAGGCGCCTCGCGGGTCAGGAGCACGCGGCGGGCCGGGACGGGCGTGTTCTGGGAGCGGTCGCTGGATTCCTGCGTCGCCCTCACCCCCCGGTCTGGATCTGGAGCCGGTAGGTGACCGTCACCGGCTTCCCGGGCGGGCAGCGCACCACGAATTCAAACGTGTTCGCGTCGACCTTGCGCCATTTGTGGCTGGCATCGGTGATCGTCCAATCGCCCCAGGAGTGCTCGACCACGGACACGTCGATCGATTCCGCCTTCTGGTTCGTGAGCTTGATCTCGACCGCGCTCTCCATCACCCGCGGCGTGACCTGCCGCTGGTCGGTCTGGCGCCGCTCCGCGGTGACGTCGAACGCGGTGCCGATCGTGAGGCGGACGGTGTCGCGCACCGCGGTGTGGGCGACCTGATCTTCTCCCACCAGGCGGAGCGTGTTGTCCTTGTCCTTCTGGTAGAGCCGCACGAGGCCCTGCGGGATCGGGACTCCGAGATCTCCGCCCGAGTTGGCGAACTGGACCGTGGAGACGACGTGCTGCGCATCGCGCTGGGCATCGTAGACGTACCGCGGCGTCGATCGGACCGCTTTCGCCTCGAGGAGGCCGAGCTGCTTCACCTCGTCCTTGCCGAGCGTCACGCGCTGCGGCAGCTCGTACACGTGGTACTCGGAGAAGCTTCGCTCCTGGAATTGCTCGAACCCGCCCTTGGCCTGGGATGCGGCGACGCCGCGGTCCATCATGGGCATGGGAGGCGAGCTCGCACGGTGGATCGAGCCCGCCACGAGGTCGAGCTTCGTGTTCTCGAACGCGGTTCCGGAGTGGTTCTCGATGGACGCCCACCCCTGGAGGTCCAGGCCCTTGAGATTGGGCTCGAGCGTCGCCACGTAATCGGCGCGCCAGGAGATCGAGCTCGCCAGGTACGAGACCTCGAGAGGCTCCGTTCCGGCGCCGTTCGACCGGATTCGCCAGACGAGCGACGGGCGCGTGATCAGCCCCTCGGCGGGCTCGCGAAGCGCGATCTGGCGAATCTCGGCGCGGTTCATCACGAGAACGGTGCCGGGGGTCTCACGGAGCACGATCGAGGTGCCATCGTACGAGAGGAGCGTCCCGTGCTTGATCTGGTCGTTCGTGCTGACCGCCTCGATCTCGCGATTGAGGTAGCGATCGAGCAGCCGGTCCGCGGTCGCGAGATCGTACCGGAAGTCCTGCGAGAGGACCTCGATGCTGCGCTTGCCCAGCGGGCGAAGCCGTACCGATGTCGGCTCCGTGGTCGCGGCGACATCGGTGAAGCGAAGCTCCGAGATCCCGCTCTTGATCACGAACTGCCGGCGATCGCGCACGAGGGCGAGATTGTCGTTGTAGACCGACATGGAGAGATCGCGCTGCTTCCCCGCTTCGGTCGACTGAGCCACGTCGCCGGCGGGCGCGTCCTTGGATTGCGCGTAGCCCGGTGCGCCGGAAACCGCCAGCCCCAGAAGACAGGCCAGCACGAGGAGAGACGGCCGCCCCACGAGAACCGCCATGCTCTGGATCATCGCTTGAGAACCTCCAGGTTCTTCTCCAACTTCTCCTTGGTCGAGCCGAGCGTCTCGAACTTCTCCCGCTCGCGGTCCACCACGTCCTTCTTGGCCTTCCCGAGGAAGTCGTCGTTCTGGAGCTTGCGCCGCGAGTTGTCGAACTCGCGAATCACCCGCTCGTACTCCTTCTGGAGCCGCTTCAGCTCCACATCCACGTCGATCAACCCCGCGAGCGGCAGAAAGATCTCGTGCTGGCGCACGACCGCGGACGCCGCAATCTCAGGCTTCTGCACGTGCGGCCCCACCTCGAGCGACTCGCCCTTCCCGAGAAGGAGGATCCACTCCCGCTGCTCGCGGATGATGTCCGCTTCGTGGCCCTCGGCGCGGATCAGGATCGGCGCCTTCCGCGCGGGGGCGATGTTCATCTCCGAGCGCAGATTCCGGATCGAGCCCACGACCTCCTTGAGCAGGGCGATCCGCGCCTCGGCGGCCGGGTGCGATCCTGCCCGCGTGGTGGTGGGCCATTCCGCCACGCACACGTCGCCGTCGACCCCGGGGAGCGCGTGCCACAGCTCCTCGGTCAGGAACGGCATGAACGGATGCAGCAGACGGAGCACCGTCGAGAACACCTGGACCACGGTGTACCGCACGGCCATGGCGTCCGGCGTGCCGGGGTCCGCATAGAGCCGGGGCTTCGCCAGCTCGAGGTACCAGTCGCACAGCTCGCGCCATGTGAAGTCGTAGACGTCCTTCGCCGCGTCGCCGATCCGGTAGGTCTTGAGGTTCCGCGTCGTGGAGCGCGCGGTGGCGGCGGCGCGGCTCAAGATCCAGAGATCCGCGTCGTTCATCACCGGGCGCGCCTTCGCCTCGTCCGGCACGAAGCCGTCCAAGTGCGGCTGCACGAGCCGGAACGCGTTCCAGAGCTTGTTCGCGAAATGGCGCCCGAGGTCCACCTTCTCGTCCGAGAAGCCGTGGATGTCGTTCCCCTGCGGCGAGAGGAGGACCAGCGTCATGCGGAGCGAGTCCGAGCCGTAGCGGTCCATCAGCTCGAGCGGGTCGGACGAGTTGCCGAGTGACTTCGAGAGCTTCCGCCCCTGCGCGTCCCGCACGATGCCGTGCAGGTAGACCTGCTTGAACGGGCAGCTCCCCATGAACTCGAACCCGGCCATCACCATGCGCGCCACCCAGAAGAAGATGATGTCGGGCCCGGTCACGAGCACGGACGACGGATAGAAGCGCGCGAGATCCGCGGTCTTCTCCGGCCACCCCAACGTGGAGAACGGCCAGAGCCAGGAGGAGAACCAGGTGTCGAGCACGTCCTCGTCCTGCTTCAAGGCGGCGTTGCCGCACTTGGGGCAGGTGGTCGGCGTTTCCACCTCGACGATCTGCTCGCTGCATCCCCCGCACGTCCACACCGGAATCCGATGCCCCCACCAGAGCTGCCGCGAGATGCACCAGTCGCGGATCCCCTCGAGCCAGCGGAGGTACACCTTCTCCCACCGGCGCGGCACGATGGCGAGCTCACCCTTCTCGATCGCCGTATAGGCGGGCTCTGCGAGCGGCTTCATCTTCACGAACCACTGGAGCGAGAGGTAGGGCTCGACGATCGTGTCGCAGCGTTCGCAGTGCCCCACGGCGTGGCGATGCGGCTCCACCTTCACGAGGAGACCGCGATCCTCGAGCGCCGCGACGATGCGCTGGCGCGCGTCCTCGCGCGTGAGCCCGCGGAAGTCCCCCGCGTTCTCGTTCATCACCGCGCTCTCGTCCATCACCTTGATCGGCGTGAGCCCGTGGCGCTGCCCCATCTCGAAATCGTTCGGGTCGTGCGCCGGCGTGATCTTCACCGCGCCCGTGCCGAACTTGGGATCCACCGAGTCGTCGAGGATGATCGGCATCTCGCGGCGGAGAAACGGCAGGATCGCGGTCTTCCCGTGGAGCGGCGCGTAGCGCTTGTCCTTCGGATGCACCGCCACCGCCACGTCGCCGAGCATCGTCTCCGGCCGCGTGGTCGCCACCGAGAGCTTCCGCTTCGAGTCCTTCACCGGATACTGGATGGTGTAGAGCTTGCCGTCGGTCTCGACGTGATTCACTTCCTCGTCGGAGAGCGCCGTGTGGCAGCGCGGGCACCAGTTGATGATCCGGTTGCCGCGGTAGATGAGCCCCTTCCGGTACAGGGTCACGAAGACCTCGCGCACCGCGCGCGAGAGCCCCTCGTCCATCGTGAAGCGCTCGCGCGACCAGTCCACGGAGTCGCCCAGGCGCTTCATCTGCTCCGTGATGCGCTTGTGATAGATGTCCTTCCACTTCCAGACCTCGTCCACGAACGCCTCGCGCCCCAGATCGAAGCGCGTCTTCCCCTGCTCCGCGAGGCGCTTCTCCACCACGTTCTGGGTGGCGATGCCGGCATGGTCGGTCCCGGGCAGCCACAGGGTCGGCACGCCCGTCATCCGCTGCCAGCGGATGAGGAGGTCCTGGATCGTGTGGTCGAAGACGTGCCCGAAGTGAAGGCTCCCGGTCACGTTCGGCGGCGGGATCGTGATGACGAACGGGGCCCCGTCACCGTCCCTGGGGCGGAAATATCCCTGGTTCACCCAGTGGTCGTACCACCGGCGCTCCACCTCGGTCGGGTCGTAGTTCTTGGGTAGCTCGGACGGGCTCATGGTAGGGCTCGGGATGCCTCCGCCGGCGGGCTTTTGGCGCAGCCCGCGGCCGGGTCTAAGTTTCGCGTTTCCAAGTGAATCGAAGACGGTATCATAGGGCTTCCGAGGGGGTCAAATCGCCCCGAAGCCATCCGCCCAGCCCCTTGCCGGGGCGCCACTTCCACCCTATCATCGCCGGGCCCCGAGGGGCGCCTCATGAACTCCGAACGATCGACAGAGACTCGACTTCCGCCCCGCGACCACCTCCTCGCGCTCTTGTTGGAGCACACCGAGGGGGCCGGGCTCCGGAAGCACATGCTGGCCGTGGAGGCCGCCATGCGGGCCTACGCCCGGAAGATGGGTGGGGACGAGGAGCTCTGGGGGGCGACCGGGCTCCTCCACGATTTCGACTACGAGAAGCACCCGTCCCGCGAGGAGCATCCGTTCGTTGGATGCAGGATCCTCGAGGAGCGCGGCTTCCCGAAGGAGATGATCGAGGCGATCCTCGGACATGCGTCCTACAGCGGCACGCCCCGAGCGACGCCAATGGCGAAGGCCCTGTTCGCGAGCGACGAGCTTTGCGGCCTCATCACCGCCGCCGCGCTCGTGCAGCCGGGAAAGTCGCTCGCCGAGGTCACGCCCGACTCGGTGCTCCGGAAGATGAAGAAGAAGGAGTTCGCGCGGTCGGTGAATCGAGACGAGATCGAGGAGGGAGCGCGCGAGCTGGGCGTCCCGCTCGAAGAGCACGTGGCGTTCGTTCTCGCGGCGTTGCAAGAGGCGGCGCCGAGCCTCGGACTGTGAACCCAAACCCGGAGGTCCGGCCATGAGCCCCACCCGGAAGAAGACGCGCGGCAACGGACACGCGCCGGATCCCGAGGCCGCCCCTGCGGCCAAACCCGACGTCCTCGCGCTCGAGCGATACCTGAAATCGATCGGCGTGGACGGCGATCGCGATCCCGAGTACTCGGTGACCGCGGCCCTGCTCTCGGAGCTTCTGGTCGATCGCACGTCAGGGCTGCGCGGGGAAGCGCCGATGCTTCGCCCGATCACGTACAGCGGCAAACCAGGGCAGGTCGTGTCCCTCGAAGGCTTCACGGTCTACGGCTTCTGCCCGCACCACCTCGTCCCCTACATCGCCGAAGCCGGCGTGCGCTACGTGCCTCGAGAGCAGGTCGCGGGAGCGGGGGCGCTCGTGCGATTCGTGCGCGACCTCGCGCGCGTTCCGATGCTCCAGGAATCGCTCACCCAGGCGATTGCCGACGGCATCCACGACTTCCTCGACCCGGCGGGCGTGCAGGTCTGGATGCGCGGGCGTCATCTCTGCATGGAGCTTCGCGGCGCCGGATCCCATGCGCGGTTGGTGACCGAGGCGCGGCGCGGCGAGCCCCTCCCCGCGGTCGCGGCCGCGGCGCACGCCGGTCCCACGTCCTAGCCGTGGCCTCGGTCTCGGTCGTCCTTCCCACGCGGGATCGTCCCGAGTTTCTCCTGGAAGCTCTGGGCACGGTGGCGCGGCAAACCCACCTCGAGATCGAGCTCGTGCTGGTGCGCGACGGCGGCGCTCCGTTGTCGGACGAGGCACGCGCTGCGGTAGACGCGCTCGAGTTCCCTGCGCTCTTGGAGGAACGTGCCGACGGCGAGGGCCTCGCCCAGGCCAGGAATCGCGGTCTGGCGAGGGCGCGCGCGGACGTGGTGGCGTTTCTCGATGACGACGACCTGTGGGAGCCGGACCACGTGAAGCGTCTCGCGGACGCGTTCGATCGCGACGTGGAGACGGTGGTGGCGTACTCCGACGCCTGGGTCGTGGGGGAGGACGGTGGCACCCGCACGCTTGCGGTTCCATTCGACCTTGGAGTGTTCGGCCGGAACGGCTTCATCCCGCCGAGCGCTTTCGCCGCGCGGCGCTCGGCGTTCGCGGAGTACGGCGAGTTCGATGCGTCGATGCCCTACTCCGAGGACTGGGACTGGCTCCTGCGCGTCGCGCATCGCGGCGGAAAGATCGTGCGCGTCCCGGGCGCGACCGCGACCATCCGCATCCATGGCGGAGGCTTGAGCCAGGTGAAGCCGGAGCGGCTCGCGGAGCGGCAACGCTGCCTCGATCTCCTGAGCTCGCGGTACGGGCTCGGCCCCATCCAGCCGAAGACGTTCTGGGACGTCGCCGGGGATCTCCGGCGAGCGACCCCATCCTCGAGATGACGGCATGGGCCGGCCGGAACGCGTCGAGGCGCTGATCGTCGGTGCCGGCGTCGCCGGCATCGCCGCGGGGATCTGGCTCAAGGATCTGGGTGTCGAGGCTTTGATCCTCGAGGAATCGCTCCAGCCTGGCGGCCAGCTCCACGAGATCCACGCCCCCACCATCAACTACTTGCTGGCTCGCGGGTGGGACGGACCGCGCCTCGCGGCCGGCGTCGTGGCTGACGCGCGCGCATGGGAATTGCGGATCGAAGTCGGCGCTCCGGTAGAGTCGATCTCGGTGCGGGGGCGCTCGGTGGTTCGAAGCGGGCGGCGGTTCGTGGGCAAGACCTTGATCATCGCGACGGGGCTGAGACGGCGCGCTTTGGGCGTTCCCGGCGAGCGTGAGCTGGCGGGACACGGCGTGAGCGTCTCCGCCAATCTCGATCGCACCGCGTACGCGGGGAGACCGGTGGTCGTCGTCGGCGGTGGCACGGCGGGCGTCGAGGATGCCTTGCTGTGCGCGGAGACAGGATCGCCCGTAACGCTCCTTCACCACACGGCCCGATTCCGGGCCAGAAGCGACTTCCTGGAGCGTGCGCGGAAGAATCGCGGGATTCGCATCGTCACGGGCGCTCGCGTGACGCGAATCCTCGGCAACGGAGCCGTGAGCGGCGTGGAGTACCGAGCGCGCGGCATCGCAAGGCCTCGCGTGCTGCCCGCTGACGCCGTGTTCGTGAGGATCGGGTGGGAGCCGCGAAGCGAGCTCCTGAGGCAACAGCTACGGATGGATCGCTCCGGCTACGTGGTGGCCGGCGTCGGCGGCGTCACAAGCGTGCCGCGCGTGTATGCAATCGGCGACGTCTGCTCCCCGCGATGTCCGTCCATCGCGAACGCCGAAGGCCAGGGGTCCGCGACCGCGTGGGAGATCGCCAGGTTGTTCAAGCGAATTGGGTAGCGGTTTGAGGAGAGCCACGCCGACCGCAATTCGTTTCACGCCCGTTCTGCTGGCATTGGTTCTATCCGCGTCCACGCTCACGTGGCACTTCCTTTGGGACGACTTTGATTTTCTTGGCCGCTCTGCGACGCTCTCCCTGAGCGACCTGATCCCCTCCAAGGATGTGATCTTCTATCGCCCGCTGTCGCGTGAGGTCTACTTCTGGCTCCTGTACCACGTTGGTGGAGCTTCCCCCATCGCCGCTCACGCGGCCAGCGCGGCGATCGTAGCGGGGATTCTCCTTCTGGTGATGTCCATCGCGAGACGGCTTGCCGGCACGAGGGCAGGCGTCATCAGCGCGCTCGTGCTCGCGGCAAGTGGCGCGGCACCCCTGGCCCTCGGCTGGATCAGCGCGGTTCAAGACCTCCTCTGCTGCCTGTTCGTGCTCACGGCCATAAGGCTGCAACTCTCGGGCAGGAGCATGGCCGCCGCCCTTGCCATGGCAGCCGCCCTCCTTTCCAAGGAAACCGCAATCGCATTTGCCCCGATTCCGGTTGTAGTCGCTTATCTGATGGGACGAGAACGCTCATCGGCACTGCGCGCCGGAATCGCGCAGGGTCTCGTCCTCACCGCGTGGGCAGCCATCCACCCCTCGATCCGCGGACTCGCACTCGGGTCGGGAACGGTCGGAAGCTCGAGCAACGAGTACGTGGCATTCCAGGGCGCTAGAGCGGGCCAGGCCGCGATGGAGGGACTTGCGCTGTCCCTGAACGTTCCGTGGACAGCGCCTATGAGCCTACCTTCCCATCTCCTGCCGTGGGCCTTGGCGGGCACGGCGGTGCTGGCAGGAGGAATCCTCTGGTTGTACCGCCTCGGCCGGAACGAGGCAGATCAGAACGTTTCGGGGGATGGCTCGCGCGCAGGATCCACGATCCTGGCTGTGACCGGAGCGATGGCGTGGATTGGACCGATCCTCTTCACGAGTCTGGTGGTCCATCGGTGGTTCACCTACTACGCATTCCTGCCCGCTGCGGGCCTGAGCTTGCTTGCGGGTCTGTTGCTTCGTCATTCGAGGCTGGTCGTCGTGCTGGGGGCCCTGACGCTCTTCCTCTGGGTAGGCATCGGCTTTCGAGGCGCCCAATTCGACCCCGATGTGCCAAGCGAGCTGAACTTCCGGGAGGCTGACCTCGCTCTCACCCGCATCGAGCACGAGTTCAAGAGGCTGCACCGCGCACTACCGCCCGATGCCAATGTATTCATCTCCGTGCAGGCACGCGGGCACGGAGGACTCTACCGGCATCTCCTTCGAGCCCAGCCTTTGCGTGTTTGGTATCGAGAACCGCGGCTCTGGGTGCTCGATCCCAATCGAAGGCGCGACGCGGGTGGCGAGGACTTTCTCTTTTGGATTACCCCGGAACTGGAAGTATGCGAGATCAACACGATCACGCTCGATCCGCGCGGACCCAATCAAGTCATCAGTCTGGCTCAGTATCAAAAGGCTCTTCGTGGATACGCTTTCGGCCTGGCCGGCTCAGGGGGCGTCGATCGGGCGGTTCAGATCCTCACGACCATGCCCGAGCCCTCTGCCGCTCTACAGGCATTCGACCGTAGAGCAGCGGCGGCGCTCTATTTCGCTGTCGGCCGGGATGGGCAAGCCGAACAGGTTCTCTCGAAGGCGCCCAAATTCAATCGAGCGGAATCGATGAGCGCGGCCGCCGCTTTGCTCATCGAACCCATCAGCGGGCTCGACCTCGACCTGGCCGCGATGCGAGCTTTCGATCTCTTGCCGACGGACGTGGATGCACTGCGGACGATGATGCGCCGACTCGATGCGAGCCACGCCACGGGGGCTGCATCGAGGATGGCGCTACGCGTTCTCGCACAGGCGCCGGGCGACCCTGAAGCTGCCCGCGTCGTTCGTGAGGCAACCCAGGCACCACACACCAAGGAGATCGTCAAGCCCGTCCCCTACGACATCCCGCAATAGTGCGATCGCTCCTTCGATCTTCGACCCCGTAATCCAGTATCGTTTCCCCCCCCGCGGTTCTCAGTCCCACGTCGCGGCTGTGAGCAGCCCGAGCCCGATGAACGCGGCCAGGCCCGGCAAGTAGTGGACGCTCCCGCCCAGGAGCCACATGGTTCCTGACTCGGTCCGCGTTCCCCAGTTGCCATTCGTGTCGAAGTCCATGCCGTTCAATTTGTACGTCTGCATCTCGACCGTGACCGATCCGATGTTGCCGATGTTGATCTGGGCCTGATTGACCCACGAGTTCTCGAGCGGCGGCCCGTTCGTGCCGTGCTTCAAGAATCCGGTGGCAACGTCCACGGACGCGTCCTTACCCAGCCACCGCCGGCCGCGCAGCATGAGTCCCGTAGCATCGTCCGTTTCGTCGCTTTCGACCCTGAAGTTGGCCCCCAAGGCCCAGTTCTTGTTCAGGTTCCTCATCGCACCGAAGTCGAACGTGAGCTTGGCCTCTTTGGCTCCGTAATACGGCTCGCTCAGCGCACCCAGGGCGCCGAACTGCATGATCGTGTACATCTTCGTCTCGGGATAACGGTGCGAGCGCATGGTGAACTCGTGGGATGGGTTCGGCTTTGCGTCCCGGCTGTTCGTTGGGATCGAGTTCTGCGCCTGATCGGCGAGCGAGATTCGCGCTGTTGCGAGCAGCATCATCGTGAGGAGAAGCATTCGACATTGAATGAATTGCGTTGTCTTCATGAAGACACCCCCTTAACGCGCCGCCCTGCAGGCGATCCCCGGACAGGTCAGGGAGCGCATCACTGGCGTCTGCCTGGTAGAACGCGGAGGGTTTTGAAAAGCGCACGCAGGTCAGGATCTCGTCTAACCGGCTAACAGTCATGCGCTTGCGATGAAGCGCGAAGAGGCGAGGGGTTGCGGCCGGGGGCGTGGACCCTTGACCTACGGACTCGGGGCGAAGGTGGACTCGATCGAGTTGAAGGCGAATAGGAGTGCACTGGTCACGAAAACCGCGGGAAGTCCCCCGGGGCCGCCGATCTTGAAGCCCAGGTACCAGGCCAAGTCGTTGTCGGTCACCTGGTAGCTCGTGAATCCACCTCTCTGGCTGTCGTAGCGATGGCGGAGATACTGCCGATCCCTCGCCTCCACCTGCCCCGCCATGGACAGCCAGCCCTTGAAGGTGACGTCGGCTTCGCAAACAAAGGCTGGTGTAGCGGTTTGCGTTGCTCGGTCCTCGCTAGTCGCCAGGATGGCTCCCGGGGCGAGATCGACGACGAACGAGTGACCGAGGAGTCTTCGGCCACGCGCTTTGACGCCGACATTCATGATGTTGTCATCGCCCGAATAGAACGCCGTCGCTCCGATGCCGTACCGCTCGCCGACTCGCTTCATCCCACCGATATCCACCTGAAATAGGACAGAGCCGCTCTCGTAATGATCGAAGCCGCCGGTCCTGAAGAGGACGGCGCCCTGCGCGATGACCCCGGAGATCGGGGATCTCGGTTTCGAGGGCGGGCGCCATGGCCTGACCTCGGACGGCGCGATTCCGAGGGACTTGCGCTTATCGAGGACGCTTCTCGTGACATCGGCTCCATTGGAATCGACGACGGCCTGGATCTGGTAGGCAGGCACGTAGCGCCTGGCACCACCACCATCGATGATTCGCACGAAATCGTTCGTCGAGGAGCCGACGAAGGCCGCGGGGAGTGTTCCCTCATTCCGGATGGTGACGCGATACGGCTCCGGCACTCGAGTGACTGGAGGGACGGGAGGTTGTTGCGGTTGTTCACCAAAGTTCTTGCGACCCAGAACGACGCGCTTCGTAAGGTCGAGATCGCGGGCGTCTCGAATCGAGGCGATCTTGAATCGGGAGAGGTACTGTGTGCGGCCGGTCGTATCAACGACCTGGATGAAATCGTCCCACCAAGGACCCACCGCGTTCGCCTCGACGCTGGATCCGTCGGTGAGGTGGGCGCGCAAGGGCAGGGTTACGGAATCCCGCATGGCGTCCGCCCCGTACGCTGTGGAGGCGACGAGGGCCGCGACCGTCGCGACGGTCACAAGGAGCCTGGAGGCGACGACAATCTCAGTTCTGGCCGCGTTGAGCGCGTTCTCCCCACGAGGAGCGCGGCGGCGCTGGGCCTCCATTGACGTACGTCCCCTTCTCGAAGCCGGCACGGTGGTACAACCCCGACGATAGTAAAGCATCGCGCCGGGACCTGCACGTGGCCGCTAGTCCACCGACTGCGAGATGCCGACCGCCAGAAACGCAAGAAGTGCGGCCACGGTGCCTGGCCATCCCCCGATCTTGGGTCCGGCGTACCACCACAACTCCGTCGACTTGTGCCCATTCGCGTCCAGCATCTGGACGGTCTGGAATTGAGTCGTGAAGCAGATCCATCCGTTGGACATGAGGCTGACTTCCGCGACGAGTCCTTTGGACTCCGGAAGATCTCCGTTGGTCGGGACCGTCCGAACGTATCCCGGAGCCAAGTCCAGGGATGTGTTCGGCCCCAACATTCGGCGGACGCGTGCCTTGACTCCGAGTGTCGTCAAGTCGGTGTTGCCACCCATGAAGACGGACATGCCCACACCGTACTTCTCACCGACCCTCCCCATCCCGCCCAGCTCGGCTTGGAGGTACGCGCGATCGACCACGTCAGCACCGTAGCCGGTGTCGACGAACTCCTTGGATTCGCCCACGCGCAGCATGTACGCGCCTTGCATGAGGAGGCCGGAAAGCGGCGGGCGCCGAGGCGGTCGTGTCGCCTGGTCCGCTGCGAAATCGGAGATCGGTATGGAATCGAGCGTATCGGCGCTCGCCGAGCCGGCACCGGCTCCAATCCCGATCACCTCGTGTCCGTCGAGCACAACGCGGGTGAGATCTTCCCCTTCTCCATCCTTGATCTCGGCAATCCTGGCGGCGGGGACATGGGTCACGCGGCCGGAGGGACCCACGAAACGCACGAGGTCGTTCCACCCGAGGCGAATGCGTGTGGCACCGAAGGACCGACCATCGGTGAGCCGGACCGATAGGGGAAGCGTCGCGGAAATCCGCTGGGGGGCGGCGAAAGCCGCGGGGATGGCCACGAAGCAGAGGAGCACCGCCGTCGCGGCAACGACCAGCCCTGCCACCGAGGCGGATCGAGTGGCCGTAGCTCGCCCGCCCGAGATGGAGCTGTCCGGTACCTTCATAACTCCTCCAACGCCACGGCGTGCAACGAGCACACGGGGCGGCCCGGTCACGGAGCCGAGAGCATCGGCTCATGACCGGAATAACGCGAAGGAGCGAGGAAAGCGCACTCCACGCCAAATGTCGTGGTGGGCTTGGACATGCGGGGAATGGAGGAGCTGGTGGGGGACGCTCGGTGCTCGGCGTATCGTTTGCGGGCGATCCTACGCCCTCTTCACCCGGCCGGGGTCAACGGTTGCCGAAGAGGCCGGCGAATGTCAGGGCCCCGAGGAAAAGGCCGACAGCTCCACCGGCCTTCAGACCGATGTAATGAAACACCTCCGTTCCCGAGGTGCTAGTTAACGGAGTGGACAGCCCATAGGCGTAATAATCCTTCTCCGTTTCGATCACCTCGACCACGTAGGTCACCGCCGCCCAGTCGGACGCCACGAACGCCAGCTCTCCCGTGAAACCTACCGAACCTACCTTCGTGAAGTCATCGACGACTGCGTCTCCGGTCGGGAAGAAGATTCCGGGCGCGACATCGATGGCGTAACCCCTACCGAGCCAGGTGCGAAGCCGCGGCTTCACGGTGATCCGGGTGTAGCTCTTGCCGTCGTCGGCTACGCCGAGCGTCCCACCGAGCGCGTATCTGGGCGAAAGATTTTTCATGCCGCCCACGTCGAGCCATCCATGACCGTCCTCGCTGTCCGAATTCCCATCGGTTCGCACCAGGACCCCGGATTGAACCATGAGAAAACGCCTCAGCTCGGGTAAGGGTTGCCCGCGGAGGAAGGGCTTCCCGGAAGCCTTGTTCTTCTTCTCTTTCTGCTTCCCAGCCGTCACCCCTTCCTTGAGAACATCGCTGGTCTGGTCCCCCAAGATCCGGTCGATCTTGTTGACTCGGAT
>DASUFL010000058.1:0-8787 GCA_036274595.1 Candidatus Eiseniibacteriota bacterium | reverse complement strand
GAGCTGGAAGCTGTGCATGTTGGCCTTCACGCTCGCTTCGCGGGCGCGGTCCTGCATGGCCACGAAGTTCGGAATGGCGATCGCGGCGAGAATACCGATGATGACCACCACGATCATGAGCTCGATGAGGGTGAAGCCCTTTTCGTTCCGGATCATTGCGTGTCTCCTCGTTTGGGGTGACTGCCGTCCGTGGCGGAACCGTCCCTCGATGCCGGGGTAGAGTGCAACGTCCGTGCCATGACTTCCCGCGCACGGCAGTCCCCTGATACCAACCGCAACTCCCGCCATCACGTGACGCTGGACCTGGTCGTCGCGCGCGCTTCGCGCCCGCTGCATCGCGCAATTCGCACGACGCAGACCAGCCTCGCCGAACCCTGCACGATACGCGCGGGCGTGCCGCGAGCGCGCCGAGCCCTGGCTCAGCCTTCCAGCTCGATCGGCTCGCGCTCGTGCTCCAGGCCGTAGGACAAGAGCTTGCGGTAGAGGGTCGACGGGTTGATCCCGAGGATCTCCGACGCGCGCTTCTTCTGTCCGGCGGTGTGGTGGAGCACCTTCATGATGTATTCCTTCTCCAGCTCGTCGAGCGTGAGCGTCGGGTTGTCGATGACGAGGCTCCCGCGCCCCTTCCCGCCCTGGAGAACCCGCTCCGGCAGGTCCTTTGGCTCGATCACGCCATCGTCCGTGAGAATCACCGCACGCTCGATCACGTTCTCGAGCTCCCGGACGTTCCCTGGCCAGTCGTAGGCGAGGAGCGAGTCCTTGGCGGCTCCGCTCAGCGTCTTCGGCTCCTTGCCCGCGGTGAGCTTCTTCAAGAAGTGCTCCACCATCTCCTCGATGTCCTCCTTCCGCTCGCGCAGCGCGGGAAGGCGGATCTGGATCACGTTGAGGCGATAGAAGAGGTCGGGACGGAAGCGGTTCTCCGCGACCGCCTTCTCGAGGTCCGCGTTCGTCGCCGCGATCAGACGCACGTCGATCTTCCGCGGCTTGGTGCCTCCCACCGGGATGATCTCGCGCTCCTGGAGCGCGCGGAGGAGCTTCACCTGGGTCGCGGGCAGCGTCTCTCCCACTTCGTCGAGGAAGAACGAGCCGCCTCCCGCCACAGCGAGGAGGCCCTCCTGGTCCCGCACCGCGCCGGTGAACGATCCCTTCACGTGCCCGAACAGATTCGATTCGAGGAGGTCCTTGGGCAGGGCGCCGCAGTTGATGGAGACGAACGGACCCTCGGCGCGCCGGCTGAGATAGTGGACGCGCTTCGCGATCAGCTCCTTGCCGGTGCCGCTCTCTCCCACGATCAGGATCGTGGAGTCGGAATCGGCCACGCGCTCGACCAGCTTCAGGACCCGCTGGATCTGCTCCGAGTGCCCGATGATCTCCTTCGAGTCGTCGCTCTTCTTGAGCTGGCGCTTCAGCAGCACGTTCTCCGACTGCACCCGCCGCATGGCCAGAGCGTTCTTGATGACGAGGCGGATCTCGTCGTTCTTCGCCGTCTTCTCCAGATACTGGTAGGCGCCCCGGTTGAGCGCCTCGATCGCGGACTTCTGCGACGCGAAGGCGGTCCGGATGACGACCGGCAGGCTCGGATCGATCTTCTTCACGCCCGAGAGGACTCCCAGGCCGTCGATGTCCCCCGGCATCTTGATGTCGGTGACCACGACGTCGAATCCGTCCTCTTCCGCCCGCTGGAGGGCCTCGCGGCCGGAGCGCGCGACCTGCACCTCGTAACCCTCCTTCGTCAGGAGGATCGAGAGGAACTGGATCATGCTTTCTTCGTCATCGACGATCAGGATTTTCTCGCCGGCCACTGGACCATCCTCACCGATGGGGTTACGCCGCGTGCGCGACGGTGCGTGCCGGGCGCTCGGCCTGGGGCAGCCACAAGCGCATCGTGGTGCCCACTCCGACCCGACTCTCGACTTCCAGGTGTCCGCCATGGCGTTCGACGATCCGGCTGGCAATCGCCAGGCCGAGACCGGTGCCGCCCTGCTTCGTGGAAAAGAACGGATCGAATACGTGCTCGAGATCCTCGGGCTGGATGCCCGCGCCGGTGTCGACGATCTCGAGCACCGCGCGCGGCGCGCCCTGGGGCCGTCCCCAGCCGTGAGGCGCTCTCCGGTCCTGGCGCACGGTCACCGAAACCGTTCCCTCCCCTTCGATCGCCTCGAGGGCGTTGATCAGGAGATTCGCCAGGACTTGCTTCATCTGGTCCAGATCCGCCTGGATCCAGACCTTCGCCCCGGACGGCTCGAATGCGACGCGCTTCGCGGTCGTCGCGCTCGGATGACGTCGGGCCAGCTCCACCGACTCGCCCGCGAGGGTCCCGGCATCGACCGCTTCCGTGCGAAGCGGGCGCTCGCGCGCGTAGTCGAGAAGCTCCTTGATGAACCGGTCGAGCCGCTCCGACTCGCGCACGATGAGATCGAGGAGCCGCGCGTTTTCCCCCTCCACCTGGAGCTCGCGCTGGAGAACCTCGACCGACCCCGCGATCGGATTGAGGCAGTTCCGGATCTCGTGCGCGATGCCGGCGGACAGCTGCCCGATCGCCGCCAGGGTCTCGCCGCGCCGGATCTTTTCTTCCAGCGCCTTCACTTCCGACAGGTCCTGGAAGAGCGCGATCATGCCCCGCCGCTCGCCCGCGCTTCCGAGAAGCAGGCTCGCCGACATCCCGAGCGAGACCGCGCGCCCGTTCGCGGTGCGGACCGTCACCTCGTAGCGCGTCCCCTCCACCCCCTGCTCGAGCGTCTCCCTAAGCCGCGATGCGAACGCTTCGAATCCCTCCCGGAACACATCGACGTAGTGGCGCCCCCGCACCGCGCCCGCCGGGATCCCGAGGATCTCGCTCGCCGCCCGGTTCCAGTGACGCACCGATCCCCCCGCGTCGATGGTGGCCAGCCCGCTCGAGAGGTTCTCCAAGATCGTCTCCGTGTCGAACAGCGCCCGGTTGAGCTGGGCGCGGGCTTCGTTCAGCGCCTGGTCCCCCTCGCGAAGCGACCGGCCGATCGCTCCTCCGATCGCCCCCACGATGAAGAAGAGCGGCACGTACAGGATCAGCCGGAGCTTGAGCGCGACATCGCTCAGGCGCTCCGTCAGCCCGTACGCCATCGGCGGAACCATCCCCGCCCGCTCCGAGGCGTAGAACGCCGTGTACGCGAGCGCCGCCGCTCCCGCGAAGAGGAGCCCTCCCCGCACGTGCAGGAAGATCCCTCCCATCAGAGGCGCCAGCAGGAAGAGCGGCGCGAACTGGCTCGACGTGCCCCCGGTGAAGAGGAGCAGGTACGAGATCATCGCCACGTCGACCAGGAACTGCGTCGTCAGGAGCGCGTTCACATCCGCGCCGCTCCGGACCGCGCGCGAATACGCGAAGCCGAGCCCCCCGCTCAGGAGAATCAAGAATCCGAACGGGTAGTGCCGGGTCAGGCTGAGCCCCGTGTCCGAGAACGCGACCGCCATGGTCGCGACCAGCGTGATCAGCGCCACGCGGCCGAGAATGACCGCGTTCACGGCCTCTCGCTGCCGCCGATCGCGCTCCGGCAGGGCCGGGGCCGGCGGCACCCGGCGCGGCTTAGTGCCCGCCGGCGACCACATTGATCAGCTTGAACATCGGCAGGTACATGGCGATGACCATCCCGCCGACGACCGCGCCCATGAAGACGATCATCACGGGCTCGATGAGCGAGGTGAGCGCGTCGACCGCCGTGTCGACTTCCGAGTCGTAGAAGTCCGCGATGCGGGTGAGCATGTCGTCGAGCGCGCCCGTCTCCTCGCCGACGGAGATCATCTGGACCACCATCGGCGGGAACACGTTGGACTGCTTGAGCGGCGCGGAGATCGTCTCGCCCTCGCGGATGGACGCGCGCGCGGCCATGATCGCCTCCTGGACCACGCGGTTTCCCGCCGTGCGGGCGGTGATCTCGAGGCCCGTCAAGATCGGCACGCCCGAGGAGATCAGGGTTCCGAGCGTCCGCGTGAAGCGGGCGACCGCGCCCTTCCGGATGACGTCTCCGAGGACCGGCACGCGGAGCAGGAGCTTGTCGATCTGCATGTGGCCCTGCTCGGTGCTGTAGTAGCGGCGGATCATCACGATGGTTCCCACGATGCCGCCGAGCATCACCCACCAGTACGAGCGCAGGAACGACGAGAGTCCCATGACGATCTTGGTCGGGAGCGGCAGGTCGCCGCCGAAGGCGGTGAACATGCGCGCGAAGGTCGGAATGATGAAGATGAGCATGAAAGCGGTCGCAAGGCACGCGACCGTCATGACGACGGCCGGATAGACCATGGCCCCCTGGATCTTCCGCTTCAGGGCCTCGGCCTTCTCGATGAACGTCGCGAGCCGCTGGAGGATGTCGTCCAGGATACCGCCCGCCTCGCCCGCCTCGACCATGTTCACGAAGAGCTCGTCGAAGACCTTGTTGTTCTCCTTCTTCGCGAGGGCCTCCGCCAGCGTGGTGCCCGCCTCCACGTCGCGCATCGTCTGCGCGATGACGGCGCGGAAGTCCTCCTTCTCCGTCTGCTTGGAGAGGATGTCCAGACACTGCACGAGCGGGAGGCCGGCGTTGATCATCGTCGCGAACTGGCGCGTGAAGATCGCCAGGTCGCGCGTGCTCACGCCGCTCCCGATCTTGGGGAGCGAGAACTTGATGTCGCGGGGCTTCTCCCGGACCGAAGTGATGATGATCCGCTTTTTCCGGAGCGCCGCCAGGACCTCGTCCTGGGTGTCGAGCGTCAGCTCCCCGGTCTGGACCTCTCCGGCGACGGTGCGGCCTTTCCACAAGTACACGGGCACGGTGCGACCCCCTGCTTAGTAGGCGGCGCTGATGTGAACGCCGACCTTCTCGAGCATCCCCTCGAGCTCCTTCACGTCGGAGCTCCGGCCCAGCGCTTCGTCCAGGGCGATGTGCTTGTTCACGTACGCCTGGAACAGTCCCTGGTTCATGGTCTGCATGCCGAACTTGGAGCCGGCCTGCATCAAGCTGTAGATCTGGTGCGTCTTGCGCTCCCGGATGACGGCCCGCACGGCCGCCGTGCAGAGGAGCGTCTCCGCCACCATCACGCGGCCCGGACCGCGCGACCGGGGGATGAGCTGCTGCGTGACCACCGCCTCGAGCACGAACGCGAGCTGCGCGAGGACCTGGGGCTGCTGGCTCGACGGGAACGCGTCCACGATGCGGTTGACCGACTCGTAGGCGGAGTTCGTGTGGAGCGTGGCGAGGACCAGGTGCCCCGTCTCGGCGATGGTGAGCGCGGCCGCGATCGTCTCGAGATCCCGCATCTCACCGATCAGGATCACGTCCGGGTCCTGGCGCAGCACGTACTTGAGCGCCGTCGCGAACGTGGTCGTGTCGGAGTTGATCTCGCGCTGGTGCACGATGCACTTCTTGTGGTGGTGCACGTACTCGATCGGATCCTCGATCGTGATGATGTGGCCCGCGCGCGAGGTGTTGATGAGGTCGATCATGGCCGCGAGCGTGGTCGACTTGCCGCTGCCGGTCGGACCCGTGATGAGGATCATCCCCTTCTGCTTCTGGGTCAGGTCCCGGATCGTCTTGGGAAGCCCGAGCTGCTCGCAGCTGAAGATCTCGTACGGGATCTGCCGGATCGCCATGGACGTGACCCCGCGCTGCAGGAACACGTTGGCGCGGAAGCGCGAGAGCCCCGGGACGCCGAAGGAGAGGTCCAGCTCCTTGGTCGTCTCGAACCGCTTCCGCTGCTCCTCCGTCAGCACGCTGTACGCGAGCTGCTGGGTCATCTGCGGCGTGAGCGGCGGATGGCCCATCGGCGTGATCGAGCCGTCGATACGGGCCTGCGGAGGCACGCCGGCCGAGATGTGAAGATCGGACGCGCGCATCTTGATCATCTCGTCCAGCAGTTGGCGAAGCGAGATCATGGTTCCCCCGTGCCTAGAACCGGTCGGCGGCCGTTTCCTTCAGAATCTCTTCGGCCGTCGTAACTCCGTTCTTGAGTTTCGCCAAGCCGTCCATCCGGAGCGTCAGCATCCCCTCGTCGACGGCCACCTTCTTGATCTGGCTGGTGGGAGCGCGGTCGAGGATCAGATCGCGGACCTTGGGGCTGATCGGCATCACTTCGTAGACGCCGAGCCGGCCGCGGTAACCCGTGTTGTTGCAGTCCACACAGCCCTTGCCTTCCTTGAAGTTCGATTTCTTGGCCTCGTCGTCGCTGATCCCCAGCTCGCGCAGCACTTCGCTGTGCAGCTGCACGTCCATCTTGCACTGCTTGCAGATCCGGCGGATGAGCCGCTGGGCCATGATCAGGTTGGTGGACGAGGCGACCAGGAAGGGCTCGATCCCCATGTCGACCATTCGGTTGATCGTGCTCGGGGCATCGTTGGTATGGAGCGTGGAGAGGACCAGGTGGCCGGTCAGCGCCGCCTTGACCGCGATCGAAGCGGTCTCCAGGTCGCGGATCTCACCCACCATGACGATGTTGGGGTCCTGGCGCAGGAAGGCGCGGAGAGCCGCCGCGAACGTGAGGCCGACCCCCTCGTTCACGAGGACCTGGTTGATCCCCTCGAGGTTGTACTCGACCGGATCCTCCGCGGTCATGATGTTGACGTCCGGGAGGTTGATCTTGGAGAGCGCGGAGTAGAGCGAGGTCGTCTTGCCGCTTCCGGTCGGCCCCGTCACGAGCACCATCCCGTACGGCATGGTGATCGCCTTCGAGAAGTCGTTGAACGCCTGTTCCTGGAAGCCGAGCTTGTTCAAGTCGATGTTGAGGTTGCCCTTGTCCAGGATTCGCATCACGACCTTCTCGCCGAAGATGGTCGGGAGGGTCGAGACGCGGAGGTCGATGTTCCGGCCCAGGAGGCGGAGCTTGATGCGCCCGTCCTGAGGCACGCGGCGCTCCGCGATGTCGAGGTCGGCCATGATCTTGAGGCGCGACGTGACCGCCGCCTTCATGCGGAACGGGGGCGACATCATCTCGTAGAGCGTGCCGTCGATGCGGAAGCGGACGCGGAGCGACTTCTCGTAGGGCTCGATGTGGATGTCGCTCGATCCCTTCCGGACCGCGTCGGTGATGAGCGAGTTGACCAGCTTGACGACCGGCGCCTGCTCCGCCTCGCCGAGGAGCGACACGTCCGGAACGTCGTCGGTCGCGTCCTCGAGGACCTCGATCTCGTCGTCGAGGCCGCGCATGACGCTCTCGAAGGTCGCGGCCGAGTCATACGCCTTGTCGATCGCCTTCTTGATGGCCGATTCCGGCGCCACGCACGGCTGCACCTCGCAGCCGGTGATGAACTTGATGTCGTCGATCGCGAAGATGTTGGCGGGATTCGCCATGGCCACCGTGAGGCGGCGCCCCGAGCGGGAGACCGGAACCGCCTGGAACTTGTTCGCGACGTCGGAGGGGAGAATCCTCGTCAGCGCGGGATCGGGATTGAAGTTGCTGAGATCGACCGCGGGAACTCCGTAGAACTCGGAGAGGAACTTGGCGAGATCGTCTTCTGCAATGGCGCCGATCTTGACGAGGGCCCCGGCCAGATTCCCGCCCCCGGTCTTGATGTGGAGCTGGGCCTTCTGAAGGGCGTCCGGCGTAATGAGGCGCGCTTCCAGCAGCTTGAGGCCGATGTTCTCCTGCTGCACGGTGGTCCCCTCAATGTCGTTCGAGCGTTGTTGTGGCGGGTTCCCGCCGAGAGCGCGGGAATGGGCGGTCCTTCGATTCGCAAGACCGGTGCCACGTCCGCGAGCGCGCCGGGCATGACGCGCGATCGAATGAGGGGAACGGCGATTAGCGCGACGGGCGCGCGGCGTTTTGCGGCGTGCGGCCGCGAGGGCGGCTCGGAACCGTGCGGATTGCCCTGCTCAGTTTGCGATCGGCGAGCCGGAATCGACCGGTGCTGGAGCGAGGTAGGGACGGATGCGCTCGAGCGTGCGGGGGCCGATGCCGCGCACGCGCAGGAGTCCTTCCGGCGTCTGGAAGGGTCCTCGCTCGGCGCGATCGGCCACGATGCGGGCGGCGAGAGACGGACCGATGCCGGGAAGCCGCTCCCAGTCCGAAGCGGTCGCCCGATCCATCTCGAGGCCGCCCGGATGGAGCGCCGGCATGGGCGCGCGGCGGGCGCGGGGTGCTGTGGCCGCAGATGGAGCGGTGGTCCGCGACGTGTCGGCTTCTGGCGCGGGGGCTGAGCTCGGCCCGTGGTCCCGCTCCAGATCCGCGACCAGATCCTCGAAACGGACGCGATGATCGCGCTGCCAGTCGCGGACGAGCGTGCCGACGAGGAGCGATACCAGAACGAACGCGAGCCCCGCCCTCATCTCCCGCCCCCACACCGCCGCCTCCTAGTCGAAGAGATACCAGACGAGGCCGAGGTGGAACGCCCGTCCGGGAAGCGGGGTCGCCTCCCCGGTCGAGAGCTCCATCACGGAGCTGGGAACGGCGCGGTCGAAGACGTTCATCATCTCGAGGAATCCGCCGGCCGGGCCGAAGTCGGCGCGGAGCGCCAGGTCGGCCGTGAACGAGCCGGCGGCTTCGATCGTGCCGTGGCTCCGGCCGAGCGCGTGCCCCCGCACTCCCAGCTCGAGCGGCAGGTCACCCTGGAAGAACGTGACCCTGATGTCCGCGGCGACGTCCGCCCCCACGCGCGGGACGACGCCCGACCTCGGGCCCAAGTCGTCCGGACCGCCGCGGGCCCAGCCGAACGCGCGCCAGCGCGCGGGGCCCGTTCGGGCGCGAAGGCCGGTTCCCAGATAGGAAACCCAGCCGCTCCCGCGGACGGCCGCCCGCGTGTCGACGAGGAGCGTTTCGGGAGTCGCCACGCGCGTCAGCGTCCAG
>DASUFL010000057.1:0-29230 GCA_036274595.1 Candidatus Eiseniibacteriota bacterium | reverse complement strand
CTGGCCCCGTGGGGCGAGACCGAGATCCGCTGGGCGGAGTACGCGGCGACGCTGTTCGAGAGCGCGGGGCTTCGCGCCGAGACGCGCCGGCTCGCGCGCCCCACGCTCTGGCGGAAGCTCGTGCTCAATGCGGGGGTGAATCCCCTGTCCGCGATCAGCGGCCGCACGAACGGCGACCTCCTCGCGTACCCGCCGCTCCTACAGCTCGCGGAGTCGGCCGCGCGCGAAGCGGCGCGCGTCGGGATCGCGCTGGGCTACTGGGAGCCCGGAGTGGACCCGGCTCCTCTCGTGCGGTCGCTCCTCGAGGAGACGAAGGACAACCGCTCGTCCATGGCCGAGGACCTCGCCCGCGGCCGGCGAACCGAGATCGAGGAGATCGTCGGATCCATTCTGCGTCTCGCCGCGGAGCAGAATCGCCCCGTGCCCGTGCTGGAGGCGCTCCGCTCCCTGATCCTCGCCGCTGGAACCGCCGGGCCGGCGGACGCCGTGACCTGAGAGCGACGTCATCCCCTGAAAGCGAAGAGGGGCGGCCCCGAAGGGCCGTCCCTCTCGTTCTGCCTGGCTTCGGTCCCGATTACTTGAGGACCGTCACCCTCACGACCGTCTCACCGTCCACGGCCGAGACCTTGAAGTAGTACACGCCCGACGCGACCTTGTTGCCGGTCGCCGTCGTGCCGTTCCAGCGGACCGAGTTGTAGCCCGCGGGGAGATTGCCATCCTGGAGCGTCCTCACGAGACGGCCCTGGATGTCGTACACCGCCACCTTGACCGGTCCGTCCTTCGTCGTCCGGTAGTCCAGCGTCGTCTCCGGGTTGAGCGGGTTCGGCCGCGCCGAAGCGGTGACCGCGCCGCCCTTCGCCCCGATGACGTGCATGGTCGTCGTGGCCACGAAGCGGCCGCCGGTGGTCAGGTTGCCCTCGATCGTCACTTCGACGTCATGGGAGCCGCCGCCGAGCGACGCGAACAGCGTCCGGAGATCGTCCTTCGAGAAGCAGGCTTCGATGTCCTGGACCCCGTTCCTGTTCTTGTCGCCGTCGACCGAGGTCTTGCTGTCGATCGCGGAGATCGACCCCCCGGCGTAGTTCATCGTGATGGACGACAGATCCACATCCGAGATCTGGAACGAGTCGCCGACCGACTCGATCTGGATGCAGGTCGTCGGCTTGCCCGACCCGAGCCGCGTCGTCTTGTTGCCGCCCGCGAAGAAGGCGTTCGCGGCGAAGAAGTCGGCGATCGTGACGGTCGCGGTATCGGTGTCCGTCCCACCGTTGCCGTCGTCCACGGTCAGAGTCACCGTGAAGGTACCGGTCGACGAGTACGGGTGCATGGGCGTGGCCCCGCTGCCCGAATTGCCGTCACCGAAGTCCCACGAGTAGGTGAGTGCGTCGCCGTCCGGATCCGAGCTGCCGGTCCCGTTGAAGCTCACCGGGACGTTGAGGCTGCCGGTGTACGGGCCGCCCGCGTCGGCCGTCGGAGCGGCGTTCACGTTGTTGACGGTGACCTGGAAGGTCTTCGAATCGGAGAGGCTGCCATCCGAGACGCTGACCTCCACCGGGTAGACGCCGGAATCGTTGGGGCCGGGCGACACCGTCACGAGGCCGGAGCTGGAGACCGTCACGAAGCTCGGTCCCGTCGTCAGGCTGAAGGTGAGCGCGTCGCCGTTGGAATCGTTCGCCGTGAGCTGCTGGGTGTCCGACTGACCCTCGTTGACCGTCATGTCGCTCGGCTGATCGAGCACCGGCGCGACGTTCACGACACCGACGTTGAGCGTGACGACCTGGAAGTCGTCGAGCTGCGGCGTTCCGTTGTCGGTCACGCGGACCGTGACGGTGAAGGTGCCCTGCGAGCCGGGGGTCCAGGAGAAGGCGCCCGTCGTCGGGTCGATGGTCGCACCCGCCGGCTCACCCGCGTCGAGCGAGAAGGTCAGATCGTTCGTCGGAATGTCGCTGTCCGTCGCGGTCGCGGTGAAGGTGATCGCGTTCCCCACCGAGCCCGACTGCGCCGGAATGGCCGCCAGGACCGGCGCCGAGTTCACATCGTTGACCGTGACGTTGATCGTCTCGTCATCCGTGGCCGTGCCGTCGGAGACGGAGATCGTGATCGGATAGACGCCCGGACCCTGATCTTCCGACGGGGTCCAGGTGAAGGCGCCGCCCGCCGTGATCGCCGCTCCCGTCGGTGCGCCCGCACCGAGCGAGAAGGTCAGCGTGTTGGCGGGAAGGTCCCCATCGGACGCCGTGGCGGTGAAGCTGAGGAGCGTGCCCTCGTCCACCGTCTTGTCGCCGATCGCGCCGAGCACCGGCGCCTCGTTCACCTCGTTGACCGTGACCTGGATCGTCTCGGAGTCGTCGAGGGTGCCGTCCGACACGCGAACCGTGATCGGATACGTGCCCGGACCCTGAGCTTCGGTCGGCGTCCAGGTGAAGGCGCCGCCGGCCGTGATCGCCGCTCCGGTCGGAGCGCCGGCGTCGAGCGTGAAGGTGAGCGGGTCGTTGTCGGCGTCGGTCGCGGTCGCCGTGAAGCTCAAGAGGGAGCCTTCGTCGACCGTCTTGTCGCCGATCGCGTTGAGGACCGGCGCCGCATCCTGCGCCGCCACGTCGATCGTGATCGTCTCGGTGTCGCTCAGGTTGGGCGTTCCATTGTCGGTCACGCGGACCGTGACCTGGAAGCTGCCCGAGGCACCCGGCGTCCAGCTGAACGCGCCCGTGTTCGGGTCGATGCTCGCGCCGGCCGGGAAGCCCGCGTCGAGCGAGAAGACCAAATTGTTCGCCGGAATGTCCGCGTCGGTCGCCGTCGCCGTGAAGGTGATCGGAGTGCCGACCGCGCCCGACTTGTTGCCGATCGCGCCGAGCACCGGCGCCTCGTTCACCTCGTTGACCGTGACGTTGATCGTCTCGGAGTCATCGAGGCTGCCGTCCGAGACGCGAACGGTGATCGGATCGATGCCCGGACCCTGCGCTTCCGTCGGCGTCCAGGT
This sequence comes from Candidatus Eiseniibacteriota bacterium, assembly GCA_036274595.1. Taxonomy (GTDB): domain Bacteria; phylum Eisenbacteria; class RBG-16-71-46; order SZUA-252; family SZUA-252; genus WS-9. The sequence continues at coordinate 26,253 of DASUFL010000057.1, read as the reverse complement.
GAAGGCGCCGCCCGTCGTGATCGCCGCACCTGTCGGAGCGCCGGCGTCGAGCGTGAAGGTCAGCGGATCGCTGTCCGGGTCCGTCGCCGTCGCGGTGAAGCTCAGGAGCGAGCCCTCGTCCACCGTCTTGTCGCCGATCGCGGCGAGCGTCGGCGCGGCATTCGTCGCGCTGACGTCGATCGTGATCGCCTCGGAGTCGGTCAGGTTGGGCGTTCCGTTGTCGGTCACGATGACCGTCACCGGGAAGCTGCCCGAGGAGCCCGGCGTCCAGCTGAAGGCGCCCGTGGTCGCGTTGATCGTCGCACCCGCCGGCGCACCCGCACCGAGCGAGAACGTGAGCGTGTTCGCCGGGATGTCCGCGTCGGTCGCCGTCGCCGTGAAGGTGACCGGCGTGCCGACCGCGCCCGACTTGTTGCCGATCGCGTTCAGGACCGGAGCGACGTTCACCTCGTTGACCGTGACCTGGATCGTCTCGGAATCATCGAGGCTGCCGTCGGAGACCCGCACCGTGATCGGATACGTGCCCGGCCCCTGCGCCTCCGTCGGCGTCCAGGTAAAGGCGCCGCCGGCTGTGATCGCGGCACCCGTCGGGGCGCCGGCGTCGAGCGTGAAGGTCAGCGGATCGTTGTCCGGATCCGTCGCCGTCGCCGTGAAGGAGAGCTGCGAGCCCTCGTCCACCGTCTTGTTTCCGATCGCGGCGAGCACCGGCGGACCGTTGACCGCCTGCACGTCGATCGTGATCGTCTCGGAGTCGTTCAGGTTGGGCGTTCCGTTGTCGGTCACGATGACCGTCACCGGGAAGCTGCCGCCCGAGCTGGGCGTCCAGCTGAAGGCGCCCGTCGACCCGTTGATCGTCGCCCCCGCCGGCGCGCCCGCGCCGAGCGAGAACGTGAGCAGGTTCGCCGGAACGTCCGCGTCGGTCGCCGTCGCGGTGAAGGTGACCGCCGTGCCAACCGACCCCGACTTGTTGCCGATCGCGTTCAGGACCGGAGCGACGTTCACCTCGTTGACCGTGACCTGGATCGTCTCGGAATCATCGAGGGATGGGACGCCGTTGTCCGCGACGCGGATCGTGATCGGGTAGGTGCCCGGGCCCTGCCCCTCGTTGGGCGTCCAGGTGAAGGCGCCGCCCGTCGTGATGCTGGAGCCGGCCGGGTTGCCGGCGTCGAGCGTGAAGGTGAGGGTCTGGCCGGCGTCCGGATCGATCGCCGTGGCGGTGAAGCTGAGCTGCGTTCCCTCGTCCACCGTCTTGTTGCCGACGGCGTTGAGAGCGGGAGGCTGATTGATCGGACCGCCCATGGTGAGGCCGTCCACGTCCTGCCAATCGGAGCCGCCGCCGGGACCCGCGAGCTTGTAGGTGTTGTCGAAGTCGTTACCGAAGCAGCCGCCAGCGCCCGTTCCGAAGCCCGTGAAGTCGGACGAAGCCGGGATCAGGTCGACGATGTCGATGGACGCACCGGCTGTGGCGGTGACGGTGAGGTGCGCGAGCTTGTAGAGACCCTCGGGCACCGATACCTGCGCACCGTTTCCGTTCTTGTACTTGCCGTCTCCGACGTTGATTTCGCCGAAGTTGATCGAGAACGTAGCCCCCATGTCGTTGGCGAAGGCCGCATAGGTGACGTTCGTGCCCGAGAGGTTGACCACGTACGAGTTGATGTTGAGCGGCGAGACGCCGTCCGCATCGCACGTGGCTACGCTGCCGTCTCTGTTGTGATTCGTGTTGAGGTAGACGTTGACCGTCTGAGAGCCCGCGACAAGAACGTCGGCCGATGTGTGAGCACCGTCTCCGTTGGTGTCCAGGAACATGTACTGGGCCGAAGCCGGTGCTGCGACGAGGAAAAGCAAGAGTAGGGGGAGAAAGAAGCGATACCGCCACCTCATCGTGTGCCTCCTTAGACTTGGCAAGTAGGTGCCGATCCGAACAGCGATGTACACATCGCCCACAGAGAACCGCAGACAAACCCCCGCCGCGCGCGGAGACGCGCGGCCCCAAATGCCGGCGCGGGAGCGCCGGAACAACGGATTCCGATCGGGTCGACCCTGGCTGGGAGGGAACCGGCGATGAAGCAGCCGGCGGAGAGGGGGGTTCTCGTGGACCCTTCTGGCCAAGGCAAAGTTGTCGGAACATCCGTTGAGAACCGCAACATTATATAACACTTCTCGTTAAAGGTCAAGTCGGATCGGTACGCAAAAAGGGCGGGGCGGCCCGAAATCTGCCGCCCCGCCTCTTCAGCGAATGCCAATCTTGAAGCCCTACTTGAGGACCGTCACGCGGACGACCTCGCTCGACTCCGCCGTAACGATCCGGAAGTAGTACACCCCGGACGCGACGCGGGTGCCGGTGGACGTGGAGCCGTCCCACCCGAGCGTGTTCCGCCCTTCCTGCATGGTCCCCTCATAGAGAGCCTTCACCAGACGCCCGGTGGCATTGAACACCTGCACCCGGACCGGTCCGGTCCTGGCCACGGTGAACTCGAGCACGGTGGCCGGGTTGAGCGGATTCGGCTTGGCCAGCGCGTGGCGCCCATGGCCCTTGTCGTTTCCACCCTGACCCTGGCCCTGGCCCTGACCCTGGCCGTTGCCATTGCCATTGCCCCTGGTGGTTCCGCCGTCGTCGTTCCCGGAGTTGTCCGCGACGTCGTCGCCCTGGTCGTCATCACCCTGGTCGTCGCCGCCTCCGCTCCCGCCATTACCGACGTTGCCACCGTTGCCATGATCACCGCTCTGGCCGTGATCGCCGCCCTGGCCGTTGCCCTGGCCCTTGCCATGTTCGCCGTTCTGGGCGTGCTCGTTTCCGCGGACCACGACGTCATGCGTGACCTCGACCGAGAACGCCTGACCGGTGGTCGTCATTCCCTGCAGAGTCGCCGTGACCGTGCTCTCCCCCGTCGGAAGACCGTCGAACAGCGTCCGCAGATCTCCCTTGGAGAAGCAGGCCTCGACCTCGCCGTTCCCATCCCGGTCGGTGTCCCGGCTCAGATCCGCGCTCGTCGCGGAAATCTGCTGGCCGTTGTACACGAGGACGAGACTGTTCAGATCGATGGTCGAGTTCTCCGCTCCGACGACCTCGAGCTGGACGCACGTGGTCGGCTTGCCGGTCCAGAGCCGGGTCTTCTTGTTTCCTCCCGTGAAGAAGGTGTTGTAGGTGACGCCGCCGCCGCCACCCTGCGTCACGGTGACCACGATCGTCTCGAAGTCACTGCAGCTCGGGTCGGCGCTGTCGGTCACGCGCACCGTGATCGGGAACGAGCCCGTCCCGGCCGGCGTCCAGGTGAAGATGCCCGTCGACGAGCCGATGGAAGCTCCCGCCGGGGCGCCCGGATCGAGCGTGAAGGTCAAGGTCTGGCCCGCATCCGCGTCGCTGGCCGTCGCCGTGAACGTGAGCATGTTGCCCACGGTCGCGAACTGGTTGCCGATCGGATTGAGGACCGGGCACTGGTTCTGAGCGCCCGAATCGTTGACCGTGACCGTGATCGTCTCGAAATCGCTGCACGACGGGTTGCCGTTGTCCGTCACGCGCACCGTGATCGTGTACGTGCCGGGACCCTGGTCCGAGGTCGGCGTGAACGAGAAGACTCCCGTGGAGGAGTTGATGCTGGCCCCCGTCGGGAATCCGGAATCCAGCGAGAACGTCAGGGTCTGGCCGGCGTCGGGATCGGATGCCGCCGCGGTGAACGTGAGCAGATTGCCTTCCGTCACCGTCCGATTGCCGATCGCGTTCAGGACCGGGCACTGGTTCTGCGCCGAGTCGTTGACCGTGACCGAGATCGTTTCGAAGTCCGCGCAGGACGGATCCGCGTTGTCCGTGACCCGCACCGTGACCGAATAGGTGCCGGGGCCCTGGTCCAAGGTCGGCGTCCAGGAGAAGACACCCGTCGAGGAGTTGATGCTCGCCCCGGTCGGGAAGCCCGGATCGAGCGTGAACGTCAGGATCTGCCCCGCATCCGCGTCGGTGGCCGTCGCGGTGAACGTGAGGAGATTGCCCTCGGTCACCGTCTTGTTTCCGATGGCAGCCAGCACCGGGCAGGCGTTGCCCGTGAGCGGATTGACCGTCACCGTGATCGTCTCGAAGTCACTGCAAGGCGTAGCGGCGCTGTCCGTCACACGGATCGTGATCGGGAAGCTTCCGCTCGAGGCCGGCGTCCAGGAGAAGACGCCCGTCGAGGGGTTGATGACGGCCCCCGCCGGAGCACCTGCGTCGAGAGTGTAGGTCAAGGCCTGGCTCGCATCCGGGTCGGTAGCCGTCGCGGTGAACGTGAGCAGGTTGCCCTGGTCCACCGTCCGGTTGCCGATCGATGTCAGCACCGGGCAGGTGTTGCCCGTGGGATTGACCGTGATATTGACCGTCTGGAAATCGCTGCACGAAGGATCGGCGCTATCGGTCACCCGCACGGTGGCCGTTTGCGTTCCCTCCTGGCCTGCCGTGGGCGTGTAGCTGAACACGCCGGTCGAGGAATTGATGCTGGCGCCCGTCGGGAAGCCCGGATCGAGCGTGAAGGTAAGGGTCTGGCCCGCGTCCGGATCGGTCGCGGTCGCGGTGAAGGTGAGGAGATTGCCCACCGTCGCGGTCTGGTCCCCGATCGCGTTCAGCACCGGGCAGACGTTGCCAACCACCGGGTTGACCGTGATCTCGATCGTCTCGAAGTCGCTGCACGACGGATCGGCGCTGTCGGTCACGCGAACCGTGACCGTCTGTGTTCCCGCCTGGTCCGCCGTCGGCGTGAAGGCGAAGGCGCCCGTCTGGGAGTTGATGGTCGCTCCCGTCGGGAAGCCCACATCCAGCGAGAAGGTCAGGGTCTGATTCACGTCTGGATCGGTCGCGGCCGCGGTGAACGTGAGCATGTTGCCCACCGTCACCGTCTGGTTGCCGATCGCAGTCAGGACCGGGCACTGGTTCGCGGCACCGGAGTCGTTCACGGTGACCGTGACGATCTCGGAGTCCGTGCAGGCAGGCTCAGCGTTATCCGACACGCGGACGGCGATCGGGTAGGTCCCCGGTCCCTGATCCGGCGTCGGGTTCCAGTTGAACACGCCGGTCGAGCTGTTGATGCTCGCGCCGGCCGGGACGGTCCCGCCGAGCGAGAAGGTGAGCACCTGCCCCGAATTGGCGTCGGTCGCCGTCGCGGTGAACGTGAGGTTGGTGCCCTCGGTCACCGTCTGGTTGCCGATCGGGCTCAGGACGGGGCACAGATTCCCGCCGGGCGAGTCGTTCACGGTAACGAGGAACTCCTCCGAGTCGCTGCAGGAAGGATTCCCGCTATCGGTCACGCGAACCGTGATCGGGTAGGTCGCCGGACCCTGATCCACCGCCGGCGTCCAGGTGAAGACGCCCGTCGAGCTGTTGATGCTCGAGCCGGCCGGGAAGCCCGGATCAAGGGAGAAGGTCAAGGTCTGTCCGGCGTCCGGATCGGTCGCCGTGGCGGTGAAGGTCAGGAGGTTCCCTTCCGTGACCGTCTGACTGCCGATCGCGGTCAGGACCGGGCACTGATTGCCGCCTCCTCCACTGTCGAGGACGGTCACGTTGATGGTTTCCGTGTCGGTACAGGGTTGCAGGCTGTTGTCCGTGACCTGGACCAGGATGGCGTAACTACCCGGCCCCTGAGACTCGTTCGGCGTCCAGGTGAAAAAGCCCGTATTCGGGTCGATCGCCGCCCCCGGAGGAGCGCCCGCACCCAGTGAATACGTGAGCGTCTGCCCGACATCCGCGTCGGTGCCGACCGCCGTGAACGTGAGATCGGTCAGCTCGGTGACCGTCTTGTCGCCGATCGGCGCCAGAACCGGGCACTGGTTGCTGCCGGCCGGAGTGACCGTCACCGTGGTCAGCACGGTATCGGGAGGATTCACGTTGTCCGACGCGATCCATGTGACCAGGAAGACGCCGGACACGTCCACGGCGGGCGTGCCGGACAGAGTCGCCGTCACCGGCGAGGGCCCGGGCGTGGACGAGAAGTTCGTCAGGAACGGCGCCGTGGAGATCTCGGTGATCGTGATGACGTCCGCGGGATTCGGGTCGGTCGCGGTCGCCTCGATCGTGAGCTCTTGGCCCGCGATGGCCGTGACGTTCTGATTCACGGTCAGGGTCGGCGCGGCGTTCCCGCCCGGCGCCGGCGCGAGTCCGTCGACGTCCGTCCAGTCGGTCCCGAAATGCGGGCCCGTGAGCTTGTAGGTATTGTCGAAGTCGTGCCCCACGCAGCCGCCGGCGCCGGTGCCGAAGCCGGTGAAGTCGGTTGCGGTCGCGACCATGTCCACGATGTTGATGCTTGGAGCGCCGGTGTTTCCGGTGATCGTGATCGTGGCGAGCTTGTACTTCCCGGGCTCCACCGGGAGCTGGGCGCCGTTGCCGTTCTTGTACAAGCCGTCCCCGGCATTCAGCTCGCCGAAGTTGGTGGCGAAGGCGGCTCCCATCTGGTTGATGAAGTTGGCGTAGGTGACGGTGCCCCCGGCTGCCTCGAGATTGATGACATACGAGTTGATGGAGAGTGGCGAGATCCCGTCCGCGTCGCAGACCGCCGTACTCCCGTCACGGTTCTGGTTGGTGATGAGATACACGTCCACCGTCGTGGGCGTGCCGTTCGGGTTCAGCCTGTCCAAAGAGGCGTCGTAGGCCGCGTCCCCGTTGGCGTCCAAGAACATGTACTGCGCGGACGCTGGAGCCGCGCAGAGGCCGAGGAGCGCCACCGCGAACGCGAGTCGCAAGAACAGCTTCATGCTTACCCTCCCTGTCACCGCAGTGAGGTGACGTCTGGTGGTGGCTTGCTGCGGAGAATTTGAGGACCCGTGCCGGGACTCACGCGGGGGGAGGCGTGAATTCCGGCGCCTTCCGGGCGTGGGCATAATGCATGCCGCGGCAAGCGAGTGCGAAGTTGTCGGAACTTGGGAGGTGGAGGGGGGTACGGTGGGAGTACAGCGTGTAACGTTTCCAACGACGGGTTGTATGGCCTACAACCTGTCGTTTTTCTTTTCGGTGTGAAGGGGCGCGCTCTAGCTTCCCGTTTTCCCTGCCGGAGAGGCGGCGCTCCGCTTCATCGCTTCGCGCACGAGATCGCCTTGCGCCGTCGTGCCGACGCCGCTGTCGGTACCGGTCGACCGCATCGTCCCTTTTCGGAACAAGCCTTCGACTGCCTCCCCGACGAGAGCTGCCGATTCCGGCTCGCCCACATGGTCGAGGAGCATCTGCCCGGCGAGGATTGCGCCGATCGGCGACGCCACGTTCTTTCCGGCGTGCTTGGGGGCGGAGCCGTGGATCGGCTCGAACATCGAAACCTTCCCAGGATGGATGTTGCCGGAGGCGGCGACGCCCAGGCCGCCCTGGATGGCGGCCCCCAGGTCGGTGAGGATGTCGCCGAACATGTTCGAGACCACGACCGTGTCGAAGGCCTCCGGGTTCTTCACCATCCACATGCAGGCGGCGTCGATGTAGGCGTGATCCCGCTCGATGTCGGGATAGGCCGCTCCGACCTCGGCGAAGACACGCGTCCAGAGGTCCATGGCGGCGACGGCGTTCGCCTTGTCGACCAGCGTCAGCTTCCTGCGTCGATTGCGCTTCCGGCAGAGGTCGAACGCGTAGCGCGTCACGCGCTCCACGCCCTTGCGCGTGAAGATCATCTCCTGGACGGCGACCTCGTCGGGCGTCCCTTTCTTGAGGAAGCCTCCGATGCCGGCGTACACGTCCTCGGTGTTCTCGCGGACCACGACCAGGTCCACGTCCTCGGGGCGCTTGTCCTTGATCGGGCACATCGCTTCCGCATGCAGCTTGATGGGGCGGAGGTTGACGTAGAGGTCGAGCCCGAAGCGAATCCCCGAGATGATCGCGCGCTCCAGCATGCCGACCGGAATCCGGGGATCGCCGATCGCGCCTAAGAGGATGGCGTCGAAGCCGCGCAGCTCGTCGAGCGCGGAGGGAGGGAACGCCTCCTTCGTGCGGAGGTAGTGCTCGGCGCCGAACGGAAACTCGCGAAGCTCGAGCCCGAATCCGTGGATCTCGGACGCCAGCTTCAACGTGGCGACGGCCTCGCGAGTCACCTCGGGGCCGATGCCGTCTCCGGGGAGGACCGCGATCTTGTGGATCCTAGCCACGAGCCACCGCCTTTCCCGAGGCCTTGTAGGCCCGGATCGCTTCCAGGAGCTCCGCCTCGCTCAAGACCGTCTCACCCTGCTTGGCCAGTCGGAAGAGATGCTCGACCAGACCGCGCTCGGCCTCGTAGCCGCGGGTGGTCAGCCAGTAGATGACGTTCGATTCGCCGCACATGGGTCCGATCTCGATCTCCTGGCGCAGTCCGAGGAGCCCGGCCGGCACGCTCGAATAGACGCGGTCCGCCAGCCAGTCGTCTCCCTTCTTCAGCGCCTTGATGACGGCCGCCGCGTGCACGCCGGTGCCGGTGCGGAACGCGTCCCGGCCGAGGGCCGGATAGTTGTAGGGAATCGGCACGTGGCACGACTCCGATACGAGCGCCGCGTACTCGGGGAGCGCCGAGAGGTCGCAGTCGAGCCAGCCGAGTAACTTTAGATTTATGAGGATGAGATCGAGCGGCGCGTTCCCCACGCGCTCGCCGACGCCGAGGATCGTCCCGTGCACGCGGTCCGCCCCCGCCATGAGCGCGGCCAGCGCGCAGGCGACGCCGAGGTCGCGGTCGCGATGGCCGTGCCAGTCGACCCCCACCGTCTCGCCGGTCGCGTCGACCACACCGCGGATGAAGCGGATCACCCGCGCGGCCCCTTCGGGCGTCGCGTGTCCCACGGTATCGGAAACGCAGACCCGCCGCGCGCCGCACTCGACCGCGCGGGTATAGAGCGCGCGCAGGATCTCGGGCCTGGCCCGCGTCGTGTCTTCCGTGACGTACATGACCGGCACGCCGTTCCCGGTGGAGTAGCGGACCGCTTCCTCGGTGTGCGTGAGGAGCCGGTCCATGTCCCAGTCCTCCGCGTACTGGCGGATGGGGCTCGAGCCGATGAAGGTCGCCGCTTCGATACGGAGCCCCGTCTTTTGCGTGATGTCGATGATGGGATCGATGTCGTTCTTGTGGGTCCGCGCGGCGCAGTAGGGCTCGATGGGAAGCTTCGCGGTCGCGATCTCCCGCGCGAGGGCGAGCGTCGCCTCGTACGCGCGCGGGCCGGCGCCCGGAAGCCCGATGTCGTTTCCGTGCACGCCGAGGGAGGCCTGGAGGTGGAGCGCGCGAATCTTCTTCTCGATGGGCGGGTCGGTGACCGAGGGGGACTGGAGCCCGTCCCGGAGCGTCTCGTCCACGACCTGCACGCGCCGGGGCGGCCGCGGAGGGGGGTCGTCCCCCACGTTCCAGTCGTAGATGAGATCGCGCTCGTCGAGTCCGCTCATGCGAGCGATTCCACCACCATCGCGATGCCCTGCCCGCCGCCGATGCAGGCGGCGGCGACTCCGGTCCGCTTCTTCCGCCGGCGGAGCTCGTAGAGGAGCGTGAGGAGGAGCCGCGTCCCGGTCGCGGCGAGCGGGTGCCCGAGGGCGATCGCGCCGCCGTTCACGTTCGTCTTCTCGCGCGGATTGCCGAGCTCCTTCTCGACCGCCAGGTACTGTCCGGCGAACGCCTCGTTGATCTCGAACAGGTCGATGTCCTCCACGGTGAGCCCCGCCTGCTTGAGCGCGCCGCGGGTGGCTGGCACGGGGCCGATCCCCATCGTCTCCGGATCCACCCCGGTGACGGACCAGGAGACGATGCGCCCGATCGGCTCGAGGTCGCGCTTCTCCGCGTGCCGCGCGGTCGTCACGACGAGCGCGGCCGCGGCGTCCACGATGCCGCTCGCGTTCCCCGCGGTGACGAAGCTGTCCTTGCCGAACGCCGGCGGGAGCTTGGCGAGTCCTTCCTTCGTCGCTCCCTCGAAACAGTGGTCGTCCCTGTCCACGACCTTCCCGTCCTTCCCAACGAGGACCGGGACGATCTCCTCGCTCAGGAGGCGCGAGTCGATGGCGCGGCGCCCTTCCGTGATGCTCCTAAGCGCGTACGCGTCCTGCTCCTCGCGCGAGATTCCATAGCGGCGCGCGAGATTGTCCGAGGTCTGGGCCATGAAGAGTCCGCAGTAGGAATCGCGAAGCCCCGTCATGAGCGAGTCCTCGAGCATGCCCTGGCCGAACTTGATCCCCGAACGCGCTCCGCGGATCACGAACGGAGCCTGGCTCAGGTTCTCCATCCCGCCCGCGAGCACGAAGGAGGCCTCGCCCAGCTGGAGGAGGTGCGCCGCGTTGATCACGGACTGGATTCCCGAGCCGCAAAGGCGGTTGACCGTGAGCGCGGGGACCGGAACGGGAATGCCCGCCTTGAGTCCGACGTGGCGCGCGCCGTAGATCGCGTCGCCGCTCGTCTGGAGCACGTTCCCCATGATCACGTGATCGATCGTGTCGGCGGGAACCTTGGACCGCTCGAGCGCCGCCTTGGCCGCGACCACGCCCAGGTCGATCGCGGAGACGTCCTTGAGCGCGCCGCCCGGCTTCCCGTTTCCCGCGCGCCCGCCGACCCACTCGGTCATCGGGGTGCGTGCCCCGTTCACGATGACGATCTCGTCCTTCGCCATGATTCCTTCCTAGCTCTTGGAGTAGTCGTAGAAGCCGCGCCCCGACTTCCGTCCCAGATAACCCGCGAGCACCATGCGCTTGAGGAGGGGCGGCGCCGCGTACTGCGGCAGCTTGAACTCCTCGAACATGATGTTGGCGATCGAGAGGGTGGTGTCAAGGCCGACGAAGTCGAGGAGCGTCAAAGGCCCCATCGGGTAGCCGCACCCCAGCTTCATCCCGTTGTCGATATCCTCTTTCGACGCCACGCCGGACTCGTAGATCCGCGCCGCGTCGAGGAGATAGGGCACCAGGAGGCGGTTCACGACGAAGCCGGGGGTGTCCTGGGCCACGACCGCGGTCTTTCCGAGCTTCTCCACGAATCCCCGCGCCTGCTCGAAGGCGGCGTCGGACGTGGGGAGCGCGCGGATCACCTCGACCAGCTTCATGAGCGGCACGGGGTTGAAGAAGTGGAGGCCCAGGACCCGCTCGGGACGCGACGCCGTGGCCGCGATCTCCGTGATGCTCAGGGACGAGGTGTTGCTGGCGAGCACCGTCGAGGCCGGGACGATCCGGTCGAGCGTGGAGAAGACCTGCCGCTTCGCGTCGAGACTCTCCGAGACTGCCTCGACCACGAGATCGCAGGTCGCGAGATCTTGGATCTCGGTGGTCCCCTTGATGCGGCCGAGCGTCTCGTCCTTCACGTCGGCCGTGAGCTTCCCCTTCGCGACGCCCTCCTCCAGGAACTTCCGGATGCGACCGAGCCCCTTGTCGAGCGTCGGCCTGTCCACCTCGCGCACCCACGTCGTGAAGCCGGCCTGCGCGCTCACCTGCGCGATGCCCGAGCCCATGAGGCCGCAGCCGACCACTCCCACCGTCTTCATGTCCGTCGCTCCTTCCCGTCCCGGATGAATTCCGCGGCCAGGCCGAGCCCTCCGCTCACGCAGAGCGTGGCGAGTCCGAGTCGCGCGTCGCGGCGTCCCATCTCGTGGAGGAGCGTCGTGACGATGCGCGCGCCGGTCGCGCCGATGGGATGGCCGAGCGCGATCGCGCCGCCGTTCACGTTGAGCTTCGCCCTGTCGAGCGCGAGGTCGCGATCGCACGCGATCACCTGCGCCGCGAAGGCCTCGTTGAGCTCGATCAGATCGTAGTCCGAGAGCGCGCGGCCGGTCCGGGCCAGGAGCTGCTTCGTCGCGGGCACGGGACCGATCCCCATGATCGAGGGATCGACGCCGACCGTGACGCTCTCGCCCAGCCACGCCTGCGGCGATAAGCCCCGCTCCTTCACCACGGACTCGGCCGCGAGCACGAGCGAGGCGGCGCCGTCCGTGATGCCGGAGGCATTCCCCGCGTGCACCGTGCCATCCTTCCGGAACACGGGCGGAAGCTTGGCCATCTGCGCGAGCGTCGTGTCCGGCCGGGGATGCTCGTCCGCCACGATGAGGCGCGTCCCGCCCTTCTTCCCCGCGACCTCCACGGGGACGATCTCGGGCTCGAAGCGCTTCGCGCGGATCGCCTCGTCCGCCTTGCGCTGGCTCTCGAGCGCGAATGCGTCCTGCTCGTCGCGCGAGATGGAGTAGAGATCCGCCAGCTTCTCCGCGGTCTCCCCCATCACCATCCCGCAGATCGGATCGAAGAAGCCGTCCTGGTACATGCCGTCCACGACCTTCGCGTTCCCGAGCCGGTAGCCGAGGCGCGCGCGGTCGAGGAGGTACGGGACGCGGGTCATCGATTCGCCGCCCCCCGCGAGCACGATCTTGGCGCGCCCGAGCACGATTCGCTCCGCGCCCAAGAGGATCGCCTGGAGCCCCGAGCCGCACGCCTGGTTCACGGTGAAGGCGGGCCGTTCTTGTGGAATGCCGGACCTCATCGCGATCTGACGCGCCATGTTGGGACCTCCGCCCGCCTGGCGCGCGCAGCCGTAGATGAGCTCGTCCACGTCGGCCGGGTCGACGCCGGCGCGCGCGAGGACGCCGCGCGTCGCGACCGTGCCCAGGTCCGAGGCCGTGAGGTCGGCGAACGAGCCGAGGAACTTTCCGATCGGAGTGCGCGCGGATGCGACGACGGCGACGCGTTCGGCCATGCGGGGCGTGGCTATGCGCCTGTGAACGCGGGCTTGCGCTTCTCGAGAAACGCGGTGAGACCCTCGCGCATGTCGCCGGTCGCGGAGAGGAGCCCGAAGTACGCGGACTCGAGCTCGAGCCCGCGCTCGATCCCGGCCTCCGCGCCGCGGATCGCCGCCTCCATCGCGTAGCGCACCGCCAGCGGACCGCGCCCCAGGACTTCGCGCGCCACCTTCTCGCAGTGCGGGATGAGATCGGCGGCCGGCACGACCGCGTTGACGAGCCCGACGCGGAAGGCTTCCGCGGCGTCGATCATGCGCGCGGTCGTGATGAGCTCGATCGCGCGTCCGAGGCCGATGATGCGCGTGAGCCGCTGGGTGCCGCCGTAGCCTGGCATGATCCCGAGCCCGACCTCGGGCAGTCCCAGCTTCGCCGAGTCCGACGCGAAGCGCATGTGGCAGGCGAGCGCGAGCTCGCAGCCGCCGCCGAGCGCGAAGCCGTTCACGGCGGCGATCACGGGCTTGCCCAGATTCTCGATGACGTTGAAGGCCGCCTGCCCGAGCCGGGACGAGGCTTCCCCCTGGAGGGGCGTCATCACCGCGAGCTCGTTGATGTCGGCGCCCGCGACGAACGCCTTCTCCCCCGCGCCGGTCACGATCACCGCGCCGACGGACGGATCGTCCTTCAGGGCGCAGAAAGCAATGTGGAGCTCCTTGATGGTCGCTTCGTTGAGAGCGTTCAGGACCTTGGGCCGGTTCATGGTGACGCGGGCGAGCCGGTTCTCGATCGCGACGGTCAGATTTTCGTAACCCATTGCCTTCTTTTGGATTGGGTGGACGGGAAGTGCCCCGTGGGTGGAGGCGTGGCGAACGTCACAGAGAGGGATCAAATCACCCCGGCCCGTCGGCTGTCAAAGGCTTTACGCCTCGCCCAGGCGCCATCGGCGCCGGAACCAAGGTCCCGTCCGGGGCGTAGAGGGAAGCAGCATGCCCCGGCTCCCCGCCATCGCCAGAGCGATCGCGCTCCTCGCGCTCGTCTGCGCCCCGTCGCGCGGCGCGGCCGCGCCCCAAGCCACAGCCATGGCCGTGCCGTTCGATTCGGGAAGCGTGCGGGTCACCCTGGTCACCGATGAAGCCGAGGCAGTCCTGCGCCTGCTCCGCGCCCCGCGCGCGCCTCGAGCCGAGTGGGACCGCCTCTGGTCGAGCGACGGATACCAGAGGCTGAAGCGCCGCGAGGCCGCGATGGGACGGGCGTTCACCGACTCGTCGTTCGCGGCGTTCGTTCGGGCGGACTCGACGCATGCGCGCGCGGAGGGCTACAGGCGAACGCTCGAGGCCTGGAGCAAAGCCGACCTCGCGGGCGCCGGCCGTCGCGCGCTCGCCTACCTTCCTCCGCGATCCATCATCCGGGCCAAGGTCTATCTCCTCATCAAGCCCCGGATGAACAGCTTCGTCTTCGACACCAACACCGATCCCGCGATCCTCCTCTATCTCGATCCGGCGGTGACACCCGCCAAGCTCGAGAACACGGTCGCGCACGAGCTCCATCACATCGGCTACGCGGCCGCCTGCAACGCTCCCGAGGACACGACGCTCACCGAGGGAGCGCGCGCGGCGCGCCCGTGGCTCACCGCGTTCGGCGAAGGGCTCGCGATGCTCGCCGCGGCGGGAGGGCCGGACCACCATCCCCACGAGGCGAGCCCGCCCGAAGAGCGCGCCCGATGGGACAGGGACATCGCGCACGCGAGGGAGGATCTGGAGACGGTCGACCGCTTCCTCACCGACGTCGCGACCGGCCGGCTCAGCGATCCGGATTCGATCCGGGTGCGGGGCATGTCGTTCTTCGGCGTGCAGGGGCCGTGGTACACGGTCGGCTACATGATGGCGCAGTCGATCGAGCAGATGATGGGGCGCGACGCGCTGATCGCCGTGGTGTGCGATCCGGTCTCGCTCCTCGAGGCCTACAACCGCGCGGCCGACCCCGGCATGAGCTGCCGCCTGCCGCCCCCCCGCTGGTCGCCGGAGCTGCTCCGCGCGCTCCACGCCAAGGGGCCGGCTAAAGGCTCGCCGTGAGCCCGAGCGCGAACGCGCGTCCCCGCGCCGGGAATCCCTTCACCTCCGAGTAGTCGCGGTCGAGCGCGTTCGAGAGGCGCGCGTGGACCTCGAGCGGAGCCCAGCGCCTGAGCGACGCGGAGGCGCCGAGATCGAGCGCGGCGTAGCCGGGATTGTCGCCGACCAGCATCTCGCCGTTCACGTCCTCGAAGTCGAACGGATCGCGCACAGGATCCACCCAGCGCCACGCGCCGGTCAGCGTCAGGTCGGAGTGGAGCCGGACCTCGCCCGACGCGGTGAAGCGCCACTCGGGGCGCTTCGCGAGCCTCCGGTCCGGATCGGGATCGCTCTCGGTGAGCTTCTTCGCGATCAGATGCGCGGCCGTCGCGCGAAGCCGGACGCCCGCGCGCGGCGCGACGCCGATCGCGTACTCCTCGCCCTCGATGCGCGCGCTCCCGATGTTGTCCGGAGCGAAGAACGAGTTCGACTGGATCAGATCCTTGAACTCGGTGTGATGGTAGGTCGCCTGCGCCGTGAGCCGGCCGCCCATCCAGCGGCCGTCCGCGCCCGCCTCCCAGGTGGCCGACCGCTCGGGGTTGAGCGTGGTGTCGCTGTAGCCGGGATAGTAGAGATCGCTCAGGGTCGGCGCGGTGAACGCGCGGCCATAACCGCCCCGGAGCTTCAGGCCCGTGCCGCCGACGAGCAAGGCCGCGGCGACGCGCGGCAATCCGAAGGCGCCGTAGACCGAGTGATCGTCCAGGCGGATCCCCGCGTCGAGGAGGAGCATTCGCTTCCACTCGGCGTGCCCGTCCGCGTAGAGCGAGCGCGAATGGATGCCTCGATCCACGCGCGTCTCCGCGGGGAATCCAAAGAAGACCGATTCGTCGGTCCGGTCCACCTGGTCGCCGCGATACTCGCCCCCCACGACCACGCGGGCCCCTCCGCCCGAAGCGCCGAGACGGAGGGCGGCCATGTCGCGGGTGTTCTTGAGATGCGTGTCCTGCCGGTCCCCGCCCGGCTGGTTCTCCCCGTTCACGTAGTGGATGTGCCCGTAGAGAATCGACCCTTCTCCCTCCAGCGCGACCGCCGGGCCGAACTTGTGGCGCCACGTGGCGTCGCCCACAAGGAGACGATCCCTCTCGTCGATGTTGGGATCGTGGATCTGCACGGGACCGGGATTGAACACGAAGTCGTACGGGAGCTGCTTGTCGCCGTCCGTCCCCATGGCGCTCAGCCGCAGCCGGTCGTTGGCGGTCACCGGGACTTCGGCTCGGCCCGTGCCGCTCAAGCCCAGGTATTCGTCGCGCGGACCGACGCCGTCGGAGCTCGAGCGCGTGAGGGCGATCCCGGCGGGGGACGATCCGAAGGCGCCGGCCCACTCCGCACCCGCCCGCACGGTCGCGTCCTCGCCATACTCCATCGAGGCGCGCGTCCGGGACGCGGCGGGGGCGCCCTCCACGCGCGGAAGGAGCTGGATCACGCCGCCGACCGCGGCGGTGCCGTAGAGAGAGGACGCGGGGCCGCCGAGCACCTCCACCTGCTCGATCCCGGCGTCGCTCGCGTCGGCGAAGTCGAACGTGCCGGCCCACGGGCCGTTCAAGGGGACGCCGTCGAAGAGGACGAGCGTGTGGCGCGGGTCGGCGCCGCGGAGCCTGACGTCGGTCAGCTTGCCCAGCGTACCGGAGCGCTGCACGTCGATGCCCGGCACCTGGCGGAGGATCTCGGCGAGAAGGATCGGCCTCTGCGCGTCGAGCCGCTCCTTGTCGATCACGGTCAGATCGAGCGGCACCTTGTCGAGCGGCAAGGGGCTCCGCTCGGCCGTGACGACCGTGGGCGGAAGCGTGTAGCGGGCCCCGTCCGTCGTGTCGGGGGGAGAATCCGCCGCGAGCGCGCGCGGAGCGTGGATCGATGCGAGGAGCGAGACTAGGAGAAGCGAACGGAGAAGCGGCGACGGGGGGTGCGGTCCCATGGTCCTCCCTCTCGAAGGATGGGTGCCTGCGATGAGAGAGGGCCGGTCTCCTGACTCGCGGGTCGTCCTCCGGCGGCGCCTTCCCGGGTCTTGCCCAGTGGCGTGAAGCCGCCTTCGTCACCGCTCACAGTGGCGGGGCCGTGTCGGATTCGCACCGACTTCCCGGGCCTCGAGAGCGAGGCCCATCCCCCTCCCGCCGGGGAGCCTCGAGGCTCGCCGCGGCGGGAGGACCCTAGCCGAGGGAGGGCTTCTCGGTCAACGACGGGTCTAGAACTTCACCTGGGGCGCGGCCTTCGCGGACTCCGGCGCCTCGAAGAGGGGCGCTGGATCGAAGTGAAAGTTCGAAGCGACCAGGTTCGCGGGGAACTGGCGGATCCGGATGTTGTAGGTCCGCACCGACTCGTTGTACCGCATGCGCTCGGTCGCGATCCGGTTCTCGGTTCCCGCCAGCTCGTCCTGGAGCTGCTGGAAGTTCTCGCTCGAGCGGAGCTGGGGATAGTTCTCGACGACGACGAGGAGCCGCGACAGCGCGTTCGAGAGATCGTTGCTCGCGGCCATCTGATCCTGAGGCGTCCTGGCGCCGCCCATGCGCGCGCGCGCATCCGCGATCGCGGTGAAGATCGTGGTCTCCTGCTTCGCGTAGCCCTTCACGGTCTCCACGTAGTTCGGGATGAGGTCGTTCCGGCGCTGGAGCTGGTTCTCCACCTGGGACCACGCCGTCTTGTACTGCTCCTGGAGCGTGACCAGATTGTTGCGAGTGCCCACGATGTAATTGAACAGACCGAGCGCGATCAGAACCAAAGCGCCCAGCACCACGAGGACGATGATCATCGGCCGTGCACGCGAAGCCATGGCTACCCTCCCGATACGGTGGATGACCGGCGGTCGAGCCCTTCGACCACCGTGATCAGACGGCTCAAGATCGACTGCGCGGACGTGAGAAGCTTCACGGCATCGACTCGCTCCCGCTCCCCGGGACGGCAGGCTACGAGGAGCCGGAGCGATTCCGCATCGACTCCGAAGCGGGACGCGCACGCTTTCGCCGCCTCGCCCCGCGTTCGCGGCACGGGCTCCCCCGCGAGATGGAGAAGGCCCGACGCGGACGCGGCGATCGCGGTTCCCGACCGCGCCGCCCAGTGGCTCGCCCCCGACGGCGTCCGCGCGACCCCGAGGTAGGTCCAGGCGAGTCCCATCTCCTGCGCCCGCAGGGTGCGCTCCACCTGGCCCCGAAGGGCCCCCGCGTCGATCGAGAGCCCGCGGAAGGGATCCGCGCCCGACAGCGTCTCGTGGCACTCGCGGATCAGCAGGTATTCGAGCGGAAACACGTCGAGCGAGCGGTCGAGACTCTCCTGGGAGAGGAGGAGCGGGCGCGTGACGCGCCGCTTCATCCACGCGTCGTGGAGCGGGCGGAGGGCCTCGAGCTCCGGCGCCCCGAGCGTGGACAGCGTGAACGCCACGTTCACGTCGGAGTGGTCGGGATGGAAGTCGCCCGCCGCGGCGCTGCCGTAGAGCACCGCGCCCAGGAGCCGGTCGCCGAGGGCCCGCTTCGTCGCCTCGACCGCCTCCCCGGCCGCGGCGCGGGGATCGAAGGATTTGCCGAACATCGCCGTCACCACCGAACCTCCGTTCTCACCTAGAAGCCGCCGCTCGCGCCGCCACCGCCGCTGCGGCCGCCGCCAAATCCTCCGAATCCACCGCCACCACCGCCGCCTCCGCCAAAGCCGCCGAACCCGCCGAGTCCCCCGAGTCCGCCGCCAAATCCACCCCACGGATCGTACCAGCCGCGCCGCCGCCGGGTGCGCCAGTCGCTGGGACGGAGCCGCGACCGGATCCAGCTCACGACGATCGGGAGGACGAAGAAGAGGATGATCAGGACGAGCGCGCTGTTCGAGCTGCGCTTCGCCTTCGGCACCGCCATGGGGCCGCCCCGGTCGAGCGTCACGCCGCGATCCGCCGCGACGATCGCCGCGATCGCCTGGACCCCGCGCCAGAGCCCGGGGCCGAAGCGATCGGCCCTGAGATCCGGCCCCATCACGTTCCGGATGATGGAGCCCGCTCGGCCGTCGGGGATGATCCCCTCGAGCCCGTAGCCCACCTCGATCCGGACGCGCCGCTCATCGCGCGCCAGGAGGATGAGGGCCCCTTCGTCCTTCTCTTTCGAGCCAATGCCCCACGCTTTGTAGAGCTCCTCGGCCGCGGGATCGATCACCTCACCTTCGAGGCTCGGGATCGTGACGACCGCGACCTCGACCTGCGTCTTGGCGCTGAGCTCGCGGATCAACGCGTCCATCGAATCCGCCGAGGCCGCGTCGATGATGCCCGCGAAGTCGTTGACGTACCCCGTCGGCTTCGGCCAGGCGCGCGCGTGCGCGGGCGCCGGCAGGAGGAACGCCGAGACGCAGACCGCGGCGAGGAGGAGCCTAGTTGGAGCGATAGTTCGTGAACTGGAGATCAAGGCCGAAGTCCTGTCCCTTCACCGCCTGGATGATCGCCTGGAGATCGTCCCGCTTCTTTCCCACGACCCGCACCTGATCCTCCTGGATCTGGGCCTGGACGCGGATGCCGGTCCCCTTGATGAACTTCACGATGTCCTTGGCCTTCTCGGACGGTATTCCCTTCCGCACCGTGAC
This sequence comes from Candidatus Eiseniibacteriota bacterium, assembly GCA_036274595.1. GTDB lineage: Bacteria > Eisenbacteria > RBG-16-71-46 > SZUA-252 > SZUA-252 > WS-9. The sequence continues at coordinate 7,024 of DASUFL010000057.1, read as the reverse complement.
CACCTGCCGGACGGACCCCTTCGCGGCGGGCTGGATGGCTCCGTACTCGAGCGCCTTGAGCGATACCCCGCGCTTCACGAGCTTGGTGGTGAGGATGTCGATCACGGCCTTGAGCCGGGACTCGTCGTCCGAGGTCAATGTGAGCGACTCCTTCTCGAGCTTGATGTCGCTGACCGAGCCCTTGAAGTCGAACCGCTGGCGAATCTCCTTCATGGCCTGCTGCACCGCGTTCGACACCTCCATCAGATCCACGTCGGAGACGATGTCGAACGAATTGTCGCTTGCTGCCATCCGCGCTCCTTGGCCGCCCGCCGCGAGGGTGGGAGGCAAAAAGGAGAGGGAAGCGGAGCGCCGCGCGCCCGCTTCCCTCCCGTGTCACTCGCTACTTTATGCGTGCTGCCTCTTAAGCTCGTTTCGTCGCCGGTAGCGGAAAACCTGGATCGAGACGCGACCCTGTTTAGTGGGTCGTCATGGATCCCGCCGCCGTGGTGTCGGTCATCATGGGCGTCGCCATCGTATCGGCAGGGGCCGGCTGCTCCATCTGCTGATCCATGGTCGAGGTGCCTTCGGTCGAGGTCTGCTCCTTCTTCGCGCAGCCGACCGCGAGAACCAGCGCGATGGCGAACACGAACACCAGCGTGATGGTCAGAAACTTCTTCATTCCGCAATCACCTCCCTTCGATTGAAGCCATCGACTCTCGATTGCGGGGCAACCGAATCCACCCCATAAAGCAAGACACCACTGGGTACAGCGGTGCCGGGGCGAACAGGTGCAATTTTCGAATAGCAGCGGGTACGATTTCGACCCGTTTCGCCGCCGGGACCCCCCGCGGCAAGAACGGCGCGGACACTACGGAGCCCCCGAAATCCTGTCAAGTCCCTGTTTGTAGGATCAGAGGATCGCGAGGGCGTGGTCGAGGTCCGCGAGCAGGTCGTCGAGGTCCTCGATGCCGACGGAAATCCTTATCAATCCGTCTGTTAGCCCGACCTTTTCCCTCTCCTCGCGGGGTACGGAGGCGTGGGTCATGGTGGCCGGATGGCTGATCAGGCTCTCGACCCCGCCCAGGCTCTCGGCCAGGGAAAAGACCTTGGTCCTGGGCAGGACCGCGGCCCCCTTCTCGAGCGATCCGACGTCGAACGCGATCATCCCGCCGTAGCCGCTCGACTGGCTCTCGTGGAGCGCGCGCCCCGGATGGTCGGGCAGACCGGGGTAGAGGACGCGCTGGAGCTTCTTGTTCTTCTGGAGCCAGGCCGCGATCGCGCGCGCGTTCGACTCGTGGCGGTCCATGCGGATCGCGAGGGTCTTGATGCCGCGCAGGACGAGCCAGCAGTCGAACGGACCGGGCACCGCGCCGGCCGCGTTCTGGAGGAACCGGAGCCGCTCGCTCGCCGCGGCGTCGTTCGACACGATGATCCCGCCCACCATGTCGCTGTGTCCGTTGAGGTACTTGGTCGCGCTGTGCACGACGAGGTGGGCGCCGAGCTCGATGGGCCTCTGGAAGTAGGGGGTCATGAACGTGTTGTCGACCGCGAGGAGCGCCCCGCGAGAGCGCGACAGCTCTGCGAGCTTCCGCAGATCGGAGACGATCATCGAGGGGTTCGTCGGCGTCTCCACGAAGACCATCTTGGTGGAGGGCCGGAACGCGGCCTCGACCAGGTTCAGGCACGAGGTGTCGACATACGTGAAGTCGAGGCCGTAGGGACGCACCACCCGCTCGAAGAGCCGGTAGGTACCGCCGTACATGTTGTTGGAGGCGATGACATGATCCCCCGACTTCAAGAGCTGGGTGATCGTCGTGATGGCCGCCATCCCCGACCCGAACGCGAAGCCCTCCACCCCCTTCTCGAGCACGGCCACGTTCTTCTCGAGCGCCATCCGCGTCGGATTCTGGGTGCGGGCGTATTCGAAGCCCTTGTGCTTCCCGAGCCCCTGCTGGACGTAGGTCGAGGTTTGGTAGATGGGGACCGTGACGGCCCCCGTCGTGGGATCGGGCTCCTGCCCTGCGTGGATGGCGTCGGTCGAGAAGCCCATCTCAGACGTTGATGTATTCGATCAGGTCGAAGCGCGTGAGCATGCCGGTGGGCCGGCCCGTCTCGTCCACCGCGAGCGCGGCGTTTCGCTCCGCGAGGAGCTTCATCACCCGCGGCAGCCGCTCGTGGAGCGACACGGTCGGGAGCGACTTCTCGATCAGGTACTCGAGGCGGGACTCCGGGTTGGCGGTGCCGTCCAGGACCTTCTGCATCAGGGCCCCCTCCGTCACCGCGCCCACCACCTTGCCGTCCTTGAGCACCGGGAGCTGCGAGATGTTGAACTCGCGGATCAGGGCGAGCGCGCGCGAAGCGGGCTCGTCGTAGCTCACCGTCACGATCGCGGGCACGTGGTTCCCCTTGGCCCGGATGATCTCGCCCACCGTGACCGCGTTCGAGTCGAGCAGGTGGTTGTCCCGCATCCACTCGTCCGAGTGCACCTTGCTGAGATACCGCTCGCCCGTGTCGGGGATGATGACGACGACGAGGTCGTCCGGATTGGCGCGGCGCGCCACCTGGAGCGCCGCGTAGAGCGCGGTGCCGGCCGATCCACCGGAGAGGATCCCCTCCTCGCGCGCGAGGCGGCGCGCCAGGTTGAGCGACTGGCTGTCGTTGACCGCGATGACCTCGTCGATCGTCGAGAAGTCGAGCGTGCCGGGGAAGAAGTCCTCGCCGATCCCTTCCACCTTGTACGGCTTGGGGGCGATCACCTTCTTCGTGTCGAAGTATTCCTTGAGGATGGAGCCGATGGGGTCGGCGCCGATCGTCTTGATCTTCGGGTTCTGCTGCTTGAGATAGCGCGAGGTGCCGCTGATCGTGCCGCCCGTGCCCAGGCCGGCCACGAAGTGCGTGACCTTCCCCGCCGTCTGCTCCCAGATCTCCGGCCCGGTCGTGCGGTAGTGGGCCTCCGGATTCGTGGGGTTGTAGTACTGGTTCGCGAGATACGCGCCCGGAGTCTCGCGCACGATCCGCTTCGCCACCTCATAGTAGGACTCGGGCGAATCGGGAGGGACCGACGTCGGCGTGATCACGACCTCGGCGCCGAAGGACTTGAGGAGGTTGACCTTCTCCTTGCTCACCTTGTCCGGCATGACGAGCACCGAGCGGTAGCCCTTCACCGCGGCCACCATGGCGAGACCGGTCCCGGTGTTCCCGGACGTGGCCTCGACGATCGTGCCCCCCGGCTTCAACAGTCCCTTCGCCTCCGCCTCGGCCATGATCGCGATCGCGATCCGGTCCTTCACCGAGCCGCCGGGATTGAACGCCTCCACCTTGGCGACGAGCTGAGCGCGGCAGTCCTTGGCGATCGCGTGAAGCCGGACGAGGGGCGTCCGGCCGACCGTCTCGAGAATGCTGTCGTAAATGCGAGGCTCGGCGGGCGTGCGAGCGCCCGTCTGCTCGGGCATACGTTCGGTCTGGCCTTTCATGGGTTCGCTTCGGCGGAAGGAAACGCGACGGAACCGCGCGAAAAGGCTACGGTTCCGGCCGCGCGGGGTCAAGCGCGGATTTCGCCGCGCCGCCCATCGGGCGGGCGTCGGCGGCGGGGGTCAGGGGCGCGCGGACGGAGACTTGAGAAGCGTCTCGATGTACCCCAGGATCTCGCTGAAGTCGTAGGGCTTCGTGACGAAGCGGTTGGCCCCCATCTCGAGCGCGAGGGTCTGGTCCCCCTCCTGCGTGCGCGCCGACAGGATGATGATCGGGATGTGCTTGAACCGGTCGTCGAACTTGAGCAGACGGCACACCTTGTAACCGTCCAGCTTGGGCAGCATGAGGTCGAGCAGGATCACGTCGGGCTTGATCTCGCGCGCCTTCTTCAAGCCCTCCTGCCCATCCGACGCCACCTCGACCGTGTAGCCCGAAGCCTTGAGCCCGAATTCGAGCACGCGCACGAGATCCGGCTCGTCGTCGACGACGAGGACCCGTCCCTTCGGAGATTCCTGATTCGTCACGACGTCACCTCCCGTTTCCGTTCACGTCCTGGGACATGGAGCGGGGATCGAACGGATCCCTCCCCCACCCAGCCGGCGTCGGCTCCGCGAGCGGGGCCGAGATCGGCGTCATCGCGGCCGCCGCCCCGAGACTGGGCGCGTGGTGCCGCGGCCTTCCCTTCTCCGAGACGGCCCAGGCGAGCGCCAGGGCCAGCACGCCCAGCAGCACGTACGTCCTCGGATTCACCGCCCTTCGCACCTCGACCGCGATCGATTCCATCCAGCCCGCCTCTCAAGGCGCCCCGTAGAGGTCGAACCGGACCTCGGCCTGGAGCGCGGGATAGCCCGTGCCGTCATACCGGAGCGCGACCGTTCTCGCCATCACGAACGCGCTCATCCCATCCACCTCGCGCACGTACTCCGCGATGTCGCGATACGCGCCCCGGAGCCGGAACCGAAGGCTCTGCCGCAGGAGCCGGACCGGCCTGCCCGACAGACCCGGCACCGTCTCCTCCGCCGGTGGACCCACCGGATCGATGGTCTCCGTCACGATCCCGTGCCGCGCCGCGATCGGCTCGAGCGCCTTCAAGAACGCGGGCACGAGCTCGCGCGCCGGCGGAGCCTGCCGTCCGCGGGTCGCTTCGGCGCGCTCCGCCGGGTGCGCGTTCGACCAGGCGGCGAGATCGCCGATCCCCCTCTGGAGATCGTCCACCTTCGCCGCGAGCGATCCGTAGCGAGCCTTGAGCTCCGCCGCTTCCCGCTCGCGCGGGCCGACGTACACCGCGCGCACCGCCCCTGTCGACACGACAAGCACGAGGACCAGGAGCGCGAGCCGGACCACCGGGTGCCGCACGCTCCTCGTCATGGCGTCCCTCCGCCCGACAGCCTGGCTTCGAGCACGAAGCGGCTCTCCGCGACCGCCACCGCCTGGCAGGTCACGAGCGCGACCTGGTCCACGTAGGGCGAGCTCTCGAGCGACGCCATGAGACCCCCGAGCGGCGCCTCGGGACGGAGCCGCTCGCGCTTCACGAGCCCCTCGATCCGGATCGTCACCGCGCCGGGCGCCGCCGCGACGGCCGCGGCATCCGCGTCCTCGGGCTTCGGCTCGACCAGGGCGACCGACGTGAGCCGCGCGCCCGGTCCCACGCGGTGGCTCAGATCGCGGAGCACCTCCGCCCACGGGGGCGTCGGCCCGCGGAGCGACGCCATCACCGCGTCCGAGGACGCTTCCTCGCTCCTCGCCTCGCGAAATCGCACGACCCGATCCGCGTACGGAGCCACCGACGCGAGCTTCCGCTCGAGATCGGTGACCCGCGCGCGCTCCCGCTGGACGCTCATCTCGGCCGGCAGCGACACCGAGAGGAGGAGGAGCGCCGTGGCGGCGATCGCAACCCTCGGCTGCACCGCCCCCGCCACCCGCGAGAGCGGCCCCAGGTTCGAGGGCTCGAGGAAGTCGATCGCGCCCGGGTCGAGGTGGCTCAAGCCGGCCACCGCTCCCCACGCGAGCGTCCCTCCCTCGGGTTCAGAATCGACCGTCTCGACCGGCATCTTGAGGACGCCCGCCAGATAGGAGGCCAGGCCGGGCACGCGCGCCGTCTCGCCCAGGAGCGCGATCTTCGAGACCGTCTGTCCGTGGAACTGCTCGTGCACGTAGTCGACCGAATTCCAGAGCTCCCGCGTCAGCCGCTCGAGGCTTGGGCGGAGCATGACCAGCACGGCGGAGGCGGGGATCTCCGACGAGGGCTGCTCCCCGCCTCCGCCCAGGACCCCATGCGAGAGGAGCAGGGTCTCGGCTTCACCCGCGTCGAGAAGCCGCACCCCCTGGCCGGGCACCACGATGGATCGAAGCGCGTCGATGAACGACGCGACGCCGACGCCGCATTCGCGGGTGAACCGGATCTCGTCCCCGCGGACGATCGTGATGTGGCTCTCGCGCGGACCCAGGTCGAGATAGGCCACCTCCTCGTCCATGTCGAGCGACCGCGCCGAGCGGAGGAGCGAGCGAAGCGCCACCGCGCGGATCGTGAGCCGCCGCGGGAGAAGCCCCGCCGACTCGAGCGCGCGGATCGACTCCGAGATCGCGCGCTTGGGCGCGACGGCGACGAGCACGTCGATGCCTGTCCCCTGAACCGAGGGGCCCAGCACTTCGTGGCGGATCACCGCCTCCTCGATCGGATAGCCGATCAGGTTGCGGCACTCGAGGGCGAGGGCGGCCTTGAGGTCGGCCCCCTTCATCGGCGGAAGGGTGAGGCGCCGCACGACGACGTCGCTCCCCTCGAGCATCGCGGCGGCGGAGCGGCCACCGAGTCCCAGCGCTTCCACGACCTCACGCACGGACGCGCCGGCGCGCGGCGGCCCGCCGGGAGCGAGAACGCGGGCCCAGCCCTGGCCACGCTCGACGCCGATCAGGGCCCGGCTCGTATCGCCGAGGAGCGCGCCGAGACGGCGCGTGAAGGTGGGAGCGCCGGTCACGGACGAGACTCCGACCAGGCGACGACGGAGAGGACGCCGGTCACCTTGCGCACGCGGCCGTTCAGACGGCAGCCGATGTAGTACTCGCCCGACGGGGCGACCGCGAGCGAGACCGGCGCGTGGAGGCGCGCCTGGCTGGACGGGCCCCCGTCTCCCTGGAATCCAGGAACGCCCGTCCCCGCGACGGTCGCGATGGAGCCGGTCGCGATCTCGAGCCGGCGGATGCGCTCGTTCCCGGTGTCCGCGATGTAGAGGTCCCCGCCCGGGCTGGCTTCGATCGCGCGCGGTCCCGCGAGCGACGCAAGCGCCGCGGCGCCTCCGTCCCCGCCGAAACCGGCCGCTCCGGTGCCCGCCACGGTCGTGATGATCCCGGTCGCGCGCGCGACGCGGCGAATGGCGTTGTTCCCCGTGTCGGCCACGTAGAGGTCCCCGTTGGGTCCGAGCGCAACGTCCTCGGGCGCGCGAAGCCGTGCCGAGACGGCGGGGCCCGAGTCGCCGCCGTAGCCGGCGGCGCCGCTTCCCGCGATGGTGGAGATCAGCCCGTCGTCCGCGGAGACGAGGCGCACGCGATGGCCTCCGCGCTCCGCGCTCAGGAG
>DASUFL010000056.1:0-94327 GCA_036274595.1 Candidatus Eiseniibacteriota bacterium | reverse complement strand
CCCGTGGGAGCAGATCTTCTACGGGGAGTTCGACGGACGCCGGGCGAAGCGCGTCCTGATCAAGATCATCGGGGAGTAGCGCGCGCGGTCCGCGCCGGCGCGCGCCCTGCCGCTCTAGCCCGGAACCCGCCCCGCCGCGATCAGCGTCGCGGCCAGATGCTCCGCCACCTCGAGCCGCAAGAGCGCCTCGTCCACGCTCTGCCCCACCGACAGGGCGCCGTGGTTCTGCATCAGGACGAGGCCCGGCCGCGTGGGCTCGACCAGCGCCCGCTCCACAGCCTCCGCCAGCGCGTCGCTCGCGGACGGAAAGTGCGGCACCAGGACGATCGGCCCGACGAAGATCCGCCCCTCGTCGAAGCGGGTGAAATCCGGAAGCACACCCCGAACCGCGTACGCGGTGAGCGAGACCGGGTGCGCATGGAGCACCGCCTCGGCATCGCCGCGCGCGCGGTACGCGACCCGATGCACCCGGTACTCGCTCGACGCGGTGAGCGGCACCGGAGCCTCGGGCGAGTCCACCACCGAGACCTCGACGTAGTCGCGGCTCTTCAGCTCGCCTTTGCGCCGGCCGCGGCGCGAGATCAAGAACCGGTCGGGCGTGAGGCGCGCGCTCAGGTTTCCCTCGGTGGCCACGATCATGCCCCGCCGCTCGAGCACGCGCCCCGCGCGCGTCAGGTCGTGGCTCAGCGCGATGCGGATCGCCTGGAGCCGCGTCGACGCGGCCGCGGGCGTCTCGCCGGAGCCGATGCCCCGCTTTCCCGGCCCCTCGGGATGGGGCTTCTCCTGACTCACCCGGCCTCCTCGTCGAGCGCGCCGCTCTCCAGCGCGACGAGCGCCGACGCGAGCGCGTCTCGGATGTCTCCGGCGATCATGCCGCGACGTCCCTGCCGCCGCGCCGCGATGTCTCCGGCCAGGCCGTGCACGAAGCAGGCGACCGCGGCCGCCTCGGGCGGGTCCATGCCCTGCGCCATGAGCCCCGCGATGGTTCCGGTGAGCACGTCCCCGGCGCCCGCGGTCGCCATTCCGGGGTTCCCCGTCGCGTTCAGGATCGCGGGCTCGCCCGGCGCGACGGTCACCATCGGCACGCACTTCAAGCAGACGATGGCGCCGCTCGAGGACGCGACCGACCGCGCCCATCCGATCGGATCCTTGGCGACGTCGGAGATGGAAACGCCGGCGAGCCGGGCCGCCTCGCCGTAGTGGGGCGTGACGATGAGCGGGCCATGCGTGCGCTTCAGCTCATGCCCTTCGAATGCGTTCAGACCGTCCGCGTCGAGAACCACCGGCGCGTCGATGCGAAGGACGAGCTCGCGCACCAGGGCCGAGGTCTCCGGGTCGCGCGAGAGCCCGGGCCCGATCGCGACCACGTCGGCCCGCATGGCCTCGGCGAGGATCGCGTCGAGCGCGTCCCGGCTCAGGGAGCGCGAAGCCGTCTCGGGGCAGGGGCGCTTCACGACCTCGGCCACGCGCGACTCGAGCGCCCCGATCCCACTTTCCGGAACCGCCGCGACGGAGTAACCGGCTCCGGAGCGAAGGACGGACTCGCCCGCCATCGCGACCGCTCCCATCAAGCCGTGGCTCCCGCCGACGACGAGCACGCGGCCCACCGAGCCCTTGTGCGCGTCGGAGGCGCGGCGCGGGAGGAGCGACCGCGCCCAGCCTGCCGTCGCGACCGCCACCGTGGGGCGGCCCGATTCGACGAGATCGGACGGAATTCCAATGTCGGCGACCTCGACCAGCCCCGCGTGCTCGCGTCCCGGCTCGAGGCGGAGCCCGACCTTGGGCAGCGCGAGGGTGATCGTGACGTCGGCGCGCATCGCCGGGATCTCGACGTGCCCCGTCGTGGCGTCGACGCCGGACGGAATGTCGATCGAGGCGATGGGCTTTCCGGACGCGACCGCGAGCTCGATCGCGGCGGCGACCGCATCGCGAGGCGCACCCTTGCTGCCGGTGCCGAGGAGCGCGTCCACGAGGAACGCGGCCTGGCTCGCGGCATCCGCGGCCTCGCTCCCCAGGCCCCACGCGCGGGGGTCGGGGAGGAAGGTCACCGGGATCCTGGCGCGCGAGCAGCTCTCGTACTGGGCGCGCGCGTCCGGCGAGAGCGAGTCCTCGCTCGAGGCGACCAGCGTGCGCACCGGGAAGCCCGCCGCTTTCAGGTGTCGCGCGGCGACGAAGCCATCGCCGCCGTTGTTCCCGCGGCCGCAGAGAACGAGCACGGGGCCGGCCGCTTGAGCGGCGCGCGAAGCGGTCCGGGCACGTCCGGCCGGGGCCGCGCCTCGCGTTCGTCCGCCGCCGTCGGCGGAGCGCCACCAGGCGACGATGCGCCGCGAGGCCTCCTTCCCGGCCCGCTCCATGAGCGTGAGCGAGGGAACTCCGCGCGCGATCGCGGCGCGGTCGATCGCGATCATCTCGTCGGCCGTGACGACCCGCGACCTGGCCGGAGGCAGGTGCACGCTAGTCCTCGACGAGCACGACCGCGACCGCGTAGGCCTGCGCGTGGGAGAGGGAGAGGTCGACCTTGCGGTGTCCCACGAGCGAGCGGGCAGTGCCATGGAGCTGGAACGCGGGACGGGGTCCTTCACTCCGGACCACCTCGACCTCGCGCCAGATGGAGGCCTTCCCCACCTTGAGCGCCTTGGCGAACGCTTCCTTGGCGGCGAATCGGACGGCGAAGGACTCGGCCTGGCGGGCGCGCCTCAAGCAGTAGTCGATCTCGCCGGGGGTGTAGATGCGCTCCACGAACTTGTCCCCCCAGCGGAGGATGGCTTCCGCGATGCGCCTCACCTCGACGATGTCGACGCCGACCGAGGCCACGCGGGGGTCAGTCCTTGCCGTTCAGCCCGTCGACGGCCGACAGGAGCGTTCCGTTCAGCTCATCGACGATCGAGACGAGCTCGTAGACGTCGTTCAGCTCGAAATCGGCGCCGGAGTTCGCCGTGCCGAATGTGTCCCCGTAGCGCGCAAAGGCCGTGCGAAGACCGACCTGGGCGGCCCCGACCACGTCCCGCTCCGGCCAGTCGCCGACCATGATGGCCTCCTGCGGGGCGATCCCCAGCATCTCGATCGCGCGCTGGAAGGGCTTCGGGCTCGGCTTCCTCTCGCCCGTGTCCTCGAAGGCGACCACGTGGTCGAAGAGGTGATGGAGCTGGAGGTGGGCGAGCCGCATCCAGGCCTGGAGCCTGGGAGCGTCGGAGACCACGGCGAGCTTGAGCCCCCGCTTCAGGAGCTCGAGCAGGGTCAGGTTCACGTGGGGATAGAGGACGAGATAGGAGTCGCGGGCCCGCCGGTAGGCCACGATGCCCGAGCTCAGGATCTTGTAGTCGACCTGGCCCAGGGCCTCCTTCAGGAAGATGTCGAAGACCTGCTGGTACTCGATCCCCTCGCGGTCGTAGACCTGATAGATGCGCGAGGCGACCTCGTCGCGCGGGAGCGCGAGGCCGGCGTCGCGCATCCCGTCGACGGCGGCGTCGATCGCGGCCCGCTTCATCTTCATGAAGTCGGTCAGCGTGTTGTCGAGGTCGAAGATGATGGCTCGGATCACGATCGTTCCGATGGGCCAAGGTCCGCCCGCGGAAGCATACGCGGGGCGGGTCGCGTCAGAGGCTGCGAGCGAAGCTACTTGCTCGACGGACCGATGGCGCGGCCCAGACTGATCTCACCGTTGTCGATGCGGACGTTGTAGCCGCAGGTGGGGTTGGTGCAAACCCAGGCTTTGTAGGTGATCGGGGCGCCGTCCCTGCCGTAGTCCGAAAGCGGTATCAAGACTCCCGCAGAACACTTTCGGCATTCAGGAAACTTGGCTTCCATACGGTTCTCCCCCTCCACACGAAATCCCCGGCGAGGCGCGGTGGGTGCACCTCGCCCCCATGGGCCGATCGTCCACCGGGCCCAAGGGGGTGTCAAGCACAAATCACGTCATTTCAAGGGAATGGATGCGCTATCCTGCCCTTTGGGTGCGGCTCGTTCTTGACCGGAAGCGATTGGGAGGCGTCATGCCCCTCAGCCGGGGACAAATCGACGATCATCTGACGTACTTCCAAGAGCTTATCGAGCTCGGCCGCGAGACATTGCCGCAGCACACCGTCGGCGCCGCACGCCGAGCGCTCGGTCGGTCGGCCACGGCTCTCGGGCTCGAACTGATTGAAACCACGTCACCTGTCCCGACCTTCCTGCTCCTTCCACCCGCCGCCGCCGCGCCCAGTCTCACAGTCTTCGGTTCCTGGAGCGCGGAAGCCCACCCCGTGGCACCCGCGGCGGCGGAAGGGGGGGAACGGCTCGCGCTCGCGGCCTCGGTCGGCGCGCTCGCGGCGGCGATCGGATCTGGCGCGCTGCCGGGACTGCCCGCCCTGGTGGTGCCGCCGGGGGCGGGCCATGGGTCGCTCGTGCTCGAGGCGGTGCTCGGCGACCACCGTCCCTCGCTCCAGGCCAAGGCGGCGTTCTGGCCCCGCGTCGGATCCCAAACGTTGCGGCGGCGACGCGTCTTCCTCGGCGCGCGAGGGCTGGTCGTGCTCGGTCTCTGGGGCGGCGAGTCGAATCCCTACAGGCTTCGCGACAGCCTCGTGGCGGAGCTGGCCGACGCCGCGTACGGGCCGAGACCGCTCGACTTCGAGCTCCTCCGAAAGCTCGCGGGGCAGCCGGACGCGCTCGACTTCCTGGAGGAAACGGTGGCCGAGCCGCTCCTTGGCGACGGCGAGGATCGGCTCCGGAACGCTCTGTTCGCGCCGATCGGGCGCGTCGCCAAGCCGCCGGTGGCCCACCCGGATCGCCCCAGGGCCTGGGTCACGATCGAGGGGGCCGAGGACATGGATCCGGCCGCCCTCCTGGAGCGCGCTCGCGCCTTGGCGCCCGACTCGAAGGTGGAGCGGGCCGAGGGCTTCCGATGGGATCGGCTCAATCTCTATCACCCGTCGGTGCAGGCTCTGATCCACACGGCGAAGGCCCGATCCGAGGGGGCCGAGATCTGGCCGTCGGCGCCGTGGGTCACGCCGTCTGGATTGTTCACGCACGCGCTCGGCACCCCGCTGGCTGAGTGGACCGTACCGCTTCCAGCCGGCGCGCGTGTCCGCGCTCCGGGTGTCGAAGCGTATCGATCCGTTGTCGACGAGCTGTCGGAGCTCTTCGCTCGAGGTGTCGAAACGAAATAGGTTCGACGCTCCGCAACGTACTCGATCGTACGATCCTGTACCTTCGCGATCGCGAATCCGCCGACAATCCCTTGTGGTTCAATAATTACCGATGCCATTAACCGAACTGTTGCATCGCGTTGAAGGTAAATCTGACAGGGGTGACATCCATGGCACACGGTATGCGGAGATTCACGCGACAGGGGGGCGGCCGTTAGACAACGGTAGCCTGAGGTTTCTTGAGATGATGAAAAAGCTGGGTTTGGTGGCGGCGAGCCTCTTCATCGCGCTGCTGCCGATGCTGATCGCGTAGCAAGCAGCGAAACCGGGCCAGGAAGCCCGGCAGGCGCTGATGACGCACTTGCGTCGCGTATCGAAATGCCCTGACCCCCCACGTGATACGCGACGACACCCCCCGGGAGCCCCACGCTCCCGGGGGTCTTTTATTGTCCAAGGGTTCAGTCGCCTGTCCTTGCGGGTGAGACCTGCCTGTCCTGACGCTGCCTGAGGTCACGCAGCGAGTAGAATGTCCCCCGCCAGACGACCCCGCCTCGGGCGAGCGTCAGGAGCGTCGACCGAAGGAACGCGTAGGAAAAGAGGATCCCGCCCACCGGCATGAACACGACCTGCCACGGCCGCACTCGGACGCTCCGTGACGCGACGAAGTAGGCGAGAGCCGCGCCCGCCCATGCGGCGATCGCGCCGACCTTGGGGATCCACCCGGGGAGAAAGAGGCCGAACACCGGCAGGACCGCGATCGTGAGCTGCGCGACGACGGCGAGGATCGCGGGAACGGTACGATAGCCGACGGCGGCAAACGCGTTCTTCTCGACTCCCCGGACGAGGCCGCGCACGCCGATGTGCCAACGCACGCCGACGAGCCCCGCCGGGAGCGCGAACGCCTGGCGCGCGCCGCTTCGCTTGAGGAGCCGTCCCAGCGCGAGATCGTCGATCAGCTCGAAGCGGATGGCCGCATGCCCGCCCGCGCGCTCGTAGACGTCCCTGCGGACGAGGTTGAAGGCGCCGATCCCGATCGATCCCCGGGACCGCGGGTCCTGCGCCTTCCAGGGCTCCTGGCTCACGTGGAACATGATCACGAAGTACGCGATGAAGATCGCCTCGCCGAGGGTCTCGACTTCGAGATCCGGGCCGACGGCGAGGTGATCCCTTCCATCGCGCGCCGCGAGCGAGACCGCACGGCGGCAGGCGTGGGGCGCGAGATCCACGTCGCCGTCGGTGAAGAGGAGCCACTCCGTCGTGGCCCGCGCGGCGGCCGCGGCGAGCGCGTGCGACTTCCCCGTCCATCCGCCCGGGAGCTCGTCGATCCGCGTCACCGTGAGGCGCGGATCCTCCACCGCGAGACGGCCGAGGATCTGGGGCGTGGCGTCGGTCGAGCGGTCGTCGACGACCGACACCCTGAGCCCGGGATAGTCCTGCGCGAGGAGCGAGCGCGCCGCCTGCTCCACGCGCCGCTCCTCGTCCTTGGCAGCGACGATCACCGTGAGCGAGGGGAGCTGGGCGTCCGGCAGAGGCTCGACGCGCCCCAGGCTGGCGAGCCGGCGGCCACCGAGCGCGAAGCGACAGGCGAGGACGAGCCACGTCGCGCCGGCGATGACGGCGAGCGCGGTCCCGATCGATTGACACGCCCCGCCCAGGCCCATAGATTGCGAGGATGCGCGACGCGCGTGGCTCCGATCAAGCGCTCGACTCAGGAGTCGCCAGGCTCGTCACGCTGTCGGCCGCGATCGCGGCGGCCGATTCCGAATCGGTGGCCCGCGAGGCCGCGCTGGCGCTCGAGTCAGGCGTCCCGGCGGCCGCGCTCTACGAAGCCATCCTCCAGTCCTATCTCTTCGTCGGCTTTCCGCGCGCGATCGAGGCGCTCTTCGCGGCGCGCGACGTGCTCGAGCGCGCGGGCGGCATTCCCAAGGCCGCGGCACCGGTCGATCCAGCGGAATGGGAGCGCGCAGGCACGGAGCTCTGCCGGCGGGTCTACGGATCGAACTACGAGAAGCTGGTCGCCACGATGCGCGGGCTCTCGCCCGACCTCGCGTCGTGGATGGTGCTCGAGGGATACGGCAAGACGCTCTCTCGTCCGGCCCTCGGCGCGGTCGAGCGCGAGTACGCGGTGGTGGCGATCCTCACCGTCACCGGAGCGTGGCGGCAGCTCCGGTCGCACGCGATCGGCGCGGTGAACGTCGGCGGCAAGCGCGCCGGCGTCCGCGAGGCGATCACGCTCTGCGCTCCCTGGGCGGGCTCCGCGGTGGTGGAAGAGGCGCTCGGCATCACGGGGCTCGACGAGAATGGTTCCGGCCAGGGAGGATGACTTGCTCGATCTCGATTTCGTGAAGTCGCACGGCCTTGGCAACGATTACGTCGTCATGGACGCCGCGCGGCTCGGAATCACCCTCACACCCGAGCGCGTGCGCCTCCTCTGCCATCGCCACCTGGGCCTCGGCTCCGACGGCATCCTCGAGGTGACGGCGGCCGACGACCGCTTCGCCGTGCGCATCTGGAATCCCGACGGCTCGCTCGCGGAGCGAAGCGGCAACGGGCTCCGCATCGTGGCGAAGTTCCTGAGCGATCACGGCTACACCGACGAGTCCGTGTTCTCCATCGAGACCGTCGTGGGCCCGGTGCGCACCGAGGTCTATCGGGCCGAGGGACGCGTGGAAGCGGTGCGGCTCGAGATGGGCCGGGCCTCGATCGACCGCGCCGTCACGGCGCTGCCGGTGCGGAGCCGGAAGCTCGACGTCACCGTCGTCTCGGTCGGTAATCCCCACTGCGTGATCTTTGGGGAGCCCCACACGCGGAAGCAGCTCTTCGAGCTCGGGCCACAGGTCGAGAACCACGCGCAGTTCCCCGCGCGCATCAACGTCCAGCTCGCCGAGATCGAGTCCCGCCGCCGCGTGCGCGCGCTCGTATGGGAGCGGGGCGCGGGGCACACGCTCGCGTCGGGCACGAGCGCGTGCGCCGTGGCCGCGGCCTGCTTCGACCGCGGCTTGGTCGGAAATGCCGTGACGGTGGTGATGGAGGGGGGCCAGCTGGAGGTCGAGGTCGCGCAAGACCTCTCGATCATCATGACCGGCCCGGTGGAGGAAGTCTTCGAGGGCACGCTCAGCGCCGACTTGAGGCGGCGGCTCGCCGAGGTTCAGTAACGGGTTTCGCCCGGCCGGCCGGCCGCACCGGCGCGCTCTCCTTCCTTCGGCCACACGACGCGGCTCGAGATGAGAAGTGCGATGCCCACGAACCCAGGCACGACGCCGGCGATCCAGTTCGACTTCTCCGGGTCGACGAACGCGAAGACCACGCTCATACCGAGGCCGATGGCCAGCAGGATGAGTCCCCCGATGAGAAGTCCGTGTGCGCGGCGGATCCGGCTGCTTCCCAAGCCGTAATGGTCCGAGGCGGGGACGGGTTGCAGCTTCTCCGGATCGACACCCCGCTCGATGGCCGCGATACGCTCCTTGCGGGCGAGTTCCTCGAGGCGCGCCTGGGTGAAGATTCGTACGATGGCCAGGGTGATGCCGCCCGCCACCGCGATGATCGGGATGATCAGGGACATCAGAGGGTACACGTCGCGCATGGCTTCGCTCCTTGGGTTGAAGGATCCGCCGGGGCGGCCGCGGGCCGCCCTTCCGGCGCTCGATGACTTGGAGGGCGCGACCCCCCTGGCGGGTTTCATGAAACCGGAGCCGGGGACCGCCCCGTCCAAGGCGGGGGTGGAGACCTCCCCCGAAGAAGCGGACTGGATCGCGCGATGCCGAGCGGGCGACGCGCGGTCCTACCGGGCGCTCGTCGAGCGCTACAAGGATCGCGCCTATGCGCTCGCATACCGGATGGTCCGCTCCCGGTCCGACGCCGAGGAGATCGCACAGGACGCGTTCGTCCGGGCGTGGCGCGGCATCGGCGAGTACCGGGGCGAGGCCTCGTTCATGACCTGGCTCTACCGCATTCTGGTGCGGCTGGCGCTGGACCGGGCGGCGACCTTGAAAGCGCGCCGGGCGCGCGAGGTCGCCGTCGAGGACCCCGAGGAGGAGCCTTCCGCCACGACCTCCGACGCGAGCCTGGCGCGGCGGATGGACCGGCTCCTGGCCACGCTTCCGCCGGCGCAGCGCGCGGCGCTCACGCTGTTCTACTATGAAGACCGGCCGGTCGCGGAGATCGCGCAGATGCTCGACATGCCGGAGAACACGGTGAAGACCCACATGAGCCGCGGCCGCGCGGCGCTTCGCGAGGCGTACGAGCGGGACCAGCGGATGGGAGCTGTCCGTGGACGATAGGGATCTCGAGCGCTGGGCGGAGGAGGTGCTCCGCGTGAAGCCGGAGCCGATCTCGGCGCCGACCCACTTCGCGGACCGGGTGATGGCCCGCGTCGCCGCGACCCCCGTGGAGGAGGCGCGCCCCGTCCCGACCTGGCTGCTCGCGGCGAGCGATCCGGTCGCCGCGGTCGGGCTCACCGCCGCCATCGTCCTCGCGCTGCTCAAGTCGTGGTGGCCGGAACGGCTTTTCGGCGGCGCGGCTCTCGTGAACGCGTGGGTGTGGAATGGGGCCGCGACTCTCGCCCGAGATCTCGACCCCGCCCCTCTCCTCACGCTGATCGTGATGAGCGCCCTCCTCATCGTCGCCCTGTTGTGGCGCACCTGGCGCGCGGCCGAGCGCGCCCTGATCCTCGCGCTCACCGGCCGGCGCGGGCCGTAGCCTCACCAAGGTCGTTCCGCCCGGCGCTGCTTCGCCGGGTTATTCTCACGCCTTGACCTCCGCCCCGCGCGATACCCGTTCGTTCCTCCTCGCCGCGAGCGTCGCGGCCGTGGCCATGATCGCCTACCAGGTCGGCGCCAAGGCGACCCGGGACGCGTTCTTCCTGTCCATGTATCCGGTTCGGTACCTTCCCGCGATGGTGGCGGTGACGTCGGCCGCGTCGCTCGCACTGGCGTACGGGTCGACGCGGGCGCTCAGCGCGTGGGGGCCGGAGCGCCTGATCCCGACCGCGTTTCTCGTGAGCGGTCTCTTGATGCTCGTCGAGTGGGGCGTGTCGTTCGTCGCCCCAGGGCCCGCGTCGATCCTTCTCTACGCGCACTACGGCTGCCTAGGCGCCCTCCTCGTATCCGGCTTCTGGCAGTTCATGAACGAGCGGTTCGATCCGCGCTCCGCCAAGCGCCAGCTAGGCCGCATCACCGCCGCGGCGACCGTGGGCGGGCTCCTGGGCGGATTCGTGGCGTCGCAGATCGCGGGCGCGCTCCCGCTCACCACCATGATCCCGATCCTCGCGGCGTTCCACTTCGTCTGCGCCGCCGCCATCGCGCGCGTCGCGTCGACATCGCACCCCATCACGGGCGTGCGCGGGCCGGAGACCCCGACGCCCCGCGAGGAGCACTTGAATCCGCACGCGGTGGTGGCGAGGACGCCCTACATCCGCGGGCTCATCAACCTCGTCCTCCTCGCCACGATCAGCGAGGGGCTGATCGATCTCGTGCTCAAGGGCCGGGCGTCCTTGGCCATGAGCGAACAGGGGAGTCTGCTCCGGTTCTTCGCCTACTTCTACACGGCCACCTCGCTCGTGACGGTGCTGGTGCAGACGTCGCTCAGCCGCTGGGTGCTCGAGCGCCTCGGCCCGGCGCGATCCGCGGCGGCGCTTCCCGGAGGCGTGGCGATCGCCTCGGCGACGGCGGCCGCGATCCCGGGGCTCGGCCCGACCATCGCGGCCCGCGCGGTCGAGTCGGTGCTCTCGAACTCGCTCTTCCGCGCGGGCTACGAGGTGCTCTTCACCCCTGTCCCGCAGCGGGAGAAGCGGGCCATCAAGTCGCTCGCCGACGTCGGGACCGCGCGCGCGGGGGACATCATCGCCGCCGGGCTCGCGCAGGCGGTCCTCCTCGTCGGCCTCGAGGGACGGCAGGGCACGGTGCTCCTCTTCATGGCCTCGGCGATCTCCACGGCCGGATTCTTCCTCGCGTGGGGGCTCCACCGGGGCTACGTGAGCGCGCTCGCGCGGGGTCTCGTGTCGCGAGCCGTTCAGCTCGACATCCAAGACGTGCAGGATGCGACCACCCGCTCCACGGTGCTCCAGACGCTGGGCCCTCTCGCCCTGAGCCAGATCCTCCAAGTGCCCAGGTCGGACGCAGTGGCGCCGGGCTCGACGGCGTCCCTCCGCGTCGAGGCGGACGGCGAGGCCGCGGTCGAGCTGGCTCGCATCCGCGATCTCCATTCGCGCGACGTGCCGCGCGTGCGCCGCGCGCTGGCCGCGGTGCGGATCGACGGGACGCTCGCGACACACGTCATCCCGCTGCTCGCCTGGGACGAGGTGGCGTCCGACGCGCTCTCGGCGCTGCGCCGCGCGACCCCCGATGCCATCGGCGCGCTCGAGGACTCGCTCCTCGATCCCGAGGTCGAGTTCACGATCCGCCGGCGCATCCCGCTCGTTCTCGCGACGTTTCAAGATCCGCGCGCCGTGCAGGCGCTCCTGGGAGGGCTCCGCGATCCGCGATTCGAGGTGCGCTATCGGTGCGGGCGCGGACTCGCCCACCTGGCGGAGCTCAAGGCCACGCTCACGGTCCCGCCGGACGAGGCCTTCGCGGCCGTGCTGCGCGAGGTGCTGGCGGGATCCGGTGTCTGGGAGAGCCGGAAGGTGCTCGACCGGATGGACGACGACTCGTGGTCTCCGGTCATGGACGAGGTGCTCAAGGACAGAGCGAACCGGAGCCTCGAACACGTGTTCACGCTCCTCGCGCTCGCGCTGCCGAGGCAGCCGCTCAAGATCGCGTTCAAAGGGCTCCACGCGACCGATCCGCTCCTCCGCGGCACGGCGCTCGAATACCTGGAGACGACCCTTCCGCCGGACATTCGAAAGGCACTCTGGCCCTACCTCGAGGACAACCGTCCCCGCCGGGCAGGTCCAGCGCGCGCACCCGACCAGGTCTTGAACGACCTTCTCGACTCGAGCGCGTCGATCGTGATCCGGCTCGACGAGATCCGGCGAGAGGAAAAGCGGGAATGAGCGGCGGCGCCGCGCGGCGCTTGACTCTCCTCGCGCCGCCACTCGCGGCGATCGCGCTCGCGCTCCCGATGCTCCGGCTCGGCTACTTCTGGGACGACTACTACTTCCTCACGCGGGCGCAGCGCGGCCTTGCCGCGTGCCTCGAGTACGTACAGGGCGCCGCGTTCTACCGGCCGCTCACCCAGGGGCTCTACTTCCTCCCGCTCGCCTTTGCCGGTGACGCGGGAGCGATCGCGTCGCATCTCGCGAACCTGGCGATGCTCGCTTTGTCGGCCTGGCTCCTCGCGATCGTCATCGCGCGGCATGCGGGCACGCGCGCTGGGCTCCTCGCCGGGCTCCTCTTCGCCGGCATCGCGCCCGCCGCCAGCCTCGTGGGCTGGGCGAGCGGCGCACAGGACCTCGCGGCGATCCTCTTCTTCCTCGTGGCGCTCGACCTCCACGACCGGGGACACACCGCATGGGCCGTGATCGCGATGCTGATGGCGCTCCTCTCCAAGGAAGCGATCGGCGCGGCTTTGCCCGTGCTCGTGCTCTGGGATCTCCTTCTCGGCCGGAAGCCGGCGCGCGTGCTCGTTCCGCTCCTCGCGTTCGGCGCGGTCGCGGTTGCATGGGCCGCGCTCCATCCCGGCATCCGCCTTCTCGTGACCGGCCAGTTGAACGAGGAGCCGAAGAGCTACGTCGGATTCCAGAACCAGACGATGGTGTTTCTCGAGTGGAGGGGCTACTGGCGCGCCCTCTTCAACGCTCCGGCGACGGGGCTCGGGACGCCATGGCCCGCGGACCGGATCGCCTATTCGGCCGCCGCCTGGGTCCTGGGCGTCCTGGCCCTCGTCCTGACGCGCCGGGCGGGACACGGCCCCACAGGCGCGCTCACCCCGCGACGCGCGGTCCTGCTCGGGGCGCTCCTCACGATTCCGGCGCTCCTGCTTCCGTCGCTCGTGGTCCGCCGGTGGGCCGCGTACTTCGTCTGCATTCCCGCTCTGGGCACCTCGATCGCGCTGGGCATCGTTCTCGCGCGGACCGAGGCCGCGGTGTCCGCGTTCGCGCTCGCCGTCTACCTGGCGCTCGGGCTCTGGAGCCGCGGCGTGCACGATCCGAGCGGCGCCCTCCTCACCGAGCGGAGCTTCATCGACGGCGAGCGCGCGACGCGCGGCCTGGAGCGGAAATTTCGGGAGCTCTACCCGACGCTGCCCCATGGCACCCAGGTCCTCGTCTCGGTGGCGGCCAGCGGCATGGCGGGAATTCACGGAACCCTGGTCGACGGACAGGCGGCGCGGATCTGGTACAACGACCCGACGATCCAGGTGCTCGATCCGGAGCGGCGCATGGCGGGCGCGCCGCACGAGATCCTGCTCCGCATCACGGAGGATCGGGACCTGATTCAGATCGATCCCGACATCCCCTCGGTCCGGTCGAGCGGCGCACCCCCCCGGATGCCCGAGATCCGGGTCGTGATCGGGACCTACGCGCGCGGCGTCGCGGCCACGGGCGACCCCGATCGCGCGGTCCGCATCCTCCTTCGTCTCGCGAACACCGAGCCCCATCTCCTCGTCCGCTCCCACGACCTGAGGCTCGCCGCCATGGTGCTCTACGCGCGCGGGGACTCGACGGGAGCAGAGCGGATTCTCCGATCGGCGCCGCCTCTGCCTCACGGCATCGCGATCGACGCCATCGCCCGCGTGATCGCGCAGCCGTCGCGCTCCCCCGCGCTCGATGGGCAGGCGTACCGCGTGTTTGGCATCTCACCGCGCGATCCCGAGGCGCTCCGCTACTGGATGGCGATGTTCTACGGGAGCGAGTACTTCGCGCAGGCGAAGGAGATGGCGCGCCGGCTCCAGGAGGTGAAGCCGGGAGACAGGGAGAGCGCCGAGGTGCTCGCGAAGCTCGAGACGTGGCGGGTGAAGCAACGGACCGATCCATGAGCCGGGACCGGTACCGCTCCTGGTTCGTGCTGCCCGCGTACGCCCTGATCACCATCGTCTGGCTATGGCCGGTGGTCGCCCGCTATTCGTCGTCCATTCCCCTGTCCAAGACCCAATTCGATCCCTTCCTGCAGACGTTTCTCATCGGGTGGGACCGGATGGCGCTCGCGACGAATCCGTCGCGACTGTTCCATCCGCCGATCTTCTTCCCGGAACCCCGAACGCTGACGTACATGGACCACATGACGGGTGAAACGATCCTGGCTTGGCCGCTTCTCCGAGGGTGGAATTCATTGCCCGCGGCGTACAACGGACTGCTGCTGGCCTCGTTCGTCCTGTCGGCGTGGGCCACCTACCGGCTGGCCCGACTTCTCGGAATCCCTCGAGCTGGGGCGGTTCTGAGCGGGGCCTGGTTCGCGTTCAGCTCCTACCGACTCGCGCAAATCGATCTCCTCAATCAGCTCCAGACCCAGTTCCTCCCGCTTGGACTCCTGTTCCTGGTCCGCTATCTGCGCCGAAGGAAGGTCCGCGATGCGGTCGGCGTCGTGGGCACGCTCACGGCCCAGGTCTACTTCGGGTGGTATTACGCCTACTATCTCGCGATTGCCGTCGTCGTCGTCGGTTCCTACCTGGCCCTCGTGCGGGGGCAGACACCGCCACGGGAGCACCGCCTCCTCTGGGTGGGATTGCTCCTGGCCGCCCTGGCGGCCATCGTGCCGGTCACGTGGCCCTACATCGAGCAGCGGCACGCGCTGCCCGAGTTCAGACGGTCGCTCGGCGAGACCGCTCTGTACTCGGCCGACCTCACGGACTATGTGCGATGGAACCCAAGCTCTCCGGCGGCGGCGAGACTCGGGACGCCCTCTGGAGAACAGTCCTATTGGCCCGGCACGGCCGTCGTTCTACTCACGGCGATCTGGCTCGTCGCAGGCTTGAAGCGTCCGCCGGATCGGGCGGTAGGCCACCGGCAGGCATCGGCCTGGGCCTCGCTACGCGCGAGGCTGAACCTCTTGGGCGATCCCGGGGCCATGCTGTTCTTGTCCGCCATCGGCCTCGTCCTGTCCTTGGGACCCGTTCTCCACGTCGCGGGACGCCTCCTGTGGATTCCTCTCCCCTACGCTCTCCTCTACTCGACGCTTCCGGGGTTCGCCAGCATGCGGGCCCCGGCCCGACTGTCCGTTCTGGTCGCTCTCGGCCTGGCCGTGGTCGCGGGGCACAGCTGGAGCTGGATCCGAAAGCGAAACGCGAGACTCGCCGCATGGCTCGTGGCGCTCGCGATCGTCTTCCTGTTCCTGGATTCCTGGATCCGCCCGATCCCGACGGCTTCGATTCCGAAGCTGGACAGGATCCCCGCGATGTACGCGTGGCTCGCGACCCAGCCTGCGGGGACTCCCTTCTTGGAGCTACCCGTGCCGCGCCAGGACAGCGACGAGACCGCGGTCGATTCGTACCGTCAATTGCTCGTTCTGGTGCACGGCCAGCCGCGACTCGACGGATCGAGTGGGTTCATCTCGCCGAGGTACCGATCGTTTCGTCTCGCGATGCAGGACTTCCCGAACGATCCGGCACTCGATGCGCTGGGTCGAATGGGCGGAAAGCTGCTGATCGTCCATTTCGGAGATGTCCCGCCCGAGCGACGGGAGGACCTCGAGAGATCGCTCG
Organism: Candidatus Eiseniibacteriota bacterium; assembly: GCA_036274595.1. Taxonomy (GTDB): domain Bacteria; phylum Eisenbacteria; class RBG-16-71-46; order SZUA-252; family SZUA-252; genus WS-9. The sequence continues at coordinate 78,629 of DASUFL010000056.1, read as the reverse complement.
CCCTCCAGAAGCGGCTCCTTCCACGCGCGCGCTTCGGAGACGACGCCGCCTACGAGCTACTCCGGTAGGAGCGGGCCGCCCTACTTCACCACGTGCATCGTGGCGATCGGCGTTTCCTCGTGGAGCTTCGTGATGGGCGCGGACGCGGGACTGTGGACGTCCCACCAGGAGGAGGCTCTCTCCTTCGTCCAGCGCTCCGCGATCGGCACGGAGTCGAGGAGACGGTAGAGCTCGTCCGCCGTCTGCGGGCGATCCTCGGGCTTCTTGGCGAGACAGCGGAGGAGCGCCCGCTCCAGCTCGGCCGGGATGGCGATCTCGCTCAGCTCCGAGGGCCGCTTGGGCGTGGACTGGATGTGCTGGAGCATCATCTTGACCGGAGTATCGGCCTCGAACACGAGCCGGCCCGTGAGGAGCCAGTAGCCGACGCAGCCGAGCGCGTAGATGTCGGCCCGGTGGTCGACCGCGTCGCCCAGCGCCATCTCCGGAGCCATGAACGCGGGTGTTCCCGTCGTGACGTCGGGATTGGTCATGAGCACCGTGCCCGCGCCCATCTCGGCGTCACGCGCCACCTTCACGAGTCCGAAGTCGAGCACCTTCGCGTAGTCCACCTGGAGTCCCAGGCGGCACGTGAAGATGTTCGAGGGCTTCACGTCGCGGTGGACGAGCCCGCGCGCGTGCGCCTCCGCGAGCGACTGACAGGTGTGACTCAGGAGATGGATGGCGCGCTCCGGCGAGACCGGCCCGAACCGCTTCACCAGGGTCTCCAGGTCGAACCCATCGAGGAGCTCCATGACGTAGTAGAACACCCCATCGTCCGTCACGCCGAAGTCGTAGAGCACGATCGTGTGCGGCGACTTGAGCGAGGCCGCGGCCTGCGCCTCGCGGCGGAAGCGCTGGATCATGGCCTGCGCGGCTTTCATGTCGGCCGCGCCGAGCGACTCGGGGCGGATCAGCTTGATGGCCGCGGGACGCGCCAGCATGCGATGCCGGGCGTGGTAGACCTCCCCCATGCCTCCCTTTCCGATCAGATCGCCCAGGAGATAGCTCCCCAGCTCCCGCGCCTCGTTCACCTGCCGGCTCAGCCCCATGATGACCGCGGACGGGAGCATCGCGAGACCCACGCAGATGTAGTTGGGGAGGAACGCCCACGTGAGGATGAACGCGTCAGCGGGAATGGGCGCGCCCCGAAGGTGGGCGATCCACACCGCGATCGGATCCATGGTCGCGATGATCAGGGATGCGACGAGCGTCTTGATCGGCGGCGTGGGAACGACCGCGGGCTGGATCAGGATGATCATGCAGAGCCAGGAGATCCGTCCCTCGCCGAAGTGCGGATTCAGGTTGGTCAGGAGCGCGACGAGGGCGGCCGTGAAGATCTGGTACACGACCCCGATGTTGATGAGCGTGCGGGGCGCCCACTTGAAGCGCCGGATCACGAACAGCACGACGATCGCGGACAGGAGGCCGGTCCATCCGATCACGTTCGCGGGGAACCGGTCCATCATGATCATGTCGCCCATGTGATGGTGCTTGAGGACGCGCGCGATCACAATGTCCATGATGAAGGCGATGAGCCAGAGGCACCCGACCGAGGCGATCATGATGCGCACCCGCTTGCACGCCTGGTTCAAGAGCTCGGGCGGCAGCGTGTGCCAGCGGCTCCGGGCCGTGGTCGTCATCCCGGTGGGCGTGCCGAGCTTGGGCGCCGCCATGGCCTTCTTCTTGGATTCCGCCAACCTCGCCCCTTTCAGGACTTCGCTTCGCTCAGCGTCTCGAGCCTGGCCCAGGACGCTTCCACATCCGCCTTGAGATGCTCGTATCGCGCGAGCAGCTCGCGCGAGCGCGGGGGCAGAGCGTACACCTGGGGGTCGGCCAGCTGGGCTTCGAGCGTCTTGAGCTCGGATTCCTTTCCCTCGATCTCCCGCTCCAGCTTCTCGATCTCCTGGGTCCGCCGCTTCGATTCGGCGGCGCGGCGCTTGTCGTCCTTCCGCTCGTGCTCGGCCTTCTGCTTGGCCGGCTTCCCCGACGTGGCGTGCCCATCCGGCGAGGGCTGGGGAGCGCGGCCCTCCGACTCCGCGAGCCGGGCCGCCTCGTAGTCGTCATAGCCGCCCGGATAGAGCTCCACCCGTCCGTCCCTGACCGCGAGAATCCGCGTCGCGAGCCGGGCCATGAGCGAGCGATCGTGCGTCACGACGACCACGGCGCCCGGATACTGCGACAGCGCCTCTTCGAGCACCTCCTTCCCCGCGAGGTCCAAGTGATGCGTCGGCTCGTCGAGGAGGAGCAGGTTCGTCGGCTGGAGGAGGAGCCGCGCGATCGCGACCCGCTGCCGCTCGCCGCCCGACAGGATACGGCAATGCTTGAACACGTCATCGCCCACGAAGAGGAAGCTCCCGAGGAGCGATCGCAGCCTCGGACGCGCGTCGTCGGTCGCCACCTCCTCCACCGCCTCGAGCACCGTGAGCGTCCCGTCCAGGATCTCGGCCGCGTGCTGCGCGAAGAACGCCGGCCGCGCGGCCTGATGGATCTCGCGCTCGCCCTGGCGCGGCTCGAGCTGCCCCGCGATCACGCGAAGGAGCGTGGTCTTTCCGGCCCCGTTGGCTCCCACGATCGCCACCTTCTCGCCCCGCTCGATCTCGAACGAAGCTCCCGAGAAGACGTCGCGCCTGTCGTAGCCAAAGGATGCGTCCTCGAGCCGGATGAGCGAGCGGCCGACGTGAGGCGGCGGCGGGAACGTGAAGCGGATGCCCCTCGGCTTCCGCGGCAACACGACGCGCCGCGCCTTGAGGCGCTCGGCCTGCTTCCGCTTGCTGTGGGCCTGCGCCGCCTTCGTGTTCTTGGCGCCGAATCGCTCGGCGAAGCGCTCGAGCTGCGCGATCTTCTTGTCGAGCTGGACGTTCTGCGCCTCGATGCGCTCCCTTCTCAGCTCGCGCTCCTCGAGATAGCCGGTGAACGACATCGGATATTCCGTGAGCTCCTCGTGGTCCAGCTCGCAGATCTCGGTCGTCACGCGGTCGAGGAAGACGCGGTCGTGCGACACGACCACGAGCCCGCCGTGGAAGTCCTCGAGATAATCCTCGAGCCATTCGAGCGCGGGAAGATCGAGGTGATTCGTCGGCTCGTCGAGGAAGAGGAGCGTCGGATCGGTGAGGAGGAGCGCGGCGAGCGCGGCGCGCATGCGCCACCCGCCCGAGAATTCCGACAGCGGCCGGTCCTGGTCGGCGCGCGAGAAGCCGAGCCCGCCGAGAACCCGGCGCGCCTCGGGCTCGAGCGCGTGCTCGCTGTGCTGCTCCAGGTGATGCTGCAGCTCGCCGGCGCGATCGAGGAGACGCTCCATCTCCGGGCCGGGCTCGAGGGTCGGGATCTCCTGGTAGAGCGCGTCCAGCTCCTCGCGCATCTCGATCAGATGCCGGTGCGCGTCGAGCGCGCGATCCAGCACCGTCCCCTCGAACTTCTCGGCGGCCTCCTGCGGCAAGTAGCCGAAGCGCGTCCCTTTCGAGACGACGCGCGTGCCCTTCTCGGGCGTGACCTCGCCGAGGATGATCTTGAGGAGCGTCGTCTTGCCCGCTCCGTTCGGACCCACGAGCGCCACTCGGTCGCCCGGCCCCACGACCCAGTCCACGTCGGAGAACAGGGTCCGCGTGCCGATGGAGTAGCCGATGCCGTTCAGTCGGATCAAGGGTTGTCCCGTGGGGATCGAGCGAATGTCGCGTGCCGTATCGAGCGTGAAATCATAAGCGGTTCGCGCCCGTCCTTCCACCCCGGCCCGCCGCGCGGTTTTCCTTGCCCCCGCGGCGCCGCGGGGGCATCATAGACATGTATGGGACCCAATATATCGACCGAGCCCACCCCGGATACGCGGCGCGCGCTCGACGGCCTTCGTGCGCTGGTCCAGGCCCTGCGGGAATCCTCGCGCTCCGCCGAGCGCTCCATGGGCTTGAGCGGGGCTCAGCTCTTCGTCCTCCAGAAGCTGGGCGAATCCCCCGCCATCTCGCTCAACGAGCTCGCGCGGCGGACGCACACGCATCAGAGCAGCGTGTCCGTCGTGGTGACCCGCCTCGTTCGGCGTGGCCTGGTCCAGCGGCTCCGGTCCCTGGCCGACGCCCGCGCGCTCGAGCTCTCCCTCACCGCCCGCGGCCGGAGCCTCCTCCGCCGCGCCCCCGGGGCCGCGCAGGACCGGCTGATCGCCGCGATCGAGGCGCTCGGCGCCTCCCGGCGCCGCCTGCTCGCGTCGGCGCTCGATGACGTGGCGGGAACGCTTGCGGTGCCGGCCGAGCCCCCCGCGATGTTCTTCGAGGAGCCCGCGGGGCGGCGTGGGGCCGACAAGGCTCGCCCGACCGTCGGCCGAAAGGCCCGCCGTTGAGCGCCAAGGCGGCCGCCGACACCCTGGAAGAGCTGGGGGACTTCACCGCCACGCCCCGGCTTCTGCCCGTCGGTCTCATCGCCGTCGCGATCGGCCTCGCCGCCTCCTTCGTGGCGAAGGGCCTGCTGGCGCTCATCGACTTCTTCACCAACCTCTTCTTCTTCCACCGGATCTCGATCGCGCACGCGTCTCCCGCGGACCACGCGCTCGGCCTCGCGGTCGTGGCGGTGCCCGTGATCGGCGCGCTCGTCATCGGATTCATGGCGCGGTATGGATCGGAGCGGATCCGGGGGCATGGAATTCCCGAAGCGATCGAGGCGATCCTCCTCCACGGGAGCAAGGTCGAGCCCAAGGTCGCGCTGCTCAAGCCGCTCTCCTCCGCCATCTCCATCGGATCGGGTGGTCCCTTCGGCGCCGAGGGGCCGATCATCATGACGGGGGGCGCGGTCGGATCGCTGGTCGCGCAGTTCTTCCATCTGACGAGCGCGGAGCGGAAGACGCTCCTCGTCGCCGGAGCCGCGGCGGGCATGGCCGCCACCTTCGCGGCCCCGGTCGCGGCGACGCTTCTCGCCGTGGAGCTCCTCCTCTTCGAGTGGAAGCCGCGGAGCCTCGTGCCCGTCGCGCTCGCGAGCGCGACCGCGGCGGCGGCGCGGCGCTACATCCTGGGCCTGGGACCTCTCTTCCCGGTCGCGCCCCATCCCGCCTTCATCGGCCCCGACGCGCTCGCGGGCTGCGTCGTCGCGGGACTCCTCGCCGGCGTCCTCTCGGGCCTCCTGACCCGCGCCGTCTACGCGTCCGAGGACGCCTTCGCCCGGCTCCCCATCCACTGGATGTGGTGGCCCGCGATCGGCGGACTGGTCGTCGGGATCGGCGGCCTCTTCTTCCCGCGCGCGCTCGGGGTCGGCTACGACACGATCGGCGATCTGCTCCAGGGCTCGGTCGCGGGGCCCGTCCTGCTCGCGATCCTCGGCGTGAAGGCGCTGATCTGGGCGGTGTCGCTCGGCTCGGGAACGTCCGGGGGCGTCCTCGCGCCGCTCCTCATGCTCGGCGGCGCGCTGGGAGGGATCGAAGCCTGGGTGCTGCCCGACCGGGGCGCCGGATTCTGGCCGCTCGTGAGCATGGGCGCGATCCTGGGGGGGACGATGCGCGCCCCGCTCACCGGCATCGTCTTCTCCCTGGAGCTGACCCACGACGTGAACATGCTCCTGCCGCTCCTGGTCGCGGTCTCGATCGCGCACGGGTTCACGGTGCTCCTGCTCAAGCGCTCGATCCTGACGGAGAAGATCTCGAGGCGCGGCTTTCACCTGAGCCGCGAATACGCCACCGATCCGCTCGAGATCCTGTTCGTGCGCGAGGTCATGCGCGCGGACGTCGCGGCGCTCCCCCCTCGACTGTCGTTCCCGGAGCTCGACCGGTCGCTCCACGTCGTCCCCGGCTCGGCCCCGCAGAGGCTCTTCCCCGTCGTGGACGCGAACGGGCGACTCGACGGCGTCGTCACCCGGTACGAGCTGACCGTGCTCGCGGATGGCCCACGGACGGATGCGGCCGTGGAGCTCGAGGGAATCCTGCGCGCCGATCCGGTCGTCGCCTATCCGGACGAGCCGCTCCGCGTCACCGTGCACCGCATGGCCACGACGGGACTCACCCGGTTTCCGGTGGTGGAACGGGGCCCGGGCCGGAGGCTCGTGGGCATGGTCTCCCTCGAGGACCTGCTCCGGGCACGGGTGTACCACCTCGAGGCCGAGCACCGGAGGGAGCGGATCATGCAGGTCCGGATCGCGTTTCCGTTCGGACCCTGGACCAAGGACGAGGCTTCATAGCGGGCGCGTCGCTCGAAACGAGCCGCGGCGCGGACCGGGCCTACGCCACGTAGACCGTCTTGATGTTCACGAATTCCCGGATGCCGAACGAGGAGAGCTCGCGTCCGTAGCCGGAGTCCTTGACCCCGCCGAACGGGAGCCGCGGATCGGACCGCACGAACGCGTTCACGAAGCACGCGCCCGCGTCGAGCTCCTCGGCCGCGATGCGCTCGCCGCGCGCGCGGTCCTTGGTGAAGACGGCCGCGCCGAGCCCGAACGGGCTGTCGTTCGCGATCCGGATGGCGTCCGCTTCGTCGTCGGCCGTGATCACCGCGGCCACGGGGCCGAACGTTTCCTCCTCGTACGCGGGCATGCCGGGGCGCACCGAGGTGAGGACCGTCGGCGGGTAGAACGCTCCGGCGCCGGGCGGCACGGTGCCTCCGAGCGCCCGCACCGCACCGCGCCGCACACTCTCCGTGACCTGCGCATGGAGCTGGTCCCTGAGATCGCGGCGCGCGAGGGGCCCCAGGTCGATGCCCGGCTCGGTGGGCTGGCCCTGCGTCTTCTCGCGCATGAGGTCGACCATGCGCTCGGTGAACGCGCGCTCGAGCGAACGCACCACGATGAATCGCTTCGCCGCGATGCAGCTCTGGCCGGCGTTGATGAGCCGCGAGGCCACGCAGGTCTCGACGGCCGGGCCCAGCTCCGCGTCCTCGAGCACGACGTAGGGATCGCTCCCGCCCAGCTCGAGCACGCACTTCTTGAGCACGCGCCCCGCCTCGCGCGCGACCGAGCGCCCGGCCGCCGCGCTCCCCGTGAGCGACACCGCGCGCACGAGCGGCATCTCGATCACGCGCGCGACCTGGTCTCCCGGCACGAGGAGCACGCCGAACAGCCCCTCCGGGAATCCCGCGTCGCGCATGACGTCCCCGATCGCGAGCGCGCACCCGGTCACGTTGGATGCGTGCTTGAGCACGCACGCGTTTCCCGCCATGAGCGTCGGCGCGGCGAAGCGGAAGACCTGCCAGAAGGGAAAATTCCACGGCATCACGCCGAGCACGACGCCGAGCGGCTGAAAGGCCGCGTAGCTCTTCGCCGCGTCGCTCGGGATCTCCTCGGGAACGAGGAACGTCTGCGCGTGCTCCGCGTAATGGCGGCAGACCCAGGCGCACTTCTCGGCCTCGGAGATTCCCTGGGCGATGGGCTTTCCCATCTCGCGCGCCATGAGGAGGGCGAGCGCGTCCTTCCGCTCGTCGAGGAGGTCGCCCGCTCGCTTCATCGGCCTGGCCCGCTCGATGAAGCCGAGCCGCCGCCACGTCCGAAAGGCTTGGTTGGCCCGCTCGACCACCCGCACCGTCTCGGCCGGCGACATCGCTTCGTAAGTCGCTAGGGTCTCACCCGTCGCCGGATTGATACTGGAGATCATTCGGCCCTCGACCTCGACCCTGAACGGACCCCATCGGGCCCTCCGGAATCGGCTGGAAGCTATTGCCATCGACTAAGTTGATGAACCGACCGTCCCGCTCTGGCATCATATTCGGCCGGGCGAGGAGGGCGATCCTTTTCGCGCCCCCTCTCCCGCGGGCGTGGTGACTGCCGAAGCTCCGCGGGGCGGGCGCCATCCAAACATCCAGGACCCGACCGAGACGAGGATTATGTCCGATTTCGACCCACAAGGCCCCAATACGCTGAGCCTCCCCTTCGTGGAGGCCCTCTACGCCGAATTCCTCCGCGATCGGGAGTCGGTTCCGGAGGCGTGGCGGGAATACTTCCAGACGCTGGCGCCGGAAGCGAACGGCTTCGCCTCCCGGCCCCAGCTCAACCCCTCGTTCCCGCCCCAGCGGCTCTTCGGACGCGCGACCAGGGCGCGCGTGCCGTCGAACGTAGATCGGGCCGGGATGATCGGGACCTTCGTCGCGCGCACCCCGTCGAACGGCGCCCCCGCGACGGCCGAAGCCGTGGACTCGACCGCCGAGTTCGCGAGGAGCGCGGAGGCGCTCTTCCGGAGCTTCCGCGCGCGCGGGCACCTGATCGCCAAGGTCGATCCGCTGGGCGCTCCGCGACCCATGCCGAGCGACCTCGAGCCCGCCTACTTCGGCTTCACCGAGGCGGACCTCGACCGGACGATCGCCGATCCCATCTCGGACGGCGCGCCCGTCCCGATGCGCCAGATCTTGGAGCGCCTGAAGCGGACCTACTGCGGGTCGGTGGGCGCGCATTACCTCCACATCGAGGACACGTCCATCCGCGAGTGGCTCCAGCACCGGATGGAGCGCTCGCAGAATCACGCCGTCCTCTCTCGCGAGGAGCAGGTGAAGGTCCTGCGCCGCCTCACCGAGGCGCAGGTCTTCGAGGACTTCATCCAGAAGAAGTACATCGGCTCGAAGAGCTTCTCGCTCGAGGGCTCCGAGTCCCTGATCCCGCTCCTCGATCTCGTGATCGAGACGGCATCGCGCCAGGGGCAGTGCGAGATCGTGATGGGCATGGCGCATCGCGGGCGGCTCAATGTGCTCGCCAACGTCATGGGGAAGGCTCCTCGCCGCATCTTCCGCGAGTTCGAGGACGCCGATCCGGAGATGTACGTGGGGAAGGGGGACGTGAAGTACCACCTCGGCTACAGCGTCGATCTCGAGACGGAGAGCGGGGGGGCGATGCACCTCTCGCTCTGCTACAACCCGAGCCACCTCGAGTACGTCGATCCCGTCGCGGTCGGCCGGATGCGCGCCAAGCAGGACAGGGTCGGCGATCGTTCGGGCGACATGGGCATGGTGCTCCTGATCCACGGCGACGCCGCGTTCGCGGGCGAGGGCGTGGTGCAGGAGGTGCTCAACATGAGCCAGCTCGCCGGCTACAAGACCGGCGGCACGCTCCACGTCATCGTGAACAACCAGATCGGATTCACCACGCTTCCCGAGGAAGGCCGGTCGACGCCGTACGCGACCGACGTCGCGCGCATGCTCCAGGTGCCGATCTTCCACGTGAACGGCGAGGATCTCGAGGCGGTCCTGTACGTGACGCGCCTCGCGATGGAGTTCCGCCAGCAGTTCCATCGCGACGTGGTCATCGATCTCTACGGGTATCGCCGGCACGGGCACAACGAGGGGGACGAACCCGCCTTCACGCAGCCCCAGCTCTACCGCACGATCGCGGCCCGCGCGCCGGTGCACGAGCGCTACCGGGACGAGCTGATCCGCCTTGGCCGGGTGACGCGCGACGAGGCCGACGGATTCGCGCGGGCCAAGCGCGCCTTCCTCGAGGAGGAGCTGACGCACGCCAGGAACGGCGACGGGCACCTGACAGTCGAATCGCTCACGGAGGCGTGGACCGACTACAAGGGCGGCCCGGACGCGGACGTCCCCGAGCCGGACACCGGCATCACCCTCGAGCGCGCGTCCAGGATCCTCGAGGCCCAGGCCTCCGTGCCGGAGGGATTCCATCCCCATCCCAAGGCCCGGCGCGGCCTCGAGCTGAAACGCCAGATGGCGCGCGGCGAGAAGCCGCTCGACTGGGCCTCGGCGGAGTCGGTCGCCTTCGGGAGCCTCGCGCTCGAAGGCGCGCGCGTCCGCCTGTCCGGACAGGACAGCCTCCGCGGCACGTTCAGCCAGCGGCACGCGGGGCTCTTCGACGCGGAGAACGGAAGGCTCCACGTCGCGCTGCAGCACCTGTCGAAGGATCAGGCGCCCGTCGACATCATCAACAGCCCGCTCAGCGAAGTCGGGGTGGTCGGCTTCGAGTACGGCTACAGCCTCGAATGCCCGGCCGGTCTCACGCTCTGGGAGGCGCAGTTCGGCGACTTCGTGAACGCGGCGCAGGTGATCATCGACCAATTCCTGGTGTCGGGCGAAGAGAAGTGGCGCCGGCTCTCGGCGCTCGTGCTCCTCCTGCCGCACGGACTCGAGGGACAGGGGTCGGAGCATTCGAGCGCACGGCTGGAGCGCTTCCTCCAGCTCGCGGCCAAGGACAACATCCAGGTCGTCTATCCCTCGACGCCGGCGCAGTACTTCCACGTGCTTCGGCGCCAGGTCGTGCGCCCTTGGCGAAAGCCGCTCGTCGTGATGACGCCGAAGAGCCTCCTCCGCCATCCCGCCTGCGTCTCGCCGATCGCCGATCTCACGCGCGGCAGGTTCCAGCGCGTGATTCCCGATCTCATCGTGAAGCCGGCGGACGCGAAACGGATCCTCCTCTGCTCCGGCAAGATCTACTACGAGCTCGTGGCGAAGCGGGAATCGCTGAAGCGAAAGGACATCGCCATCGCGCGCGTGGAGCAGCTCTACCCGCTCGCGGCGGGCGCGCTCGAGCCCGTGGTCCAGGGCGCGCGGGACGGAACGCCGGTGGTCTGGGTCCAGGAGGAGGCCGAGAACATGGGCGCCTGGAGCTACATCCTGGCGCGATTCGGCACATCCTTGTTCGGACGGCATCCCCTGAGCGGCGTCACGCGTCCCGAGGCCGCGACTCCCGCGAGCGGCGCCCTGAGCAGCCACCGCCTGGAGCAGGAGCGGCTCCTCACCGCCGCCTTCGACATGGCATAATCGGTGCCCGGCCGAGCCCGGCCGATGCAGAGCCCTACGGTTCCGAGGAGACACGGATGGCGGTCGAGCTGCGCGTTCCCGAGGTGGGCGAATCGATTACCGAGGTGCAGATAGGCACCTGGCTGAAGAACGAAGGGGACTTGGTCGAGCGCGATGAGGCGCTCGTCGAGATCGAGTCCGACAAGGCGACGCTGGAGCTTCCCGCGCCCGTGTCGGGCACGCTCTCGCAGGTGCTGAAGAAGAAGGGCGAGTCGGCGAAGGTCGGCGATCTCATCGCGACGATCGGCGAGGGGACGGGAGACGGAAAGGCCTCCGCGACGTCGACCCGGGCGCCGGCGCCCGCTCCCGCGAAGAGCGAGCCTCCGAAGCCCGCGCCTGCCGCGCCTGCCGCGCCCCAAGCCGCCAAGCCTGCCCCGGCCCCCGCACGCTCCTCGGCCGCACCCCCGATGCGCGGCGAGCCGCGCGTCATGCCGTCCGCACGCCGCGAGCTCGCGCAGCAAGGACGTGAGGCGAGCGACGTCCAGGGCACCGGGCCTGGCGGGCGGATCCTCAAGGAAGACGTTCTCGAGCAGATGACGCGGAAACCCGCGCCGTCCGCGCCCGCGGCGCCGTCCAAGCCCACCGCTCCGGTCCCCGCATGGACACCGCCGCCCGACACGGGCGAACGGATCGAGGAAGCGGTCCCGATGAGCCCGATGCGGCTCCGGATCGCGCAGCGCCTCAAGGAGGCGCAGAACACCTCGGCGCTCCTCACGACGTTCAACGAGGTCGACATGACCCAGGTGATCGCCGTGCGCGAGGAGCTGCGCGAGGCGTTCCAGGAGCGCTTCGGCGTCAAGCTGGGGTTCATGTCCTTCTTCGTGAAGGCATCCATCGACGCCCTCATGAAGTATCCACAAGTGAATGCCGAGATCCGCGACAAGGAAGTCCTCTACCGGAACTACTACGACATCGGGATCGCCGTCGGCGGCGGAAAAGGGCTCGTCGTGCCCGTGCTCCGGGGCGCGGAGCGGCTGAGCTTCGCCGAGATCGAGCTTCAGATCGCAGACTTCGGCGCGCGCGCGCGCGACAACAAGCTCCACCTGGACGAGCTCAAGGGGGGCACGTTCACCGTGTCGAACGGCGGCGTGTACGGCTCGCTCCTCTCGACCCCGATCATCAACCCGCCGCAGAGCGGCATCCTCGGGCTCCACGCCATCCAGAAGCGCCCGGTCGTCGTGGACGATCAGATCGTGATCCGCTCCATGATGTACGTGGCGCTCACGTACGACCATCGCATCGTCGACGGCCGCGAGTCGGTCGCCTTCCTGAAGCACATCAAGGAGCTGGTCGAGCGGCCCACCCGCATGCTGCTCGGGATCTGACATGGCCGACGCATCCCACGACCTGGTCGTGATCGGCGCCGGGCCGGGAGGCTACGTCGCCGCCATCCGCGCCGCGCAGCTCGGGCTCAACGTCGGCTGCGTCGAGCTCGAGGAAGCTCTTGGCGGGACCTGCCTCCGGATCGGCTGCATCCCGAGCAAGGCCCTGCTCGAGTCGAGCGAGCGCTACCACGAAGCCAAGGACGCGCTCGCACCGCATGGCGTGAAGGTGGGCCAGGTCGAGCTGGACCTCCCGACCATGCTCAAGCGCAAGGACGAGGTCGTCCGCGGCCGCACGCAGGGCGTCGACTTCCTCTTCAAGAAGAACAAGGTCACCCGCTACAAGGGCGTGGGCACGATCGACGGACCGGGGCGCGTGCGCGTGAAGAGCGGGCCCCAGACGACGACGCTCGCGGCCAGGAACATCCTCATCGCGACGGGGAGCAAGCCGGCTTCTTTGCCAGGCGTCGAGTGGAGCGGCGAGAGGATCGGCTCGAGCACGGAAGCGCTCGCGTACGCGTCGGTGCCCAAGCATCTCGTGGTGATCGGCGCCGGCTACATCGGACTCGAGCTCGGCTCCGTCTGGCTCCGCCTCGGGGCCAAGGTCACGGTGGTCGAGTACCTCGACCGCATCCTTCCCGGCATGGATTCGGAGATCGCGCGCGAGGGACAGAAGCTCCTCGCACGTCAGGGCATGGAGATCCGCCTCCAGCAGAAGGTCACGGCGGCGAGGGTGAAGGGGAAGGACTGCGTCGTCGAGTGCGAGGGTCAGGAGCCGATCCAGGCTGACCGCGTCCTCGTCGCCGTGGGCCGCGCGCCCAACACGGAGGGGCTCGGCCTCGCGTCGGTCGGCATTCAAGTCGACGAGCGCGGGCGGGTCCCGGTCGACGCCCACTACCAGGCGGCCGAAGGCGTCTACGCCATCGGCGACGTGATCGGCGGCGCCATGCTCGCGCACAAGGCCGAAGAGGAAGGAGTCGCCTGCGTCGAGGGAATCGTCACCGGCTACGGACACGTGAACTACGACGCGATTCCCGGCGTGGTCTACACGCAGCCCGAGATTGCGACGGTCGGCCGCTCCGAGGACGAGCTGAAGGCGGACGGCGCAGCGTACCGCAAGGGGGTCTTCTTCTTTCGCGCGAACGCTCGCGCCCATGCGCTCGGCCAGATCGACGGCCGGGTGAAGGTGCTCGCCGACGCCTCGACCGACCGCATCCTCGGCATCCACATCATCGGCCCCCGGGCCGGCGACATGATCGCCGAGGCCGTCGCCGCGATGGAGTTCGGCGCGACCTCCGAAGACGTGGCCCGCACCTGCCACGCCCATCCCACCCTGGCGGAGGCTCTCAAGGAAGCCGCGCTGGCCGTCGACGGCCGCGCGATCCACAGCTAGCCGCGCAGAACCTGATTCGAGCCGCGCCTAGGCGTCGAACCCCACCTTGAGCAGGAACGTGGTCCATCTCGGATCGGAGTGGATCGGGCGGAAATTGACGCTCGCTTTCATGCCGGCGAGCCCGCCGTCGTGCTGCCGGTACGCGCGCTCGAGCCACTCGAATGCGGGATCCACCGCGCCCCGGGCGGCGTGGACTTCCGCGATCTGGTAGGCGGCGTCGTCGGCGTACTTCCCCTCGAGCAGCGCGAGCATCCGGCTCGACTCGTCGTGCCGGCCCTCGTGGTGGTGGATGATGGCGAGGCTCCAAATTCGGTAGACCTCCATGGTCTCCTCGTTTGCCGCTGCCATCGCCTCCTCACCACGCCCCATCGCCCGGAGCGTGAATGCCAGGAGCGCCCTCGCTCCCACCCGCTGGGGCGCGAGCTCGATGGACTTCTGAATGGCTCGCACGGCCTCCTCGTAATGCCCGGCGATGTAGTGGGAAAAGCCGAGATTGTTGTACGCCGCGGTGCTCAATGGATCCCCGATCAGGGACCGGTCGTAGTAATCGATCGCTTGATGCGGGCGATCGAGGCACATGGCCAGAGTCCCGGCTCTCCGCAGATTGCCGGCCGACTCCGGATCCAGATCGAGCGCCCTCAGAAAGGAGGCCTCGGCCGCCGCCCAGTTCCGGTCGTAGTGCATGAGCAGCCAGCCCAGGAGCCCGTGCGCTTCGGACAGCTCCGGATCCAGCTCGAGCGCCCGGTCGATGGCCTCGCGCGCCAAGACGGTCCCCTCGGCAATGGGGATCCATCCGAAGTTCATCTGCAGGCTGCGCGCACGGCACAGCTCGCACCACAACGCTGGATGGGCTGCATCGCGCTCCATCGCCTGTGCCACGAACTCGAGCGCCTGGGCCGTGTCGTCGGACGTCACGCGATCGAGGTGGTATCTCGCCCGCATCAGGAGGCGGTGGACTTCGGGATCCTCGCCGCGGCCGCGGACCGCCTCGGCAATCTCCGCCTTGGCACGGTCCGGATCCAGGGCGGCGCCCACGAGCCGGGCGCGCAGCTCCGTGACAACGCGCTGCGCGATGTCGTCCTGTACCGCGAAGACGTCGTCCCACGTCCGGTCGTAGCTCTCGGACCAGAGCGAGTCGCCCTCCGGGATCTTGACCAGGCGAACCGACACGCGGAGCCGGCTGCCCTGCTTGACGACGCTTCCCTCGAGCAGGGTCGCGACGTTCAGCTTGGCGCCGATCACCGCGAGATCCTCGGTCTTGCCCTTGAACTGGAACGAGGCGGTCCGAGCGATGACGCGGAGCCCCTGGATCTTGGAGAGAACCATCACCAGCTCGTCGGCGAGTCCGTCCGAGAAGTAGTCGGTCGATTCGTCCGCGCTCCGGTTCAGGAACGGCAGCACGGCGATCGAGGGCCGGACGGCGAGATCCAGGGCCTGCTTGGGGCTCTGAAGCGACTCGAGGCCGGCGCGCATCTTCGACGCCGTGAGCCGCGCGGGGTCGGACTCCTCGAGGCTCTTCCCGATCAGGTCGACGAGGGCCATCGGCGCGTCCCGGTTCAAGTTGGGAAGCACGATGGTCGGTCCCCGGGCCGATTCGATCTGGAGATCCGGAAGGGTGCGCGACTCGAACGGGGCGCGGCCGGTGAGGGCCCACAGTAGCGTCACACCCACGGCATAGAGATCCGTCCGGAACGTGGGGGCACCGCCACGAAGCAGGCTCGGCGCCATGAAGAGCGGCGTTCCCCAGCCCTGCTTCATCTCGTTCGGCTCGAGGAGCCGGCGGCGCATGCCCAGTCCGAAGTCGGCGAGCACCGCCCGCCCGTCGGACTCCATCACGACGTTGGCGGGCTTGATGTCCCGGTGGACCAGACCTGCGTGCTGGAGGGCCTCGAGCGCGGAGCAGAGCTCGCAGCCTACGCGAATCACGTCGCGCCACGGCATCGCCCCTCTCTCCTCGAGCACGGAGGCGAGACTGGGCCCTCGCAGGTACTCCATCCACAGCCCGGCTCTTCCGTCGAACTCCGCCACGCCGTACACCGCCGCCACTCCGGGGTGCCGTATCCGCGCGAGGGCGCGCGCCTCGTCGAGGAGAGCCGCCTGGTGGACCGCGCCCGTCGCATCGGCTCGCTCGCGGAGGAATTTCACGGCGATCTCGCGCCGCAGCGCCGGATCCCAGGCCCTCCACACTTCCCCGAACGTGCCAGATCCGAGGCGCTCGAGCAGCGAGAACTCGCCCCAGCGCGCGGACGGGGAGGACGGCGGGCGCGCGGGATGCGGCTCGGCGTTCGTGCGGAGCATCTCGGTGGGTGTGGAGTCAGTCCTCGAACCGGAATCGCGAGGCGGTCCCGGCGGGACCGGGGAATCGCTGACGGGCGTCTCCAGGCGGGGAGGAGTTCGCTTCGAGGTCGACCCTGACGTCCCTGAATTCTAGGGGTCGCCGGTCCGAAAAGCGAGGGGGCCCGCCCCGATTGGGGCGGGCCCATACTGGCCGGAGCGGCGTGCGCGGGGAAACGTGCGCTCGCGAGGCTTACCGACCGAGGTTGAAGTTCACTCCGCCGAGCACGCCAATCTGGTCACGGTCGGCGATGACGGCGCGGCCTTCCACGAAGAAGCTGGTGCCGCGGGACGGGAAGAGAAGCCCACCGAAGAGATTCGCTCCCACATCCGTTCCGGGATCACCCGGACCGTCCTGTGAATAGGCATGGATCCCGAGGCCGGCGCCTACGTAGGGGCTCACGCGACCGGCGGGACTGAAGTGGTACATGGCGTCGAAGTTCGGATTGATGTCACTCAAGCCTTCGTTGTTCCAGTAGAGCAAGCTCGGGACGAGATGAATGCGGCTTCCGCCCTGCTCGAAGTCGAGGCCGCCGCCCACGTTCACCGTGTTGTCCACGCCGTCGGGATCCGTGAAGCCGACCCGCGGGCCGACGCCGACGAGATGGAACGCGTTCGCGGGGTGCGGGATCGCGAGCGCCATGAGGATCGCTCCCATCATGAGCGCCGTCGCCATCGCGAGAAACTTCTTCGAATTCGGATTCATGGGATTCATGGGTCCCCCCTCATCAGAAGCCGATCGCCACGCCGGCGGTCATGCTCCAGAAGTCGGGATTGAATTTCTCGGGGATCAGATGCGACTCCTGGTCCTGCATGAAGACGTAGCGGCCGTTCAGGTCGAGATTCGCGTTTGGCACGATGGGAACGCGCACACCTCCACCAACGTGCACTCCAAAGTCCTGACGCGTGGTGTTGTTGATGCCCGTGTCGTCTGCGTAATCGAACGTGGTCTGGTACCAGCCGACGCCGGCGCCCGCATAGAGAGCCGGGACCGGAGCAAGCCAGAGAGAAGCCGTCACCGGCCACTGCCGAAGCTTGAGATCGCCGTTGTAGAGCGACTCCTGGCGGTACTGGACGCCGACTTCCGTCTTCACCACGCCCGGAATGAGCGAGCCGCGAAGGGCGAGCCCGACCAGTGACTTCGCTTCATCGCCGTCGACGGAGCGTGTGAGCCCGACGGACGGAATGATCTCGCCGGCCAGAGCGCGGCCCATCGGTGCCGCGAGGAGCGCGGCCGTGAGGGCCGGTCCCAGAAGCAGGGTCGCGAAGCGCCCGCTGCGTATGCGTAGTTGTCCGTTCATCGAGATCTCCTTCCTCCGGATGGTTCCGGGATTCACCAGGGACTACATCAAGGGACGTGCCATGGAGCCGATGGAGGTCGATTTGGGGGTGTTAGGCGTTGGGATGAAACGAGTTAAAAGGTAGCCCAGAGAGGCCGGACCGGGGTCCCGGGGATGTAGTTTCCGGTCCTTCCGGGATTGTGATTTGTTCTTTCGGGGGTCGGCGGAGGGAGTGTTTCGAAACAGCGCGCAGGGCGCGCGGGGCCCTACTTCAGCATGATGAGCTTCTTGGAGTCCGCTCCGGTCCTCGTCTCGAGCCTGTAGAAGTAGACGCCGCTCCCGAGATGCTCGCCGTAGTCGTTCGTGCCGTCCCACCTCACGCGATAGCTCCCCGCCGCGTGCTGCTTGTTGACGAGCGTCCGGACGAGCGCGCCCTGCACGTTGAAGATTCGCAGCGTGACGGGCCCGGATTGCCCCACGGAATAGCGGATGACGGTCTCAGGATTGAACGGATTCGGAGCGTTCTGATAGAGAACGTCGACTCCGGTCGGCGCGGGAGATTGGTCCTCCTCGACCGCGGTCGCGAAGTAGCAGGCCGGGATCTGGAAGTAGGTGAGCATGATGTCCTTGATGGAACGCAGGCGCTCGCCCGATTCTTCGATGTTGTTGTAGTTGAAGGCAAAGTAGAGGTTCCGCGAGCTGTCCGACCCGAAGGACACGTACTTCGTGGCGAAGCGCGTTCCCGCCGCGAACGTGTTCGGATACTTGAGCCAGAGCCCGGTCTTCCCACGGCTCGGTGCCGTCGTGGCGACGGCCATGAGATCCGGGTCATCGATCTGCGGGCAGCCCAGGTTCAAGTGCATGATTCGTCCCGCGGACGGTGAGCCCGCCAAGCCGGTCAAGACCGGGTGGAGCGTGTCCTGCGGGGTGTTCTCCCATAGGCCGCGAAGGAGCCGTGTGCCCATCGTGAAGCTGAGGAAGGCATTGTACTCCGCGCCGAGCGTGATCAGCTCCTGCGCCACGTTGTCACCGGCCAGGAAGAGATTACGATTCTTCCCGGGCTGCTGGACCCAGGACTGGAGCAGCTGCTGATCCGTCTGCGAAATCGTGAACTGGCTCAGACTTCCCGCGTGCCAGATGATGGCCGAATAGCGGAGGAGGTCGTTGACCGTGGCCCCGGGCCAGATATTGAAGGGATCGCCTGGGGCCGTGCCTCCCGGCGTGTTCCCCGCCCCCGAGGTGGGTCCGTTCACGTCCCACGTGTCGTACTTGTATCCCTGAGCCGTGAGCACCTTCGCGATGGTCGCCTCGGCTTCCCGCCCCGAGTTGTTGTTCACGAAGAGGACGGTCGCGAGGCTGTCCGTACACCCCAGGACCGGATTGACGGCGGACTTCACCGGCAGGATCGAGGCGGAGAGGTACGTCGCCGTCTGCGGCGCCTTCGCCGGAAGGTACGCGGTGGAATCCACGCTGTCCGTGACCGCGAAGTAGTACTGGAGCACGGTGCCGGCGGGATAGTTCCCCGGCGGTGGGTCGGCATACCGGTACGTGGGCTCCGCCGTGCTGCTCATGAGGAGGGGCGTGGAGAGCCACGATCCGGACGTTCCGAACCGGTAGAACATGAACCCGCTCTTGTAGCCGCGCGACGTGCTCACCTGCACGACCGCGCTGTCGCCGAGCGGGGTGTTGAAGTTGTCGTTGCCGAAGAACGCCGTGGTCTTGAACGTGTCCTGGAAGAGATCCAGATCGCGCGGGATGAAGATGGGAGGCGTGGTCGCGCGCACGCCAATGGCGACATTGTCGAAGAGCGGGTACAGGTTCGAATACCCGGTCGATCCGCCGCAGTAGATCTGCCCGTAGTCCTTCACGATGAACATGCACTGGACCGAGTCCTTGCCCGCCGCCAACGGAAGCTCGATCTTCTGACGGATCCAGTCCTTGCTGGAGCCGTAGTAGAGAAGATTCGTCGGATCCATCCATGCGCTCCAGTTGCCCCCGATCATCCGTGTCCGATAGTTCGCGGAATAGTAGAAGCACGCATTGAGCGGGAGATTTCGGTACACGTCGAACGCGATCAGCACTTCGCCCGATCGGTCGATGTCTACGGGTGGCGTCAGCAGGCGGTTGTCGATCCGGGGCACGAGACTTCGGGTGACCTGGTCCCAGTCCACCCAGATGTTCGTCCGGTTGTCGGTGCATTGGTCTTCGGTGACGACGTTGTTCTCCAGCGCATAGTAGTCCCCCACCGCGGGGAGGGTCGTCCGGGTCCAGGTCCCCATCCCGTTCTCCATGTTGTCGTAGAACAGGATCTGGTTGCCGTCCTTCGTGACCCGGACCTCGTCGATGATCCAGCCGTCCCCGTTGTAGAGGCCGTCGGCGGACGAGTACTCGATGTCGGAGTGGAAGACGAAGCGGAAGGGCATGGGCTTGGCGCCGGTCGGATGGTTCTGCCACTTCACCCAGCTCGACTCCGGCAGCTCCACGGTGAACGAATCACAGCCCACGCCGCTGGCCGGGATCTTGCCCGTCAGGTGCAGGAGCGGGAGCCACAGGTCGTCCAGGTCGTTGTATTCCACCTCGCCGTAGTCATAGCCCTGCTCGACGTTCATCTTGTACTTCGCGGTCAGCTCGATGACGGAGCCGGCGGGCACGCTCGCCGTCGGTGCGTCGTGCTGGAGATATTGGGTCCAGCTGTTGTCGTAGCCCGCGCGGTTCGTGTCGTTCGTCCAGCTCGAATCGATCACCCCGCACCACCACGCGTGGTTGTTGCACGCCATGAAGGTGTCGATGTGCCAGGCGGTCGGTCCGGCGGAGTTGTCGTAGTGGCTCCAGCCCCCCTCGTCGTCGAGCGGATGCCCGTCCAGGCTGTCGTTGAAGACGTACACCTCTTCCAGCGGCGGCGGAGTGAGGAGGAGACGCCGGTACACCATCGGGGAGGACGGCTCGCTCTTGAGCGGAGCGGGAACCTCGGTGCGGTAGACGCGGCGCGGCCACTGATCGATGGGATTCGTGGCTGACGGCGCAGAGAATGCGCGAGCCGCCTCGAAAGCGATCCAGAGGAGGGTCAGAAAGCCCGTGGCCGCGAGACGGAGAGGAAAGCCTGCGGACACGAGAGCTTGGTGTCTGGCTAAGGGAGCGGGTCTCCGCACTGTGTCTCGAGAAAACTGGGGAATGCTTTCTACGATTCGGTGCGTGGGCTCAGGACCCGCGCGTGGAAAGAGGTACTATACCACATTCCATGACCCAATCCAAGAGAAACCGAACCCCCTCGCGGCGAACGACGACAGCGCATAGCGCTAGACAGCATCGGGACTTGGCAGCGCGCCCGGGATCGCGACGGCTGCTCCTCTACGGCTGTTTCTTCGCCTCCGGAGCGGCCGGACTGATCCTCGAGATCGTCTGGTCCAAGTACCTTTCCCTCCTGCTCGGGAACTCGATCTACGGAGTCTCGACCGTGGTCGCGGCGTTCCTGGGAGGGCTCGGCATCGGAGCGGCGATCGGCGGACGATGGGCCGCGCGAACGCGGGAGCCTCTGCTGCTGTACGCGCGGCTCGAGCTCGTGGTGGCGGTGCTCGGCCTGATGAGTCCGCTGGGATTCGCGCTCGCGAAGCCGCTGTTCGCGTGGCTGAACGGCCTCTTCCTCGGCCACGGCGCCGTCTTCCTGCTTCTGCGATTCCTGGTCCTCTTCGCCGCGCTCCTCGTCCCGACCACCGCGATGGGAGCGACCCTGCCGCTCCTCGTATCCGACTTCTCGCGCCGGGATCGCGAGGGATCCGGAGCCGCGGTGGCGCGCCTCTACGCGGTGAATACCGCGGGCGCCGTGCTCGGTGTCGTTGCGGCCGGATTCCTCGCGATCCCGGCGCTCGGTCTCTGGAAGACGGCCGCGGTCGCCGCCGCGATCGATCTCATCGTGTTCGCGACGATCCTCCTCGGGCGTCCGGCGGCTCCGCCTGCCGTCACGATGGATGGGGCGGAGGCGGCCGCGGTGGTCCAGGACGACGGCGCGGCGGCCCGCCCGTGGCACCGCTGGATTCTTCCCCTGTTTGCGCTCTCCGGGTTCACCGCGATCCTCTACGAGGTCTCCTGGACGCGCATCCTCGCCGTGCCCTTCGGCGGCATGATCTACGCGTTCTCGGCCATCCTCGCGATCTATCTCGCGGGCATCGCGCTCGGCGCCGCGACCGCGTCGCGTGTCTTGAAGCTGTGGCGCGCGCCGGTCACGCTCTTCGGACTCTTGCAGGCGCTGCTCGCCGCCGCGGTCGGGATCGCGGCGCACCAATTCGAGCATCTCCCCCACTGGCAGACGACGGTCATGGTGCGCGCGAACGGAAGCACGTCTTCGCTCCTCTGGGGGGAGGCGGGCATCACGGCGTGGATCATCTTCCCCGCCTGCTTTCTCCTCGGAGCGCTCTTCCCGACGGCCGTCGCGATACGCCGCACGGCGCGGAGCGAAGCGGGCGCCTCGGTGGGCGCGGTCTACGCCTTCAACACCATCGGCTCGATCGCGGGATCGATCCTCACCGCCTTCATCCTCATCCCGTGGCTCGGCACGCTCCATTCGATCCTCGCGGCGGCGGCTCTCAACGCCGCGCTCGGCGTCCTGGCCCTGCTCACGGGCGAAGGGCGCGCGCTGCCCCGCCGCGCGGCCGCGTTGCTGGTCGTGATCGCGGCGGGTGCGTACGCGTGGGTCGGGATGCCGTCCTGGAACGCGGAGCGGATGAGTCTCGGCCTGGTGCGGCTCCTACGATCGTACTGGCTGTTCGGCGAGGAGGGCGTGACGCACCGGATGATCGACCGGGTGGGCGCATCGAAGGAGCTGGAGCGACTCCTCTTCTACAAGGAGGGACGCGTCGCGGCCGTGACGGTGATCGAGACCGGAAAGCGCCGCGCGCTCCTCATCAACGGAAAGACCGACGCGACGACCGGGGTCGGCGAGGACATGGCGCAGCAGGTGTTGGTCGGGCAGCTCCCGGTGCTGCTCGCGAATCAGGCGCAGTCGGTCTGCATCGTGGGCTACGGAAGCGGCGTCACGACCGGCGCCGTGCTCACGCACCCCGTACGCGATGTGATCACGATCGAGCTGGAAGGCGCCGTGGCGGAAGCCGCGCCCTACTTCGACGCGGACGCGGGAAAGCCGCTCGCGGATCCGAGGCATCGACTGCTGATCGAGGACGCGGGCACGTATCTCAGGTCCACACGCAACAAGTACGACGTCATCATCTCCGAGCCGTCGAACCTCTGGATCGCCGGCATGGCCGACCTCTTCACGCGCGACTTCTACGAAACCGCGGCGTCGAAGCTGAAGCCGGGCGGCATCTTCTGCCAGTGGGTGCAGTGCTATCAGACGTCCCCGGCCACGCTCCGCACGATCTTCCGCACGCTCGCGACGCGCTTTCCCAAGGGGCAGCTCTTCTTCGTGGATGGATCCGCCGATCTCGTGATCCTCGCCTCGCCCGACCGCGAGATCGGACTCGACCTGGATCGGCTTGGAGCGTGGTTCCAGGACGAGAAGGTGGCCGGGAATCTCGCGCGCGTCGGCGTGTCGTCGCTGCCCGACCTCATGCGCTACTACCGAGGACGGTTGGAGCGCGTGGCGCGAGAGGCCGACGGCGGTCCGGTGAACACGGACGACAACGGCTGGCTGGAGCACAAGGCGCCGTTCGATCTCCTGGCGGGCGCGACGTCGGAAGGCGAGATGGCCTGGTCGCCGGACGTGGCGGCGGATCTCGCGGCGTCGATCACGTCGGATCGAGGGAAGGCGGCTGGGATCTTGGCGGACGCCGCGGCGCGGGCGAAGGCGGTGGGAAACGAGGGGGCGGTGCTGGGACTGGCGATGGCGCGGGAGCAGCTGCTTCGGTAGACGTCGGGCCCCGGCCGGTGTCCGTGTCAGCGCCGTGGGCGCTTACCGCCTCTGCTCGGCGTACTCCTTCGCCCCGAAGGCGTCCACCTGGACCACGTCCTCGCGGGCCTTGAGCGCCTCGCAGAGCTGCCGGCGCTCGGCGTCCGAGATCAGCCCCGCCTCGACTCCGGCGTCGAAGAGCGCGCAGCCGTCGAGCGGCTTGAGCTTCCGCGCGCGGATCGCATCCTTGAGCTTCTTCTCGGCGGGCGCGGCGGCCATCGCCAGGCGGTAGGCGGCCTCGAGCGCCCCCAGCCCCGGCTCGCCCGGCGGCGGAACGAAGATGTCGGCGGTGAGGTGCTCGCGCGCTTCGGCATCGCTCAGCACGCTGTGCGCGACGGCCGCGACTTCGCGATCGGGCACGGGACGCACGTGCGCTCCGAGCGGGAACGCGACAAGGCGGAGGAGCCACGCGGCGGGTCGGCTCGGGAGATTTTCGAGCACGCCCGTGAGCGCGACCTCGATCTGATGGAACGCATGCGCGGCCGCCCAGCGCGCGTACGGCAGGTCGCGCTTTGGCTGGCCGTCGTCGACGAAGCGCTTCAGCATCGCCGATGCGATGTACATCCACGCGAGCGCATCGGCCAGCCGGCCGCTCAGCCGCTCGCGCCGCTTCAACGTGCCGCCCAGCGTGACCATGGCCGCGTCCGAGACCAGCGCGAAGGCCGCGGCGTAGCGCGAGAGCTTTCCGAACATCGGCCCCGCGGGGCCGCTCACACCGGAGCCGCCCGTGCCGCCGCCGAAGATCGCCATCCCGAAGGCTCGGAATCCCGTCCCGATCGTGTGCCCCACGTGTCCGAAGAACGCGCGATCGAACGCGACGAGATCCTTCTCCGCCACGGCGCGCATCTCCGACTGCACGTACGGATGGCAGCGGATCGCACCCTGGCCGTACACGATGAGCGACCGCGTGAGGATGTTCGCCCCCTCGACCGTGATCCCGACCGGCACCGACGCATACGCTGACGAGAGGATGTTGCGCGGCCCGCGGCTGATCGCCGCGCCCGCCTGGATGTCCATCGCGTCGTTCACGACCGCGCGCATGCCCTCGGTGGCGTAGCGCTTCACGATCGCGGAGATCACGGCCGGCTTCTCGCCCGCGTCGATGGCGCCGGCGGTGAGCTTGCGCGCGGCGTCCAGCATGTACGTCAAGCCCGCGATGCGCGCGAGCGGCTCCTCGATCCCCTCGAAGCGCCCGATCGGAAGGCCAAACTGCTCGCGCACGTTCGCGTACGCGCTGGTCGTGCGCGCCGCGAGCTCCGAGGCACCCACCGAGAGGGACGGCAGCGAGATGCCTCGCCCCGCCGCGAGGCAGTCCATGAGCATCCGCCAGCCCTTCCCCGCATTCGCGGGGCCGCCGATGATGAAGTCGAGCGGGGCGAAGACGTCGGTGCCGAACGTGGGGCCGTTCAGGAACGGCACGCCGAGCGGATCGTGCCGCTCACCGATCATCACGCCCGGAAGACGGGCCGGCAGGAGCGCGCACGTGATCCCGAGATCTTCCTTGCCGCCGAGCAGCTTGTCGGGATCGCGAAGGCGGAAGGCGAGGCCGAGCACCGTGGCCGCCGGAGCCAGCGTGATGTAGCGCTTGTTCCAGTTGAGACGCATGCCGAGGACTTCGCGCCCCTCGAACGTCCCCTTGCAGACGACCCCCTCGCTCCGCTGCGCCGTCGCGTCGCTCCCCGCGCCCGGCTCGGTGAGCGCGAAGCACGGGATCTCCTCCGCCGTCGCGAGGCGTGGCAGATAGTGGTTCTTCTGCGCTTCCGTCCCGTAATGGAGGAGGAGCTCGGCCGGCCCGAGCGAGTTCGGCACCATCGCCGTGACCGCGGCGGTCACGCTGCGGCTGGAGATCTTCGTGATCACCGCCGAGTGCGCGAGCGCGGAGAAGCCGAGGCCGCCATACGACTCGGGGATGATCATGCCGAAGAAGCGATGCTTCTTGAGGTGGGCCCAGGTCTCGGGTGAGAGGTCCCCCTTCTGGAGGACGTCCCAGTCGTGGACCATGCGGCACAGCTCCTCGACCGGCCCGTCGAGGAACGCCCGCTCCTTGGGACTGAGCGGCTTCGGCTTGAACTCGAGGAGCTTCTTCCAGCGCGGTCGGCCCGAGAAGAGCTCGGCGTCCCACCAGACCGTCCCCGCCTCGAGCGCGATGCGCTCTGTTTCGCCCATCTTCGGGAGAGCCCCGGCCAGGATGGGCATGACCCAGCGAGTGACGAGAGCGCGGCGGATGGGCGGCACGGCGAAGACGATCGCGATGGCGATCAGGACATAGAGGAGAACCATGCTCGAATCACCCCTTGTTCCGGTCCCTGGAAAACGGCGCTAACTGCTATCGAGTATACAAGGTATCGGCAGAAGGGCGTGCGACCATGACCGGGGACGAAAGTGGACCAGCGGAAGGTACTTAGGGAGGTGCACGGAGCGACAATCGCGGGTGCTGCGGGTGGCCGCAAACTTATCTATAGTATGGCACTCGTTTTCCGGCTGGAGCGCGCCGAAACGCTCTGAGGAGAGAGCCCTGAACCCCGCGTCCACCCAAGCAGAATCCGACATCCGCAGGGCCCACACCCTGCCCTCCCGCTTCTACGCGGACCCGGCCGTGTTCGACCGGATCCGGGAGCGTGTCTTCGCGCGCTCCTGGCAGTTCGTGGCCGACCTCGAGCGGGTGCGCGTGCCGGGGGCGGTCCATCCGGTCACGCTCCTCGAGGGGTTCCTCGACGAGCCGCTCCTCCTGACCCGGGATTCCAAGGACCAGCTCCACTGCCTCTCCAACGTCTGCACGCACCGGGGCAACCTGGTCGCGGAAGGCGACGCGGTCGCCCAGGTCCTTCGGTGCCGGTACCACGGGCGCCGGTTCACGCTCGACGGGACATTCCAGTCGATGCCGGAGTTCGACGGCGCCGAGGGATTTCCATCCGCCGCGGACAACCTTCCCAAGGTTCCGTACGCGGAATGGGAGCGATTCATCTTCGCCTCCCTCGACCCGGCCACAACGCTCGACAAGCTCATCCAGCCGATGCGCGAGCGGTGCGGCTTCCTTCCCATTCGCGAATCGTCGTTCGACGCCACGCGCGCGCGCGAGTACGTGGTCCGCGCGAACTGGGCGCTCTATTGTGACAACTACCTCGAAGGCTTCCACATTCCCTTCGTCCACGCGGGACTCGCGGGGGCGCTCGACTACGGGAGCTACCGCACCGAGGTCTTCCCGCTCTCCAACCTTCAGGTCGGCGTGGCCGCGGACGGCGAGGACGCGTTCGAGCTCCCCGCGGGTCATCCCGACGATGGTCAGCGGATCGGCGCCTACTACTGGTGGCTCTTCCCGAACACGATGTTCAACTTCTATCCGTGGGGGATCTCGATCAACGTGGTCCGCCCGCTCGCGGTCGACCGCACCAAGGTCCACTTCCTCCCCTTCGTGTGGGATCCGTCCAAGCTCGACCGCGGCGCGGGGGCCGCGCTCGATCGCGTGGAGCGCGAGGACGAATCCGTGGTGGAGAGCGTCCAGAAGGGCGTTCGGTCCAGGCTCTACGACCGGGGCCGCTATTCCCCCAAGCGGGAGCAGGGGGTCCACCACTTCCACCAGCTCCTCATGGAATCGCTGGCCGAGGACGGAACCTCGGGCTAGTCTTTCAACGCTTTCCCCCTCCCCTCTGTCGAAACGAATACATTCCGGTCCACGTACTCGAGGTGAGCGTTCCCTCCGGCGCGTTCCCGCTTTCGAGCCCGTTTCGCCAAGGAGTCGATCCCTATGCGGCACAAACGAGTTTCCGGCCTCCTCGGCCTCGCGGCGGCGCTCCTCTTCGCCCCCGCCGCTCAGGGTTTCGAGGGTTTCGACCCCGCGATCCCGGGCGGGGCGGACACGGACAGCTCGGACGGGCGTCGGGCCGCGGCCCCGACGGTCTCGGCGCACCGCCTGAACGGCAGCGGCAACGTGAACCTCGACGGCAAGCTCGACGAGTTAGCCTGGAAGGACGTCCCCGCGGCGCGCGGATTTCGCCAGTGGGACCCGGATCGCGGCGCCGAGCCGTCGGAGCAGACGGTGTTCAAGGTGGTCTACGACGAGGACGCGGTCTACTTCGGGATCGCGTGCCTCGAGAAGGATCCGTCGAAGATCGTCGCCAAGCTCTCACGCCGCGATCGCGACGCGGGCTGCGACATCGTGAGCGTGTTCATCGACCCGTATCACGACCACACGACGGGCTACAACTTCAAGGTCAGCGCGACCGGCGTCCAGCAGGACGCCTACATCTTCAACGACGGCGATACCGACGTGGACTGGGACGCGGTCTGGCAGGCGGAGACCTCGCGCGACGAGCGGGGCTGGTACGCCGAGATCCGCATTCCCTTCTCCGCGATCAAGTATCGCACCGAGCCCGTGATGACGTGGGGGCTCCAGGTCTATCGGTACATGCAGGGGCGGGGCGAGAACACCGGGTGGGTGATCTGGGATCGGAAGGAGCACGGCACGGTGAGCCGGTGGGGCAATCTGACCGGGCTGGCGAGCGTCCATTCGCCGCGCCAGATCGAGCTCCTTCCCTACTTCGTCCAGAGCGCCACGGATCCGAGCATCCAGGGGTCGGGAGATGACGTGCACGGGTTCCGCAACGTGGGGGCGGACGTTCGGTACGGCATCACCCCCGACCTCTCGCTCAACGCGACCGTGCAGCCCGATTTCGGCCAGGTCGAAGCCGATCCGGCCGTCCTCAATCTCTCGCCGTTCGAGACGTTCTACGACGAGAAGCGGCCCTTCTTCATCGAGGGGAGCCGCTTCTTCCAGCATCCCGACTTCAATCTCTTCTATTCGCGACGCATCGGGACGGGGGACGAGAACACGCGCATCCGCTACGCGGCCAAGCTGACGGGCAAGAGCTTCGGCGGCGTCTCGGTCGCCGCCCTCGCCGCCTCCACGGACATCACGCAGGAGGGGCAGGCGCACAACCTGTTCAAGAACGGCGGCCAGCTCACGCGCTACTTCGTGGGGCGCTTCGGCAAGGAGTTCACGGGCGGACGGAACCGGTTCAACCTGATGCAGACTGCGGTGCTCCGCACCGGGAGCCGCGACCTCTACGGCGACGCGGGATCGCGCGAGGCCTACACGAGCGGGTTCGACTTCGATCTCAACTCGAAGAACCGCCAGTTCAACATGCAAGGGTCCATGGTGGGCTCGATCATCGACCCGGAGACGTCGACGTCCGATCCCACGATCACCGGCGCCCCGGCGTACGGCACAGGAGGCGCGCTCGACATTCGCAAGCGCGGTGGGAAGCTCCAGGGCGGGATCAGCGGACGGTGGGAGTCGGACAAGCTCCAGATCAACGACATGGGCTTCCTCGAGTCCCCCGACGAGATCAATACGAGCGTCTACCTCTACAAGCCGTACAACCCCGAGGGGAAGAGCAAGACCTGGAATCGGGGCGAGTTCAACCTGAACGCGAATCGGAGCTGGATCTACGCGGCGCGGACCGGATACGACGTCAACACGGGGCTGCCGGCGTGGTCGTACGGCGCCGCGCACCCACAGTACTCGCACGTCGAGACGAGCACGTGGCTCCAGTTCCGCAACTACCGGGAGTTCTGGATGGGGCTCTCGTACAACGGGGAGGGAACGCACCGGTACGAAACCAGAGGCGGCCCGCTGATCCGGGAGCCCCACACGTACGGCGGCTGGATGGGCATCTCGAGCGACTCGAGGAAGAACTTCGTCCTGACCCTCGAGGGCAACTACTTCGTCGACACGGCCAAGAACATCGGGAACCACTACACCGGCACGGTGAAGTGGAACCAGTCGAGCTCGATCAACCACTCGATCTCGCTGAACTTCGACCGCCGTATCGACGACACCCAGTGGCTCGCGAACCTGAATTCGGCCGACTATCCGAACGCGCGCGGGATCGGCGGGACCAGCTACATCTTCGGCGACATCCACCAGGAGACGTTCGACATCACGCTCCGGTCCAACGTCCTCTTCAGCCGGAACCAGTCGCTGGAGATCTACGCGCAGCCCTTCATCACGACGGGCGACTACACGCGGGTTCGCGAGCTGATCCACCCCGACAGCTACGACTTCCTGCCGTTCGCCGATCCCGTGATCGTGCAGTCCGGGCAGCCCGGCTACACGGTCAACGACTGGGACTTCAGCTACGCGGCGGTCAACCTGAACCTGGTCTACCGCTGGGAGTACCGGCCGGGGAGCACGTTCTACCTCGTCTGGACCCAGAGCCGCTCGACCTACGAAGACCGGTACAACATGGGCAGCACCCACTTCAGCCCCGACATCGGCGGGGGCCAGGCCTTCCACAACGAGCCCGAGAACCGGGTCCTCGCCAAGGTCACCTACTGGATCGCGATCTGACGCCCGGGCTTGAATCGGGGCCCGCCGGCTGCTAACGTGCGGCCGGCCCGTTTGTCTCGTTGAGCGGGCGATCCGTGAACATCACGAACTAGGCAAGGGGCTCGCCCGATTTCCTACGTTCTGCTCTCGGTAGGAGTGCTCGTCCTCTCGGGCGTGTCGTCATGGCTCTCCCGGGGACGGCGCGCCGCCTGGGTTGGCTCCGCCGGCGCGGTCTTAGGGTGCGCGCTCGGCCTGATCCCGGCGTTCCGAGTGCTCCTCCGGTCCACGCCGGAGTCGCTCACGCTCCCCTGGAGCATCCCGCTCGCGTCCTTCAGCGTCGGGGTCGACCCGCTGTCCGCCTTCTTCCTCCTGCTGGTCTTTGGCCTCTCCGCTCTGGCCGCGATCTACGGCGCAGGCTATCTCCGGCACGACGCCGGAGCCCGCACCGCCGCGTGGCTCTGGTTCAACCTTCTCATCGCCAGCATGGCGCTCGTCGTCGTCGCGCGAAACGGGATCCTGTTCCTGGTCGCGTGGGAGGGCATGACCCTCGCGTCCTATTTCCTCGTGACGCTGCACCACGGCCGGCGCGAGGTGCGGCACGCCGGGCGGACCTACCTCATCGCGATGCACATCGGCACCGCCTTCCTCATGGTCTTCTTCCTCGCGCTCTCCGGGACGTCCAGCTCGCTCGACTTCGGCCCGATCGAGCAGGGCGCCGCCCCGCCGCTCCTCGCGCCTGGCGCGCTCTTCCTGCTCGCCCTCGTGGGCTTCGGCACCAAGGCGGGGCTCATGCCGCTCCACATGTGGCTTCCGGAGGCGCACCCCGCCGCGCCGGCGCATGTCTCCGCGGTGATGTCGGGCGTGATGATCAAGATGGGAATCTACGGGCTCCTGCGCACGCTTCCGCTCCTCGGACCGCCGCCTCCCTGGTGGGGTTGGCTCCTCCTCGGCATCGGCCTGATCTCCGGGATCCTGGGGGTGCTCTACGCGCTCGCGCAGAGCGAGCTGAAGCGGCTGCTCGCATATTCCAGCATCGAGAACATCGGCATCATCGCGTGCGGCATGGGCGTGGGTCTGATCGGCGTGTCCCACCATGTGCCGTTCCTCGCGGCGCTCGGGTTCGCGGGAGCGCTCCTCCACGTTTTGAATCACGCCCTCTTCAAGGGGCTCCTCTTCCTCGCCGCGGGCTCCTTGATCCATGGGACGGGCACGGGGGAGATCGAGGGTCTCGGGGGACTCCTCCGTCGCATGCCCTGGACCGGAGGGGTCTTCCTGACGGGCGCCATGGCGATCGCGGGGCTCCCGCCGCTCAACGGGTTCCTGGGAGAGTTCCTGATCCTCCTGGGCCCCTTCCGCGCGGCGGCGGTTTCGTCGAGCCAGGTCGCGCTGTCCGGATTCGTGCTCATTGCCGGGCTGGCCCTGATCGGCGGGTTCGCCGCGGTCTGTTTCGTGAGGGCGTTCGGCATCGCGTTCCTGGGGGAAGCACGAACCGCCGCCGCGCGCGAGGCCCACGAGTCGGGCGCGCTCCTTCGCGCGCCGATGGCCATCCTGGCTGCGCTCTGCCTCGCGATCGGCCTCGGCGGGCCCTGGGTCTTGCGCGCGCTCGCGCCGGCCGTGCCCTACGTCGCCACGGCCGCGCCCATCGGGGAGCTCGATGCAGCATCAGCGCTCTCCAAGGCGGCCGTCACCGCCGAGCTGGACACCGCGGCCGCCATCCTCGCGAGGATCGCCGCGGTGGCCGCGGCTTTCCTCGTTCTCACGCTCTTGGCTCTCGCCACCCGGGCGGCCCTTCTCGCGCGGCGGCGGCCCGCGCGCGTTCCGACGTGGGGCTGCGGCTACGCCGCCCCGACTTCACGCATGCAGTACACCGGCTCCTCGTTCGCGCAGCCTGTTCTCGAGATCTTCGCCCCCGTCCTGGGGACGCGCATCTCGTCCCTGAAGCCGACGGGGCTCTTTCCCGCGCAGGCGTCGCACGCGACCGCCACGACCGACACCTTCCGCGAGCGGGTCGTCACGCCGATCGCGAACGAGATGGGCCGGCGCCTCGGGCACTTCCGGCGCATCCAGGAAGGACGCGTTCAGATCTACGTGCTCTACATCGCGCTCACGCTCCTGGCCGTCCTCGTCTATCAGTTCCTGGTGAATCCATGAGCCGCTCCGCGGGGGTGGGCGCATGAACACGCCAGGACTCGTGGGCCCCGTCGTCGCGTTGCTGGCGGCGCCGCTCTTCCTCGGCGTGATCCACAGAACCAAGGCGGTCTTCGCGGGGCGCAACGGGCAGCCGATGCTCCAGGTCTACTTCGACCTCGCGAAGCTCCTCCGCAAGGGGGCGGTCCTGAGCCGCACCACGACCGGCGTGTTCGCGCTGGGGCCCGCGGTCGCGATCGGCGCGCCGATCGCCGCGCTCAGCCTCCTCCCCCAGGCCGGCTTCCCCTCGCTGATCGCGTTTCCGGGGGACTTCGTCCTCCTCGCGGCGCTGCTCGCGTCCGCCCGCTTCCTCACGATGGCGGCCGCGCTCGATACGGGCTCGAGCTTCGAGGGCATGGGGGCGAGCCGCGAAGCGACCTTCTCGGCGCTGGCGGAGCCCGTGCTCCTCCTCTGCCTCGCGGCCGCGGCGCGCGTCTCGGGGAGCGCGTCGCTCACCGGCATCGTGGGCGGGCTGACCGAGGCGGACTGGCAGCGGGGCGCGCCCGTGCTCCTCCTCGTGGGCGTCGCGCTCCTCGGTGTGCTCCTCGCCGAGAACTCGCGGATTCCCGTGGACGACCCCGCCACGCACCTCGAGCTGACGATGATCCACGAAGTGATGGTGCTCGATCACGGCGGCCCCGACCTCGCGTGGATCCAGTGGGGCGCCGCGCTCAAGCTCTGGGTGATGGGGGCCTTGTCGGTCGGGGTCATGCTTCCGATCCGGACCGGCTCGGCGTGGCTGGACGCGGCCTCATTCCTCGCCGCGATGGCCGGGCTCGCGGTCGCGATCGGCGTGATCGAATCCACCATCGCGCGGCTCCGCATGGCGCGGGTGCCGCAGTTCCTGATCGGAGCGGGGGCGTTCGCGATCGTCGCGATCGCCCTCATCCTGAGATAGCCGTGCGCGTCCTCCTCGACACGCTGATGGTCCTGCTCGTGTTCACGAACCTCCGCCTGCTCGGTGTGAGCCGGCTGAACGCGAGCATCCGCACCGTGGCGACCCAGGGGGTGCTGCTCGGGATCGTCGCCCTCCTCGCGAACTCGGGTCACCTGACGCTCCGCTTCATCGCGATCGGCCTGGCGGGGATCGCGCTCAAGGGCGTCGTCTTTCCCTGGCTCCTCCTCCGGGCGCTCCGAGGCGCCAAGGTCCGCCGCGAGGTCGAGCCCTTCGTCGGGTACGTGCCGTCGGTGCTCGCCGGCGTGGGCTCGTTCCTGATCGCGCTGTGGGTGGCGGGCCGGCTGCCGCTGCCGGGCACGGCGGCGTCGGATCTGCTCGTCCCGACCTCGCTCTCGATCCTCTTCGTCGGCCTCTTCCTCGTGGTGAGCCGGAAGAAGGCTCTGAGCCAGGCGCTCGGCTATCTCGTCTTCGAGAACGGGATCTATGCGTTCGGCGTGGGCATCGCGTACGAGGCGCCCGCCCTCGTCGAGCTGGGCATCCTCCTCGACGTGTTCGTCGCCGTGTTCGTCATGGGGATCACGGTCTTCCACATCAGCCGCGAGTTCGACTCGATCGACACGACCCGGCTCGCGACGCTCAAGGAATAGCGATGCTCTCCGCGCTCGTGCTCCTCCCGGCTCTGGGCGGGCTCCTCAGCTTCTTTCTCCGGCCCGCGGCGTGGCGCCGCGCGCTCATGATCGCCGTGGCGGCCGCCCACGCCGCACTGACGGTCGCGACGTGGGTCCGGCCGCCGGGCACCGGGTGGGGCGGCGTGCTCCGCCTGGATTCGCTCGGGCAGCTCTTCCTCGGCGTCACGAGCGCCCTCTTCCTGGTCTCCGCGGTCTACGCGGTCGGTTACCTCCGCCGCGAGTCGCCCGGAGCCCGCGAGGACTTCGTGGAAGGCTTCCGGTTCACGAATGCTCCCGAAGCGGTCTTCGTCGGCTGCCTCCTCTTCTTTCTCTCGACGATGACGCTCGTGATCGTGAGCGACAACCTGGGGCTCCTCTGGGTGGCCATCGAGGCGACGACCCTCGCGAGCGCGCCGCTCATCTACTTCCACCGCCACCACCGCTCCCTCGAGGCGACCTGGAAGTATCTCCTCATCTGCTCGGTGGGGATCGGCCTCGCGCTCCTGGGGAACTTCTTCCTCGCCGTGTCCGCGACGGTCCACGGCGGAGGGAGCATTCCCTTGAGCGTGCAAGGGCTCCGGGCGCACGCGGCTCTGCTGCACACGCCCTGGCTCAAGGGCGCGTTCATCTTCCTGCTCGTCGGCTACGGCACCAAGATGGGACTCGCTCCGCTTCACACGTGGCTTCCCGACGCCCACAGCGAGGCGCCCTCGGTCGTCTCGGCCCTCCTCTCGGGCGCGCTCCTCAACTGCGCGTTCCTCGGCATCCTGCGGGCGCTCCAGGTCATGAGCGCGGCGGGCCTCGACACCTACGCGCGCGGGATGCTGGTCGTCTTCGGGCTCCTCTCGATGGCGATCGCCGCCGCGTTCGTGATCGCCCAGGCGGACTACAAGCGCCTTCTCGCCTACTCGAGCGTGGAGCACATGGGCATCCTGGCCCTGGGCGTGGGACTCGGAGGGGTCGCCACGTTCGGAGCGATGCTCCATGTCCTGGGCCACTCCCTCACGAAGGCGATGCTCTTCCTCCTCGCCGGCAACATCCTGGCCGCCTACCGCACCAAGGCCGCGAGAGAGGTCCGCGGCGTCCTGGCGCGCGTCCCCGCGACCGGCGCGCTCTGGATCGCGGGGCTCTTCGCGATCACGGGCTCGCCGCCGTTCGGAACGTTCGTGAGCGAGATCCTCATCCTGCGCGGGGCGATGGAGCAGGGACGGATCGTGATCGGCGTGCTCTACCTCGTCCTCCTCGCCGTGATCTTCATCGGTATGGCGTCCACGATGTCGCGGATGGCGCAAGGAGAGGCGCCGCCCCTGCCCGCGGGATCCGCACATGGCGAGAGCCGCCTCGCCGTCCTGCCTCCGCTGGTCCTCGCCGCGGCGGTGCTCGCGATCGGCCTATACATTCCCTCGGGCCTCGCGCACGCGCTCCGTTCGGCGGCCGGCATGCTCGCGCCATGACACCCATCCAGGCCTGCGTCCCGATGGCCAACGGCGGGACCGCTCCGCTCGCGACGATCCCCCGGGTCACGCCGGACCGGTTTGCCGATGCCGTCACGACGGCTCCGGGCGCACGGCTCGTCTCGCTCTTCGGCCTGCCGGAGCGGGACGCGGGACTCCGCCTCATCGCCGTGGTGGCGCACTCCGGAGGGGAGGAGCTCATGCTCACGTCGACGCGGGCCGAGAGCGCCTTCCCCGCGTTGACGCCCCGGTTCCCGCAGGCCCATCTCTTCGAGCGCGAGATCGCGGAGGAGTGGGGGGTGCTGCCTGAGGGGCATCCGTGGCTCAAGCCGGTCCGCTTCAACGACCCCAACGGGCCGGGACCGGGAGTCATGGAGTACTTCCGTGTGGCGGGAGACGAGGTGCACGAGGTGGCGGTCGGCCCCGTGCACGCGGGGGTGATCGAGCCGGGACACTTCCGGTTCCAGTGCCACGGGGAGCGCGTGCTCCACCTCGAGATCTCGCTCGGTTACCAGCACCGCGGGATCGAGCGGGCCCTCGAAGGCGGACCGGGGAAGCGAACCCCGCACCTCGTGGACGCGATCGCGGGCGACACGTCGGTGGGGCACGCGCTCGCCTACTCCATCGTGGTCGAGGCGCTCGCCGGGATCGAGGTTCCGGCACGGGGACGCGCGCTGCGGGCGGCGGCGCTCGAGCTGGAGCGCATGGCGAACCACGCCGGTGACTTCGGTGCGCTCGCGGGGGACATCGGCTACCTTCCCGCCGCCTCCTACTGCGGCCGGATCCGGGGCGATCTGCTCAACCTCACGCTGCTCGCCTGCGGGAGCCGGATGGGAGTCGGGTGGGTGCGTCCCGGCGGAGTCGGTGCCGATCTGTCGCCGGCCGATACGGGAGCCATCGCCGGCGCGGTCCTGGCCCTGACCGCGGAGCTGGCGCGCTCCTTCGAGCTGATCCGGGCCAACGCGACCGTCCGCGGCCGGCTCGAGGAGACCGGGGTCCTCAAGCGCGACATCGCCGAATCGCTCGGAATGGTGGGGCCCGCCGCGCGCGCGTCCGGTCTCGATCGGGACGTTCGCCGCGACCATCCCGAGGGTCTCTACCGGGAGGCCGCGATCCCGGTCGCGACACGGGACACGGGAGACGCGTTCGCGCGGGCAGGTGTGCGTTCGCTCGAGGTTGCGCACTCGGCCGAGTTCATCGCGCGGGTCCTCTCGTCGCTTCCGGAAGGAGCGGCGCGGCGGGACGGCGCCCTGCCCAGGCTCGCGCCCGAGTGCATCGCCGTGTCGCTCGTGGAGGGCTGGCGCGGCGAGATCTGCCACACGGCGGTCACCGACGGCGAAGGCCGCTTCCGTCGATACAAGATCGTCGATCCCTCGTTCCACAACTGGACCGGGCTCGCGATGGCGATGCGGGACCAGCCGATCTCCGATTTCCCGCTCTGCAACAAGAGCTTCAACCTCTCCTACAGCGGACACGACCTGTGAACGATCCCGCGCCGGTCAGGATCCGCGCATGCTGAAAGCGTTTCTCGAGCGTCTCCGCCAGGGGCGCCGCACGATTCCGTTCCCGGCGGACGTCTCGCTGCCAGGGACGTTCCGCGGGCGGCCCGTGCTCGACCCGTCCCGCTGCGAGGAGGGATGCCGCGCGTGCGCGGAGCGGTGCCCCACCGACGCGATCCGCCTCGAGCCCGCGCTCACTCTCGATCTCGGCCGATGCCTGTTCTGCGCGGAGTGCGTCGCCGCCTGCCCGACCGGCGCGATCCGCTTCGGATCCGACTACCGCATGGCCGCGCGGGAACGCGAGGACCTCGTCGTCGGGGAGGAGCCCTACCGCCTGGCCCAGGCGCTGGACCGCGAAGCCCGGCGGTTGTTCGGCCGCTCGCTCAGGCTGCGCCAAGTGAGCGCTGGCGGATCGGCGGGGTGCGAGCTGGAAGCGGCCGCGCTCGGCAATGTCGTGTTCGATCTCGGCCGCTTCGGCATCCAGTTCGTCGCGTCGCCGCGCCACGCCGACGGGCTCCTCATCACCGGCCCCGTCACGCGGAACATGCGGCTCGCGCTCGAGAAGACCTACGATGCGATCCCGCCGCCCAAGATCGTGATCGCGGTGGGCGCGGCTGCGATCTCGGGCGGGCCCTTTGCGGGACATCCGGAGGTGCTCGACGGCGCGGCGTCGGTCGTGCCCGTGGATCTCTTCGTGCCCGGGCACCCGCCGCACCCGGTCACGATCCTCGACGGGCTGCTCCGCCTTCTGGGACGGATCGACGGTCGTTAGAGAGACCCCCGGTTCCGGTCGAGGACCGCGGGACCCGTTCGCGGTAAACAACGCGCCCCATCTGCCGATAGGTCGAGCGCCGAGGGGTGTCCGCGCCGCGCGCCAGAGAGCACCACAGGGGTTTCCAGGGATGAGGCAGGGGCAGTCAGGGTTCACCCTGATCGAGCTGTCGATCGCGCTCCTCGTGGTTTCGATCGTGGGCGCCATCTCGATCACGGGTTACTTCAGCATCATGCGGAGCACGCACGCCATGCAGGCGGTGGGCGATCTCTACGCCATCCGTGCCGCGGCGTACATGAACTACGGGGATACGTCGAAGTGGCCCGCGGACCTGTCCCCCGGAATTCCTCCCCTGGAGCTCGTGAGCCGCCTGCCGGTGGGGTTCGCGTTCGTGCGGCGCGACTACCGGCTCGACTGGGACAACTGGATCGGCCAGCCCCACGCGCCCGGCGATCCGCGCTCCGCGGTCCTGGTCGGCGTCTCGGTCGTCTCGAACGACCCGAAGCTCCTCGACACGATCCAGTCGCTCATGACCCGCACCTACGTGATTCGCACGAGCCCGACCAAGGCGACGCTCCGGATCATCGGCCCCGGCGGCCTCTAGACGGCGGCGGTCTGCTGGCTCGGGAGCCCGATCACATCCAGGATTCTCTGGAAGCGGGGTTCCTCGCGGATGGAGTTGAAGAGGGGCTCCACTCCAAGAAGGATGAGCCATGTGTTGCGCTCCTCGCACGCCTGCTCGAGGAGATCGAGCGCTTTCGCGCGCTCGCCGAGCCCGATGTGCACGATGGAGCGCGAGTAGGGGGGCACGTAGCGGCTCTTGGAGAGCCGGTCCAGCTCGTCGAGCACGCGATAGGCCTCCGCCGTGCGCTTCGAGACGCCGTACGCGAAACCGAGCCCGGCATACATCTCGGTGATCCCACCGGAGAGCGAAACGCCGCGCTCGAATGAAGCGATCGCCTCATCGTATTCGCCGAGCTGTGTGAGCGCGAGCCCCATGAACAGGTAGTACTGCGGGATCGGATTCATCTCGAGATCGCGCCGGCAACGCTCGACCGTCTCCTCGTAGCGGCCCGCCTCGTAGTGGATCCAGGCCGCAATCGCGGAGATGATCGGGCTCAGGGGATCGAGCTCCTGTCCACGTCGGGCTTCCGCGATCGCCTCGTCGTGTCGCCCCATGGCCGACAGGAAGTTGCCGTACCACAGGTGGCCCTGCGCATAGCTCGGGCTGAGCTCGATCGCGCGCCGGAACCCCTGCTCCGCCTGCTCCCACTTCCAGTCGTAGAGGTATTCGGCGAACGCGAGGGCGACGTGAGCCTCGCCCAGATTGGGATCGAGAGCGAGCGCTCGGAGCGCGGCCTTCTTGGCCTTCGGGTAGACGTCGCGAGGGGGAAGAACGCTCCAATTCCCAAGAATGGCGTAGCAATCGGCGAGCCCCGCGAACGCGAGCGCGAAGTCGGGCGACTTGGCGACGACTCCTTCGAAGCACCGGATCGCCGCCCTGAGCCCGTCGATGTCGCGGCGGTTCCACTGCTGGCGTCCCGTCATGTAGAGGACGAGGGCCTCGGGATCCACCGCGGGCGAGCGCACCGCGAACGCCGGCTCGCTCGGCTTCATCTGCAGCTCGATCTCGCGCG
The DNA here is from genome assembly GCA_036274595.1 of Candidatus Eiseniibacteriota bacterium. Classification (GTDB taxonomy): domain Bacteria; phylum Eisenbacteria; class RBG-16-71-46; order SZUA-252; family SZUA-252; genus WS-9. Next base: position 40,228 of record DASUFL010000056.1, on the reverse strand, counting down.
CGACCGAGCGCGCAATGTCGCTCTGGAGCGTCAGGAGGTCCATGAGACGGCGGTCGTACGTCTCGGCCCAGATCGACTCCTCCGGCGCCGCGCGAACCAGACGCACGCCCGTGCGCACGCGGTCTCCCACGCGCTGCACGGTACCCTCGAGCACCGAGTCGACGCCCAGCTCGCGAGCGATCTCGGGGATCGGCTTCGTCGTCCGCTTGTAGCGCATGATGGACGTCCGTCCGGTGACGCCCAGCCCCTTCAACTTCGACAAGTCGCTGATGATCGCCTCGGTGATCCCATCCGCGAAGTAGTCCCCGTCGGAGCTCCCCGAAATCTCCTCGAGTGGCAGCACCGCCAGCGTGCGAATGGGGCGCGGCCGGGCCGGCGCCGCATGGGGTGAGCCGCCGGAGCGGATCAGATCCCGGATCTCTTTGAGGGCGACAGCGATCTCCTGCGCGGTCGCGTATCTCAGATCGGGCTCTTTCTCGAGCGCGCGAAGGATGAGCCGTTCGAGCGGCGGCGACACGCCCGGGTTGAGGGATCGAACCGGCGGAGGGGGCTCGTAGGCGATGGCGTAGATGAGCCGCGGCATGTCCTCCTGAGGGAACGGCCGCTGGCCCGTGGCCATCTGGTAGAGCACCGCTCCGAGCGCGTAGACGTCGGTTCGCACGTCGCACTGGCCGCGAATCTGCTCAGGAGCCATGTAGGGCACGGTGCCTACGATCTTGTCGGATTCGGTGAGCGAACGAGGATCGCTATCCGAAGGACGGGGGAGGCGCTTCGCAAGGCCAAAGTCGACGATCTTCGCCCAGGTCTCGTTCAGGAGCCGGACGTTGGCCGGTTTGAGATCGCGATGGACGACACCCGCCACGTGGGCGGCCGACAGACCGTCCGCGATCTGGATGGCGAGATCGATCGCCTCCGCCTGCGCCACGGGACCCGACCGCATCCGATGGCCGAGCGTGATTCCGGGGATGTACTCCATGGCGATGAACTGGACGCGGTGACTCTCGCCGAATTCGTAGATCACGGCCACGTTCGGATGATTGACGCGGGAGAGCGCGAACGCTTCGAGGCGAAATCGCTCGCGCAGGCTCTGGTCGCCCCAGCGGCCGCCGCGGAGCACCTTGATGGCGACGTCTCGCTTGAGGCGGTCGTCATGGGCGCGGAAGACGACGCCCATGCCCCCTTCCCCGAGCTTCTCGAGGATCTTGTAGTGCGAGAGCTTCTTACCCGGTTCCAGGTCCAAGCGCGTCTCCGGGGTCGGTGTTGTGGGGAGGCGGGGAAGCGTACCGCGTCCCGCCGCGTAGGTCTACGGGGCTAGATGGAGAGCGGCACGATCCGCGCGCTCGCCCGCCCGCCCTCCACGGTCAAGATCGCGACCGTCACCGGCAGATGGAACCGCCTGGGCCCGGCGCTCCCGGGGTTCAAATGGAGCACTCCGTCCACTTCGTCCACCCTCGGCTCGTGCGTGTGCCCGCTGATCACGATGTCCGTTCCGGGCGGCGGCCACAGGTTCCGCCGATCGTTCCCGTGGTGGACGTAGATCGCGAGCTCTCCCGCGCGGAGGATCGCCGTCTTGGGAAGGAGCGCGGCAAGGTCTCCGTCCACGTTCCCGCGCACCGCGGTGAGCGGCGCCAGGGCGCGGAGTGCGTCCAAGATCGCCGCGTCACCGACGTCCCCCGCATGGATGATCTGCTCGGAGCCGCGGAGCGCGTCGAGCGCCTCGGGGCGGAGGAGGCCGTGCGTGTCGGAGATGACGCCGATCCGCATCGGCCTAATACGTGAAGCCGCCCTTGAAGTACAGGCGGTTGTCCTCACCCGACGTGGCGTAGCCGAGGGATAGGGCGCCCCGATCGCCGAGGAACGAGAGCCAGCCGCCACCGCCGCCGCCGCCGTGCCACACGTCCGAGTCCTCTCCGCCGTACCAGACCCGGCCGGCGTCGGCAAAGGCGAGGAGGCCGATATGCGACGGCAGGAGGATCGTCGTGCTGAAGAGCCGGAGCCGCACCTCGGCATTGCCCCAGAGCGAGGCGTCGCCCTGGAAGCGGGCGACCGCGAACGGACGGAGCGTGTAGTCGGGCTCGCCGAAGGTGCCCTCGCCCACCGACCCGCCGCCGATCTTCGCCGACTCGTAGAAGGGATACTGGCCCCAGAGCTTCTTTCCGCCGCCGCGGAGCGCGACCGTGAGGCGGCTGCCCGTCGAGACGTACGTGTTCAGGTTGCCGTTCACCTCGCCGAACGCCTCGTCAGCGTCGAGCGCCTTGGGGTAGACCGTGCCGCGCGCGGCGAGCACGAATCCCTTCCTCGGAAACGCCGGATTGTCGCGGCTGTCGAACACCGCCTCGGTGTGCGCGCCGAGCGTCGCGAAGTTGCCGTAGCCGTAGGGCTGCGTGAAGAAGACGAACGATGAGTCGTCCTCCGCCTTGTCCTGGCGCACCTTGTTCTGCTTGAGGACGGGGCCGATCTGGAACGTGGAGTGCTTCCCGAACAGGGCGTTGTAGCTGGGATAGGCGAGGAACTGGATCGCGCGCACGCGGCTCCGATCCCCTTCCAGGTTCGCGGTGCCGTTGCCGAGCCCGTAGAAGCGGAGCACGTCGATGCCCGACGCGTACGCGCGGAACGACCAGAAGTCGCGCCGGTTCTCGCGGCGGAACTCGCCCTCGTACTCCGCCTTGCCGCTCGAGCTCCCGAAGGCCCAACCGGCGCTGAGCACGTGGCGCGTGCCGTACGGGTGCTTCCGGAACGCGTAGGCGCGATGGTCGAGCGCCAGGCCCACGAAGAACCCGAGATCGGGACCGTACGAGAGCAACGGCGTGCGGTTGGTCTTCGAGCCCCAGTCGCGTGCGGGCACCCAGGGGGCTGTCGCGGGCGCGGGGGGCGGGACGTAGACGTGGTCGTCATACGAAGCGCCGTCCACCTGGTTGCGCCCATCCGAGTCGGAGAGCTTCGCCGGCCCCGAGCCGCGCGCGGCGAGGACGTCGTCGCCGGGACCGCCGACGACGCGGAGCTTGATCCCGCCGTCCGGCCCGGTGACGGTCACTCGATCGTCGCCGGCCAGGCAATAGAGCCGGACCTCGCTCGTCTCGCCGCGATGGAAGACGCGATGGAACGAAGGCTCGCCCGACGGCGGATCCCCGGGCGGGTCCGCGGCCTGCGGCGCCGCCGTCACGGGGCGCACGGTGAGATCGAGGTCGCCATTCGCCTGACGCACCGCGTCCACGCGCTCCGGCTCGCTCGTGAGCGTCACGTCCACCTTGTCCGAGAGGAGCTCGTAGAACCGCTTCGCCGCCTCCGGAAGCCGGCCCCGGCGGCCCTTAAGATCGGCCGTGAGCCTCGACCCTTCGATCGCGCGCCACGGCTCGGGCATGGTGGCGACCGCGCGCTCGATCTCCTCGTCCGTGAGCTTGGCCTGGAGCGCGCGCGCGGCCTGGTCCACCTGCTCGCGCGTGACTCCGCTCAGGAGGTGGCGGTCCTGGTCGCGTCCGTTCCACGTGAGGCCGGACACGCTCTTGTACTGATCGTCGTACTTCTGGAAGCGCTGCTCGCGCGTGCGGCGGCCGATGCCCATGAAGAATCCCTCGTACCGCGAGAACGCCTGATCGCGATCCTCGGGAATGGGATGCCAGAGCGGATCGCCTTCGAATCGCGCCCAGCGCCACTGGCGCCGGTGACGGTCCCAGTCGCCGATCGCGAGGTCGAACAGCCGCGCGTACAGGAACTCGTCCGCGTCGATGTGCGCGGAGGGATCGGTCTCGAGCTTGAGATAGAGCTCTTTGTGCCCGACGATCTCCTTGAGACCGAAGGTGCCCGGGCGATCGCCCGTCGGCGCGGTGGGATATTCCCCGAAGAATCCGATCGCCCCCTTGAACTCGTCGCGGAATTCCCCGAGCGCGGGATCGTCCGGGAGCGCGACGAGCACCCATTCCTGCGCCCGGATCCCCGCCGCTTTCGCCAGGCTTCCGGCGATCAGCTCGCCGGCGGGATGCTGCGCCGCCATCTGATCCTTGAGGATGCTCTCGACGATCGTGCCGCGAAGGCTTTCGTCGATGAGCCCGGTGACGTCCTTCGCCACGCCGCGGAAGGTGTAGCTCCGGCCGTCCGCGCCGGCGAGCGCGAGCGCCTGGGTCTGCCGGCCCCCGACGCGCCGCACGGGGCGGAGTCCTCCCGCCTCCCGGCTCAGGTCGAGTAAGGGAACGCGAATCGGCGTGGTCCAGACCTTCCGGTAGTCGGTGCCGAAGAAGAATCGGTGGAAGCCGGAGCGCCCGTAATGGGCCCCCGCGGTCACCGTGACGGAATCCCGCTCGGCGGCGAGCGCGACTCCAACCGGCATGGCCAGCGCGCTCAAGCCCATCAGGAAGGAGACGACGGTCCCCGAGATTCCGCTCATGGCGGGAGATTACTCCAAGGGGCGCGCCCGTGGCATCGCGGTTATACTGCCCCGCGCATGGGACCGGCGGCCGGGCATACGGGGGCGGGCACGCGGCTGTTCGCTCCCGAAAACGCGCTCCAGCTCCTGCTCGTGTTCATCCCGATCGCCGTCCTGGCGGAGCGCCTCCACTGGGGACCGCTCGCGGTGTTCGGGTGCGCCGGGATCGCGATCGTTCCGCTCGCCGGGCTCATGGGACGCGCCACCGAGGAGCTCGCGGCCAAGCTCGGCGCCGGCGTCGGCGGCCTCTTGAACGCCACCTTCGGGAACGCCGCCGAGCTGATCATCGCTTTCGCCGCGCTCGAGCGCGGACTCTACAACGTGGTGAAGGCATCGCTCACCGGGTCGATCATCGGGAACGTCCTGCTCGTGCTCGGCGTGGCCATCTTCGCGGGCGGGTTGAAGCGACCGTCGCAGACGTTCGATCGAGCGGCCGCCGCCGTGAACTCGACCCTCCTCGCCTTGGCCGCGACCGGCCTCCTTGTTCCCGCGATCTTCCACCCGATCGCGATGGGCGCGGTCGCCTCGAATCGCGTGACGCCCGAGCGCGAGGGCATTCTCGAGACCGGGCTCTCGCTCGAGATCGCCGTGGTTCTCTTCATCGCGTACGGAGCCTATCTCCTCTTCAGCCTCCGCACGCACCGGCACCTCTACCAAGGAGGAGAGCACCAGGCGCACGGGCCGGCCGTGCCCACGTGGCGCTCGGTGGTCCTCCTCCTCGTCGCCACCGCGCTGGTCGCGTGGATGAGCGAGATCCTGGTCGGCGCGGTCGAGGCGGCGTCGCACGCACTGGGACTCACGGAGATCTTCGTCGGAGTGATCGTGGTCGCGGTGATCGGGAATGCGGCCGAGCACTCGACCGCCGTCCTCGTGGCCATGCGCAACCAGATGGACCTGGCGCTCCAGATCGCGACGGGCTCGAGCATCCAGATCGCGCTCTTCGTCGCCCCCGTCCTCGTGTTCGCGTCCCATTTCATGAAGCACGGACCCATGGACCTGCGCTTCACGCCGTTCGAGGTGCTCTCCGTGCTCCTCGCGACGGCGGTGGTGAATCTGGTGGCGCAGGATGGCGAATCGAACTGGCTGGAAGGGGCGCTGATGGTGGCGGTCTACGTGATCCTGGGAATGGCGTTCTACTTCATTCCGTGAGCGCTGACGCGCCCCAGGAGGGTCACGTCCAGCTTCGGTGCTGGACCGGTCGGAAGGGCTCGAGGTCCGGCGCCATCTCGCGGCGCCACTTGTAGTCGCGCACGACGACCGGCACGCCTTCCTCGGTCGTCTTGTACTCTGGGGTCCAGCCCAGGCGCTCGCGCGCGCGCGTGGAGTCGATCTTGGGGCACGTGGTCATCGCCTCGAGGCCCCATTCTCCCAGGATCGGGATGAGATCTTCCTCGGGCACGGAGACCGGCGACGGCGCGCCCATCTCGCGGGCCACGAGCCGCGTGAAGGCTCCGTGCGTGGTCGGCTTGTCGTCGCCGATCAGGTAGTCGTCGCCGTCCACGCCGTGCTCGATGGCGAGCCGGTAGGCGCGGCCGACATCGCCCCCTTCGACATAATGCATCGTCTGATTGCCCTCGCCGATCATCCGCGATTCGCCGCGGCCCATCGGCTCGAGCATCGACTTCTCGAACCATCCGCCCGGCCCGTAGACGAATGCGGGGCACATCACGATCGCCTTGAGCCCCTTCCTTCGCTGGTCCTGGATCGCGCGATAGATCCGGCGCTGGCGGATGCCATAGCCCTTCCCTTCGGAGTAGCCGCTCGACTCCGTCACCCAGCCGTCCCTGTTCGGCTCGAACAGGATCGCGCTCGAGGTGGCGATGAGCCGCTTCTTCTTCTTCCGGACAGCCGTCGCGATGCCCGTGGCGATCAAGGCCAGCTCCTCGGCTTCGCGCGCGGCGTACGCGCGGTCCTTGGGTCCCTTGGGAGCGGCCGGAATGGCCGCGTGGATCACGACGTCCGCGCGGGTGATCGCCGAGTCCCAGCGCCCCGGATCCCGGATGTCGCCGAGCACGGGGACGACCGCGTACGGAAGACGCGCCAACTGGTCCGAGTTCCGGGTCAGCCCGAGCACGCGATAGCCGTTCTGCACGAGCTCGCGGCAGACGACGCGGCCGATGGCGCCGGTCGGCCCGGTCACGAGCGCGGCAGGCGCGTGGTCGCCCACGGGATCGTAGAGGGGCTTGAGGGGCTCGGGGTTGTTCTTGTCGTACTCGGACATGGCCGGGCAGTGTACCGCGCCGACGCGGACGGCTCAAGTGCGGGAGGCCGCGCGGGCCGCGAGGCGATTCGCTCGGCGCCGACGGGGGCATGCCACCTTCGGCTACCTTGTCGGGTCCGCGCGAGCCCCTCTACCCTCAATGTGTGGACCAGCCCCCCGTAGGGGCTTGCTTCGACCCCGGCTGAGCAGCGGCCCATCCTCCTTGCGAGAGCACGTGCCCCGTCATCGCGCCCCGATACGGCCATTCGTCGCGATCCTGATCCTCATGGTGATCGCCCACCCCCGCCCATCGCGTTCCGACGAGATGACGCTGCCGGCCGTCCGGGACAACGTGATCTACTCGGAGTCCAACCTGAGCTACGGGGCGGGAGAGTGCCTCCAGGTGGGGCGCCCCACCATCTCCACGGAGCGCCAGCCGCTCATCCGACGATCGCTCCTCCAGTTCGACCTCTCGGCCATTCCCGCGGGAAGTCGGATCGTCTCCGCGCGACTCAACCTGTTCCGGTTCCTGCCGGGTGGCCCGGGCGATCGCCTCTACGTTCACAGGCTGAACCAGGATTGGGGCGAGGGCGATGAGGGCGCCCTGGACGTATGCACCGCCCGCCCCAAGCAATGGGGCCGGACTCCGACCGAGATGGCCTCGACCTGGCATTACCGATTCTTCGGGGCGCGGACCGTCTGGTCGACGGAGGCGGGCGAACCCTTGCATGGCGGAAATTTCGAGAGCGTGTTCAGCGACTCCGGATCGTTCCCGGGGTGGATGCAGGTCGTCATCCTGGAAGGCAGCGGGATCGTGCGGGACGTCGTCGGCTGGGCCGAGGATCCGTCGTCGAATCACGGCTGGATCTTGCGGGGGGACGAGACGCGGGGAGGAACGGGAGCGCGATACGCGAGCCGCCAGCATCCCGATCCCAAACTCCGCCCCACGTTGACAGTCTTCTTCACCCATCCCGCGGGAGCCTGCTGCAAGCCGGACGGCACGTGCGACCTCCTGACCCACGACGAATGCGACGCCGCGTCGGGGTCCTACGCCGGGGACAACTCCACCTGCGACGAACAGGTCTGCCTGGAGCCTTACGTGGACGATCTCCCGATCCCGCCGGTCGCGCGGCCGCTCCGCGGCCGCTCGGGAGGCGCCGCCTGGTACGACCTCGCGATGAAGGAGTTTCGGCAGAAGCTCCACCGGGATCTGCCACCCACCACGCTCTGGGGTTACGACGGGAGATTCCCGGGGCCCACGATCGAGGCCTCCGAAAATCAGCCGGTTCACGTCCGCTGGATCAACGATCTCCGGGACATCGAGACCGGTCTTGCGCGGACGACGCATTACTTCGAGATCGACACTCACATGGGCGGTCCCGACGCGGACGGAGCGTCACCGCGCACCGTGGTGCATCTCCACGGAGGTCACGTCCCGTCCGACTCCGACGGATTCCCGGAGTCGACGTTCGTCTCCGGCGGCTCGAGGCTATACCGGTATCCGAACACGCAGCTGCCGACGACGCTCTGGTACCACGATCACGCCCTCGGCATCACGCGCTACAACGTGATGATGGGGCTGGCCGGTCTCTACCTGATTCGCGGCCGCGGGGAAGAGTCGCTCCCGCTCCCGCGCGGTCGGTACGAGGTCCCGCTCCTCGTCCAGGACCGCTCGTTCCATACGGACGGGTCGCTTCGTTACCCGGCCATGTGGGAGATGAAGCCGTTCCTGGGCGACAAGGTCCTCGTGAACGGCATGGTGTGGCCGAAGCTAAGCGTGGACCGAGGGAAGTATCGGTTTCGCGTGGTGAACGGCTCCAACCACCGGATCTTCACGCTCGCCCTTTCGGATCGGCGCCCGTTCCACGTGATCGCGAGCGACGGCGGCCTCCTCTCCGCGCCGGTCGAGGTCCGCGAGCTCACGCTCGGACCCGCGGAGCGGGCCGACATCGTGATCGACTTCGGCGATGACGCCCCGGGCTCGGAGCTGCTCCTCGAGGACAGGCTCGAGTCGGGTCAGATGGATCGCAACGATCCTGCCGCATCCAGGGTCATGAAGTTCGTCGTCTCGGGGAATGCGGGCTGGACGGCGCCGCTCCCTTCCTCGCTCGAGACCGTGGAGCGCACCCCCGAGAGCCAGGCCGTCCGAACCCGGACGTTCCAGCTCCGCTTCGACCAGGTCCGGCAGAAGTTCCTCTTTGGAGACTTCGGCTGGGGCGAGGCCACCGAGTTCCCTGCTCTGGGCACGACCGAGATCTGGCAGTTCGCGAACGAGACGCTGGAAGAGCACCCCATCCACGTGCATCTGGTCGAGTTCCAGGTCCTCGACCGCTCGAGCTTCGAGGTCGTCGATGGCCAGGTGATCCCGGGCCCGGACAGGCGGCCGCCGGATCCCGACGAGGCCGGCTGGAAGGACACGGCGCGGGTGAAGCCGCACGAGCTCCTGCGCGTCATCATGCGCTTCGGCCCCGACGGTTATCTGGGGGATTACGTCTTCCACTGCCACATGCTCGAGCACGAAGACAACGACATGATGCGGCAGTTCACCGTGGTTCCGCCCAAGGGCCCGAAGCCTCAAGTGGCGACCGCGCGCGCCGAGCCATCGCGACTCTGGCCTCCCGATCGCGCGCTGGCTCCGGTGGAGATCGCGGGCGTGATCGACTCCGACGGCGCTCCCGCTTCGATCCACGTGACGCGCGTGACGCAGGACGAGCCGTTGCGGCGGGACGGCGCGGACCGTCCCTGCACGGACGCCGCGGTCGTCGGAGGCCAGCTCTATCTTCGCAGGGAGCGAGTGGACGGCGGCAACGGCCGCGTCTACCGCGTCTTCTTCACCGCCGTGACGCGAGGCGGAGGAGTCGCGGATGGGTCGGTGGTCGTCGGGGTTCCGCGCGAGTCCTACGTGCATCGCGCGTCGGACGACGGGCAGGCCTACAACTCGCTCGAGGGCTGCCCGGACCACCATGGCCCTGGCATGGAGATGGCGATGACGATGGAGGAGCCGCGGAGCGCCGGCCCATCCTTCCGGACATCCCTGGGGCGCCCTCGCGTCGAAGGAGGGCGCGCCGTTCTGGAGTACACGCTCGCTCAGCCGGGCGAGGTCTCCCTCGGGATCTACGCCGTCACCGGCCGCTTGGTGGCCGGCCTCGGCCTCACGTCGCGCGAGGCGGGGATCCACCGCACCTCGCTTCCCCTGGACCACCTGGCCCACGGCATCTACTTCGTACGGATGCGCGTGGGAAACGCCTCCTACGTGCGCCGCCTGCCCGTTCTGAGAATCGCCAGGTAACCGGTCAGGTCTTCTTTTCCTTCTTCTCCGCGGCGGGGAAGAGGACGTTGTTCAGGATGAGCCGGTAGCCGGGCGAGTGCTTGTGGAGGGCGAGGTCGGTGGGAGGATCGCCGACGGCGTGCTGGTAGTCCTCGGGATCGTGGCCGCCGTAGAACGTGAACGTTCCCTTCCCGTAGTGGCCATGCAGGTACTTCACGTCGTCGGCCCCCTGGGTCTCCGCGAGGATCGTGACCCCGGGCTTCAGCATGCTCTTCTCGAATCCGGTCGTCTGCCCCATGAAGCCGGGGACGTTCGCGACGTGGTCCTGCACCAGCATCGATGGCACCGGATCCTGCTTGGCCGAGAAGTCGAAGAGGGTGAAGAAGTCGTTCCGCTGGCCGCGCGTCGAAGCCTTCGTCGTCGTGTCGATGTTCGAGAACTCGTAGACCAGCGGATTCATCTCCAGCTCGAAATTCTGGAAGGCGAGGCACTGCGAGAAATCGAGCTTGGCGTTGGCATTGGGGTCGAAGCCGTCGTGGTCGTACTCCGGTCCGACGATGTCCACCCCCTCCGACGCGAGCGCGATGTCGAACGTGTCCGTGGCCGAGCACATCGCGAAGAGGAACCCGCCATTCGCCACGTAGCTCTTGATGGTGCGCGCGACCGCCTTCTTGAGCTCGGAGACCTTGGCGAAGCCGTGCGACTTCGCCATCGCCTCGTTCTCGACCACCTGGCGGCGATACCAGTCGGTCGCGGCAAAGGCGGCGAAGAACTTCCCGTACTGCCCGGTGAAGTCTTCGTGGTGGAGATGGAGCCAGTCGTACTCGGCGAGCTTCCCGTCCAGCACCTCGGCGTCCCAGAGCTTGGTGTACGGGATCTGCGCGTAGTCGAGGGCGAGCTGCACCGCGTCGTCCCACGGCGGCGCGCTCGGCGGAACGTAGACCGCGACCCGGGGGGTGGTCTCGAGCTTGATCGCCTCCATGTTGTTGTCCGCGATCTCGGCCATGATCCGCGCCACGGCCGCCTCGTCGATCACCTCCATGCTCACCCCGCGCACGACCGCCTCCGACTGGAGCTGCGCGTTGTCCGGCAGGAGGAACGATCCGCCCCGGTAGTTGAGGAGCCATTCGCCGCGGAGGCCGTGGCTCAGCGCCCAGTAGGTGAGGCCGTACGCGCGAAGGTGATCGGTCTGCCCCTGATCCATCGGCACGAGGATGCGGGCCCAGGCCGGCGCGGGGCCGAGGATCGCGAACGCGACGAGGAGCGGCAGGATCGACGCCCGCGCGAGGAATCGCTTCATAGCTGGAGCTTCTTTCTCATGTCGAGGATCTGCGACCGGACACCTGGCGCGAGCGGCGAGTCGGGATAGCGCTCCAGCAGCTCCTGGTAGATCTTGAGCGCCTTCTCCTGCCCCTGCCCCATCGCGATGGTCTCGTCCCCCGCGAGCTTGAGCGCCGCCGGCGCGAGCCGGCTCTTCGATGTGGAGTCGGCCACCGCGAGCGCCTGGGCCACCGCTTCCGTGTGGTCGCCGCGCTCGCGCGCGAGATCCGCGAGCTGATAGCGGAGGTGATAGCGCACCGCGGAGCCGGGCCACGTCTGGAGCGTCGCCTTGGCCACCGACGCCGCGGAATCGGGATGCCCCGCCGCACGGAGCGAAAGCACGCGGCCGTACGCGCGGAGCGGCTGGTAGTCGAAATCGCGGCAGTTCTTCGCGAGGAGCACGAGCTCGAGCGCCTCGTTCACCTTGAGGTTCCGCACATAGGTCCGCGCGAACTGGTTCGCGGTCACCTGCGCCACCTCGATCTGCCCCTCGTAGAACGCCTGGAGCGCCGCGTGGTACATCCCGTCCCCGAGCGTATCCGCCGCCCCGCGCGCCGCCCCCGACCGGAGGATCGCGCGATACACGTCGATCGCCCTCGGATCCTGAGGCTGCGGCTGTCCCGGCTTCTGCAGCTCCGGCACGTTCGGAATCGCGCCCTTGGGCTCCGCCGACTTCGACGTCTTGTCCTCCGCCGGCTTCGGCTTCGCCGCCGCGTGTGACGCGACCGCGAGAGCCAGGCCAACCGCGAGTATTGCGGCGATCATTGTGCCGTGCCGCCGAAGGAGGTCGAGGACCAGGGACGATCGGAGGACGCCTCTCGGTCCGCGCGGAGCGCGGACTGAGCCGCGGCCGGAGATCGCTCCCTGGCCCTCGACCTCCCACCGCAAGCTCGCGCGAATCATCGGGCTTTGCCCTCGAGAATCGACTGGAAGTACTCATCGACGGTAGCGCGATACCGCGGCGCGATCGGATCCCGGCTCCCGCGCGCGAGCAGCGCCGCGAGCGAGGGCTTGGACTTCAAGAGGTCGCCCGACAGCGCCTCCGGTGACGACCGAACGACGTCCAGGCCCGGACGCGACGTGCGCTTCCGCGAGTAGTCCCGCTTCTCGACGCTTCGCGGAGCGTCGAGGAGCCGGCTCAGGATCTTCTGCTGGCGCTCGACCGTGTCGGCCTCGAGGCGCCCGGACCGAAGGTCCTGCTCCACCTTCTTCATCTCCTCGGCGACATCGCCCATGTTGCCGAGCGTGCTCCCGCCGCTCTGGTTCATCTTCTGCATCGTCTCTTCCAGCCCCTTGCGGATGGCTTCCTGCTCGGCCGCCATGCGCCCGAGCGCCTGGCCCGCGCCTTCCTGAAGCCGCTGTCCTTGATCCCCTGACCCCATGCCGTCCTGCTGGCCGGGCATCATCCCCATGGTCTGCTCGTTGACCCCCTGCTGCTGGCCCGCGAGCGACTGCAGGCTCTCCATCGCCTCCTGCATGCCGGTCGAGGATTTCGCTCCCTGCATCGATTCCTTCTGCCGGAGGAGTCCCGTCGCGGCCTGATTGAGCGAGATCGTCGCCTCCTTGGAGGCATTGAGTCCGCCCGCGAGATCCTGGTTGGAGTAGCGACCCACCGCGTTCGATTGATTCGTGAGCGCGCGGCCGAGCGACTGGGCGATGTCCGGCGTGATGAAGAGAGACTGCTTCGCCATCTGGCCGATGCGCTCGGTGGCCCCCTCCGTGGTCTCCTGGAGCCCCTTCTGCGTCTCGGCGCGGTCGTTCATGCTGCTCTGGTCGTCGGCGAGGAGCTTCTCCTGCACGGACGCGATGTCCATCAGGTCCTGCGCGGCATCCTCCATCTTCTTGGCGAGCTCGTTCTTCTTCTTCTGGCGGAAGCCCTCGCGCATCTTGTCGACGGACTTCCGCATCTGCTCCAGATTCTTCGAGAGCTGCTTGGCCTCTTGCTGCGCCTGGTCCTGCTCCCCGGCTTCCATCGAGCCGCTCATCTGCTGCATGTCCTGCTGCATCCCCTTCTCGCCGTACTGCTCGGCGAGCTGCTTCGCCTGCTCGGCCGTCTCGGCGTCGTCGGGCTTCATCTGCGCCGCGATCGAGTCGAGCGCGGCCGACTGCTCCTTCGACATGTCGGAGAGCTGCTTCTGGCTGTTGGAGAGCTGGTTCATCGTGCTCTTTTGATCTTTCCCCTGCGCGCGCGAGAGCGAGTCGTTCACCGCGAGCTGGCGACGCTCCATCTCCGCGGCGCGCTGCGACGCGGCCTCGAGCATCTCCTCCGTCTTGAGCTGCTTCAGCATCTCGATGGTGCGCTCCAGGTTCTTGATGACCTCGTCCTGGGAGAGCTGGAAGTTCTGGAGCGCGCGCTCCATCTCCTGGGGCGTCATCTTCTTCATCGCTTCCTGGAGCCTCTGCATCGACTTGAGGAGCGATTGATCCTTGATCTGGCTCAGGAGCTGATGGAGCTCCTCGATCTTCTGGACGAGCTCGCTCCGGAGCGGCGACTGGGAGAGCTTCTCGGCGTCCTGCGACAGCTTCTCGGCCACCTTGTCGAGCTGCTCCTTCGCCCGCTGCTGCCCTTCGAGGTTCTTCTGGAGCTCCTGCTTCTGCTCCCAGGTCAGCTCCTTCGTGCGGCCGACGTCGCGCGAGAGGTCCTCGGACTTCTGCTGGAGGTCGCGCACGTTCTTGAGCACGTCCTCGAGCGTGTCGATGGACTCGCTCCGCTCCCGTTCCATGTTCGCGAGGATCTCGGTCGCGGACGGGAACCTGAGGCGCCGGGTATCGGACCACGTGGTCTGCGGTCCGTCGACCGCGTTCCCGTCGACCGCGCCCACCTGGTACTCGATCTCGTCCCCGGGGAGGAGGCCGTAGCTCCCGAGCGCCCAGCCGTAGCGGATCGCGAGCTCGCGCGCCCCCGCCTTCTCCTCGTGGAGCGTCTCCACCTTCACCGCTTCTTCGCGCACCTTGTAGCGGAGGAGGATCTTCCGCACCCCGTGGTCGTCGGTGGCGCCCGCGAGGATCGTCGTGCCCATGTCGTGCCCCACGTCGTCCACGGGGCCCGGCGAGAGCACGGTCACCGTCGGCGGCCGGTCGGGAATGGCGCGGAGCTCGAATGGGCCGAGGAGCGCGCGGCGTCCCCGCCGGTCGGTGAGGCGGATCGAGAAACGGCCGTCGTTCCGGATGGGGACGGTGAGCTGCGCCCCGTGATCGCCCCCGGAGCCCGCGATCCGGCCGCCCCCGTCCAACAGGATCGCCGCGTCATCCACCGCGCGGTTCGTCCCGACGTCGATCGTGGCGCGCGTGCCGCGCGGCGCCGCGAGGTCGGCCGTGATGGCCTGGGCTTCCTCGGACTTGAGCCCCGTGTAGGCCGGATAGTCGTAGCGGATGCGATAGCCCGTCGCGCGCGGAAGGTCGCGCACGCTCAGGGCGAAGACCGGCGTCTCCTGATCGGCGATCTTGATCTTGTACGTGACGTCTTCCTTCACGTTCCGAAGCGTCGCGGCGTAGACGTGCTCGCCCGAGCGGGCTCCCTCGGCACTGGGCGCATCGTCGAACGACGCGTCCTTCCATCCGTCGCCCGACCGCGTGAGGAGCTTCGGATGGCGCGGCGTGCCCGCGACGTACGCGCGAATGGAGACGGTCTCGCCGCCTTCGATCTCGCGGTTTCCGGGCTCGACGCGAATCTTGATCGGGGCGATCGGGGCGCTGGCCGGCCGCGCGATGCGCTGGATCACCATCGGGGTCCGCGATCCTCCGAGGACTCCCGTCACCGCGAGGAGGAGGAGCACGCCGCCGCTCGCCGCGAGCCAGCGTCCACGCTGATCCCACCGGCGGAGCCGCTCGATGGGGAGCCCTTGCGCGCGCTCCGCCGCGGCGCGCACCGCGACTTCGCGGAGCGACGCCGAGGTCCACGCATCGTCGCCCTGCGCTCCCTGCGACAGCTCGAGCGCGGCCAGGAGGTCGTCCTCGCGGTCGCCGCCCAGGCGTCCCGCCTCGATCGCGGCCTGGGGCAGCGCCGCCTTCGTGCTCCAGACGCGCGCCACCGCCGCGAGCACGAAGAGCACCGCCGCGCCCAAGAGCGCGCTCCGGATCGCCGCGTACTCCGCGCGGTAGAGCGGCGCCACGAGCGCGATCGCGAGCGCGAGGAGCGCCACGGCGAGGAGCCCGACGACCGTCGCGATGCCCGCGCGCTCGATGGCGCGGAGCAGGATGATGCGGCGCGCCGCGCGGAGCCGCTCGAGGAGAGCCTGATACGATGGATTCATCAGTTGGTCACCGCGTAGGTCGCCACGTTGACGGCGAACCGCATCGCGGCCGCGCGCTTGTCCGGTGGATCGTCGTGAACGCCTTCGTCCTCGATGCCGTTCCCGATGTCGCAGTCGAAGGTGTAGAGGACGCGCACACGGCCATCCTTGACGATGGCGAAGACCCGCGCGGGACCGCCGTCATGCTCGTGGATCTTGGGGGCGCCGTTCGGGAACGCGTTGGGAAACCGGAACAGCTCGTGGCTGAACGGCAGCTCGACGAGCGGGGTCTCCGGATAGAGGCGGCGCATCAGCTCGCGGAAGGATTTATCGAGGCCGAAGTTGTCGTCGGCCCAGAGAAATCCGCCCTGATCGAGATAGCGCCGCATCGATCGAAGCTCCTCGTCGCTCATCTTCACGTTGCCATGCCCCGTCATGAACAGGAGGGGATAGTTCCAGAGCTCGGGATCCGTCGCCGTCACCACCGCTTCCTTGTCCTGCCCGACCCGGATGTCGCCCCGCGCCCTGAGCGCTCGAAGCAAATTCTTGAGCGAGCTCTCATCGGAGTACCAGTCTCCGCCCCCCGTGTATTTCAGCCTGGCGAGGGTGAAGCCCCCCGAGACGTCCTGGGTGGACCCGGAGCCGGGGGCGCCGGACGCGTGCGTTGGCCCGAGACTGAGCAAGAGTGCGGCCAGACTCCCCGCCCAAAGCGCGGCGACCGACCGATTTGCCGTTCCGAATGGCGCCATTCCATCTCCTGGGAATTGAGACGCTGCCTGGCGCCGAGGGGTTGGGGCTCCAGACGTTCGAATCAAGGATAGCAGAGGGGAAAACGCCGAACCCCGCCCCGCTAGCTAAACATCGGCCCGAACGGGAGGTTCCGGGAGCCGGGATGGGTCTGGGAGGCTGGGCGCCGGAGGGATGCCCGGCGGGCTCCTTTACGCTGGATTCGCCGTGAACCGGCGAGCGGCTTCCGCCAGGACCCGCGCCGTCAGGACCACGGAGTCGAGGTCCACCCACTCGACCGCCTCGTGGGCGCCGAACCCCGTGGGGCCGTAGTCCACGGCCGGGATGCCCGCCTGCCCGAAAACGGCCGCATCCATCCAGTACGGTACGCCCGCCTCCACCGCGGGCTCGCCCTGGACCGCCTCGATCGCCTCGCGCGCCGCGCGGGCGACCTTGGCCTTGGGATCGCAGGTCAAAGGGGGGCGGGAGAAGACGATCGACAGCTTCGCCTCCTCGCCGGCTCCCGCGATGGCCGACCCGATCTCCTCGAGCGCGCGTTCGGGTGTCTCGCCGGGGAGCGTGCGGCGCTCCACGACGAGCGTGCATGCAGGAGCGTAGGTCGAAAGCCCCACGCCGCCGTCGATTTTGGCGCAGTGGAGCGAGGCCGGACCCACGAGCGGATGGGTGCGCTTGCGAAGGGTGCCGCGATCGAGGTCGTCGAGCGCGGCCACGATCCGCCCCATCCGCGCGATCGCGCTCACTCCGAGATCCCATCGGCTGCCGTGCGCCGCGCGCCCCTCCGTGCGTGCTTCGATCCAGGCGAATCCCTTGTGGGCGGTGATCAGGCGCCCCTCGCTCGCTTCGGTCAGGATGCAGCCGTCGGCGCGATGGCGCCGCACGAAGTCGTCCGCCCCCAGGCTCGTGTACTCCTCATCCGCCACGAGTGCGAGGAGCACGCGTCCCTGGAGCCCGGCGTCCCGAAGCGCGACCGCGGCCGCGAGGATCGCCGCCACGCCTCCCTTCATGTCGAAGCTCCCGCGCCCATACACGCGATTCCCTTCCACGCGCGGCTCGAACGGGGGAATCGTCATCCCGGCGGTTCCGACCGTATCGAGATGCGCGCAGAGGACGAGGGTCGGACCCGCATCCGCTCCCACCGCCCCGAACACGTTGGGCCGCCCCGGCGCGGCTTCCTCGAGGCGCGCTTCGATGCCGCGCGCGTCGAGCCAGTCCCGCACGAAGCCCGCGATCTCGGCCTCTCCTCCGCCCTCCTCGGGAGCGAGCGTCGGATTCACGGACGGGATGCGCACGAGACTCTGGAGGATCTCGAGGACGAATTCGGGCGCGAGCGGATCCCGCGCGGCGGCCGCACGCGCGCTCAAGGGCGCGCCTTCCGGAGCCATGGCAAGAGGAAGTCGAGGCTCACGCGCCAGTTGGTCTCGAGGAGCCGGACCGCCTTCTCGCGCTCGTCTTTCTCGAGGGCTTCGAGGATCTCCTCGTGCTGCCGCGTCGAGACGAACACCCGCCCGGAGTCGGCCATGTACGCGCGCTCGTAGCGGCGCGCCTGATCCTTCAGCACCTCGGTCATCGTGAGGAGCCTCCGCTTCGGACACGCGGCGAGGAGGGTGTCGTGCCACAGGCGGTCGAAATCGAGCGCGCGCTCCGGAATCCGCTCGTAGCGCGCGAGGTCCGCGTTGATGCGCTCGAGCTCGGCCTTGCGCGCGGCATTCGGCGACGGGGTCGACGCGAGCGCGAGCCCCTCGAGCGTCCAGAGGATGGGATAGAGCTCCTCCGCGTCCTCGGCGGTGAGCGCCGCCGCGAAGAAGCCGCGCCCCGTCTCGGAGCGGAGAAACCCCTCGCGCTCCAGACCGAGGAGCGCTTCCCGGAGCGGTGTGCGGCTCACGCCGATGTCGGTCGCGAGCTCCGACTCGTTGATCCCGCCCCCGGGCGGGATCTCGCCGCGCAGGATGCGGTCCAGCACGACGCGGCGCACCTCGCGCCTGAGCGGCGCGCGCGCGATCGTGATCACGGCCGGGCGGCTCTCGGCGAGTGGGTCGCGGGCTCCTTCGCGAAGCGCGCGAAGAAGCTGTCGGAATTCCAGCGCGGCTTCTCCGCGCGGTCGGCGGTGTCCCGCACGAGATCGAGGAGGATCTCGTTCCAGAGCGCGGCCGCCTGATGGTCGACGGGCTGGTCCAGATCGTCCGACGGAGCGTGATACCGATTGTGGCGGAACTCTTTGAGCCGCTCCTCGGCCGGCGTGCCCGGCACGAACCCCGTCACGAACGCGAGCGACGGAACGCCGGCGCGGATCAGGTTGTACTGATCGCTCCGGATGAAGAGATTGCGCTGCGGCTCGGGGTCCTTCTGCGTCGCCACGCCATGGCGCTGCGCCACCTCGGTCGCGCGGGGCCCGAGCGAGGACTCGTTGAGGCCGAACACGACCATGTGCGTGAGCGGAACGATGGGGAGCACCATGTCGACGTTGATCTCCGCGACGATCCGCGACATGGGCACGAGCGGGTGGAGCGCGAAGTAGCGCGAGCCGTAGAGCCCTTCCTCCTCGCCCGTGAGCGCCGCGAGGATCACCGAGCGCTTGGGCGCGGGACCCTGGCGCAGGGCCCGCGCCAGCTCGAGAAGGGTGGCCACGCCCGACGCGTTGTCCATCGCGCCGTTGTAGATCGAGTCTCCGTCGACAGGCGCCCCCACGCCCAGATGGTCGAGGTGCGCCGTCAGGAGCACGTACTCGTTCCGGAGCGTTGGATCCGACCCATGGATCACGCCGATCACGTTGGGCGATCGAACGCGCCAGGTCTTCGCCTCCACGTGGGCCCTGAGCCTCATGGGCATGTCGAAGGTGGGGAGCTGATCGCCCCGCTTCGCCATGGCCGCGATCTCGGCCCACGTGTGCTGAGAGCCCTCGAACAGCGTGTCCGCGCGCGCCGGATTGAGCCGCAGTCCGAAGCGCTGCCCCTCGAGCTCGTGGTCGGCCTTGTCCTCCAGCGCCATGGCCGGCGTCGAACGGTTCACGATGTAGCGCGCCCACCCCGCCTCCATCGTGGCCGGGTTGGGGATGGAGATCGCCCCGATGGCGCCGGCGGCCTTGAGATGCGCCCAGCGCTCCGCCGCGAACTGCACGTGCGCGCGCATCGGATCGGGCACGGCGGCGGGGCCGGAGCTGACGTACACCGCGATCTTCCCTTTCAGATCCTGCCATTCGAGGTCGTCGTACTTGGCTTCGGGCGCGACCACGGCATAGCCGACGAAGACCAGCGGGGCCTCGACATCCCGGCCGAGGGGCGCACTCCGGACGAGGGTCGCGTCGTCGCCGAAGCGGAGGGCGATCGGGCTTCCCTCCTCGGGCAGGAGGGTCACGCTGCAGCGAGCCTCGTCGACCGTCCGCACCACGAACGGCACGTCCTGGTCATAGCCGGCGGGCCCGAGCGAATCGACCCCGAGCTCCCGGTATGCGGCTGCCACGTAGGCGGCCGCGCGTCGAAAATCCTCGGTTCCGGTCCGTCGCCCGCGGAGGTCGTCGGAGGCCAGCGCCCGGACGTGACCCCACCAGCGCGAGTCCTCCCCCGGCTGGGCCTGGCTACAACCGATTGTGGCGTGGGACACTAGAGCTGCGGTGGCGAGGGAAAGCGCGAGGCGGGCGGCGGCTGGGGAGGGTCGGTTCATGGGCGACTCCATATTGTATACAGTATACAGAATGGGCAATCGGTCAAGCCCAGGCCTTCCAAAAGGACTAGGCCGAACGGCTCATCCCAGATCGGCCGGGCCCAAAAGCGAGTGCGTCAGCGTTCCCGGTATGTCGTCCAGGCGAAACCAGACCGCGTGGAGCGCGCTCCCCATGCGCTGTCCGGCATTGATGCAGATCGTACGGCCCAGCCGCTCGGCGAATCGGCCCGAAGTCGCCGGAGACTCGTGAATGTGGCCGTGGAGCCCGAGCAGGGGACGCCGCCGCTCCAGGAATCGCCGGGATTCGTGCGACCCCACGTGCACCCCGCGGGCGATCTGATCCAGCGCGGTGCCGTAGGGCGGCCCGTGGAAGACGCAGATCAAAGGCGCCACGCCGTCCGCGGGCATCTCCCGCTCCAGCGCGTCGAGATCCGCGACCAGCGATTCGCGCCGCTCGCGGCCGCGGAACGTGTAGGCGCGAAGGCCCCCGTCCGGCTCGCTCCGGAAGCCCTCCATCTTGGCCGCCGCCGCAAGTCCCTCCTCCCACCGGTCCCAGTCCTTCATGGGAAACGGCGTGATCGGAACCGACGCGAGGCCGGCGATGAAGCCATGGTCGAGGAAGGGAATCACGCGGCCGTGGATCGCGTGCGTGCCGGAGAGCGGGGCTTCCAGGAGCGGGGTGAGGGAGGCTTTCCAGTCGTCGTTTCCCGGGATGTGGAAGATCTCCGCCGCCCCCGGCTTACCCCGGTAGTCGCGAAGGAGCGGGACGAGGAACTCCTCGTAGAAGCGCCGCTGCGTCGCGACGTCCGCGTGCGGGGCGAGGTCGCCCCCGAGGATCACCGCGCGGACGCGGAGCCGCCACGCGGTCTCGAGCAGCTCGCGGTAGAGGCCCGTGTGCCCGTGCAGATCGGAAGCGAAGAGAACGTCGGCGGTGGTGTGTTCGGAGCGGGAGTCGGACACGGTCGACCTGCGGAGTCGGAGGGAGAACGATCAGTCGTTGGCTCGAACCTCGGTCAAAACCCAGCGGCTCCCCACGGGCACGGCGACGAACAACACCTTCAAGTCGCGCACGCCGCGCCGGCCTCCCCAGTCCGCGCTCCAGGTCGCGGTGGCGGTCGCGGTCGGCTTCGACTTCTGCGCGATCTCGAGCCGCGTCACCCGAAAGGACCTCGTCTTCACGAGGCGGAGCTGGTCGCGGAAGAGAAAGAGGGCGGCGTTGCGCGTGACGGCGGACGTCGGCGGGGTGCCCGGCTCGAGCGTGATGCGCACGGCCGTGGTGTCCACCATATCGGCCAGGCGCTCGGCGTCCGATGCGATCCACGCATCTTCCACCGCGGCGAAGAGCTTGAGCGGCGAATCCTCGACGCGAGGGGGTGCGGTGTCGGCGGGCGGGGGAGCTTCCTCGGCCGTGGCGAACCGCGCGGCGTGAGGGGATGCGAGGAGCGCGGCCGCGGCCAACGTCACGGCGCTCCAACCCAACCCTCTTCGCGGTCGAGCCATGCTGCGATCCTCCGTTCCGCGCGCGGCGCGGCGGAGCCCGGCGCCCTTATCCGCGCGTTTTCGCGGTCTTCGTCGGGGCGGGAGCCTGCCTGCGGCGCAGTCCCCGTCCCTCGAGGTAGAGCTGGGTGTCGAGGGCGAGACCGCTGGCCACGTAGACCGAGGAGTAGGTGCCGAACACGATGCCGACCAGCAGCGTGAACGAGAAGTCGTGGAGCACCTCGCCTCCGAGGAGGTAGAGAGCGAGCACGGTCAGGAAGACGGTGAACGACGTGATGATGGTCCGGCTCAGCGTCTCGTTGACCGCGAGATTCATGATCTTGGTCGGATGCTCGCGGCGGAGCGTCTGCTTCCGCTCCCGGATCCGGTCGAAGACGACGATCGTGTCGTTGATCGAGAAGCCGGCGATGGTGAGGAGCGCGGCCACGATCGTCAGCGTGACTTCCTTGTTCGTGATCGAGACGGCGCCCAGGGCGATGAAGACGTCGTGGAAGAGCGCGATGACGGCGCCGAGCGAGTAGCGCCAGTCGTACCGGAAGGCCACGTAGACCAGGATCAGGCCGAGCGCGAGGAAGATCGCCTTGAGGGCGCTCCCACGGAGCTCGTTCCCGACGCGGGGGCCCACGGTCTCGACCTTCCGGATCTCGACCGTCGAGCCGGGATTGGTGACGGCGACCGCCTCGCGGACGCGCGGAGCGGGGTCGAGGTGGTGGAGCTCGGTCAGACCGATGCGCACGAGGTACTGGCCGGGGACGTTGAGCGCCTGGATCTCCGAGCCCGTGAAGCCCGCCTGGTCCACCGCGCGCCGGACGTTGTCGACCGGGAGCGGCGGGGTCACCTGGAGCTCGATCAGCGTTCCGCCCGTGAAGTCGACGCCGTAGCGCGGACCGCCGTGCATGATCAGGGAGACGATGGAGATGGCGACGCAGATGCCGGAGAACCAGTAGGCGATGTGCCTCTTGCTCATCCAGTCGACGTTCACGCCATGGAGGATTTCGAGCACCGGTTCTCCTTAGCTAAATGCTGATGGTGCTGACCTTCCGCCTTAGCGACCAGGCGTCGAAGATCATCTTCGAGACGAAGACGGCGGTGATCATGTTGATGATGAGACCGATCGAGAGCGTGATCGCGAATCCCCGGATCGGGCCCGTGCCGAACGACATGAGGGCGACCGCCGAGAGGAGCGTCGTCACATGGGCGTCCAGAATGGTGCGCCACGCGCGCGAATAGCCCATGTCGATCGCGTTGAGCACGGTGCGCTTGTTCCGGAGCTCCTCGCGAATGCGCTCGAAGATGAGCACGTTCGCGTCCACCGCCATCCCGATCGTGAGCACGATGCCCGCGATGCCGGGCAGGGTCAGGGTCGCGTGGAACCCGGCCATCGCGGCGAGGAGGCCGATGATGTTGAGGAGGAGCGCGGCGACGGCGACGAGACCCGAGAGGCGGTAGTAGACGATCATGAACACGATGACGAGCAGCGCGCCGACCGCGCCGGCACGGATGCCCTTCTCGATGGAGTCCTGGCCGAGCGAAGCGCCCACGCTCCGCTCCTCGACGATGTTGACCGGGGCCGGGAGCGCGCCGGAGCGGAGCACGATGGAGAGGTTCTGCGCCTCCTCCTCGGTGAACGAGCCCGTGATCGAGCCGTGTCCGCCCGGGATCCGCTCGCGGATGTTCGGCGCCGACTGCACGCGATTGTCGAGAACGATGGCGAGCCGCCGCTGCACGTTGCGGGAGGTGACGTCGGCAAAGATGGCGCCCCCCTTGCTCGTGAGGTTGAAAGCGACGCCCGGCGATCCCGGACGCTCCTGGTCGAGGTCGAGGCGCATCTGCGCGCTCGCCACCTCGGTCCCCCTCATCTGCGGCTCCCGGTCGACGACGTAGAGATTCCGCCCGCTCCGACCCTGGAGCTCCGTCTCGTGCGCGTCCCACGCGATCGCGGCGTCCATCGTGAACGTGGAGTCGGACCGGAGCACGGTGAGCATGGAGTCGATCGCGGCGACCTCGGACGAGAGCGCGAAGCTCTCCGAGCCCTGCGCGACCGTGAGGAAGCGGCCGGTGAACGGATGCCGGAGCGAGTCCGGTCCGGTGGTATCGGCGGCCGCGCCGCCCATCTTCCGCGTGAAGTAGCCGTCGATCCGGTTGAAGAGCGCGTGCGCCTCGTCGTCCGTCTTGACGATCTTGAACTCGAGGAGCGCGGTCTGGCCGATCAGCTCCTTGGCGCGCCCCTGGTCGAGGAGGCCGGGGAGCTGGACCAGGATCCGGTTGTCGCCCTGCTTCTGGATGGTGGGCTCCGCCACGCCGAACTGGTCGATTCGGTTTCGGATGATCTGCATGGCCTGATCGACGGCGTTCTTCGCCTCGGCCGCGCCGAGCTTCGACTTGTCCACCTCGAGGAGGAGATACATGCCGCCCTGGAGGTCGAGGCCGAGCTTGATCGCGCCGTCGCGCAGCTTGGCCATCTTCTCGAGGCGGGCGCGATCGACTTCGTTGGTGGCCGAGGCGGGCCGGGCCTGGAGCACTTCCCGGCGCTCGGCCGGGCTCAATGTATAGAAGGTGAAGGTCGGCCAGAGCGCCCAGATGCAGATGGCCAGCCCGATCAGCGTTCCGAACAGCTTGCGGCGGTCGCTCGGTGTCACGCCCTACCCCCAAAGCCGATGCGCGTCGATGAAATGAGAACGCCGGAATCTACCCGAGCGGAGGGGGGCAAGTCAATCCAAGAGATTCATCTGCCGGAGGTTCCGGGTGCGCCCGGACCCGTGAGCTGGAGAAGGAATCCTTCGGGATCGGCCGCAAGGAGGTCGCGCGCAAGCCCGGCGCGGACGGCGTTCTGGGTCGCGCCCGAGCCGCGGAGATCCCGCCTGAGCCCGGCCGCGTACATCGCCCCCTCCGCCGCGCGGGCCCGGAGCGAGTCCGGGGCGAGATCCCCGGGGCTCGCGTGCCATCCCTTGCGATGGGCGAGGTAGAGGAGCGTCGGATTCCCTTCGTCGAGCGCGACGATGCGAGCCTGGGGGGGAATTCGTCGATCGACTTGGCGGGCAAGCCGGTAGAGCGGCGACCGCGCGGGATCCTCGCGACGCCAGTAGGATGCGAGCCTCGTGCCGCTCAGGACGAGAATCGCGACCACGAGCGCCATCGCGGCGCCCGCGCGCGCGCGCCGGCGGGCCCCGGGCGCGAATGCGGCCGCGATCGCGCGCCCCATCGCGATCGAGAGCGGGGGTAGGAAGGGGAGCTGGTAGTACTCGTGGACGTAGTTTCCGCGCGCCACGATGACGAGGTAGACGCCGAGCGCCAGGAGCCACCAGTCCACCAGACCCGCCCGGCGTCCACGACGAGGGAGGAGGAGCCCGGCCAACGCGAGCGGGACGCCCGCCCAGGTGAGATGGCGCTCGGCGAGGCTCCGCGACAGGACGCCGTTCCAGAACCCACCGCTCGCCACGAGCCGCCAGTTGCCCCACTTGTCCGAGCCGTATTCCCAGATCCCGAAGGTGACCCCGCCGCCCCGATAGAGAGCGTGCGCGTGCGCGTACCAGAGCGCGACCGGAGCGAGGACGAGCGCGAGGAAGAGCCAGAGATCGGCGCGGCGCGCGAGCCCGGGTCCCCAGGTCCGCCACGCGAGGTAGAGGAGCGGAAGCCCGAGGTAGAGACAGGGGAGCTTGAGGAGGCAGGCCGTCGCGGTCGCCGCCGCCGCGAGCAGATACCAGCGCCTCGAGCCCGTGGTGGTCCACCGATCGAACGCATGGAGCGCGGCGACGCTCGCGCAGAGCATCGCGGCCTCCGGCATGAACGCGCGCCCGTAGTAGACGGAGAGCGGGAGGACGGCGAACACGAACGCCCCCGCGAGCGCCGCCCGCTCGTCGCCGTAGGCGTCGCGCGCGAGGCGGTACAGAAGGTAGGCCGTGAGCGCGGAGAGGAGCGCCGCGAGAAGGCGTCCCCACCCTTCCCATGGACCGAAGAGGCTGTACGCGAGCGCGACCGCGTAGGGGAACGCGGGAAGCTCGCACTCGACGTAGCCCGGTCCGGAGCCGCCCCAGTCCACCTGCGGGTACAGGAACCGGTAGCCGTTCTCGTGGAAGTTCCGCGCCATGGCGGCGGTGTCGGCCTGGCGCCAGGAGTGGACCCCGAGAATCGGGGCGCTCACGTGCACGAGCCTGAGAGCGACCGCGAGGACGAGGACGAGCGCGATCCGGGAGGGACGCACGGGCCGGAGTGTGCCACGCCGGCCGGTGCGATGCCACACGGCCCGCAGGACGTAACCGCTTGGACACGAGGCCGTCGCGCGACGGTAACCGACCGGGCGTAGCGTCGCGCGCATGGTAGACTCGCCGACGTCGATCTCACGACGACCCGCTGCCCGACACGGGGCCAAGGTGCCGACGACCGCACGCTCGACGATTCTGGTCATCGACGACGAGCCTGAAATCTGCGAGCTGGTGAGCTACAACCTGTCTCGCGAGGGATACCGCGTTCTCTCCGAGCGCGACGGCGAATCGGGGCTCGAGCGTGTCTTCCAGTCGCCTCCCGATCTCCTCGTCCTCGATCTCCTGCTCCCGCACAAGAGCGGCCTGGAAGTCCTCCGCGCCATCCGGGCCGAGTCCCGCACGCGCACGCTCCCCGTGCTCATCCTCACCGCGCGCGGCACCGAGATGGACAAGCTCGTCGGCTTCGAGCATGGCGCGGACGACTACCTGACGAAGCCGTTCTCACCCAAGGAGCTCGTGGCCCGCGTGAGCGCGATCTTGCGCCGGACGCGCGGCGAGGAGCGGATCGCGCCGACCGAGATCGGACCGCTCCGGTTCGACCGGGAGCGCCACCAGGTGTTCATGAACGAGCGCGAGCTTCGCCTCACGCCGACCGAGTACCGCCTGCTCGAGTACCTGCTCGAGCGTCCGGGGCGCGTCTTCACGCGCGAGCAGCTCCTCGACAAGGTTTGGGGTCTCGGCTACTTCGGCGAGACGCGCACCGTGGACGTCCACGTGCGCCGCCTGCGCGCCAAATTGGGCAAGGAAGCCTCCCTCATCCGGACCGTGACCGGCGTCGGATACGCCGCCGAGCTCCCCAAGGGATAGGTCCCACCTCGAGCGCCGGGGCGGTGTACGCTGAGGCCGTGCGCTCGCTCACGCGGAAGCCGTTCACGAGGCTCGCACTCGCGTTCGTCGCGGCCGCCCTCCTGACCGCGTGGCTCATGCCGGGCGCGCTCGCGGCGGGCCTCGCCGCGGCGGTCGCCCTACCTCTCGTCCTCTTCGGCGCCGCGCTCGTGGTGGGATTTCTCTCGTTCCGCTCCCTGGACCGGCGCTTCGCGACGGTTGCGGAGAGCGCGGAAGCGCAGGCCGGGGGCGATCTCGCGTCCCTCGCGCCGGTGGACGAGCACGATGAAGTAGGCCAGCTCGCGCGCGCGCTCAACGACCTCGCGATGACGCACAAGGCGCGCGTCCTCGAGCTCCGTGCGGAGCGCGACGCCGGCGAGTCGATCCTCGGACACCTGCCGCTCGGCCTGGCGCTCCTCGAGCCCGACCTCACGATCCGCCACGCGAACGCGCTCTTCTGGGACATGATGGGGCTCGCTGCGCCGCGGGGCGAGGTGCGGCTCTCCGCCGCGAGGCAGCCCGCGCTCGAGCAGATCACCCTCGACGCGCTCCGCCACGGCCGCGGGCTGGTGCGCGACGTCACGCTCTATCGCGGCGGACGCCGCGAGTACGAGGCGCGCGTCACGCCGATCGCGGTGGAAGGGTCGCGCCCCGAATCGCTGCTTCTGAGCGTGGAGGACCTCGGCCCCGAGAAGACGATGGCGGCGCTCCGGCGGGAGTTCGTCGCGAACGCGTCCCACGAGCTCCGCACCCCGCTCACCTCGATCCGCGGCTATGCGGAGACGCTCCTCGGCGGGGCGCTCGACGATGCGACGCATCGCGTGCGCTTCGTCGAAACCATCCGCGATCAAGCCTCCCGGCTCGAAGCGCTCGTCGTGGACCTGCTCGAGCTGGCGGACCTGGAACGTCCGGACGCGCCGCTCGAGCTCAAGGACTGGGATCTGGGACTGGTCGCGCGCGATCTCGGGTCCACCTTCGCGGAGCTCGCCGCACGCCGCGGGCTCGAGGTCGCGGTGGAGGCGCGCCCCGGCGTCCACGCGCGCGTGGACCGGAAGCGCCTCGAGCTCGCGCTTCGCAACCTCCTCGACAACGCGGTCAAGTACACGGAAGCGGGGTCGATCACGTTGAGGGTCGAGCCCGTGGGCCAGGACTTGGTGCGCGTCATGGTGATCGACACCGGGCGGGGTGTGTCCGCGGAGCATCTGCCCCGTCTCTTCGAGCGGTTCTACCGGGTCGACCGGGGCCGCTCGCGGGACCAGGGCGGGACAGGGCTCGGGCTCTCCATCGTGAAGCACGTCGTCCAGCTCCACGGGGGAAAGCTCGGGGTCGAGAGCAAGCTCGGGGAGGGAAGCACGTTCTGGTTCGAGATCCCGGCCGCTGGACCGGTCGGGTCGACACCGAATCCGGGCATCGCAGAGCCCGGGGCGGCGTAACCGGATCGTAACAAGTCCGACATGGCCGGGCGCGGGGGGTCGACTAGCATGAATGCATGGCACGGACCGCGCTCCTCAACGTCAGACCGAACCCGGCCGCCGCGGCGCCCCCGTACCAGGCCCCGGAGCCTTCCATGAACGCGCAGGCAGCCGCGTCGACCGCCCTGGAGCCGGTTCTCAAGACCCAGAATCTGTCGCTCTGGTACGGCCCCCATCACGCCCTCAAGGGCGTGGATCTCGCGATCGGAGTGAACCGGATCACCGCGATCATCGGGCCCTCCGGGTGCGGAAAGTCGACGCTCCTTCGATGCTTCAACCGGATGAACGACCTCTTCCCGCCGGTTCGCTACGACGGATCGATTCTCTTCCACGGGCAGGACGTCCTCGGATCTTCGACCGATCTCGTGGCACTGAGGCGCCGCGTGGGCATGGTCTTCCAGCGCGCCAATCCATTCCCGATGTCCATCTTCCAGAACGTGGCGTACGGGCCCCGGCTCCAGGGGATCGGCAATCGTCGGAAGCTCGAGGAGATCGTGGAATCCGCGCTCCGTCGATCGGCGCTCTGGGACGAGGTGAAGGACCGGCTGAACCGCTCCGCCCTCAGCCTCTCCGGCGGGCAGCAGCAGCGGCTCTGCATCGCCCGGGCGCTCGCGGTGGAGCCCGAGGTTCTGCTCCTCGACGAGCCCGCCTCGGCCCTCGATCCCACGGCCACGGCCAAGATCGAGGAGCTGGTGCTCGAAATCAAATCCAGCGTCACGGTGGCGATCGTGACGCATAATATGCAGCAGGCGGCGCGGGTCTCCGATGAAACCGCCTTCATGCTCAACGGGAAGCTCATCGAAGAAGGGCCCACGCGCACGCTGTTCACGTCGCCGCGCGAGCGGCTGACCGAGGACTACATCACCGGCCGCTTCGGTTGATCCGCGTCCTCCCGTACGCGCCCCGAAGCTTCGAGGTCCACGTCATGGAACGTCACTTCCACCACGATCTCCACACCCTCCAGGATCGCCTGGGCGAGATGGCGGGACGCGTGGAGACCGCGCTGTCGAAGGCGCTCGAGGCGATCCATCGCCGCGATCCCCGCCTCGCGCGCGAGGTCGTGGACGAGGACGAGCCGATCGACCGGATCGAGCTCGAGGTGGAGCGCCGGTGCCTCGACTTCCTCGGCCTCCAGCAGCCGGTCGCGCGCGACCTCCGATTCCTCGTGGCCTCGATCCGCGTCTCGAACTACCTCGAGCGGATGGGGGATCACGCGGTGAATCTCGCGCAGAGCGCGCAGAAGCTCGCCGCGCTTCCCCCCGGAAAGGGGATGGCCGAAGTCATGTCCATGGGCGAGCGGACGATGCGCATGCTCCGGGACGCGGTCTCCGCCTGGCTGGGCCACGACGCGGCGCTCGCGAAACGGGTCTGCGAGAGCGACGCCGAGATCGACACGTTCAAGGCGCAGATCTTCGCGAAGTTTTCCTCGGAGATGGTCCACGACCCTGGGATCGTGCCCCAGTCGCTCGAGCTCGTGCTCGCGAGCCGCAATCTGGAGCGCGTGGCGGACCTGGCCACCAACGTGGCCGAAGAGACGATCTTCGTGGCCGAGGCGCGGGTCATCAAGCACCACGCCGACGAAGAACCGGAGAAGTCTAGCGGTCGCGAACCCGCCGGACGGTAAGCCGAAGAGCGAGCGAGATCAAAGTCACCAGGAGCACCAGGACCAGCGCCCCGGTCCACGCCTGCCGATTCCAATCCGTGTAGGGCGCCTTCGCATAGTCGTAGATGAAGACCGGCAGCGTCGCGATCGGCTGATCCATCCTGAGCGACCAGAACCGGTTTCCGAGCGCGGTGAAGAGCAACGGCGCCGTCTCGCCCGCCGCGCGCGCCACCGCCAGCATGCTCGCCGTCACGATCCCCGCCCGTGCGGCCGGGAGCACGATCTGCTGCGTCGTCTTCCACCGCGGGGCTCCCAGGGCGAGCGCGGCCTGGCGGTAGGACTGGGGCACGAGCCGCACCATTTCCTCGGTGGCGCGGATGATGGGCGGCAGCATGAGGATCGTGAGCGCCACGCTCCCCGCGAAACCGGAGAACCGCCCCATCGGGACCACCACGAGCCCGTACGCGACCACCCCGACCACGATCGACGGAACGCCGCTCAGCACGTCGGTCGTGTAGCGGACCAGCGTGGCGAACCGGCCCCGGCCGTACTCCGCGAGATACACCCCTGCGGAGATGCCCAGCGGAAGCGCCATGGCAGCCGCCACGCCCACCACGAGGAGCGTGCCCACGATCGCGTTCGCCATGCCTCCCCCCGGTTCACCGACCGGTTTGGGCATGTGGGTGAAGAACGCGAGATTGAGCCCCGCGAGCCCGTTCGCGACCAGATACCCCACGATCAGGACGAGCGGGAGCACGACGAGCCCCGCCGCGAGGATGCACGCGCCGAGCACGATCTTGTTGAGCGCCGCGCGCCAGAGCTGGACCGCGCGCGGCGTGCGGTCCACCCAGGCGGGCGGCGTCATGGCTTCGGCCGCCGGGGTCATGCCGCCGCCGCGATGTCGCGGCGCCCGCCGGTCGTGAGCCAGACGAGGCCGCGCGCGAGCGCGTTGACCACGATGGTCACGGCGAAGAGCACGAGCGCGATCTGGATGAGCGCGGAGAGATAGAGGGCGCCTGTCGCCTCGGTGAACTCGTTCGCGATGACGCTCGCCATGGTGGCGCTGGGGTCGAGGAGCGAGGCCGAGATCCGGTTCGTGTTCCCGATCACCATGGTGACCGCCATCGTCTCGCCCAGTGCGCGCCCGAGCGCGAGCACGATCGAGCCCAGGATTCCGGGCTTGGCCGCGTCGAGCGTGATCCCGATCGCCTCCGCGCGCGTGGCGCCGAGCGCGAGCGAGCCCTCGCGGAGTGAGCGCGGGATCGCGAGGAGCACCTCGCGCGAGATGGAGACGATGGTCGGGACGATCATGATGGCGAGCACGATGCCCGCGTTCAGCATGCCGATCCCGAACGGCGTGCCGCGGAAGAGCGGGAGGTAGCCGAAGTTCGCGATGAGCCAGGGCTCCAGCACGGTGCGCAAGAAGGGCGCGAGCACGAAGAAGCCCCAGATGCCGTACACGATGCTCGGGATGGCCGCGAGGAGCTCCATCACGAAGGAGACGGTGGCGGCGACCTTTCCCTTGGCCAGCTCCGCGAGAAACACGGCGCTCCCGAGGCCGAGCGGCACCGCGAGGATGAGCGCCAGGATCGAGGAGACGAGCGTGCCGTAGAGATAGGGGAGCGCGCCGTAGTGGTCGGCGACCGGATCCCACTGGGTCTGGATGAGGAACCCGAACCCGAGCGCCCGGATGGACGGCATGGAGCCATGGGCCACCTCGACCACGATGAGCGCCACGATGACGAAGACCACCGCCGCGGCCGACGCGAGCACGACGCGGTAGACACTGTCGACCGTCGGGCCGCGCCGCCGCGGCGGTAGGGGTCGTCTCATCGCGCGGCCAGGGGCTTGCCGCCGGAAGTGAGCTTGGCGATCGAGGCCTCGTCCACCGTCACGATCTCGGCGGGAAGGCGCGCGTACTGGAGCGCCTCCACCTCATCCTGCCCTTGATGGATGGCCCAGTGGAGGAAGTTGGCGATCTCCTTCCCCTTCGCGGCGTCCTTCTGGTCCTCGTACACGAGGATGAACGTGAGCGCCGCGATCGGGTAGGCGTCCGGCCCGGCCGCGTCGACCGTGGGTGCGCGGACGTCCGCCGCGAGCGCCTGCGCGGAGGCCCGGATGGCCGCCGTCGTCGACGCGAGCGAGGGCTCGATGAACGCGCCCGAGGAGTTCTGGAGCTTGGCCGTCGCGAGGCTGTTCTGCTTCGCGTATGCGAGCTCGACGTAGCCGATCGAGCCCGGCGTCTGCTTCACCTGGCCCGTGACGCCTTCATTGCCTTTCGCGCCCACTCCGGCGGGCCACGCGACCGACGTGTTCGCTCCGACCTTGGTCTTCCAGTCGGGACTGACCGCCGAGAGATACGTCGTGAAGATGTTCGACGTCCCGCTCCCGTCGGAGCGATGCACCGCGAGCACCGCCGTGGCGGGGAGCACCACGCCGGGGTTGGCCGCCTGGATGGCGGGATCGTTCCAGGTCTTCACCGTGCCCATGAAGATTCCAGCCAGGGCCTGCGGGGTGAGCTGGAGCGGCTGCGTGAGCTCCGGCAGGTTGTACGCGAGCACCACCGCGCCCGCCACGGTCGGGATGTGGAGGACCGGATGCGGCATCTCCGCGAGCTTCTCGTCGTTGAGCGGCGCGTCGCTCGCGCCGAAATCGACCGTGCCCGCCTTGAGCTGCTGGATGCCGCCCCCCGAGCCGATCGACTGGTAGTTGATCTGGACGCCGGTCGATTCGTGGTACATCTCGAACCACTTGGAATAGATCGGATAGGGGAACGTTGCTCCCGCGCCGGTGAGCCCCACGGAGGGAGCTTTCCCCCCTCCGGTGCATCCCGTGAGAGCCGCGGCGATGAGCGCGGCGGCCAGGATCCTGGTTGCCTTCATGACTTCTCTCCTATCGCTACTGCGCGGAGGCAACCGGACGCGAAGGCCGCGATCAGGGCCAGCGCGAGCGCGGCGCCGAAGGTGCGTGTGGTTCGGTTCATGACGTCAGCTCCTTGTCGTCAGGGTGTCAGGGCTTGGAGAACCGGTAGTAGAACGTGATCCGAGCCTGCGTGTCGTGGTGGCCCGGCGGTACCGCCGTGCCGCGCGCGTCGTACTGCAGGGACTCGATGTTGGGCATGAAGTGCACGTCCTTGTACGGCTCCCAGTCGAACCCCGCGATGTAGAGGCTCTGGTCGACGCGGTTCGCGCCTTTGGTGTCTGGCTGGAATTTGTCGTAGCGGGCGTACGCATGCAGCTTGGCGGTCCCGGCAAACCGGGCGAAGACGGAGTAGCCCACCGGATAGGTGTTGACGGAAGAGGTCGCAGTACCATGGACGACCTGCTTGAATGCTTCGCCACCGATCGCCATGCGCTTGAGCTCATAGCCGGCGAAGAGCTTGTAAAGGGCGCGGTCATGCTCTCCCGGGACGGTCCCCGAGGTCCGGATCCACTCGTAGTCGACGTACGGCTCGATGCGAAGGTCCTCGATCGGCCGGAGCGGGATGGAGAGATACGCGCGCTTCTGCCTGTTGTTCTCGGGCCTCTGTCCGGTGTCGGTTCCGACCATGCCCGAGTAGCCGATCTTGTGGCCGCCGTCGAGGAAGCCCTTGAGCGAGACGCCCAGGTCGGATGCGGAAGAGAGGCCGCGGAAGTCGACGATCGTCTTTTCGATCGGGCGGTAGCCCCAGAATTCCTCGGAGTTCTCGAACGTCGGCGTGTTCGTCATGCCGAGGAACGCGTTCCCCCGCGGAATCCAGTCCTTGGCCTGGAGGTACGCGGCCTTGACGAAGATTCCGATCTTCCCGCCCGAGGTCAGCTCCTTGCTGTCAGCCTCGAGACGGAACCGGGTCGAGTACTTGATCGAGAGATCGTTGTCGAGCTGGAAGTAGACCCGGCGGAGCTGGGCGCCGTTCAGGTCCTTCGTGATCGGCGTCGGTGCGCTGAGGGGCGAGCCGTCGATGTAGTTCTTGCCGCTGTCCGCGCCAGCCGCGTTGTAGTGGTGCGCCGGGTCGCCGGCCAGGTTGTAGTAGAGGTCGCCGAAGACGAGACCGCTGATGCGGCCGCGCGGGAAGTCGGGCTCCGTCCCGGTGACCGGCGGGGGCGGAGGCAACGGGGCGGTGCGGGTGGTGTCCGTCTGTGCGAAGGCGGAGCCCGCGGTGATCGCGACGACGCTGACTGCCAGCAGCCAAGCTACTGCGTTCGGCCTCATTTCGGCTCCCTGTGACGCCGGCCCGTCTCCACGCATCGAGGCGCCTGCCCCGCGCGCCGGACCACGTTCGTCAGGGGCGAAACTACGCGCGTTCGGTAAACGGAATGTTACGAACGCATTCCTTCACTGTTACGTCTGTAATCCCGCGCCCCGCACCATGAAGTAGCCGCCGGCAAGCCCGTCCCGTCCACGCTCCACCGCTCGACTCCACAAGGATTCGGCATGTTTCGGTCGGACGCGCGGACGGAGACAAGGCTCCCAGCTGGAGTTTGGAGGGATTCTAGGCGGGGGGCGTGACGGCTATGTTGCGAGGGAGATACTTCGAAGTAACGGGGGCGCTCTCCTGACGGGGACTCGAATCAGGCGGCGGTGAGCGCCTCGATCATCTCGCGGACCGCGCGCGTCATCCCGATCTCGATCGCGCGCGAGATGATGTGGTGGCCGATGGACATCTCGCCGAAGCGGTAGTGCTGGAGAAGCGGCCCGACGTTCGTGGTGTTGAGTCCGTGGCCGGCGTGGACTTTGAGGCCCGCGGCTTCGAACGCTTGGGCGGCTTGCGCTACTCGGTGGAGCTCGCGCTCCAAGGAGTCTGCGCCGCGCGCGTTCGCGTAGTGGCCGGTATGGATCTCGACGATCGTGGCGCCCGTGTCTCGCGCGAGCGCGGCGATCTCGGGGTCGGGATCGAGGAAGAGGCTCAGCGTGAGCCCGGCCTGGACGAGCTTCGCACAGCCCTGGTTGAGGCGCTTTGGATCCCGATGGAGATCGAGGCCGCCCTCGGTGGTCAGCTCCGCGCGGCGCTCGGGAACGAGCGTCACCCGCTCCGGGCGGGTCGCGATCGCGATCTGGACCATCTCGTCGGTGAGCGCCATCTCGAGATTGAGATCCCCGCGCCTGAGCGCGCGGATCGCCTCGAGATCGCGATCCTGGATGTGGCGGCGGTCCTCGCGCAGGTGGACCGTGATGCCCGCCGCGCCCGCATCGAGCGCGAGCACGGCCGCGCGCGCGGGGTCGGGCTCGTGGCCCCCGCGCGCCTGGCGCAGGGTGGCGACGTGGTCGACGTTGACGCTGAGCTCGGTGGGGAGGGTCACAGAACCAGCTTCGACGCGGGCACGATGGCGACGCCTTCCTTCTCGAGCTTGTCCCGCTCCGCCTCGAGCACGGTGAGCACGACGGCGTTCGCACGGATCCCCACCGCCAGCGCGCCGCGCTGCTGGGCCGTCTGGATGAGCTGGTCCAGGCGAGCGCGGATCGCCGCCGGCGAGCCGCTCGTGTCGAGCGTGCCGCCGAGGGTCAACGTGCGAGCGCCCATCTCCTCGCCCGTATCCTCGACCACGCTCGGGCCGGCGCCGTGCGCATCCACGAAGAGGAGATCCCGGCGCTTCACCTCGCCGAGCACCGCGTGCATCACGTCCGGATCGTTCACGGCCGCGCTCCCCATTCGCGTCACGATGCCCTGCGGGTCGCCCAGAGCGCCCAGGCTCCGGCTGATGCGCTCCTCGATCTCCACGCGCGAGAGGTCGAGGAGGATGGCGTTCTTGCCCGGATCGACGCGCGGGTAGCCGCGCGGCTCCATCGGCAGATGGAGGAAGAGCTCGCGCCCGGCGTCCTTCACCGCGCGCGCCGCGCGCCCCGCGTGCGGAATGTCCGGCCGGAGCGCGATCGTGAACGGGATCTTGCTCTCCATGAAGGACCGGAAGAGCGGCCCGCTCGCCGGATCGAGGTCGGTGACCACGAACGCGATCTCGCTCCCCGTGTCGGAAAGGTCCGGATTCGGCTCGACCACGATCGCGTGGGTGACCCGGTCGCCGTAGCCGACGCGGAGATCGAGCGCGGTGCCGATGACGCGCCCGGGGCGCTCGCGCCCGCTGATCACATCGCCGCCGAGCACTTCCATCGCCTGCGCCACCGCGTCGTTGATCCTGAAGAGGGACGCCCGCGGCGGAACCTGGATCCGCCACTGGACCGGCGCCGCCGCGACACCGGCCGCCACCGCCGCTCCAGGGCGCTCGTCGATCATCTCGCGCGTGACGCCCGCGTCCCCGAGCGCGCCGCGGAGCGTGCGGCTCGTGAGGCGGTTGAGCGCGGCGCGGTCGCTGCCTTTGGCGATCCGGAGGAACTCGGACTCCGTGCGGAGCCGCATGCGATCCCAGTCGGATTTGACCTCGATGGGAAGGAAGGGCTCGTCGGCGGAGGCGGGTTGAGGCGTGGGCTCGGCGAGCGCGGCTCGCGAGGTCTTGCCCGGGCTCATCGCGCCCCCGAACGGACGCCCGTGATGGCGCGCGATGGCGAAGGCGGCAGCCACGAGGACGACAGCCGCGATCACCCAGAGCCAGGGAATGCCTCTCTGGCCGCCGCGGGGTGCCTTGCGCGACTTACGGGCCACCGGTTCTCGAGGGGAGCGGGTGCGGTGCGACGCGGAAACAGAAACTCCGGCCGCAGTTTAGGAGCGGCCGGAGGGGAGTGTCAAGACGAGGGGGGCTAGGCCCCTGAGGTTACCGTCTCTTTCCAGCGAATGATCTTCCAGAGTGTGTCGCCAGGGGCTGAAACGGTCGGCGCGAACGAGAACGTGATCGGATCTGTGGACTGAGCACTGTACAGCGTCTGACCGTCATTGATATCCAGATGCCAACTGGGGATCTGATACTGCGCCCATTCCGGATGGCTGGGGTCGTCGGAGCTCAAGCGAACCCAGGTAATGGTGGGACCAAATTCGAGGACAATGGATGAGATCGTGGTGGCTCGCTGCAAGGCACCGATGTGAGCGATTTCATACTCGCGGCTGAAGGTCACCGTCGTGTCCGGCGACTCGGAAGTCCCTAGGTAGTTCGGGTCATACAGCACCTTAGCCTCCTCGCTGTCCGGGTGCTGATAGGCGATCATGTACGCTTCGAGAACGTGCTGCGGGTTGTCCAAGGCTGGATACGTTGGCGGGATGATTACCTTTTTTTCGCCCTTGTCCGGGCTGAAGATACAGCCTGCGCCAAGGATGACGGCCCCAACAAGCAAAGCCGCCAAGCCAAAGCATTGCTGGAGGTTGCGATGTTTGATGCGGGTGAAGGAAGCCGAATTCAGGGGAACCTCTCTGGGTGTCTCGGCCCGGCTGATTAATAGGATAACGGCCCGCTTCGCCTCTGTCAACCCCAGGCTCCTCCTCCGGGTTTCATATCCGTTGCGAACCGCGCAGCCGGCCCCAGGTGGAATCGACGGCAGCACCCGCCCTGTGGTCGACCCAGCTTGTGATCTTCCACTCCCCGTTGCTCTGCCGGTGCAAGGTCAAGTCGGCCCTTCCCGTGAATCGGAGGGTGTCAGGCGGAGTCTGAAATGCGACGCGCACCTGGTAGTCCCAGAAACGTTGCTCCGTGTTCTGGTCGGGGGAAATGATCGCGGTCGCGTATTCGGTAATAAAGTCCACGTCGATGAATTTCTCCTCGTTGGCGATGCTCTGGTTGACCTCCCCCTCAACAATCTCGTCCCAACCAGCAAAGGGCGTGTCAGGCAGAAAAAGAGATAGGTCCTGAGGGTCCGGCGTGAACACGAACGAGGTATCGAGCGTAGAGACGTAGCAAGTTCGCCCTGACAGCCGCCCGTAGAAGTCTTCAATGTTTAGGACCACCGCCAGAGTCCCGGAGGTCAATGACCGGCAGCCCACGATCGGCGGAGGGGGTTGCTCGGGGGTGCGGGTCTCGAAAAGGCCGCAGGCGCCCGCGGCCATACAGGCTGCCGCCAGGGCGGCGCGCCAGATCCATTTCGTCGACGTCACGGTCAGAAGTCCTTCATGAGGGTGATTCCTGCGATCCAGTAATCCACCACATCAAGAGGTGGCTGCGGTCCGGGGCGTTCGGTGTACTCGTCGATCCGCTGTACCGCCCCATTCAGCCTTAGCTCCCCCGGCAAATCACGGTCCACGATCACCCCCAGGTTCAGGTTCCAGCGGTTCCGGTTCGTGTTGGACGCAGGATTTGGGAAGTAACTCCGGGTGTTCGCAAGCGATTGCGTCGCATTCGCAACCACTCCTCGCAAGAGACGAACCGAGATCGAGGCTGTGAGGCTCTGAGCGTAGGTCTCCTGAGCGACCGTGTATTCGCGAGGCTCATCCTCGGCTGCGCGCGTGTAGCTCCCCCGATCCTGAAAGAAAAAGTTGTGCGTGAGCCGGAGCGTGGCAAACGTGAAGAGGCTGTCGATAAGAGTCGTATCGATGCGCCGGATCCGGTTTAGGGCATTCCGCTTCTCGTCGTAATCGTAGATCAGATAGTTGGCGTTGAGCTGATAGTTTTGATAGATGGTGAACGTTGGGCTCGCCCTCAGTTTCAGTGCCGCATCCATCTGATACGCAGTTTGCACGTTGTTGCCGCCGCTGCTTTCGAATGCGATCGCAACTGCGTGACTTCGATTGACGGAGAAGTGGACCGCGGTGCTGCAGCGTTCGGACACCAAGTATCCGCCGCCCGCATTCAGATAGCCGCGGACGTCGTCCTTGTCCGACTTGCTGTCCACGTACTGGCGCGTGAACAGGGACACAGACCCCGTGCCATCCAGCCAGAGACGACGATTGACACGCCGCGCGCCATTCAGATTCATCGCCCGGTTGATCACGGTTCCGTTCTGCGTCACCTGACGCTCGGCTTTCGACCTTGTGAACAGAAAACCGACCGAAGCGCGCGAAAGAGTACGGTAGACGCTGAACTGCCCGCCCGCGTTGGCCCCATGCGTCAAGCTATTGAGCCTGCTCTGTAGCTCGTAATTGCGATAGCTCCGGTCCAGGCCGAGGTCGAGGACCGCCTGGGATCCCGTGAAGGGAATCGTCTCTGCATGAAACGAAGCAGATCGCGTTCCGTACTGA
Organism: Candidatus Eiseniibacteriota bacterium; assembly: GCA_036274595.1. GTDB lineage: Bacteria > Eisenbacteria > RBG-16-71-46 > SZUA-252 > SZUA-252 > WS-9. Next base: position 1,694 of record DASUFL010000056.1, on the reverse strand, counting down.
TAGTTCTCCTGGCCCCGCTGCGTCAGTGCGTAGTACTGCTGGTCGGCGCTGTTCGTGTGTAACACCAGCCCGAGGGTCGTGCGCCGGAAGCCGGTCATGGTGAAGTGGGTATCCAGTCGCTCGTCACCGTTGGGCGACGTGGTGGTCGTGTCGGACAGGGCGATCGAGTCCGCGACCCCTACGCTCAAGGCATCGAAGAATTCCTGCTTCATGGTGTTGGTCGTGGTATTGATGCGCGTCGTCGCCCCCGCCCCCCCGACCTCGAACCAATTCACGGGTTTCCAGGTCAGCGTCCCGCTCGCTCCACCGCGGCGTCCCGAGGTGAACGACGAGTCCCGGCCGACGTGGCTCCCAAACCGGGTCGTAGCGACCGGGATCGTCCGCTCTCCGACGCTCTGGTCCTGCTGGAGCTCGGCGAAGACGAGTCCCATCGCGGAGAGGTTGCGAAGCGGATTGAACTGGTATTGCGTCCGCAGCTGAAGCCTGTTCTGGCGGCGGTTGGTGCTCGAAAAATCGTCCTTGTTCGTGTTGACGCCGAAGCGGCCGTCGAGCGCCCAGGTCCAGTGGGGCGCGGCCATCACGTTCACGTTTCCGGTCACGTCCCCGTCGAATCCGTCGGTCTTCAGCCCTCGGAGGCCGTTGCTCGTGGTCGCGCCGGCATTCACGTTGAATGAGACGCGTTTGGCATTGTGCGCGTAGCTGAGCGTTTGCAGCCACGAAACGAGGGATACATTGCGGTCGTATGACGTGTAGTAGCTGATCGGCTGGCGCGGCTTGGGCACGAAGGTCGTGTCAGGGATCACCTCCTGGGCCACCGCGGGAAGGGTGGCGAGGCGCGGCGCCGCGAGGGCTACGAGGACGACCGTTGGGACCATGAGCGCGCAGATACGGTAGAATTTCATCCCTTCGTCCGGTTCGCACGCTCGTGCCGTGCGACCGCGATCCACTCGTCCACGGTCAGCGTCTCGCCTCGGCGCTCAAGGTCCACGCCGGCCGCTCTCAGCCACGCCCGCACGGCAGCCCCCTCCATCCCGAGCGCCCGCCCCAGCGCGTTGGCGAGCGTCTTCCGCCGCGTGCCCATGCCGGCACGCGCCAAGCGCTCGACCGAGGCTCGCTCCTCCGCCGTCGTCCCTGGATAGGGCCGCGGCACGACCTCGAGCACCACGGAATCCACCTCCGGCCTGGGATGGAATGCCCCAGGCGACACACGGAACAGCACCCGCACTTCCGCGTGGAGCTGCAGGAACACGGTGATCGACCCGTGCTCCTTGCCCCCCGGCCTGGAGCTCAAGCGTTGCGCGTACTCGCGCTGCACCATCAAGACCGCGCGCCTCACCCGCGCCCCCTGCCTCACGATCCACTCGAGCGCGGGCGTGGTGATGGAGTAGGGGAGATTCGCGACCACGGTCGCGGGGCCGGTCGCGAGATCCTCGGCACGCTGCTCCAGAATGTCCCCGCGCACCACACGCGCAGCGGGCCACGGGGCTAGCCGCGCCTCCAATGCTTCGGCAAGTCGCAGGTCCAACTCGACCGCGGTCAGCTCGCGCCCGGTCGCCGCGAGCAGCATCGTGAGCGCGCCCAATCCGGGGCCGATCTCGATGACCCGCTCCATCGGGTCCTCGACCAGCGCGGCAATCCGCCCCGCGACGCGCGGATCGATGAGGAAGTTCTGCCCGAGGCGCCGGCTGGGCCGC
>DASUFL010000055.1:0-4883 GCA_036274595.1 Candidatus Eiseniibacteriota bacterium | reverse complement strand
GAGCGCGCGGAGGGCGCGCTCTACGTGCACACGCACGCCGCGCTACCGTCGTAGCTTCGGGTCGAGCGCGTCGCGAAGCGCCTCCCCGATGACGTTCACGATGAGGACGACGGCGAAGATCGCGAGCCCGCCCGCCCAGATGAGATGCCGGCCGGTATCGCGATTCTCGTAGCCGATCTTCAGGATCTGCCCCCACGACGGCGCGCCCGGGTCGCCGAGGCCGAGGAACGCGAGCGTGGACTCGAGGAGGATCGTTCCCGCGACGCCGAACGTCGCGGACACGAAGACGGGCGCCAGCGTATTGGGCACGATGTGGCGGAACATGATCCGTCGGTTCGGGAGGCCCAGCGCGCGCGCGGCGGTCACGTAGTCGATCTCGCGCTGCCGCAGGAACTCGCCGCGGACGAGACGCATCACGCCGGGCCATCCCACGAGCGCGATCACCACGACGATGGCGTAGATGGACGGCTTCTCCACGACCGACATCAGGAAGAGGATGAGGAACAGGACGGGGATGACGAGGAAGGCCTGCGCGAGGAACATGAGGAGGTCGTCCACCCAGCCGCCGAGGTATCCCGCGAGCGCTCCCAGGGCCACGCCAAGGAGCAGGTCCAGCCCGACCGCAAGCAGCCCGATCGTGAGAGACACGCGCGCCCCGTAGAGCAGGCGCGTGAGCACGTCGTTGCCGAGGTTGTCGGAGCCGAGGATGTAGTAGGGCCAGAGCTCCTCGGGCGGCGGGGGAGCGGTCGGCTGAAGGTTCCCCTTCGAGAACGGCTTGGTCAGGCTGAACTGCGACTCGCGCTTCCCGGGATGGTGACGCACCGGCGGGAACACCGCGCTCGCCTTGGCCTCGAACACCTCGCGCGGGTAGTCGCGAACCGGTGTCCTCCACTCGTCGCGGGCCTGCTCGATCCAGAGGAACAGGATGAGGTGGAGCACGGACCACGCGAGCACCGCGCGCAGCCTGCGCCGGCGAGCGACGAGCCAGAGCACGATCAGGAGGGGCAGCGTTCCCATCAGCAGGTTGAAGAACCCGTCGACCGCAAGCGGGAACACGGTGGGATCGAAGAGCGCCGAGAGCCACGGGACGGCGGGTGCGCCCGGGAGATCGGTGTAGAACGGAACGTCGAGCGCGAGGAATGGCGCGTAGGTGGCGAGCAGGAAGATCACGGCGAAGGCGCGGAGGCACCACACCGCCTCTCGGTGCTTCCGGAACTGCCCGACGACGATCTCCGCGTAGGTCACTTGTACGAGATCCTCGGATCCACGACCGCGTAGGCGAGGTCGGCGAGGAAGACGCCGACCATCGTGAGGACCGCGGCAAGGATGTTCTCGCCCATGATCACGGCGTAGTCCCTCTTGGTGACCGCCTCGAGCGCGAGCTTTCCCATGCCGTCGATCTCGAAGATGAACTCGACGACGATCGATCCGCCGATGAGCACCGGGAGGGACGCGCCGAGGAGCGTGATGATCGGGATCAGGCTGTTGCGCACGGCATGCTTCACCACGACCACGAACTCCGAGAGCCCCTTGGCGCGGGCCGTACGCACGTAGTCCTCGCGGACGACCTCGAGGAGGCCGGCTTTCATGAATCGAGAGTAGTACGCGAGCGAGCCCACCGTCAGCGTGGCCATCGGGAGCACGACATGCCACACGGTGTCGCGGAGCTTGCCGAGGACCGTCAACCCGCCGTGATCGACCCCCTGGAACCCGGAGACCGGGAACCACTTGAGATCGATGCCGAAGAAGATCACGAGGAGGACGCCGAGGAAGATCGTCGGGAAGCTGTAGAGGGCGAACAGCAGCACGGTGATGACGACGTCGCTCGGCGAGCGGTGGGTGACCGCCGAGAGGATGCCGAGGGGCAGGCTGATCAGGTAGGCGAGGAGCAGCGAGCCGAGCGAGAGGGTCAGGGACACCTGCATCCGCTCGGCGATGAGGTCCCAGACCTTCTTGCGATGGGTGTACGACGTGCCGAGGTCCAGGTGCACGAGGTTGCGCCAGAAGTTGTAGAAGCGCGTCTCGGTCAAGGTCACTCGTACCTTGTCCGTGAACGAGTACTCCCACTCGGCCTTCCGTGCCTCGTACCACTCCTTCCAGCGCGCGAGCTTGTCCTGCAGGGTCGCCTTCCCGTCCGTGATGATGAGGCGAAGGAGGCGCTGCTCCTCGCGGACCTCCCGGTTGTAGGCCATCGTCTCGGGCGGGGTCTCGGCCCCGTAGACGACGACCGGCCGGCGGGGTGCGTTGTTCCCGATGCGGTCGAGGGCGAGGGAGAGAAGCCGCTCGCACAAGGCGTCGTCGAAGGCGGGGGGCTCCGGGGGCGGCGGCCACTCGGTCTGCCCGGGCGTCCTTCCGGCGGCGATCCACCGGTCCCGCGTCTCGTGCCAGCGCCGCTTGTAGTCGGCCTGCAGGGGGCCCGCGCGCAGCGTCGCCCGTCCGCTGTCGGCGAGCGTGGCGAGGCGGATCAGGTGGGGGACGATCACCCGGCCGTAGTCGTCGAGATCGTCGGACGCCTTCTTCCGCTCCTTCGGGATCTCCCACGGCCGCGTCGGGGTCGCGAGCAGCCACAGGATCTCCTCGTCGGTGAGCGCGTACCGCGTGTTCCAGAAGATGGGGCGGTCGAGGTAGAAGGTCTGGCGGAAGATGTGCTCGGACTCCTTTGCCTCCATCGAGGCGGACGTGTCGAGCTCGCCCGTGTCCGAGCGGATGTTGGACGGGCGCTTCGCCGGCGCGAGGTTGATGATCGCGAAGTTCAGCAGCGAGATCAGGAAGAGCGTCGGCACCATAAGGAGGAGGCGCCGGACGATGTACGCCCACACGGCTGCTACTTCCCGTCCTTCACGTACCAGGGCAGGAACCAGTCCTGCGGTCGGAGCCGGTCGAGGTACTGGTTGCCGAGCCGGTTGTTGATGAACCAGACCTGCGTCCGGATCTGGAGGAAGCAGTAGGGCTGGTCATTCACGATGATCCGCTGGAACTCATGCCAGAGTTCGTGGCGCCTCTCGACGTCGAAGGTGGTCTTCAACTTCTCGATGATCGCGTCGAGCTCCGGGTTCATGTAGGAGACGAAGTTGCTCCCCTTCGCCGAACGCGCGGAGTCCGAATGCCAGATCTGCGTAGGATCGCCGTCCCAGACCGCACCCCATCCGAGCATCGCCGCGTCCAGGTCCTTGTCGTCGAGCATCTTCTCCATCACGCTCCACTCGCGGGGCAGGGGCTCGATGATCACGCCCGCGGCCGCCGCGCTCTTCTGGAAGAGGAGCGTGGCGTCGCGGGAGGGCGTGTAGTTGGCGGGATACAGGAGCCGGATGCGGAGCTCCTTGGGCTCCCCGTCGACGACCTTCTCCCGGATCCCCCGCGCGTTCCTGCGCCAGCCGGCCTCGTCCAGCATGCGCTCCGCCTTGGCCGGGTCGTACGGGAACTGCTCGAGATCCTTCGCGTAGGAGTTCTCCCAGTGGTGGAGGGGGCTGTCATGCGGTGTCGCCAGGCCGTACATGACGTCGCGGATCACCTGTTCCTTCGGAAAGAGGTGGGCGAGCGCGCGTCTGACCTCGCGCTCGCGGAGTTGAGGGATCCGCATGTTCCAGGCGACGAAGGAGAAACTGAACATCTCCCACTTCCGGACCGTCACATTCCCCTTCTCCTCCATCTCCTTCACGCTTCCCGGGCCATCCTCCAGGATCTCGGCGCGGTAGTCGTTCGGCGAGGCCGTGATGACGTCGAGTTCGCCCGCCTTGAACATCGCGAGCTGAATGGGAAGTTCGGAGACGATCCGCAGGTCGATCCCGTCGATGGCCGGCCTGTGAGGATCCCACCAATCATCGTTTCGCCGCAGCCGGATGATCTGGTTCGGCTCGAACCCGGCGAAAAGGAACGGCCCCGTGCCGCACATTTTGTTGTTGAACCAGTGCTGGGGGAACGTCGGCGCGATCAGTTCGGGCGCCATGACCTTGCCGGTCGAGTCGCGCTCGTAGATGAACTTCGGGTAGATCATCAGGAGCCCGAGCGTGCTGCTCTTGTTGTAATAGAGCGAGCGCCTCCATCGCACCTTCACGATGTAGCGATCGATCACATCGACGCTCTCGACCTCCTCGAGATACGCCAGCAGCGGCCCGCAATCGCTCATCTTGTCGCGGACGACGTCGAACGTGAACTTCACGTCGTCGGCCGTGACCTCCTGCCGCGGCATGTCGTCCAGCCACTGGAGCCCGCCGCGCCTCTCCTCCTGCGTGAGGTAGGGCTTGTGCCACAGGACCCCCTTGCGGATGTAGCAGGTGAACTCCGTGAAGTCCTCGTTCACCGTGACGCGGTTGGCGACCCCGGGCACCCACTGGTCCGGGTCCGCGCGCGACTGCGAGGCCAAGTACTCGTAGACAGGCCCGCAGATCCGTTCCTGGAGCTCCGCGTCGTTCGTGACGAGCTCGTTCAAGGATGAGGGGTTCGCCTGCGTGTAGTACTTGATGATCCCGCCCCGCGGCGCATCCTCCGGCGGGTATGGTTCCCGCGAAAGGTCCACGAGGATGTTGTCGGGCGTCGGCCAGTAGGGGAGCGTGCGCGGATCGACCGCCCCCGGACCCCCCGTGCTTCCGGCCGAGGGCGCGTGCGCGATGCCCGACTCGGGCGTCGGCGCCGCGCGCACGCCCTCGGCCGCGAGCTTCTTGACGTCGCGGGCGAGCTTCTCGGTGCGCTCATCGAGCGCCGCGACGCCGTTGTCCAGCTTGCCCGCGCGCTCGTTGACCGTGCCCTGCAGGTCGAGGATGCGCTTCTCCACCTCGTCGCCCTGCCAGACCCGCACGACGAGCAGCAGGGTGAGGGCGCCGAGGAGCGTCAGCTTGATCAGGTTGAGGACGAGGTCGCGCGACATGCGGCCCTCCCGGCGCGGC
>DASUFL010000054.1:0-7406 GCA_036274595.1 Candidatus Eiseniibacteriota bacterium | reverse complement strand
GGCTACGCCTCGCTCTTTCCGCGAGCCCGGGTCGTGACGCTCATCCCGATCGTCTTCTACTTCTCGATTGTGGAGCTGCCGGCGATCGCGCTCCTGGTACTCTGGTTTGTCATCCAAGGTTTGAGCGGGTTTCTGTCGCTGGGCGCGCCGGGTACGACCGGGGTGGCGTGGGGGGCCCACGTGGGAGGCTTTCTGGCGGGACTCGTTCTCATCCGAATCTTACGTCCGCGCAAGGTGATGGCGTAATCTGCTGGCGCGCGGGTACTACCGAGGTAGCAGGCTTCCGTCCCGGCTTGACTCGATCCCATCTTCTGCCACAATGAGTGGAATCCCGCGCACTTAACCCAAACCAGGGCAAGGCGATCCATGAATCGAACCACCCTCCGGCTGATCCTCGTGACCGTGGCTGTCCTGGGCTGCGTCGCCTGGCTCATCTCGTCCGGGGTCAAGGCGACCGGGATGCAGTACATGACCGTGACCGAGCTGGCCCAGCTCACGGCGCCTCCGCGCCAGGGCGGGTTCCGGCTCGACGGGAAGGTCCAGGCCGGGAGCATCGCGTACGACCAGAAGACCCCGCGGCTCCAGTTCCAGATGACCGACGGCAAGAAGGCGATCGGAGTCGTCTACGACGGCCTCATGCCGGACGCCTTCGCGGACGGGCGCGAGGTCGTGGTGGAGGGGAGCTATCACCATGTCGACCGCACGCTCCACGCCACGAAGCTCGTGACCAAGTGTCCGTCGAAGTACGAGGCCGAGGGGCTGGGGAAGGACCGCTCGTGAGCGAGATCGGAAAGCTCTCCCTCTTCCTCGCGTTCCTCTGCTCCTGCTACGCGGTCGGCGCCTTCGTGGTGGGCCTCAAGTCGGGGATGGCCGGGCCGCTTCGGAGCGGCCGGCGCGCGGTGTGGGCCGTCTGCGGCCTCACGCTCCTCGCGACGATCCTCCTCGTGCGCGCGCTCGTCGCGCGCGACTTCTCCTACCGCTACGTGGCCGAGCACACGAGTCTCGACCTCCCGGCGATGTACGCGTTCAGCTCGCTGTGGGCGGGGCAGGAGGGCTCGCTCCTCCTCTGGCTCCTCATCCTGAGCGCGTACGGCGCGGCGTTCCTCTGGGCCTACCGGAAGCGGCTCGATCCGTTCTACGACGCGGTCGCGATGGTGGTGGCCAGCGTCATGATCTTCTTCACATCCCTCCTCTCGTTCGTGTCGTCGCCGTTCCGGATTCTCGCGACGCCGCCTCCGGACGGGAACGGCTTGAATCCGCTCCTTCAAGACCCGGGCATGATGATCCACCCGCCGATCCTCTACACCGGCTACGTGGGCTTCATCATCCCGTTCGCGTTCGGGATCGCGGTCCTCATCATGAATCGCACCGGCACGCGCTGGATCGAGGAAGTGCGGCGCTGGACGCTCTTCAACTGGATGTTCCTCGGCTTCGGCATTCTGCTCGGCGCGCGGTGGGCGTACATCGAGCTGGGCTGGGGCGGCTACTGGGGCTGGGATCCGGTCGAGAACGCGTCGCTCATGCCCTGGCTCGTCGGCACGGCGTTCCTCCACTCGGTCATGATCGAGCAGCGCCGCGGGATGCTGAAGACCTGGAACATCGTGCTGATCGTGCTGACGTTCGAGCTCTCGATCTTCGGCACCTTCCTCACGCGGTCGGGCGTCCTCACCTCCGTCCACTCGTTCGCGGAGTCGGACATCGGCCCCTGGTTCATGGGCTTCATCCTGGTCTCGGGGACGATCGCGACGGCGCTCATCCTCTATCGCAAGGCGCTCCTCGAATCCGAGAACCGGATGGACGCGGTGGTCTCGCGCGAGGGCTCGTTCCTCTTCAACAACGTGCTCTTCGTCGCGCTCTGCTTCGCGACGTTCCTCGGGACCACGTTCCCGGTCCTCTCCGAGGCGGTCACGGGCTCCAAGATCTCGGTCTCGGCCCCCTTCTTCAACCGCGTGAACGTGCCGATCGCCCTCGTGCTCCTCATGCTCACGGGCATCGGTCCGGTCCTCTCCTGGAAGCGCGCGACCGGGGCGTTCCTGAAGCGAAACTTCATGATTCCGGCCTTCGTCGGCGTCCTCGCCACGCTCCTCTGCATCCCCCTCGGGCTGCGCGGCGTCTACCCGATCGTCTGCGTGTTCGGTGCCGCCTTCGTGGTCGCGGCCGTCGTGATGGAGTTCGCGCGCGGCGTGCAGGCGCGGAAGGACCTGGAAGCGCCGGCGAATCCGGCCGCGCTCCTCCACCTCGTCCAGAAGAACAAGCGCCGCTACGGCGGCTACATCGTGCACCTGGGTGTCGTGATGATCTTCGTCGGCGTGCTCGGCTCCTCGGTGTTCCAGAAGGAGGCGCACGCGCCGCTCCAGCCGGGGCAGTCGATGGCCATTGGCCCCTACGCGCTCACGCTGGACCGGGTCGAGGACACGCAGATCCAGAACGCCACGCAGACCCGCGCCCACGTGCAGGTGGCCCGGAACGGCAAGCGGCTCACCGACATGCATCCGTCCAAGGCGATGTACACGAAATCGCAGCAGCCCATGACGGAGGTCGCGCTCCACTCGACCGCGGCCGAGGACCTCTATCTCATCCTGGGCGGCGTGAACGAGGACGGCTCCGCGTCGATCCAGGCCTACATCAATCCCCTCGTCGCGTTCGTTTGGGCGGGCGGCGTCGTGATGGTGATCGGCACGATCATCTGCCTCGCCGACCGGATGCGTTTGAAACGGGAAGAAAAGCTCCTGGCATGATTCACCGCCCGGCCCTCGCCACCCTCGCGCTCGTAGCCAGCCTCCTCGCCGCCATCGTCGTTCCGGCGCACGCCACGGAATCCGCGGCCGGCCGGAAGGATCCGGCGCGCGCCATCACGAGCCAGCTCATCTGTCCCTGCTCGTGCGGCGAGATCCTGAGCGGCTGCACGTGCGAGACAGGCAAGTCGATGCAAGGCTTCGTCACCGACGAGCTGAAGAAAGGGAAGACCAAGGACGAGATCACGGCGTCGCTCGTCTCGAAGTATGGCGAGGTGATCCGCGGGGCGCCCAAGGCGCAGGGGTTCAATCTGCTCGTCTGGGTCCTGCCGTTCGTCGCCACGGGCGTCGGCTTTGTCTTCGCGGCGCTCGTGCTCAAGCGATGGGTGGGAAGACGCCAGCCGGCCGGAGCGGGCGGCCTCCCCCCCGCCGGGCAGCCTCCCAGGACCACGGCGGAGCAGGATCTCGCCGACTTGAGGGCGCGCGCCGAAGCCGAGCTGCGCGGCCTCCGCGAATGATCCTCGCCGCACAGCTTCTCCTCACGCTCGCGGTCCTCGCGTTCATCCTCACACCGCTGGTCCTGAGCCGGGGCGAGCGGAGCTGGGCCGAGCCCGAGCTGGAAGGGAAGCGCCGTTCCATCGCCGAGCGGAAGGGGAGGCTCTACGGCCAGCTCCTCGATCTGGACTTCGACCGGGATTCGGGCAAGATCTCTCCGGACGATCACGGGCGGCTCCGCGAGGAGATCATGGCGGAGGTGGTGCAGCTCCTCGCGGAAGAGGAGAAGACCGTGCCGCTGGGGCAGCGCCGCCCAGTCGTGCTCGAAGGAGGCGATCGCGTGGAGCGGATGATCGAGGAGTACAAGCGCGCACGCCGCCCAGGGGCGGGGGCCGCGCGGTGATGAAGCGCGCCGCCTCGCTGGGAGCGCTCCTCGCGCTCCTCGCGATCGCCGCGCCGGCGGGCGCCGCCACCATTCAGGGGCGCGTGGTGAAGGGCGTGGAGCGGACGCCGGCCTCCGGCGTTCCGGTCTCGCTCCATCCGGTGCGCAACGAGCAGGAGCTGCCCGGGCAGACGGTCGCCTCGGGCCGGGACGGGACCTTCCGTTTCACGGGGATCGCTCAGGATCCCTCGACCTCCTACTTCCTCTCGACCGAGTACGAAGGCGCGTTCTACACGGAAGGGCCCGTCGAATTCACGGGCGACACCGGCGCCAAGGACATCCAGATCTTCGAGGTCGGGCGCGACATGGCCTCCGTCCGGGTGACCAACCATCACATCCTCGTGGAGCGCGCCGAGGACCACCTCCACGTCACCGAGATCCTGGTCTTCCAGAACGACGGCTCGACCGCCTACTTAGGCACGGGGCTGAATCACGCGGAGAACGTGGGCGTGAGGCTCGGACTGCCGGCTTCGGTGAAGAAGTTCGAGCCGGGCATGGGCGGCGACGAGGGCTCCGTCGTGGTGCAGGGGCGCGACCTCGCGAGCCATCGTCCCATCCCGCCGGGGCAGCGTCCGTTCAGCTTCAGCTACGAGATCCCGCTCTCCGGCCGCATGGACCTCTCGCACCGCATCTACTTCCCGACCGAGAGCGTCGACATCCTGATCAACGACCCCGATCTCAAGGTGGAGGGGAGCTCGCTCACCTACACCGGCTCGCGCGACCAGGGCGGCAAGAAGTTCGAAATCTATCAGGCGAAGAACCTCCCGGTCGGATCCGAGCTCACGATGCGCGTCCATGGCGCGGGCTTCTGGTCCAATCCGAAGCTCTATCCCTGGCTCGTGGCGCCGTTCGTGATCGTCCTTGTGCTGATCTTCGCGTCCCGCCGCGGGCGGAGGAAGGATGCGCCCGCGCCCACCACCGCGCCCGAGCCGCGCGACGTGCGCGCGGCCGTGGCCGCTCCCAAGGTCGCCACGCTCGCGCCGGATTCGAATGGCGACGACGATCTGCACACGGTCTACCTCTACCTCATCGAAGCACTCGACAAGGGCCTCGAGCATGGCGAGTTCACGCGCGAAAGCCACGATCTCGTCCGGGGGAATCTGAAGCGCCGCCTCGAGACGATCCTCTCGGACCGCACCCCGACCTCACGCTGACGCCTTGATCCTGAGGGCCGAGGCCGTCACGAAGCGCTTCGACGACCGGCCCGTCCTGTCCAGGGCCTCGCTCACGCTCGAGCCGGGGCAGGTCGTGCATGTCGCGGGACCCAACGGATCGGGGAAGACGACGCTCGCGCGGATTCTCGGGACGCTTCTTCCGCCGGACGAAGGCGAGGTCCTCGTCGACGACGTTCCGCTCTCCGAGCGCCGCTCGCAAACGCGCCGTCTGATCGGCTTCGCGAGCCACGCCCCGCTCCTCTATCTCTCGCTCACTCCGGTCGAGAACCTCGAGTTCTTCGCGCGCCTCGCGGGCGCTCGCGACGGCCGCCGCCGCGCGCTCGCGCTCCTCGAGCGCTTCGGGCTCGAGCAGGCGGCCCACCGGCCGCTCGCCCACTTCTCGCGCGGGATGCTCCAGCGGGTTGTCCTCTGCCGCGCGCTCCTCCTCGACCCGCAGCTCCTGATCCTGGACGAGCCCTACGCGGGGCTGGACGACGCGGGCATCCTCGTCGTGAACCAGGTGCTCGCCGAGATCCGGAAGCAGGGGCGGACGGCGCTCCTGATCGCGCACGACAAGGAGCGCGGCGGCGGCGTGATCACGCGCGCGGTGCGGCTCAGGAACGGCCGCGTGGAGGACGCGTGACGTTCCTCCTCGTGATGAAGAAGGACCTCCGCCTCTTCGTGCGGGACGCCCGATTCCTCGCGACGCTCGGACTCTTCAGCGCGTCGCTCGTTCTCATCCTGAGCGTCGCCTTCGGCCCGGTCTTCACCGAGCCCCCGAGGCTCGCGGCCGCGACGGTCTGGGCCGCGCTCTTCTTCGCGGGGGTGCTCGGGCTCACGCGCTCGCTCGAGCTGGAGGGGGAATCGGGGGCGGGGGACGCGCTCCGGCTGAGCGGCGCCGATGCGTTCTCGCTCTACCTGGGGAAAACGCTCGCCAACTTCGCGCTCTTGGCCGCGGTCTTCATCCTCCTCCTTCCGCTCACGGCGATCTTCTTCGACGTCGGGACGCTCCAGGCGCTTCCCGGGGTGCTCGGCGTTGCCGCCCTCGCGCTCATCGGATATAGTGCGTGGGGAACGCTGTTCGCCGCCCTGGCCCGGGGACTTCAGGCCCGGGAGCTCCTCCTCTCGGTTCTCCTGTTTCCTTCCCTGGTTCCCCTCTGGATCGGCGCGGTGAAGCTGACGCACGCCTACTGGGGAGGAGTGCCGGTGGCCGAGGTGAAGGACTGGCTCAAGGTGATGGCGGTGATGGACGTGCTGGGGCTCGCCCTCGCGGCGTGGCTCTACGAAGCGGTTCAGGAGGCGGGGGAATGACGCGAGACGTGCCGCTCTGGTGGCGTAACGGCGCGCGCTGGGTCTGGATCCTGGCGGCCGCGCTGGTCGTGGCGTCCTTGTGGATGGTCGCGCGCGCCCCGATCGAGCGGATCATGGGGCCGGTCCAGAAGATCGTCTACATCCACGTCCCGAGCGCCATCGTCACGCTGCTCGCCTTCGGCGTGACGTTCGCGGCCGGGATCGCCTATCTCTCGACCAAGCAGTGGATCTGGGACGCGATCGGCGCGGCCTCGTGCGAGGTCGGGCTGGTGTTCGCGTCGGTCGTCATGATCACGGGGCCGCTCTGGGCGCGCTCGGCCTGGAACACGTGGTGGACCTGGGAGCCGAGGCTCACGACGTTCCTCATCCTCTGGATCCTCTACGCCGGCTACCAGATCATTCGAAGCTCGCTCAAGTCGGCGTCGAAGCGCACGATTTCGGCGATCATGGGGATCGTCTTCTTCGCGAATCTGCCGATCGTCTGGAAGTCGGTCGAATGGTGGCGCGGCGCGCTCCATCCGAAGAACGTCACGATGGCACCCGACATGCGCCAGGTGCTGTTGTTCGGAATGCTCGCCTGGTTCGTCGTGTACGTGGCCGCGTTCGAGCGGAGGCTCAGGCTCGAGTGGGCCCGCGAGGCCAGGGCGCGCGAGGCGCACGCCACGGCCGATTCGGCTTTGCTGGAGGCTCGCGTTCGATGACCTACGCCATCATCGCCTACGCTTTGAGTCTTCTCCTCTGGCTCATCTACTTGCTCGCGCTCGGGCGGCGGCTCCGAGCCGCGCACGATCGCCGCTGAGGGATTGCCCGTGCGGGATCACTTCCTGGAATTCGAGATCTCGCCGGAGCTGGTGCACGAGATGATCGACACGGGGGAGGACCCCATCCTCCTCGACGTGCGGGACGACTGGGAGTGGGAGCACGCGCATCTCGAAGGCGCGATCCACATCCCCCTGGACGAGCTGGCGGCGAGGACCGGGGAGCTGGATCCCAGGAGCGAGATCATCGTCTACTGCCACCACGGCGACCGGAGCATCGACGGCTGCCTGCTCCTCTGGGAGCACGGATTCCGCAAGGTGCGGAGCTTGACGGGCGGGATCGAGGCCTGGTCGGAGCTGATCGACCCGACGGTGCCGAGGTACTAGAGCTCGTCGGGCGACTTGGCCGGCGCGGGGACGGTGTGGGGGTCCGGAACAGCACGTCCGGCGCTCGCTATCGCACCCCTACACTGATTTGGTTGGCGCCGGGCGCGAAAGTCCCGGACCCTCA
>DASUFL010000053.1:0-76537 GCA_036274595.1 Candidatus Eiseniibacteriota bacterium | reverse complement strand
CGTGAGGATCGACGGGCGGAATACATCCGGGCAGACGCTCGCATCGGGGGTCTACTTTTACCAGGTGGAGACCACGGAAGGCTCGTTGAGGGGCCGGATCACGGTCCTCAAGTAGCTCAGCAGGGGCGACATCCCGGGGCGGCTCGAAGGGGCCGCCCCTCTTTTTTGCCCCTTGGAGCGTTTCGCCTGACGTGGAATCTGCGTTCTCTGGGTGTGCCCCCTGTGCGCTTTGACGCCGGGCCAGCGTTGTCCAGGGTGAATGGCGACCCCTGGAGAACCCATGAATTTCATGCGATGCCTCGCCCTGGCCGCGATCGTCTGCATGGTCGTCCCCTCGGTGACCCGCGCCGAAGGCTCGCCACCGACGACCGTCCTCGCCGTCCACGATTCCCTCGCACCGGGCATGCGGGTGCGGGTGGCGACGGCCCGCACACGGGACATCCAGACCGGAACGATTGCCTGGCTGACCGCCGATACGCTTTCCCTCGACGCGGATGACCGCTCGCGCGCGTTCCCCATCGAGTCCATCCGGTCGCTCGATCGGAGCACGGATCGCCATTCAAAGGCAGGCAAGGGAGCCACGCTGGGCGCCATCGTGGGAGGCGCGGTCATGGGCCTCACGGTCGGGAAGGCGGCTGCCGAGAATGACGGCGATTTCGCCGTGATCACGGTCCCGATCGTCATTGTCTCCGGCATCGTGGCAGGGGGGATTGTCGGAGCCGTGACCGGCAGCGCGATCGATACGGAGGAATGGGTGCCCGTTTCCCTGTCTGGTCAGGTCCGGGCCGTGCCGGGCGACCGCGTCCGCGTCAGCGGAGGCGGCGTTCCCGAGGGTGGCGTTGTCATCGGAACCTTGGAGCAACGTACGGCCGACACGCTCTACGTAACGCGCGGCGAGGGTCGGGTATCGGTTCCGATGAGCCGCCCGGTGTCTCTCGAACTGAGCCTTGGCGTGGAGCGCCCCAGTCGGAACACGTCCAAGGTACTCTCCGCCATCGGGCTCATTGGAGGCGCGGTCGCGGGTGGGACGATCCTCGCGCACGGAGACCCGGGGTGGAGCTACGGCACAGCCATCGTGGTGGGGGCGACGATTGGTGCGGCGAGCGGCTGGCTACTCGGCGTGCCGTTCGATCGCGCGGAGCCGCGGGAGCTCTGGAGAACGGTGGACACTCGATAACCCAACTTGCGACGTCGCAAGCTGGTGCTACGAGAAGAGCGCCCGCATCCCTTCCCGCGCGGCATCGATCCACGCGGAGGGCCACAGACCGGGCCCCAGAGTGGCCACCGCCGCGATCAAGAGACAGATCGCAAGCGTCCACGGAACGCGGATCGCGGGCAGCGTCTCCTGCTCCTCCCTCATGTACATGAGCACCATGAGCCGCAGGTAGTAGAAGATCGAGATCGCGCTGTTCAGCACGCCGATCACCGCCAGGAGCACGTGCCCCGACTGGACGGCCGCGCCGAACAAATACAGCTTCCCCACGAACCCGGCGGTCGGCGGGATCCCCGAGAGCGAGATCATGAAGAGCGACAGGAGCGCGCCGATGACGGGATAGCGGAAGCCGATCCCGGCGTAGTCCCGGAGCTCTTCCCCACGCTCCCCCTTGTACTCGAGGAGCACGACCACCGCGAACGCTCCGAGGTTCATCGCCACGTACGCGAACAGATAGAACACCGCCGCGGCCCCTCCGGCGGCTCCCCCCGCCACGATCCCGATCAGCACGTATCCGGAGTGCGCGATGCTCGAGTAGGCGAGCATTCGCTTCACGCGGGTCTGCGCGATGGCCGCGATATTCCCGATGGTCATGGTCAAAGCCGCGATCACGGCCAGGATCGTGTTCCACTCCGCCTGGATCGGGCCGAAGCCGATGAAGAACGTCCGAATGAGCGCCGCGAACGCCGCCGCCTTGGGACCGGCGGAGAGGAAGGCGGTGATCGGGGTGGGCGCCCCATCGTAGACGTCCGGGGTCCACATGTGGAACGGCGCGGCCGCCACCTTGAAGGCGAGGCCGACCAGGATCAGGGCGACGCCGGCGAACATGAGCCCCTCCGGCATCGTGGCCGAGCCGCTCACCGTCTCGGCGATCCGGACCAGGCTCGTCGTCCCGGTCGCGCCGTAGACGAGCGCGATGCCGTAGAGAAGGACGGACGATGCGAACGCGCCGAGCAGGAAGTACTTCATCGCGGCCTCGTTCGACGCGTCGGAATCGCGGCGATAGCCGGCCAGGATGTAGAGCGAGATCGAGAGCACCTCGATGCCGAGGAAGAGCGTGATCAGATCGAGGCCCGAGGCCAGGATCATCATCCCGACGGTCGCGAAGAGAAGGAGCGCGTAGTACTCCGACGGCTCCACGTCCTCCTTCTTCAAGAACGGCATCGAGAGAAGGACCACGACCCCGGTGCTCGCCAGAAAGAGCAGGTTGAGCGCGGTCGAGAGATTGTCCAGCACGACCATTCCCGAGTAGCCGACCTGGAACTGGCCCCACTGCGAGGCTGTGCGGATCATCGCGTAGACGATCCCCGCGAGCGCGAGCCACGCGGTGTGGTGCTTCTTCCCGTGCGGCAGGAGGAGGTCGACGAGGAGCAGCAGGATCCCGAGGACCGAGACGATGAGGAGCGGCTCGATCATGCCGAGCGGGGCGTCGACACCGAAGGGCATCTTCATCGGGAGCCTCCCTCGGCGGGCGCAGCGGCGGGCACAGCAGCGGGCACGGCAGCGCCCGCGGTCGACTCAGCTCCGCCCGCGGCAGACGCCGGGAGCACCTGCCCCGGCTTGTCCACCTGCGCCATCGTGCGCCCCATCCGCGCGACCAGGTCCGCCACCGATCCGTCGAGCTTGCGCAGGAACGGGTTCGGGTAGACGCCGAGCCAGAAGATCATCAACAGCACGGGGGCCAGCGTCCAGAACTCGCGCGGCGACAGGTCGCGGAGGCCACGATTCTTCTCGTTCGTCACCGGCCCGAACATGACCCGCTGGTACATCCAGAGGAGGTACACGGCCGCGAGGATCACGCCGGTCGCGGCGATCGCGGCCACCTTCGGATGCACGCGGAACGCGCCGAGCAGGATCAGGAATTCGCCGATGAACCCGTTCAGCCCCGGCAGCCCAAGGCTCGAGAGGCAAATGATCATGAAGAAGGCCGCGAACCAGGGCAGGATCTCGGCGATCCCGCCGAACTCCGATATCTCGCGCGTGTGCCTTCGCTCGTAGATGATCCCGACCGCGAGGAACAGAGCCCCCGTCGAGAGACCGTGGTTGACCATCTGGATCACGCCCCCCTGGAGCCCCTGCGTGTTCATCGCGAAGAGGCCCAGCATGACGAAGCCAAGGTGGCTGACCGAGGAGTAGGCAACGAGCTTCTTCATGTCCGGCTGCACCATCGCGACGAGCGCTCCATAGATGATCCCGATCACGGCGAGGAGGATGATCAAGGGAGCCAGCTCGTGGGCCGCGTCCGGGAAGAGCGGCATCGCGAAGCGGACGAAGCCGTACGTCCCCATCTTGAGGAGCACGCCCGCGAGGATCACGCTCCCCGCGGTCGGCGCCTCCACGTGCGCGTCGGGCAGCCACGTGTGGAACGGGAACATCGGCACCTTGATCGCGAAGGCGAGCGCGAACGCGCTGAACAGCCAGAGCTGCGCCGGATGGGAAAGCGGCGTGTTGTAGAGCCGCAGGAGGTCGAACGTGAACTCGCCGGTCGCGGCGTGGAACGAGAAGTAGAGGTAGAGGATCGCCACCAGCATGAGGAGGCTCCCCGCCACCGTGTAGAGGATGAACTTGACCGCAGCGTAGACGCGCCGGGGGCCGCCCCAGACGCCGATGATCAGGTACATCGGGATGAGAACCGCTTCCCAGAACACGTAGAAGAGGACGAGGTCCAGCGCGGCGAAGACGCCGATCATTCCCGTCTCGAGCGCGAGGAGGGTCGCGTAGTAGGTCTTGACCCGGTTCGTGATCGAGCCGAACGACGAGAGGATCGCGATTGCCGACAAAAACGTCGTCATCACGATCAGGAGCGCGCTGATCCCGTCCACGCCGAGGAAGTAGGTGATGCCGAGATTGGGCACCCACTCCTTTCGCTCCACGAATTGCATCCCCGAGCGCGCGCCGTCGAGCATGGTGATGAGCGGGATCGAGAGCACGAAGGTGAGCACCGACACGAGGAACGCCGTTCCGCGCACCGCGCCAGGCTTCGAGGACGGGATCATGAGGACGAGCGCCGTCCCCACGAGCGGCAGGAAGATGAGGAGCGAGAGGATCGGCATGCCGAGGATGGTCAAGGTCCCGCTCATCGAAGCGCCAGGTAGCCGAACACGACCACCAGCCCCAGCGTGATGACCATGGCGTAGACCTGCACCGAGCCGGTCTGCGCTTGACGCAGGAGTCCGGCTCCGCGCTCGATCTGCCGCCCCACTCCGTTGACCGCGCCGTCGATGATGGCTGCGTCGAACTTCTGCCAGAGAGCGATCGAGCCGCGCCGGATCGGCTCCACGATCTTGTCGTTGTAGATCTCGTCCACCCAGTACTTGTTGAGGACGAGCCGGTAGAGCCCGCGCATCTGCTCCGCGAGGCGCTTGGGCGCCGCCGGATCGACCATGTAGAAGCGATACGCGAGGAAGATCCCGGCCGCCGCCACCGCGAGCGAGATCAGCATGAGCGCGATCTCCAGCCCGGGACCCCCGTGCTCGGCGCCGTGCGCCGCCGCGGCTCCGCCGGCCACGTGCGCCACGTCCGCGAAGACAGGGGCGAGGAACGCCGAAAGCCTCTGCCCGCCTTCGACCAGCGGAATCTGGATGAACCCGCCCACCACGCTCAGCACCGCGAGGATCATCAGCGGGATCGTCATGCTGTTCGGCGCCTCGTGGACGTGATGCTTGGCTTCCTCGCTCAGGCGTGACGGGCCGTGGAAGGTCATGAAGTAGAGCCGGAACATGTAGAACGCCGTCAGGAACGCGCCGATCACCCCCATAGACCACAAGATTGGTCCGCCGGACTCCCACGCATGGAACAGGATCTCGTCCTTCGAGAAGAAGCCCGCGAACGGGAAGATCCCGGCGATCGCGAGCGTCGCGATCAGCATCGTCATGTGCGTCTTCGGAAGCGCCGACTTGAGCCCGCCCATCCGGTCCATGTCCTGCTCGCCGGAGAGCGCGTGGATCACGCTCCCTGACCCGAGGAAGAGGAGCGCCTTGAAAAAGGCGTGGGTCATGAGGTGGAAGATGCCGGACGCGAACGCGCCGACGCCCATGGCGAGGAACATGTAGCCGAGCTGGCTCACGGTGGAGTAGGCGAGCACGCGCTTGATGTCTTTCTGGAGGAGCCCGATCGTCGCCGCGAAGAGCGCCGTCACGGCGCCCACGATCGCCACGACCATGAGCGCGGCCGGCGCGAGCGTGTAGAGGATGTGGCAGCGGGCGATCATGTAGACGCCGGCCGTCACCATCGTCGCGGCGTGGATCAAAGCGCTCACCGGCGTCGGACCTTCCATGGCGTCCGGAAGCCAGACGTAGAGCGGGATCTGCGCCGACTTGCCGGTCGCGCCGATGAAGAGGAAGATCGCGATCGCGGTCACCATGGCGCTTCCCGGCAGGAGCCGGCCCGGCGCCTCGGTGAAGACCCGGTTGAAGTCGAGCGTCGTGAACGACACGAAGATGAGGAACATCCCGATCATGAAGCCCCAGTCGCCGATCCGGTTCACGACGAAGGCCTTCTTTCCCGCCGATGCGGCGGAGGGGCGCTGGTACCAGTAGCCGATCAGGAGGTAGGAGCAGAGCCCGACCCCTTCCCACCCGAAGAACATGAGGAGGAAGTTGTCGGCCATCACCAGCACGAGCATCGAGAACGTGAACAGGTTCATGTACGCGAAGTAGCGCCCGTACGCCTTCTCGTGCCCCATGTAACCCGTCGAATAGAGGTGGATGACGAAGCCCACGCCGGTGACGACCAGGACCATCACCATCGACAAGGGATCGAGGAGGAGCCGCACCGGGACCGAGAGATCGCCCGAGTCGACCCACGAGAACGCCTGCTCGAGGTGGTAGCGCTGGTCCGGCGGGAGCTGGAGGAGCGACTGGAAGCAGCCGAGCGCGATCACGAACGCGAGCCCGACCGTGCCTACGCCGATCGCGCTCACCACCTTGCGCGGCAGGCGCCCGGCGCCGAGTCCGTTCACGATGGCGCCGATCATCGGGAGCGCCGGAATCCAGCCCAGGTAGTCGAGCACCTTTATCCTCGCAGGAGGCGGACGTCGTCGACGTTCGCCGTGTCCCGGTTCCGGAAGATCGCGACGAGGATGGCGAGACCCACGGCCACCTCGGCCGCGGCCACCGCCATCACGAAGAAGACGAAGATGTGGCCGTCCATCGAGTCATGCTGACGCGAGAAGGCCACGAAGCTCAGGTTCACTGCGTTCAGCATCAGCTCGATCGACATGAAGATGATGAGCGCGCTCCGCCGAACGAGCACTCCGACCACGCCGATCGTGAAGAGGATCGCGGCGAGGATCTGGTAGTAGACGAGCGGAATCGTGGGGGCCGGGATCATCCGAACTTCCTCTTGGCCAGGACCACGGCGCCGATCACCGCGATGAGGAGCAGGATCGACGTGATCTCGAACGGGTAGAGCCAGACCGTGTAGAGCACCCGTCCGATCGCGGCCGGCGAGCCGAAGCCCGTCGGCACGGTCGGAGGCGTCGCCATCCCGCCCTCCAGCTGCGGCGAGAGCACCGTCCAGAGAAGCTCCACGAACACCACGATGGCGAACAGGATGCCGAATCCCTTCGCCGCGCCTCGCGTGAGGAGCGGACTCTCACCCTTGAGATTCAGGAGCATGAGCACGAAGAGGAAGAGCACCATGATCGCGCCCGCGTAGACGAGCACCTGGAGCGCCGCCAGGAAGGACGCGTTCAAGAGGATGAAGAGCCCGGAGACCGAGAGGAGCACGCCCACGAGCATGAGGGCGCAGTGCACCGGGTTCCGGTGGAAGATCACCCCGAGGGAGCAGCCGATCGCGATCCCCGCGAACATGGCGAAGAGGAGGGCCGGGATCAGCATCGCGCGCTCACAGGACCACCACGATCGCGGTCAGCACGAGATTGAGGATCGAAGCCGGCAGGAGCACCTTCCAGCCGAAGGCCATGAGCTGGTCGTAGCGGAGCCGCGGGAACGTGGCCCGGAGCCAGATGAAGAAGAAGAGGAACGCCGTGAGCTTGATCAGGAACCAGACGACCGGCGGGAGCACCGGCCCGTTCCAGCCCCCGAGGAAGACCGTGATCGCGACACCCGAAACCACCATCATGTTCGCGTACTCGCCGAGGAAGTAGAACGCCCACTTCATGCTCGAGTACTCGGTGTGGAACCCGGCCACCAGCTCGGTCTCGGCTTCCGGTAGATCGAAGGGAGCGCGGTTGGTCTCCGCGATGGCCGAGATCACGTAGATCGCGAATCCAAAGAACTGGGGAACGACGTACCACATGTGTGCCTGCTGGCGCGCGATCTGCGTGAGACTCAGCGTCCCCGCGAGGAGGACGACCGAAACCAGCGAGATCCCCTGGGCCAGCTCGTAGGAGATCATCTGCGCCGAGGACCTGAGCCCGCCCAGGAGCGGGTACTTGCTGTTGGACGCCCACCCGCCGAGCACCACGCCGAACACGCCCATCGAGGTCGTCGCGAGCACGAAGAGGAGCGCCACGTTCACGTCGGCGATGTGGAGCGGGATCGTGCGGCCGAAGAGCGTCACCGTGTCGCCCCACGGAATCACGGTCGTCGCGATGAGCGCGGTCACGACCGTGATCGCCGGCGCCAGGATGAACACGGCCTTGTCCGCCTGCGCCGGAACGAGATCTTCCTTCATGAAGAGCTTGATGCCGTCGGCGATCGTCTGGAGGAGGCCAAAGGGGCCGACCCGCTCGGGGCCGATCCGGTCCTGCATGTGCCCCAGCACCTTCCGCTCCATCCACACGATGAGCGGCACGCCGAGGAGCACGAAGCCCAGGACGATGTGGACCTTGATCGCCGACTCGATGAGGAACGCGGTATCCACGCGTTACGTGAGCTCCGCGATCATCTTGTCGAGGGCCTGCGGGGTGAGATCCTCCACGTACTTGTCGTTCACCATCATCACGGGGGCGGTGCCGCAGGAGCCGAGGCACTCCACCTCGATGAGCGTGAACCTACCGTCCGTCGTCGTCTCCCCCTGCTTGATCTTGAGCTTGTCCTCGATCTGCTTCGTGAGCTTGTGCCCGCCCCGAAGGCTGCACGAGAGGTTGCGGCAAACCTGAAGGAGGTACTTCCCCGCCGGCTTCTGCAGGAACATCGTGTAGAAGGAAACGACGCCGCGCACTTCCTGCGACGAGATTTCGAGGATCTGCGCGACCTCGCGCTGCGTCTCCTCGCTCAGCCAGCCCTGGTCTCCCTGGGCCACGTGAAGCGCGGGAATGAGCGCCGACTGGTTCGTCTCGTACGTCTTGAGAAGTTCGCGGATCTGGCTCTTGGCCCTGTCCGAGAGCGCCATCAGCTCTCCACGTTCGGAAACTGGTCGGACATCGTCGGGAAGTCCTTGCGGAGCGGATGCCCCAGCCAGCCGTCGGGGGTGAGGATGCGCTCGAGATTCGGATGCCCCTCGAACCGGATCCCCATGAGATCCCAGACCTCACGCTCCATGTAGTTGGCCCCGGGCCAGAGGGTGGTCGCCGTCGGGACGGTCTGCCCCTCGTCCACGCCCGTCTTCAGTAAGAAGCGCCGGTTGTGGCGGAACGAATAGAGGTTGTAGACGACCTCGAACCGCGGTTCACCCGGCTCCTGCCGCAACAGCAGGTCCACGGCGGTGAGATCCGTAAGGAGCGCGCAATCGAGCGCGGGATCGGTCTTCGCGAGCTTCAAGGCCTCGAGGATCGACTCCACCTTGATCCAGATGGAGAGCTGACCCCGGAACGAGCGCTCCCGGGCCACGGCGTCGCCGAGCGTGGAGCGGAAGCGCTCCACCACCTTCTGCTGGTCGGTGCTGAGCGGATCGAGGTGCTCCGGAATCGGGGTCAATCCCATTCGAGCGCCCCCTTCCCCCAGACGTAGACGAGCCCGGCCAGGAGGATCGAGATGAACACGACCATCTCGATCAGGCCGAACAGGGCGAGCTGCCGGTAGACCACCGCCCACGGATAGAGGAACACGGTCTCGATGTCGAACACGATGAAGAGCATCGCGACGAGGTAGAAGCGGGTGTGGAACCGATCGCGGGCATTGCCGACGGGGGTGATGCCGCACTCGTACGGCATGAGCTTGGCGGCCGTGTTGATCCGCCGGCCCAGATAATAGGAGGCGGCGATCGTCCCCGCGGCAAAGCCCGTGGCGACGACGACCATCATGAGGATGGGAAGGAATGCGGCCGTGCTGTTCGGGTCGACCGGACTCACGAGACTCCCTGTCAGGGCACCCCTGAATGGGGCCTTGCCGAGGGCTCCAGCGAAGGCCCGCGCGACATCGTGAAAAAAGGTGCTAAGCGCGGCAGAATAGAGACTTGGCCCGCTTCCGTCAAGCCACTTTCTCGAAAGTGACCTTCTGCTCGCTTCCCCCGACGCGGATGGCGCAGAGCTCGGGGTCGTGCTCGAAGAGGAAGAGCCAGCCCTCCGCGGTCGCCTGGCGCAGGATGGCCCGCTTCGTCTCGAGCGTCATCATGGGATAGAGGTCGTAGCCCATGATGTAGGCGAGCGGCAGATGGGCGGCCGTCGGGACGAGATCCACCGTATAGAGAGCGCGGCCGCCCGGGACGTCGAAGAAGCAGCCCTGGTGACCGAGCGTGTGCCCCGGCAGGTTCTTCATCCACACGCCGGGCAGGATCTCGAGATCGTTGTCGTGCAGGATGAGCTGCCCCGCGTCGTGGAGCGGATCGTAGTTGTCCGAGATGTAGGACGCGCGGTTCCGCTCGTTCGCGTGATGCGCGTCCTCCCACTCCTGCCGGCGCACGAAATAGTGCGCGTTCGGGAACGTCGGCTTCACCTTGCCGTCCGCGCCGCGCGTGGTTCCCCCGCCGCAGTGATCGAAGTGGAGGTGCGTCATCGCGACCGCGGTGACGTCCTCGGGCTTCACGCCGAGCGCGGCCAGATCCTGCGTGAGCCCCTCGGGCCCCTCGATGGCATAGATGTCCCGGAACTTCGGGTCATCCTTCGTGCCCGATCCCGCGTCGACGAGGATCTTCTGGCCGTTTCCCTCGAGGAGCAGACAGGTCATCCGCATCTGGATACGGTTCCGCTCGTCGGCGGGCATGGTGCGGTTCCAAAGGACCTTCGGCACCACGCCGAACATCGCGCCGCCATCCAGGCGGAAGCGTCCGCCCGCGACGAAGTGGACTTTGTACGGACCGATGGTCAGGGACGGGATCGTGGACGCTTCCATGGACGATGTACCGGAGTACCTCATAAGCCGAGTTCTGTCGGATCGCTCCGTGGCGACCATTTCTCTGGGACGCGCGTCTCCGCGCGCCTCAAGCGACCTACCCGGGACTCAAGCGAGGCGGGCCACCTCATCGTCCCCTATTCGGTCTTTCTCCGGGTGGGGTTTACCTAGCCGGAGGCGTCGCCGCCTCCGCTGGTGCGCTCTTACCGCACCGTTTCACCCTTACCTCAGGCTTTCGCCCGAGGCGGTCTGCTCTCTGTTGCACTTTCCCTGGGATCGCTCCCGCTGGGCGTTACCCAGCACCCTGCCCTATGGAGCTCGGACTTTCCTCAGGCCGCGCGCGAGGCGCCGCCTGCGGCCGCCTGTGGTACTCCGGCAATCGGCCATGGCCTGCCTGTTACGATGCAACAGCTTACGGGGAGGAGCCGAGGGAATCAAGGGGCGGGGCCTGGTTCGGATGCAGGGGACCGGCTACCCTCCATGGAAGTGAATCGCACCCCCGTGATGCGCCCGAGCTCCCGCGAGGTGACGCCATGAGCGCCCGACTCCAACGCCGCAACGTTCGCAAGGGGTGGCTTGCCCTGTGGTTCTTCGCTCTCCTCCTCGTAGCTCAGACCGCGCTCCCCGGCTGCTCGGATGACGACCCACCCACCAAGCCCCAACCTTCCGGATCGTGGCAGGACCTGGGACTTGTAGCCACCTTCGCCGACGCGGAACAGCTCACCACCTGGAACGGACTGCTGGTGGCCGGGGGCCTCTTCTATCGATTCCAGGGGGGGCAGGACGCGAGCCTTCTCACCTGGGACGGAACGACCTGGAACAGGCTGGAGCCGATCGGCAGCGGCATCAACGCGCTGGCCGTCTACGACGGCAAGCTCATCGTGGGCTCTGCGGCTTTCAGGCAGGTCAGCGGCGACACGCTCCCGACCATTGCCTCGTGGGACGGAAGCCAGTGGACTCCGTTCGACTCGGGGCTGAGCCGCAGATCGGTTACCGCTCTGGCGCTGTTCGAGGGAGATCTCGTCGCGGGTGTCAGTGCCGGAAACGACGTCTACTACGTGGCGCGGTGGAACGGAACCTCATGGCAGTCAGTGGGAGGAACCATGAACGGGTTCATCAGTGCCCTGACGGTGTACCAAGGGCTCTTGATCGCCGGCGGGGGCTTCGACACGGCGGATGGCGTGCCGGCCAACCACATCGCGGCGTGGAACGGCACCACGTGGGCGCCGCTGGGAAGCGGCATCGCTGGCGGGCTCAATTCCACGGGGAGTGTCCTGGCACTCACCGCGGATGCAACGACGCTCGTGGCGGGTGGTGAATTCCTGAGCGCGGGTGGAGTCCCGGCTGTCAATGTGGCGCGGTGGAACGGAACGACATGGAGTCCGCTGGGTTGACCCTTCGGGCCTAGGGGATCAAGCCCACCCGGCGCCTTTGGGGACGCGCGCTCCGACGACCGGCACCATCCAGACCGCGTACTGCTTCGGATCGAGGATCGTCTCGATCATCTGATTGAAGTAGGCGGTCGTCTCCTTCACCGAGTATCGCGAGAACTCGGCCGAGAGCGCGGCGTAGCCGTCGCGCCAGGCGGTGATGATCGCCGCGAACGTCTCGCGCGGAACCCGGAGCGTGTCCACGATGATGTAGTCGATCGCGATGCTCTCGAGGCCCAGTGCGACGAGGATCGTGTAGATGTTGCGTCCGATGTAGAGATCGGTCTTGGTCTTCTCGCCGAACAGTTTCGGAACCTCCCACCAGAACTCATCCGGGTCCACCTGGCCACCCTTCTCGAAGTGAAGCATTCCATAGTCTTCCGGAATGAGATGGAGCCATCCACCGGGTCGCGTCACGCGCGCGAGCTCCGCGACGACTGCCTCCACATACGGGATCGAGTGGAGCACGTGGCGGCAAACCGTGAGATCGAACGAGGCGTCGGGCAGCCCGAGCTCGTAGATGCTCCGGTT
This sequence comes from Candidatus Eiseniibacteriota bacterium, assembly GCA_036274595.1. Classification (GTDB taxonomy): domain Bacteria; phylum Eisenbacteria; class RBG-16-71-46; order SZUA-252; family SZUA-252; genus WS-9. The sequence continues at coordinate 64,187 of DASUFL010000053.1, read as the reverse complement.
CTCGAACCGCACGCGCGACGCGAGCGGGGCGTAGCGGTTTCGCGCCAGCTCGAGGTGATGGTCGAGGACATCGACGCCGAGCACCTTGGACTTCGGGTAGAGCTCCGCGAGGCGCGAGGCTCCCTCGCCCGTGCCGCACCCGGCGTCCAGGATGTCGATGCCGGGTGAGAGCCCGTAGCGTTGGTACAGCGGGGCTTCCTGGGGCCAGATGGCGTTCGCCTGGGCTTCCAGGTTGCGCACCATGGACTCGTCGGCCATCTGCTCGCGCTGCGGATTGAGATCGGTCACGTGGATCGCCCCCCGGCGGTTGGATCTAGAGATGTCCCAGTTCTTCGAGGGCTTGGATGGCGGTGGGATTCTCGGGGTTCAGCTCGAGTGAATGGCGATAGGCGCGGACCGCGAGGGTCTTGTCTCCCTTGAGCCGGTACGCCTCGCCCAGGCTGTTGAACGCATTCGGTGACTTCGGATAGGCATCGGTATTGAGCCGGAGCACTGCGATCGCGTCATCAACCTGGCCCATCGTGAGGAGCCGGTACCCGAGATCGTTGAGGGTGCCCTCCTCGAACGGAATCTGCTCTGGATTCGCGGTGCGCGACGTCCAGTAGGCCTTCTCCAAGCCGCCGATGCCACGATCCCAGTACGCGCGCAGGAAGCGGCGGCCCCGCGAATCCACCCGCACCGGCTGCCCGTCGAGCAGGAACGGACCCTCGTCGATCTCCTCGAGGTACTGGACCCTCCATCCCTGCGCCGTGTGCACCCAGCGCTCGCGGTGCGTGACGTTCGTGACCAGCTCCTGAACGGACGAGTCCGCGGCGCGCTCCGAACGCGCGTAGTGCTGGCGCGTGTAGACGATCGCGGTGTCGCCGCGGACCGAAAGGCTGTCGATCGTGATCTTGGTGTCGGGGCGAACATCCACCTCGTCGTTCAGGCTCTGCATGAATCCGCGCGCCGCCTCCTCGCGCGAGACCACCTGGCCGTCGTACGCGCGGTAGCGATAGTCGGGCGTGAAGATGGACCAGAAGGTGGCGGAGTCGCGCTCGGCCCGCGCTTTCAGGTTCTTGTCGATTTGACCCTGGATCGCGGTGCGCGCGCGATCGACGCGGCTGGAGCAGCCCGTTGCGAGCGCGAGGCTCGCGACGGCGGCAGCAAGCGCAGGGAGTGCGTTGGCTCTTGAGGCGGCCATCAGACGCCCGGTGTCGCGCGGCCCTCGGCGTCGAGAGCCTCGTTCGCCAGCTCGTCCGCGCGGGCGTTCTTCGCGCGCGGCACGTGCCGGAGCGAGTACTTGGCCACCGCATTGAGGAGCATCGTGGCCCGGCCGTGGAGCGACCGGAGGCGAGGCTCCTTGACCTTGTACTGGCCGAGGACCTGCTTCACCACCAGCTCGCTGTCCAGATAGAGGTCCGCCTCGGCGGCGCGGCACTCTTTGAGGTACTGGAGGGCCGCGATGAGGGCGAGGTACTCGGCCTCGTTGTTCGTGTGGATGCCGAGCGTACGGCTCATCTCCCAGATGGTGCGGCCGGTCTCGTCCTGGATGACCACGCCGATGGCCGAGGGGCCTGGGTTCCCGCGGGCCGCGCCGTCCGTATGCACGATGTACTTCATCACTCGCAGACTACGCGGGGCCAGCCTGTTTGACAACGATGAAGGCCAAAGCGAGAATGGGCACGCGCTGACGCCCATCCACCTTCCCGGAGGTTCATCGATGTCGAAATCCAGCGTCGAGCAGGCCGAGCTGATGCTGCGGCTCTTCGAGATGCGGCGCGAGCCCGAGATGCGCCGAGCCCGCCACTTCGTGATGCACGAGTTCAAGGCGGCCACCTGGGACGAGATCCACTACCTGTCCGGCGAGGACGGCGACCGCTGGTTCCGCATGGTCACGTCGTACTGGGAGATGGTCGCCGCGATGGTGAACCGGGGCTTCCTCGACGAGGATCTCTTCTTCGACACGCAGGGCGAGGGCCTGTTCGTCTGGCTTCGCGTGAAGGAGGTCGTGCCGGAGGGGCGGAAGCATCTCCGGCCCACGTGGCTCTGGAACCTCGAGCAGATGGCGAACCGCCAGCAGGCGTGGCGGGAGAGGTCGTACGTCGGCGTGGACAGGGCGATCGCCGATGGGTCGAAGCTGAAGGGAGCGAAGGTGAAGGAGCCGAAGGTCAAGAAGTCGAAGAAAGGGACGAAGGGCTAGCCCGTGGGCAACACGTTCGGAACCCTTCTCCGGATCACGACGTTCGGCGAGAGCCACGGCCCCGCCGTGGGCGTCATCCTCGATGGCTGCCCTCCGGGCGTGGCGATCGATGCCGCGACGGTCCAGCGCGATCTCGACCGTCGACGCCCGGGTCAGAGCGCCGTGACGACGCAGCGTCGAGAGGCGGACCAGGTGGAGATCCTTTCCGGCGTATTCGAGGGGATGACCACCGGGGCGCCGATCGCGATGGTGGTGCGCAGCGAGGACGCCCGGCCCCAGGACTACGCGGCCTTGAAGGACGTGTTTCGTCCCGGCCATGCGGACTATACCTACTGGAAGAAGTACGGCATTCGCGACTACCGAGGGAGCGGCCGTTCGTCCGGACGCGAGACGGTGGGGCGCGTGGCTGCCGGCGCGGTGGCGCGGCGCGTTTTGGAACGCGAAAGCTGCCGCGTGCAGGCATTCACGGTGCAGGTGGCGGACATCGTGGCTCGGGAGCGTAACGCGGAGATCGCCGAGCAGAACTCCGTGCGGTGCCCGGACGCGGGAGCGGCTGCCGAGATGGAGAAGGCGATCCTCGCCGCGCGTGAGGCGGGCGACTCTTTGGGAGGCGTGGTCGAAGTGTGGGCCACTGGCGTTCCCGTCGGGCTCGGCGATCCCGTCATGGACAAGCTCGACGCCTCGCTCGCTTGGGGATTGATGTCGATCGGCGCCGTGAAGGGATTCGAGGTCGGCGAGGGCTTCGCCTCCGCGCGCTTGCGCGGCTCCCAGATGAACGACCCCATGGTCGCGGGGGGCGGATTCGCCTCGAATCGCACCGGCGGGATTCTTGGCGGCATCTCCACCGGAGAGCCGATCGTGGTGCGCATCGCCGTAAAGCCGCCATCGTCGATCGCGGTGAAGCAGAAGACGGTGGACGTCGAGGGCCACGAGCGCGACCTCGAGGTGCATGGCCGCCACGATCCCTGCCTCTGCCCTCGCGTCGTCCCCGTGGCCGAGGCGATGGTCTGCCTCACGCTCGCCGACGCGCTCTTGCGCCAGGGCGCGATCGAGCCGTGGAAGCCGAAGGCGACGTGAGGGTCGCGTCGGACAGGACCGCCGCTTGATCGATCACATCCGCACGCGAGTCTCCGAGCGCCTCGGCATCCGCTATCCGATTCTGCAGGCGGGCATGATCTGGGCCTCGAGCTACAAGCTCGCGGTCGCCTGCGCCGAAGCGGACATCCTGGGAACGATCGGCTCCGCGAGCATGAAGCCCGATTTCTTGCGCGAGCAGATCCGGAAAGCGCGCGCGAAGACGAAGAAGCGCGTGGCTGTCAACATTCCCCTGCTCCGGAAGGATGCGCCGGCGCTGCTGGAGATCACGCTGGAGGAAGGAATCGACATCGTGATCTCGAGCGCCGGCAATCCCGCGCTGCTGGGGCCGAGGATCAAGGCCAGCGGCGCGACGTGGATCCACGTGGTGCCGAGCGTGAAGCACGGGAAGAAGGCACAGGATTCCGGCGCCGATATCGTGATCGGTGAGGGCACGGAAGCGGGCGGTCACAATGGCGTCGACGAGATCACGACCATCGCCCTGATCCCCCAGCTCGCGGACGCGCTGACGATTCCCGTGGTCGCCGCGGGCGGGCTCGCCGACGGGCGCGGCTTCCTGGCCGCGATGGCGCTGGGCGCGGAAGGCGTGTCGATCGGCACGCGATTCGCGGCCACGCCCGAATCCTCGGCCCACCAGAACTACAAGGAAGCGGTCGTCCGCGCCGCGGACAAGGACACCGCGCTCTTTGCGAAGAAGATCGCCCCCGTCCGGGCCATCATCAATCCGTTCGTGGACCGGGTGCGCGAGGCTGAGTCGCGATGCGTGAACCGCGAGGACCTGGAGGGAGTCTATGGTCGCTCCGCGTCACGACGCGGCATCCTGGAAGGTGACCTCGAGACCGGCGAGCTGGAGGCCGGCCAGTCGAGCGGCATCGTGAGGGAGATCCTGCCCGCCGCCGAGGTCGTGCGGCGGTTCGTCGAGGACTACGAGAAGGGACTGAAGCGGCTCTCCGGGATGAAATGAAGAAGGCCCGGCCAGGTCGCCCCGGCCGGGCCGTGTGCCTGCTTTGGGTTTAGTTACCGACCTTGAACATAACGCCCGCCTTCAGCGCGAACTGATCGATGTCGCTCAGCGTGTAGGTGATATCGGTCGTGAAGTCCGTCTTCGCGCTCATCGGCACGAAGAAGCCGCCGCTCAGGTCGAGACCCACCTTGGTGGTCGTGTCGCTGAACTCCTCACCCGGGATGATGAAGCCGCCGCCCATATCGATGTCCGGAATCGTCACCGACGCACGGAAGAAGTGGAGCCCGAGCCCGCCACCGGCGTACGGCTGGAACTTCGGCGAGTCCATGTGGAACATGTACCGGGCGCGCGCGCCGAACGAGATGTCGCGAATTCCCGCCTCGGCGCCGAACGACTCCTCGGTGTCGCTCCAGTAGCCCCCGTGGAGCGAGAAGCGGACGTCCTTGGAGAAGGTCCCCATGTCCGCCGTCACGCCCAGACCCAGCGTGCTCCCGCCCCCATCCACGTCCACGATCCCCGCGTCCACGCCAAGCTTCGTGAGCCCGATGTTCGACTTGGCCCATGCATTTTGCGAGACCGCCATGCAGACTACGAACGACAGTGCAAATGCGCAGATCTTCTTCATGGTCCCTCCTGCGTTGCCACGACGCGCGTTAGCGCGGCGGGCGGCCTTCCGGTGCCAATGGGTGCTATGGGTGTTTGGAGTACCGGAAGTGGAAGGGCAAGAGACGTACCGGAAGAGGCTGGGCGGGAGGATGCTGGGAGTTGATAAGCAGACGCCCCGGGACCCACTCACCCGGGGCGTCTTGGACCTTCGTGATTCACATCAAGTCTCGCGAGTGCCCGTCTGCGCGGCACAAGGGTGGGGGCGCCCGGCCGGGGGAGTGAACCGCGTGGGGCGCCCCGTTCGACCCCGTGCTCGGGCCCGGCGTGCGTCCGTGAGCCGAGCCGCCGCGTTCAAATCATTCGGCCGTCTTCCCCGCTCCCTCCGTCGCGGCGCCGCGCTTGTATCCCGCCGGGATCCCGTGCGAGATCTTCGCGCTATCGGCTGGCCAATCGACAAACTGGCCGCCGGTCGCCTTCTCGTTGTGGCAGTGGGCGCAGGTCTCCTTGTTCGGCATCCTGAATCCCACGTCTTCGGGCTTGATCGTGCCGTCGCGCAGGCCCTGCATGGTCTTCATCTTGATGTAGTTGCTCCCTGCGCCGTGGCAGGACTCGCAGCCCACGCCGTCCGTGGCGAGGTATCCCGCGCCGAAGTGCTCTGCCGGCTCGCCGTGCCCGGTGACGTGGCACTGGAGACACTCGTCCGCTTTCTGCGGATCGGCGATGCCCTTCTCCTTGGCGATCGCGAGCGCCTTCTCGCTCGCCAGCACCTCGAAGGCTTTCGAGTGCTTGCTCTCGGTCCACTTCGTGTACTGGGCCCCGCCCTTCTCCGAGTTGTGGCAGGTCTTACACTTCTTGACGCCCACGAAGATGGGCGCGGGCTTGGCCGCCTCCTCCGCACTCGCGATGCCGTACGAGCCGATCACGAGCATTCCTGCCCAAATCAGGAATCTAGGAGTTCTCACGTTTCTGTCTCCTTTCGATCTCACGGATCTTGAGCCACAAGAGCACGGCGAGAAATGTGACGATGAGCGTCGAGACCGCAAGCCCCTCACGCCGGAACTTGTACTCGTGGACTGCCTCCTCTCCCGCTCGGCGGGCCTGGGCGACGATGGTGATTCCGGGACGCGCGGCCTCCTCGAGCCGGGCGACCCGGAAGCTGTGGATCGCGACGCGCGACTGTACGACCGACTGGTTGACGTCCTTGAGCGAGTACCTGGCGTCGGTGACGTCCATGCCCAGGTTCTCGGCGTGGCTCAAAGCGGCCAGCGCCGAGGCCTGACCGACCGTCAGACTGTCGAGCAGCCCTCGCATCCGTACGATCTCCGGAGCTGTACGATCGGTTCCGTCGTTCCGGTGGCATCTCGCGCATGGGGAAGGAGCGTCGAAGGAGACGAGCTTGTCCGTTGCCGGTGCGACCGCATGATTGCTGTGGCAGACCACGCAGCCGGGGAGCTTCTTCGACGCAAACACTCCCCGGTGGACGCTCTGATCGTAGAGCTCCTCATTGGACTGGTGACATTGGCCACAGACCGCGATCACCGAGCTGGCCCCGGGGGGCGCGGCGCCGTGGTTGCCGTGGCAGGAGTTGCAGGCGGGCGCGTTGAGGTCGGATCTCTTGAGGAGCGCCTTTCCGTGAACGCTCTCCCGGAATTCGGCGTACTGCGTTGTCGGGATGCCGTACCCGGCCATGGTCCGTGCATCCGCATGGCAGTGGGCGCAGGTCTCAGGCACGTGCGTCGGGTAGACCGGTGATCGCGGGTCCTTCACCTGGAGGACCCGATGGTTCGAGTGACAGCTCACGCACGTGGCCACTTTGAGATCCCCGGCGGCGTGCCGCTTGCCATGAATGCTCGTCCGATACTTGTCGCGCTGGTCGACCGGGAGCGCGGGGTCGAAGTCCCGCATGTACGCAGCGTCGCTGTGGCATTTCGCGCAGGTGTCGATCACGTGCGATGGATGGACCGGAGAGCGGGCATCGGCGACCCGGGCGATGGAGTGGACGCCGTGACAGGAGACGCACTGAGGCCCCTTGGAGTTGCTCTCGAGCGCATGGGCATGCGTGCTGCCGCCATAGGCGGTGAGAACATCGTCGAGCTTGAAACGCGTCTTGAAGGCATCGTGGCCCGGTCCGTGGCACCGCCCGCATACGCGCGGGATTTGCTCCTTGGTCGGCACGCCGATGTACCCCCGGGCCCGGCTCATCGCGATGTCCTGGTCATCGCTCCGCGAATCGCCGCCGTGGCAGTCCGCGCACGAAACACCGCGGGCTGCGTGGATGTCATTCGCGTACGCGAGCGCCTCGGGCGAGTCCTGTTCGCGGTGGCAGGCGAGACACTGGTCCACGGCAGACTGCCCTGGGGCGGCCGCGGCGGCTCGAGTGCCGGTCGACTCGGCCAGCGCGCCTCCGGGCGCGGGATCCGCGGCAGCCGCGCCGCAAGTCCACGCGAGGGTCGCACCGAGCGCGAGGGCGGCGAAGGTCGCGCGCCTCATCGGAGTCCCAGCGTGGTCATCACGATGATGAACAGGACCACCGTGACGCCGACATAGTTGACGAAGCGGTTCCGCGCTCCGCGCGGCGTTCGCGCGTCCCAGACGGGAACGAGGAACCAGAGAAGTCCTGCCAGGCCGAAAAGGACGATGCCCACGATCTCCCCGTCCACGCCCGCGAGCTTGGCGGGAAAGTACTTGAGACCCTGGTACATGAAGAGGAAGTACCACTCCGGCTTGATCCCCTGCGGCGCGGCGCCGAACGGATCGGCCTTCGAGCCCAGCTCCCATGGAAACCAGACCGCCAGTATGGCCAGGATGTTGAGCACGATGAGCCAGAGAAGGAGGTCACGCAGGATGAAGTTGGGGAAGAAGGGCATGTAGCGCCGCTTCCCCTCGGGCCACGTATCGGGTTCGTGCATGCCCTGGGTCTGGATCAACATCATGTGGAGACCCAGGATCAGGGTGAACGCGGCGGGAAGGATCGCGACATGGAGGCCGTAGAAGCGTGTCAGCGTGGCCGTCGTTACATCCTTGCCGGCGCGCAGGAGCTCCATGATGGGCCCCCCGACCACCGGCAGCACGGCCACGATGGTGGTCCCCACCTTGGTGGCGAAATACGCAAGCGTGTTCCAGGGGAGCAGGTATCCGCTGAACCCAAATCCGAAGGCGAGCGCGAGCAGCAAGAATCCCGAATACCAGGTCAGCTCGCGCGGCCGGCGGAACGCCTTCGTGAAGTAGACCGAGAACATGTGGATGAAGACTGAGAGGATGAAGAGGTTGGCCGCCCACGAGTGAATGGAGCGGACCAGCCACCCGAACTTCACTTTGACGACGATGAAGCGCACGCTCTCGTAGGCCGTCTTCTCTCCAGGCTGGTAGTACATGAGGAGGAGGATCCCGGAGGCAACCTGGACGATGAAGAGGAAGAGGCTGACGCCGCCGAAGTAGTACCAGAACGATCCACGCCACTCCGGCACCTGCTTGTGGGACGCGAACTCGATGAGCGGATCGATGTTGAGCCGCTCGCGAATCCAGCGTATTGGACCCGGGGGGCGCGCGCTCATCGGTCACCCACCCTCACGCACGCGACACCACCACGTCGTCCCCCTTCACCGTGACCTGAAATTCGGTGAGCGGACGGGGCGGCGGTCCCGCGATGTTCCGACCGTTCAGGTCGTACATGCCGTTATGGCACGCGCAGTAGATCCTCTGGAGATCGGTCCGGTACTGGACGGTGCATTGCAGGTGCGTGCATGTGGCGGAGAAGGCTCGAAGCTTTCCGTCGGGGCCGCTGACAAGGATGGCCGGCTCGCGCCCGAATCGGAAGACGAGACCGCTGTTGGGCTTTACGTTCTGGATCTTGGCTGCGACGACGCTCGTGACGTCGGCCTCGCTCTGCGGCGGCGTCTTGAGGTACTCGAGGACGGGATAAACGACGGAGCCAAGCCAGGCGAACGTCGCGAGGCCGAGAAGCTTGTTCAAGAATGAGCGTCGTGAGAGTTCAGGCTCCGTCACGATCGTAGGATGCGCCGCGTGCCGGGGGGGGGACAGGTAGCCAATAGGCGTAGTCTCGGGACCTACGCTCCCCTGGAGGCTGGGCGGTTCCGGGCCGCGCTCCTAGGGTGTGACCCGGTCGCTCCCTTTCAGTCGGTCATCCCTGCCGGATCCCAATCCCCTTGGCGCTGTACCAGGGATGCAGCTCGACCCGGAAGACACCCGCGGCTACGGCGGGATCGGTGTCGCACCAGCTCTGGGCCGACTCCAGCGAATCGGTGTCGAACAGGAAGTACCCCTGGAGGTCCGTCTTGCTCAGATAGGGCCCCGCGAGGATGATCTTCCCCTCGTCGTGCAAGCGCTGGATGTTCGCGAGGTGCCCTTTCATCATCTTCTTGGATTCCTCGGGATCCTCGACGGGATTGGGACCGCGATACAGGAACGCGACCACGTACTGTCGCATGGCCCACTCGGGGGGCGGCTCGCCTTCCTTCGAGGGGACACCACCCCGCTGCGACCCATCGGCTGATCCGCCTACGGCGTCGCCACGCATCGCGAGCACCTCGAGCATCGCCTGGTGCAGCCCCGTGCCATTGGTTGCCACGAGTTGGCGACCCTCGAGCGCGGGAACGCCACCACTGTAGTCCGTGACCCGGCCGCCGCCTTCCACGACCACGCACATCGCCGCGGCCATGTCCCAGGCATGGAGGCCACCTTCCCAGAATCCATCCGTTCGTCCGACGCCGACCTTCGCGATGGCGAGGGCCGCGGATCCCGCCCGGCGTACCGCCTGGGCACGTCTGAGAAACCGCGAGAAGGGCCCGATGTTGTTCTTCTCGGGATCGTCCTGGGTGGTCACGTCGTAGGAGAAGCCGGTCGCGAGCATGGCGCTCTCGAGCGTGGACGCCGCAGTGACCCGCCGCCTCACGCCGTTCAGCATCGCGCCTCCGCCTCGTCGCGCGGAGTACATGTCGTCCAGCAGCGGATTGTAGACGGCGCCGACGACGGGCTCGCCACCAACCGCCAACGCGATGGAGACCGACCAGACCGGGTACTCGTGCGCGTAGTTTGTGGTGCCGTCGAGGGGATCGACGACCCAGGCGCGCTCGGCGCCGGTCCGCTTCCCGCTTCCCTCCTCGGCCCAGGTGTCGTCGCCGGGGTAGGCGGCCCGGAGCCGCTTCACGATCAAGTCCTCGGCGCGGCGGTCCATCTCGGTGACGAGATCGATCCGCCCCTTGAACTGGATCTCCTGCTCGCGGCCGAAGTTCTCCTTCAACAGCGCGCCCGCCTCGCGGGCGACCGATTCCGCGAGGGCCAGCTCTTTCGAGAAGTCGCCCTCCGTCACTCGGTTCCCCGCGATCGCGCGGGCTCGCGCTCGCCGTCATCCTCGATGGCGCGGCGGACACCCGCACCGTCGTCACCCGGTCCAGGACCCGCGGCGTCGTCGCTCAGTCCGGCGCTATCCCACTCGTCATCGCGCCTCCGGTCGCCATCGGCGGCGACGCCGACCTCGACCGGCTTCTGCTTCGAATACTGGAGCTCGTAGAGCCGCTTGTAGATTCCGCCGCGCGCGAGCAGCTCCGTATGCGTCCCCTGCTCCCGAAGCTCGCCCTTGTGCATCACGAGAATGCGATCGGCGTCGAGGATCGTGCTCAACCGGTGCGCGATGACCAACGACGTCCGCCCCTGCAAGAGCCGCCGCAATGCCGCCTGGATCACGCGCTCGGTCTCGATGTCCACTGCCGAGGTCGCTTCGTCCAAAATCAGAATGCTCGGGTCGTAGTGAAGCGCGCGGGCGAAAGCGAGGATCTGCCGCTCGCCCATCGAGAAGTAGGCGCCGCGCTCCCCCACGTCCTCTTCGAGGCCCTTCGGCAGTCGCGCGTGCAACCGGTCCCCGCCGACCTCGGCCAGCGCACGGTCCACGGCGCCGGGGTCTCCGCCGCGCGCGCCGAACGCGATGTTCTCCCGCACCGTGCCCGCGAACAAGAACACGTCCTGCAGCACGAGCCCGATCTGACGCCGCAGTCCCTTCTCGTCGATCTCGCGGATGTCGACGCCGTCGACCCGGATCGAGCCCTTCTGGAATTCGTAGAACCGTGTCATCAAGCTGGCGATCGAGGTCTTCCCCGCCCCGGTGGCGCCCACCAAGGCCACCTTCTCCCCAGGGCGCACCTTGAACGAGAGATCGCGGAGCACAAAATCCTCGTCCTTGTAGGCAAACCAGACGTGATCGAACTCGACCTCGCCCTTCAACCGGCCGACCTCGCGCGGCGACTCCGCCACCGGCACCGCCGGCGGCGTGTCCAGGAGCTCGAAGATCCGCTCCGACGCGACCATCGCCGACTGGAAGACGTTGTACTTCTCGCTCAGGTCCCGCACGGGCTGGTAGAAGCGATCCACGTACTGGATGAACGCGACGACCACGCCGAACGTGACCGCGCCCTTCAAGATCCCGAGCCCGCCGTACCAGAGGATCAGCGCCAGCCCGATCGAGCCGATCAGCTCCACCGTCGGGAAGAAAACCGCATAGTGGAACATGTTCTCCAGGTGCGCGAGGTAGTGATCGCGGTTCGCCTGGTCGAACTTCCGCGTCTCCTTGGCTTCGACGTTGAAGACCTTCAGGATGTCGAGCCCCTGAAGATGTTCCTGGAGGAAGCCGTTCAGCCGTGCCAGCCGGGTGCGCACGCGCCGGTAGGACACGCGGACCTTCGCGCGGAACACCGCCGTCGCCACCACCAACAGAGGCACGGTGGTCAGCGTCACGAGCGCGAGCTTCCAGTCGAGCCAGAGCATCGCCCCCACGATGCCTACCAGGAGGAAGATGTCGCCGATCACCGCGACGACGCCCTGCGCGAACAATTCGTTCAGCACCGCGACGTCCTGCGTGACCCTGGTGAGGATGCGCCCCACCGGCCGCGTGTCGTAGTACGACGCCGACAGCGTTCCGAGATGGCGGAAGATCGTGAGCCTAAGATCCTGCATGGCCCGCTGCCCCACCATCGACATGGTGTAGGTCTGCCAGTAGCGAAGCCCGAACGCGACCGCGAGCACCAGGACGTATCCCACGGCCAGGAAGAGGAGCCCCTGAACCGTGTCGTGCGGGAGCATCCGGGCGAGCCAGCCCAGCTTCGTCCCCGCCTCGGCCGCCGCGGCCGCGCCGACGCCGGGCGCGGCGGGCTTCACGTAGGTGTCGATCGCGACTTTGGTCAGGTAGGGGCCGGCGATTTCCAGCACCGACAGCACCGCGAGCAGGAGGACCGAGACCAGGACCTCCTTCTTGTACGGCTTGAGGAAGTGGAGCAGACGTCCGGCGAGGCGTCGATCGTAGATCGCGCCCTGCGCGTCGACGTCGTCCGCCGCGGATCCCCAGGGGCCGGCCATTAGAGCGCCTCCAGCTCTTCCACGACCTCTTCCTCGTGATAGAGATCGGCGTAGAGCCCGCCCGCGCGAAGGAGCTCCTCGTGCGTGCCGCTCGCGACGATCTTCCCCTCGTCCAGCACGACCACGCGATCCACGCGCAGCAGGGCGGAGCGCCGGTGTGTCGCCAAGAGAATGGTCGGCTTGGTCGGGAGACCGAACAGCGTCTCGAGAATCTCCTCCTCGGTGCCGGGGTCCACGCTGGCAAACGCGTCGTCGAGGATCAGCGCGCGCCGCCCAAGCGCCAGCGCGCGCGCCAAGGCAACGCGCTGCTTCTGTCCGCCCGAGAGCGTGATGCCGCGCTCGCCGATCAGGGTCTCGAGTCCCTGCGGGAACTGCGAGAGATCGGAGCCGAGTCCAGCCTGGCGCGCCACCGCTTCGGCATCGGGCGCGGCCTCGCCGTCGTCGAATCCGAAGCCGATGTTCGCGCGGATGGTGTCGGAGAAGAGGAAGCTCTCCTGCGGCACGATCCCGAGCGAGCGCCTCAAAGCGCGGCGCGGCCACTCCGAGGCGGGAACGCCGCCGAGCAGCACCACGCCTTCCGTCGGCTCGAACAGCCGCTCGACGAGATGCAGCAGCGTCGTCTTGCCGGCCCCGGTCCGCCCCACGAGCGCCACGGACTCGCCTGGCTTCACGCGAAGATCCAAGCCGCGCAGGACCCAGCGCTCGGTCTCCGGGTAGCGATAGCCGACGGCTCGAAACTCGATCGAGCCGTCGAACGCGGGCGGCGAGCCCATGGCCACCGCGCGCGGCTGCCGCGCACCAGGCACCGGCTCCACGCCGGGCGGGTCCACGTCACCCTCGATCGGGAGATCGAGCACGACCTGGATCCGGGTCATCGACGCGGCGCCACGCTGGAAGAGGTTCGAGACCCAGCCGAGCGCGATCATCGGCCAGATGAGCATGGCGAGGTAGATCTGGAAGGCGACCATCTCGCCGAGGGTGATCGTCCCGCGCACGACGAGCGCGCCGCCCACCGACAGGACGATCGCGCCGGCGATCCCGCCGAGGAGCGACATCATCGGCCACATCATGGCCCAGAGCCGGATCATCTTCCGGTTCTCGTCGAGGTACGTCTCGTGGATCTTCCGGAACGCCTCGTATTCCCCTTCCTCCTCCACGTGCGCCTTCACGACGCGAATCCCGGACAAGGTCTCCTGCGCCTTCGCGGTCATCGTCGAGAACTGCGCCTGGATCGACTCGTAGAGCTTGTGAAGGGTGCCGCCAAGCCGCGCCACCACGAACGACAGGATGGGGAGCGGGATCAAGGAGACGAGCGTCAGCTTCACGTCGATCCGGAGCATCAAGGTGACCGCCATCACGAACATGACGAGCGTGTTGGCGAAGTACATGATGCCCGGGCCGAGGAAGTTGCGGACCGCGTCGAGGTCGTTGGTGGCGCGCGAGAGGAGGTCCCCCACCTTCCACCGGCGGTAGGTCTCCGCGGGCAGCCGCGCCACGTGGGCGAAGAGATCGTTTCGAAGCTCGTACTCCATCGTGCGCGACGCGCGGATCACGGTCATGCGCATGATGAAGAGGAAGATGCCCTGGAGCGTGACGGCGAGCAGGATGAGCCCCGCGTCCCTCAGCACCGTCCCCTGCGTGACGCCGTGCTGGAGGTGATCCACCGCCCGGCGGACGAGCCACGGCGACCAGACCTGGAACAGGTTGGTGAGCAGCACCGAGATCGCGCCGAAGACGAGCGCGGCCTTGTGCCTCTTGAGATAGGGCAATAACTGACGAAGAACGCGAATGGCCGAAACTCCGTTGCGGCTGGGGTCGGAACCGACGACCGGCCGGGGCGCCATGGGCGCCGGCGGCCGGGCCACGAGCGAGGCCGGGACGGCCTACGTCACCGAGGCCTCGGTCATGATTAGGATGCGGCCGCAGGCCTCGCAGACCTTGATTTGATCGCCGCGGCGGGCCTCCTGGAGCGCGTGCGGCGTGAGCCCTTTGAAGCACGCCCCGCAGGCGCCCTTCTTGATCTCCGCCACCGCGACCCCGTCCCGCGCGCCGAGCAATCGATCATACCGGCTCAGGAGCGCGGCGGGAACGCGCGGCTTGATCGCGTCGCGATCGGCCGTCATCGAATGGACCCGCTGGTCGATCTCGGCTGCCTCGCGCGCCAGATCTTCCTCCCCCTGCTTGAGCTTCGCCTCCTCGCCGGCGACCCTTTTCTCCGCCGCCTTCACCCCGGCGGTCAAGTTCTCCTCGCGCTCGAAGGATTCGAGGATCCGCGTCTCGTAGTCCGAGCGCTTCGACTTGATCCCTTCGATCTCGTGGAGGATCGCCTGGTATTCCTTGTTCGTCTTCACGTCGTGGAGCTGTCGCTCGAGCTTCACGGAGTCGGCCGTGAGCCCTTCCACGTCCTTCTCCGCAGCGCGGCGTACGATCCGCGCCTGCTCGAGCTCCTTCTTGGCCTGCTCCAGCTCGGCCTTCGCTTGATTCACCTGGAGCCGGAGCAGCTCCTTGCGCCTCGGGATGTCATCGCGTTTCCGTCGCGCTTCCAAGAGAAGCGAGTCCTGGCGCTGCAGCGCGAGCAGCGCATCGAGTTCAGGGAGCAACGTTCACCTCCAAAGAAAAACGGGGAGCGCGTTCGTCCGCGCTCCCCGTGCGGGGTCGTGGGGCCCGGCCTCGGCCGAGCCCCATCGCAGGGTCGGCTCCGGGTCCATGGTGGGCGGTGCAGGGATTGAACCTGCGACCTCTGGCTTGTGATACCAGCGCTCTCCCAACTGAGCTAACCGCCCCCGAGGGTGATTCGATGGCGGAGCCGTGAGGCTCCGCGCACGACGTCGTGGTGATGATTGCGGCACATGGGCCCACTTGGACTTGAACCAAGGACCGTCCGGTTATGAGCCGGATGCTCTCACCAGCTGAGCTATGGGCCCGAATGCCCTTCTTGGTTCGTTCCGAGGACCTGAGCCGCGCAGCGTAGCATCGCCCGTCCGCGAGGGTCAAGACGCGGCGGTCGCTCACATCATCTCCACGTAGCCCTTGAGGCGGCGGCTGCGCGTGGGATGGCGCAGCTTGCGGAGCGCCTTCGCCTCGATCTGGCGGATTCGCTCGCGCGTGACGTTGAACGTGGCGCCGACCTCTTCCAGCGTGCGCGGGCAGCCGTCCTCGGTCAAACCGAACCGCAGGCGTATCACCTTCGCCTCGCGCTTGCTCAGCGTTTCGAGCACCTCGTTCACCTCGTCCTTCAGCATCGAGAACGCCGCGGCCTGAGCCGGAGAGACCACGCTCGTATCCTCGATGAAATCGCCGAGGTTCGAGTCGTCGTCCTCGCCGATCGGTCGATCCAGCGAGATCGGCTCCTGCGCGGCCTTGAGCACGCTCTTGATCTTGTCCACCGGGAGCTGCAGCTTGTCGGCCACTTCCTCGGGAGTCGGCTCCCGGCCCAGCTCCTGGACCAGGCGGCGCGACGTGCGCACGACCTTGTTGATCGCCTCGATCATGTGCACCGGGACGCGGATGGTCCGCGCCTGGTCGGCGATCGCGCGCGTGATGGCCTGACGGATCCACCAGGTCGCGTAGGTCGAGAACTTGTACCCCTTCCGGTAGTCGAACTTGTCGACCGCGCGCATCAGCCCCGAGTTCCCTTCCTGGATCAGGTCGAGGAACTCGAGCCCGCGGTTCGTATATCGCTTCGCGATCGAGATCACGAGGCGCACGTTCGCCTCGATCATCTCGCGCTTCGCCTTGTCGCGCGCGATCTCGCCCGAGCGGATCTCGGTCGCCACCTCGCGGATCTGGTCGCGGGTCATCTTCGCCTCGACCTCGATCTTCTTCACCAGGCGGCGGCAGTTCTTGTATTCGAGCTCGTAGCCCTCGAGATCGGCGACCCGGATGCCGGTCTCCTTCTCGATCGCCTTGGCTTCCTTGCGGCTCTTCTTGAGACGCTTGATGAGGATGTGGACGTCGTCGCCCGACTTGCCCCACTTCCACTCCATGCGGGTGAGGTTGGTCTCGGTCTCCTCGACCTTCTTCGAGAAGCCCTTCATCCGCTCGGCGAGCCGGTCGATGAGCTTGTTGTTGATGTTGAGCGTGTAGAGCTCCCGGAGGAGCTCCTCGTCCGCGTGGCGCACCTTCTCCATGTGCGCGCGCCGCTTCTCCTCGGAGAGACGCCCCACGGAGCGGTCCTGCACCTTCGCGAGCCGCCCGTGGAGCACGCGGATCCGGTCGATCGACTTGAGCACGCGGGCCCGCTCGCGCTTGGGCGAGAACTCGGGATTCCAGTTGCCGAAATCGATCTGGGTGAGGTCCTCCACCCGCACCTTGCCCTGCTTGAGCTTGGTGCCGAGGCCGATCAATTCCTTGAGGATGGGGCTCGAGCGGAACAGCGCCGTGCAGATCTGGCGCTCGCCCGCCTTGATGCGCTTCGCGATCTCGACTTCGCCCTCGCGGTCGAGCAGCGGCACGCGCCCCATCTCGCGCAGGTACATGCGGACCGGATCGTCGTACCGCATCGGATGCGGCAGGACCTGCTTCTCGGCCGGCTTCTTCTCGTCCTTGCGCTTGATCTTGAGCTTCTGCTGGGCTTCCTCGTGGGTGTCGAAGACGTCGACTTTCAGGTCGTTCAGCGCGATGTAGACCTCGTCCATGTCGTCGACCGAGGCGCTCTCGTCGAGGAACGTCTCGATCTGATCATGGAGCAGGTACTGCTGCTTCCCGGCCAGGACCTTCAGGTCGTGAAAGCGGTCCGTCTTTTCACGCTTCATCCGGTGACGTCTCCTTCGTTCGTGGTGATTCCGCCCGAGCCCTTACGAAGCCGCCGGGTGGTTGCGGCGTTGGTCTTGAAACGAGTTACCACTATGTAGCTTGGATGCGAGATCCCTCCGTTCGGCCACCAGCCGGTCGAGGTCCCCTTCCCGGGATCGCTCCGCCTGCCGGATGGCCCGGTCCAGCTCGGCCAGCGAGGCCTTGATTCGACGCTCCTCGAGCCGCTGGAGGAGCTGCCGGGCCACCTTCCGGGCCGTCTCGTCCGACGCCCCCTCCTCGACCGGATGCTCCGCGAGGAGCGAGCGGGCCAGGCTGTCCAGGGATTCCAGAGCCTTGAGCTCCTCCGGCAAGGGGGCCCGGCCCATCGTGAGCCAATCCGACAGCAGGGCGCGTAAGTTCTTGCTCCGGAAGCAGCTCACTCCCCCGTTCAGGGCCACTTCGACGACGGCGCCATCCTCGGTGAGGCAGCGCGCGGCCAGCTCCCGCTCGATCGGATCGATGACCTCGGGGACCTCGGTTCCCTCGGAACGGGGCGTCGGGCGCCCGGCCGGCCCTTCCGCTGGGACCGCCGGTGCCGGGGCTGCCGCCCGGGGCGCCATGGGCCGCCTGCCGACACCCTTCTTACGCCCCAAAGCCTCGAGAAGCACGTCTTCTTCGACCCCGAAGGCCACGGCGCCCCGGCGGACCATGAGCCGCCGCCGCACCGGATCCTCCACCCGGCCGAGCAGCTCCACGTATCGCTTTACCCGGGCTTCCTGGGTCGGGTTCGCGCCGGGCGCCGAGAGCCGCGCGGTGGCGAGGAACGCGGCCGGATCCATGGCCCCCTCGATGAGCCCGGCGAACGCCTGGGAGCCGTGCTGGAGCAGATACGAGTCGGGATCCTCCCCTTCCGGCAGAAGCAGGATGCTCACCTGGAGCCCGGCCGCGAGCATGGGCTCGAGCGCGCGGTCCGCGGCGCGGATGCCGGCGTCGTCCCCGTCGTAGACGAGGATGGCCGCGGCGTCGAACCGCGCGAGCGCGCGCGCCTGGTCGATGGTGAGCGCCGTCCCCGACGTGCAGACCGAGTGCGCGAATCCCATGGCGTGGAGCCGGACGACGTCCAGGTTGCCCTCGCACACGAGGACCTGACGCTTCTCGCGGATCGCCGTCCGCGCGAGCGTCAGCCCGAAGAGGACGCTGCCCTTTCGATAGATCGGGGACTCCGGAGAGTTGAGATATTTCGGCGTGTCCTCGGGATCCACCGCGCGCGCGCCGAAGCCCGCGAGCCGCCCGGCCGCGATCTCGATGGGGAACGTGATCCGGCTCCGGAAGCGGTCGTAGTGACCCCCGTCTCCGCGCCGCACGACGAGTCCCGCCTCCTCCAGCACTTCGATCGGCAGCAGCTTCCCGAGCGCGGTCTTGAGTCCGTCCCATCCGGCCGGCGCATACCCGATGTGGAATCGCTCGAGCATGGGCCGGTCGAACCCGCGCCCGGCGAGATACTGCCGCGCCTGCGCGCCCGCCTCCGAGTAGAGGTTCGCCTCGAAGAAGTCCTTCGCGAGCGAGGTGGCCTGGTAGAGCCGGTCGCGCCGCTTGTCCCCGGCGGTCGCCTCCGAGCGCGGGAGATCGATCCCGGCCCGCTCCGCGAGCGCCTGGAGCGCCTCGGGGAAGGTGACCTTGTCGATCTCCATCAGGAACGCGAAGACGTCGCCTCCCTTGCTGCAGCCGAAGCAGTGCCAGATCTGCCGCTCGGGATTCACGGTGAAGGACGGGGTCTTCTCCGCGTGGAACGGGCAGAGCCCTTTCCACGTGCGCCCGGCACGGCGGAGCGGCACGCGCTCGCCGATCACCTGCGCGATGTCGATCGCGTTCCGGACCTCTTCCTTCGCTTCCTGCGGTGTGCGTGTCGTCGTCATGTCAGCCGAGCGTCACCACCGTGACGCCCGTTCCACCCTCACGGATCTCACCGAGACGGAACTCCTTCACGAGGGAATTCTTCGAGAGCCAGTGCTTCATGCGCTCGCGGAGGATTCCCTTTCCCTTGCCGTGGATGATGCGCGCCGTCGGGAGCCCGGCCATGACCGCGTCCTCGAGGAAGCGCTCCGCCGCGCGGATCGCCTCGTCCGTCTCGAGTCCGCGGACGTCGATCTCGGACCTGGATTCCATCGGCTCGACCCCGACGGCATGCTTCCGCGGCGTGGCCGGTCCCGCGGCCGTCGCGCCCGCCGCGGACGGCCCCGCCGCGCCCTCGGCGCGCCTGAGCTGCGCGAGCGGGAGCATCGCGGTGACGCCGCCGATTCGCACCCGGACGCGGCCGTCGGAATCCGGATCCGTGAGCACCTCGGCGTCCGCCTGGAGCGACGGCACGTACACGCGGTCGCCCACGGCGACCTGACGCACGGGCTCGCCGCGAACCACGGGCGCCTGCCTGGGCGTCTCGCGCTCGATCTCGGCTTCCATCTCCTTCGCGAGATCGCGCGCTTCGCGGAGCCGTTCCGGCGTCGCCTTCTTGTCCGCGCGGAGCTTCTTCCGGTAGTCGTCGATCTGGTTCTCGAGCTGGCGCAGCAGATCCTTCCGCGCGGCGAGCTCGGCTTGCTTCCGCTCGCGACGCTCGGACTCGAGCCGGTCCCGCATCTCGCGAAGCTCCGACTCGCGCGCGGCGAGGTCGAGCGTGGCGCGCTCGAGCGCGGCCCGCTCGGTGCGCGCCTCCTCGCGAAGCCGGCTCAACTCCTCGAGGAGCTTGTTGAGATCGCGCTCCCCTTCGGGAAGGAGCTGCCGCGCGCGGTCGAGCACCTTGGGCTCCATCCCGTACCGCTCGGCCACCTGGATGGCCCGGCTTCCACCGGGAATGCCGACCACGATCCGGAACCTGGGCCGGAGCGTCTCCTCGTCGAAGGCCATCGACGCGTTCCGCACGCCCGGGGTGTCGTGAGCGAACGTCTTGAGCATGCCGTGATGCGTGGTCGCGATCGTGAGCGCGCCGCGCTGGAGCAGAGTCTCGAGCACCGCCTGGGCCAGCGCCGCGCCCTCGACCGGATCGGTGCCCGACCCGAGCTCGTCGAGCAGCACCAGGCTCCGCTCGGTCGCGTGCTCGATCGCATCGGTCACGCGCCTCAAGTGCGAGAGGAACGTGCTCACGTCGGCCAGGATCGACTGCTCGTCGCCGATGTCGCAGATCACGCGATCGAGCCACGGCATCACGCTTCCCGCCGCGGCCGGGATCGGAAGTCCGGCCATGGCGAGGAGCGAGAGGAGGCCGACCGTCTTCATGGCCACCGTCTTCCCGCCCATGTTCGGCCCGGTGATGAGGAGCATCCGGGTGTCCGGATCGAGCTCGAGATCGAGAGGCACCGGCGCGCCGGTCTCGCCTTTCCTGTGCCGCTCGACGAGGAGCGGATGCCGCCCGCCGCGGAGTCGCATGCGGCGCTCCTCCGTCAGCTCCGGAATCGAGCCATCGCCGTCGCGCGTCCAGGCCGTCACCGCCTGGGCGGCATCGAGCCGCACGAGCGCCTCGAAGTCGGCCCCGAGCGCCGCGCGGTGCGTGTGCGCCCGCGCGCTCAGGTCGCGGAGGATGCGGTCCACCTCGGCCGCTTCGTCCAGCCCCAGCTCGGAGAGCTCGCTGTTGGCGTCCGCGGCATCCCGCGGCTCGACGAAGAGGCTCGCCCCCGATCCCGAGTGCCCGAGCACCGTGCCGGGAAGCGCGCGGCGGTTGGACGACGGAATGGCGACGACGTACCGCCCCTCGCGCAGCGTGACGAAGCTCTCCGGGGTCGCGAGCGAGCGAAGGATCGACTCGAGCTTGGTCGCGAGCTTCTCGCGGAGGCCCCGGATTCGCCTGCGAATCCGGGACAGCTCGGGGCTCGCGTCGTCCTTCACCTCGCCGCTCGGCTCGAGCGCGCGGGTGATCGCGCGATGGAGCCCTTCGACGGGATCGACCCCGGCGAGCATGCGGTCGAGGCCGGGCGTCTCGCGGCGCGTCTTCCTGTGCCACGTGACCACCATCGCCGCCTGTTCGAGGAGGACGCTCAGCCTCCAGAGCTCGTCTCCACGGAGGGCCGCCCCCTCGCGGCTCAGCCGCTCGAGCTCGACGCGGACGTCGGGAGGAGCCACGGTGGGTGGAGCATCCCCCTGATCGGCGCAGGCCATGAGGTCCGCGTAGATCGACTGCGCGGCGATCGCGTGATCGATTCGACGGTGCGGAGCGAGATCGAGGATCCGCTCGCGGCCGGGCTGTGAGCGCGCCCGCCCGGCGATTGCGCCGAGCACGGCGGGCAGCTCCAATGCCGACGTCGCGTGATCCCCAATGCCGTGTCGATCGGTCATCGGAGCATCCGCTCTGGAACGCGTGGTCGCGTCGCTAATGGCGGCAGTATCCGAACTGAGGTGAACGTGACTTGTGGAACAGCCGAAGTACCGACTCAGGAGGCAAACGGGAAACCGGCCCGACGCCGGTCTCCCGCCCGTTACTGCGCTGCTCGAATGGGCCTAGTCGGCCTTCATCCGAGCCATCATCTTGCGTTTCGCGGCGTTCAGCTTCCGCTTGCGCCGCTCGCTCGGTTTCTCGAAGTGCTGGTGACGACGCAGATCGGCGAGAACTCCTGCCTTCTCGCACTTCTTCTTGAACCGGCGAAGGGCACTCTCGAAGGACTCGCCTTCTTTGACCCTGATGCCGGGCATCTAAGGAATCGCCTCCTAACCATGGTTTGAGGTAAGCCGTCAGGTCTCCCAGTAAGGTTTGGGCAGCATCCGGCTAACACTAGGAAGATACCCCGTATACGCGATTTTGTCAAATTTGACCTAGACCCTTGGGGAGCAAGCGATTGCGCGCTACGGCCAGGAGCGCGATCGTCGCGGTCTCCGTGGTCAACCGGCTGGGACCTAAAGAGATAGGCTGAAAACCGGCCTTCGCGAGCAGGGCGTACTCCTCGGGGTCGAATCCACCGGGAGGCCCAACCGCAAGCGAAATAGCCGGATAGGGCCCTTGGAAGGCGTCGATGGGGCCGCCCCACGGGTCGGCCACGATCCGGAGCCCCGGCGGAAGCGCGCCGACGGCATCGGCCAGCGAGGAGCTGGAGACGATCGCGGTCGACCGGCACCTCCGCGATTGCTTCAGGCCCGCCCGCGCGATCCGCAGGAGCCGCTCGATCTTGTTGGGCCCGAGCGCGGAGCGCCCGCTGCGCGCGCAGGCCACGAAATCGATGCGGCTGGCGCCCAGCGGCACGACGTGGTCCATGACGGTCTCGGCTGGAGCCATGTCCGGGAGCCCGACCAGGACGTGGACGGCGAACGGGAGCTCCCCTCGGCCGGGCTGACGCGCCGTGATCCTCGCGGTCACGCCGTCCCCGTCGATCGATTCCACCTCGCAGTCGTAGGCCACCCCCGTGCCGTCGACGGCCGTGAAGGGAGTGCCCTCGCTCGCGCGGTGCACTCGGACCAAGTGGTGGGATTCTTCGCTGTTCAAGGTCAGGCGGTCGGAGCGAACCAACCTGGGGTCGACCCAGAAGGTCGTGTCGGGACGGCGGGTGTCGGGCATGCAGCTAGTCTACGGCAAGACGTCCTCGGACGGTCGGCGCGGTACTCCAACCTTCGCTTCCGGAAGCTGCTCCAATTCCTGGAGCACTTTCTTCGCGCGATCGGAGACCTTGTTCGGCGTCGGGATCACGATTCTCGCGAGGAGGTCGCCATGCCCGGAGCGCTTCAGGCTCTTCAATCCCTTGCCCCGGAGGCGCAGAAACTTGCCGTAGGTCGTGCCGGCGGGGACTTCGACCATCGCGCGGCCTCCACCCAGGACGGGCACCTCGACCTTGCCGCCGAGCACCGCGCGCGAGTAGCTGATCGGCACCTCGATGACGAGATCGTCCCCGTCCCTGAGGAAGAGCGGGTGCTCGAGCTCCTCGATGTGCGCGATCAGATCGCCCGGAGGTCCGCCGCGCGGCCCCGCGTCCCCCATGCCGGAGATCGGGATGTAGTTTCCGTTCGAGACGCCGGCCGGAACCTTGATCGAGATCTCGCTCTGCTGGCGCACGCGCCCCTCGCCGTGGCACGTGTCGCACGGCGATTCGACGATCTGCCCTTCCCCGTGGCAGCGGTCGCAGGTCGTGATGTTGATCATCTGCCCGAAGATCGAGCGCTGCACGAGGCGCACCTGGCCGGAGCCATGGCAGACCGGGCAGGTCTTCTTCTCGGTGCCCGGCTTGGCGCCCGATCCCTTGCACGTGCCGCAGACGCGCATGTGGCGGATCTTGACGACCTTCTCCGTGCCGGTGGCGATCTCTTCCAGCGTGAGCGGGAGCCGGATCTCGAGCGTGTTGCCGCGGCGCTCTCGCGGACGGCCGCCCCGGCCCCCTTCCTCGAAGACATCGCCGAATCCACCCACCCCGCCGGCGCCGCCGAAGTCGCGCATGAACGCGCGAAGCGCGTCCGCGAGATCGAAGCCGGCAAAGTCCTGACCGCCCGCACCGCCGAACGGCGCCTCCGCGGCGTGTCCGAAGCGGTCGTACTTCGCGCGCTTGTCGGCGTCGTGCAGAACCTCGTACGCCTCCGCGACCTCCTTGAATTTCTCCTCGGCTTCCTTGTTCCCCGGATTGCGGTCCGGGTGGAACTTCATCGCGAGCTGGCGGTAGGCCTTCTTGATGTCCTCTTCCGACGCGCCCTTCTCGACGCCGAGCACTTCGTAGTAATCGCGGCGCGCCATCAGATCCCGCCCTCGGAGGTCTCCGTGCTGCCCGCGACCACGACCTTCGCGTGGCGAAGCACGCGGCCCTTGAATTTATAGCCGGGCTGCGCCACCTCGACCACGGTTCCGGGCGCCTTGCCCGGCGCGGGATCCTGGGCCAGCGCGTCGTGCAGCGTGGGATCGAAAGGCTCCCCGAGCGGACGGATCGGCTCGAGGCCCTGCGTCGTGAGGATGCGGACCAGGCGCTCGTACACGAGCGCGACGCCCGCGCGCATGGAGTCGTTCGTGGCGCCGTCCATGGCCTTGAGCGCGCGCTCGAAATCATCGAGCACCGGGAGGAGGTCCTTCACCAGCGACTCCTGCGCGTACTGGAGCGACGACTCCATCTCCTGGCGCCGGCGGCGCACGACGTTTTGCTGCTCGGCGAGAGCGCGCAAGAGCTCGTCCTCGCGGCCGCGGAGCCGCTCGATCTCCGTGATCAACGAGCTCCCCTCGGCGGCCTCGACCGACGTTTCGGGTCCGAGATCGCCTGCGGGCTCCACGCCCTCCGGCGACACGGACTCCGTGGGTTCGACTTCGTTCTTTCGCTTCATCGTTCAGGCTCCGAAAGCCGCTCGCCCACGTAGGTGACGAGCGACACGATTCGTCGATACGGCATGCGCACCGGCCCCATCACGCCGACGAAGCGGTGCATGCCCCGCCCCTCGACCCTCACCGCGACGAGCGAGCAGTGGCGCATGGCGCCCGGCCCGTTCTCCGATCCGATCGAGACCTTCGCCCGTCCCGGCCCCGCGCCCGCCTCGAGGGCGCGAGCGAGCGGCTCCCGCTCCGCGAGGAGCGAGACGAGCGGACGGAGTCGGTCGGGGGACTGGAACTCGGGCTGCGATGCGATGTGGTCGGCCCCCTCGATCCGCACGTCGGTGCGTCCCTCCGATTCTAGTCGAGCCGCGGCGCGTTCGAGCGCCTCGATCACGATGGCCATGGCGACGCCCGGCTCGCGGCGCGCGTGCGCCGCATGCGCCCTCGCTTCCGTCGCGCTCCGGATGGGCAGGAGCCTCCGGATCGCGGCCTCCGCGCGACGAACGTCCGCAGCGCCGGGCGCGCCCGCGGGCATCCAGCTCGACGTGGCCACGACGCCCCCGGTCTCGCGCCAGGCGAGCAGGAGCAGGCCGTCGTCCAGGAGCACGAGGTCCGCCCCCTCCATCACGCGGGCGCCGCTCACCGCGACCACCGCGAGCTGGCGGGCCATGCGCGCGAGCATGCCGGACACTCTCGGGTCGGCCTCCTCCGCTTCCGGAGGCGACGCGGTCAGCGCCTCATCCACGGCCCGGCGCACCGCGGAGCCGAGCGGCTCCGGCTTCATCAGCTCGTCCACGTAGAGACGGAATCCGGCCTCGGTCGGAACGCGCCCGGCCGAGGTGTGGGGATGGTCGAGATATCCCATCTCCTCCAGCTGCTGCATGGCGCTCCGGATGGTCGCGGGCGAGATGCTGAGGTGGTAGGCGGCGCGGATCGTCTGCGAGCCGACCGGGCCGGCGCGGGAGACGTGGCGCTCCACCACGAAGGTGAGGATCCGGCGGTGCCGCTCGTCGAGCTGGGATTCGGTCATGGGAGTCGTGTCGTTCGTGTCGTTTGGATTCGGGTCGCTCGGATTCGGATCCGTTGGCACTCGACCATTCTAAGTGCCAACGGGTTGAGGCTAGCAGCGAGGAGCGGGGCTGTCAATCCGACCCACCCGGGCGAGGAGGTCGGAGGAGATCTCGTGCGAGAGGAGGAGCCCCCGCTCCGTGGGACGGATCCGCCCGGGAGGGTCGAGGCGGACGGCTCCGGCGCTCCTCGCCCATTCGGACCAGCCGGCGAGGGCGGGACCGGCGAGCCGCTCGGCGTGGCGCCTTCTAAGCCCGCGCGCGCGGCGGAGGGCGAGGAAGATCACCTCCGTGGCGGCGCTCTCCAGATCCACGGCCTGGCGGTCCTCGCGCGGCAGCTCCCCCGCCTCGACCCGCTCGTAGTAGCGCGTCACATCCTCTTCGTTCCGCCAGCGCGCGCTGCCGTCGAAGGAATGCGCGCCGGGGCCGAGACCGAGATACGGACGCCGCGTCCAGTAGCCCTCATTGTGCCGGGATTCGAATCCGGGCAGCGCCCAGTTCGAGACTTCGTAGTGACGGTAACCCGCGGCCGCGAGACGCTCGCCCACTTGCTCGTAGCGATCGGCGGCGGTGTCCTGATCGAGCGGCGTCACCGCGCCGCGCTCCACCTTCCCCGCGAGCGGCGTGCCGGGCTCGACCTGGAGCGAGTAGACCGAGAGATGCGGCACTCCCAGATCGACGAACGCCGCGATCGCGCGGAGCACGCCGTCCGCGGTTTCACCCGGCACGGCGACCATGAGATCGACGGAGACGTTCGCGAAGCCCGCGCGGCGCGCGTCGGCCACGGCTTGGAGAGCGCGCTCCGGCCTGTGAATGCGGCCGAGCGATCGGAGCACCGAGGGCTCGAGCGACTGGACGCCCAGGCTCAGCCGGTCCGCGCCGGCTTCACGCAGGATCGCGAGCTTCTCGGCGCTCAGCCCCTCGGGATTGGCCTCGACGGTCCACTCGCGCGCGCGCTTCATGTCCCACGTCCGGCGCACCCAGTCGAGCGTGGCGCGGAGATCGGCGGGCTCGAGCGCGGTCGGCGTCCCCCCACCCAAGAAAATCGTGCGTGGCCGGTCCCATGCCCCATCGGCGCGCGCCATTTCCGCCTCGCGGCGAAGCGCGTCGAGGAGGCGCTCGGGCTCGGCGTGATGGAGCGGCGCCTTCGCGAAGGCGCAGTACGGGCAGAGGCTCCGGCAGTACGGAAGGTGGATGTAGAGGCCGTGCTCCACGCGACGCCCCGTCAGAGGATCGGCCGGAAGATCCGGTTGAGCCTCGGAAGCCTCCGGTCCGCGTCCCAGGACCAGTAGAGGACCATCGCCTTCCCCTTCACGAGGTTCTCGGGGAGCGCGCCCCAGAAGCGGCTGTCCTGGCTGTTGTCCCGGTTGTCTCCCATCATGAAGAGATGTCCCTGCGGGACGACGAACGGTCCGAAGTTGTCCCGCTGGTTCACCTCCCGCGGAAGCACGCGCGGGTCCTTGTGCACCGCGTACGGCTCCTCGCGCGGATGCCCGTCGACGTAGAGTACCTTGTCCCGGATCTCCACCGTCTGTCCGCCGACGGCCACGCAGCGCTTGATGAAGTCGCGCGCGGGATCGTCCGGGTAGCGGAAGACGATGATGTCCCCCACCTTGGGGTGGCGGATCGAGGGGAACCGATAGTAGAAGAGGCGGTTTCCGCTGAAGCCGAGGTCGATCTCCGATCCGTAGACCATCTTGTTCACGAAGAGGAAGTCGCCCACGAGGAGCGTGTCCTCCATCGAGCCGGTCGGGATCCGGAACGCCTGGATGACGAGCCCACGGATGACGATCGTGAGCACGATCGCGAGGACCAGCGCCTCGACGTATTCGCGGATGCTGGACTTGGTGCGCGCGCGCGCCCGTTCGGCGGAGGTGGTCGCGACTCTGGCCATCGTCCTCGTTCCTCCGGTCTAGCGCTCCACGCGCAGGACGGCGAGGAACGCCTCCTGCGGGATGCGCACGGTTCCGATCTGCTTCATGCGCTGCTTCCCCTCGCGCTGCTTCTCGAGGAGCTTCCGCTTCCGGGTGATGTCGCCGCCGTAGCACTTGGCGAGCACGTTCTTCCGGAGAGCGGAAATCGTCTCGCGAGCGATGATCTGGCCCCCGATCGCGGCCTGGACGGCGATCGGGAACATCTGGCGGGGAATCAACTCCTTGAGCTTGAGCGCGATCTCCCGCCCCCAATCGTACGCCTTTTCCCGGTGCACGATGACCGAGAGCGCGTCCACCATGTCTCCGTTCAGGAGGACATCCATCTTCACGAGGTCCGACGTCTTGTATCCCGCGAGCTCGTAGTCGAGCGAGGCGTAGCCCCGGCTCAAGGACTTCAACTTGTCGTAGAAGTCGAGGACGATCTCCCCGAGCGGAAGCTCGTACGTGAGATGGGCCCGCTGCTCGCTGGGATACTCCATGCCGCCAAAGATGCCGCGGCGGTCCTGGGCGAGCTTCATGATGTTCCCCACGTACTCGATGGGGACCACGACCGCCGCGCGCACGTAGGGCTCCTCGATCGACTCGATCTGCTGCGCCGGCGGCATGAGCGCGGGGTTCTCGACGATGATCACTTCGCCGTCCGTCTTGAGCACGTGGTACTCCACGCTCGGGACGGTCGCGATGAGGTTGACGTTGTGCTCGCGCGTGAGCCGCTCCTGGACGATCTCCATGTGGAGGAGCCCGAGGAAGCCGCAGCGAAACCCGAAGCCGAGCGCGAGCGAGGTCTCGGGCTCGTACGTGAGCGAGGCGTCGTTCAGCTGGAGCCGCGAAAGCGACTCCTTGAGCGACTCGTAGCTCTCGGCCTCCATCGGATAGAGCCCCGAGAAGACCATCGGCTTGACCGGGCGGTAGCCGGGCAGCGCCTCCGGCTTGGGATCGGCCGCGTCGAGGATCGTGTCGCCCACCTTCGCGTCCGCGACCACCTTCACGTTCGCGATCACGTAGCCCACGTCGCCGGAGATGAGCTCGTTCCTCGGCTCGAGGCCGAGGCGGAGCACGCCCACCTCGAGCACTTCGTACCGCGTGTCGGTCGAGTGGAAGAGGATGGTCTCCCCGGGAGTGATCACCCCGCGCATCACACGCACGTAGACGATGACGCCGCGGAACTGATCGAAGACGGAATCGAAGATGAGCGCCTGGAGCGTTCCGTCGCGGCGATCCTCGGGAGGCGGGACCTTGGCGACGATCGCCTCGAGCACCCCTTCGATGTTGCGCCCCTCCTTGGCCGAGACCCGCACCACGTCGTCGGGATCGCAGTGAAGGAGCTGCGCCACCTCGAGCGAGACCTCGTCCGGCATCGCGGCCGGGAGATCCACCTTGTTGAGGACCGGCACGATCGTGAGCTTCTGGTCGAGCGCGAGGAAGAGGTTCGAGATGGTCTGCGCCTGGACCCCCTGCGACGCGTCGACGACCAGGATGGCTCCCTCGCACGCCGCGAGGCTCCGCGACACCTCGTACGTGAAGTCGACGTGCCCCGGCGTGTCGATGAGGTTGAGCTGGTAGGTCTTGCCGTCCTTCGCCGTGTAGGACATCGCGATCGCGTGCGACTTGATCGTGATCCCCTTCTCGCGCTCCAGGTCCATGTTGTCGAGCACCTGGTCCTTCATCTTCGACTTGGGCACGGTCTGGGTCCGCTCGAGCAGCCGGTCCGCCAGCGTCGACTTCCCGTGGTCGATGTGCGCGATGATGCAGAAGTTGCGGACGTTGTCGCGAAGCTTCATGTCGTGGGGCTCAGAACCGGACGCGGTAGGCCAGGGCGACGCGCGTCCCCGCGGCTCGAGCCGGATCGGGGCCGACCTCGGCGCTCCAATCCGCGAGGTTGGCGTCGACGTAGGCGTCGGCCATCTGGAGGAGGTGGACCGCGGCGGCCCACCAGATGTAGTTGATCTTCTGATTCATGTGCGATTCCTGGTCGCGGACGGCCTGGTCGTACTCGGGCGTGTCCGGGTCGAGGGATTCCTGGAGGTGGATCGCGTCGTTCTCTTTCGACAGCTCCGACAACGCTTTGTACACGAGAAAGCCCTCGCCCGCCACCACGACGCCCGCTTTGACCAGCTTGCCATTGTATACCTGACCCCACCCCGGCAGGGCGGCGGAGCGGAGCATCACCTTGAACGGAGACGACCGGTGCTTCGTCGTGTCCGGGACCGCCTTCTCCTTCTTGGGCTCGGGAGCCTGGGGCACGCTCGGCGTGACGACCACGGAGTCGCGCGGGGGCGGCACGAACACTCCGCCGGGTGAGGCGCCGGGCACCTGCGCCCGAGCGGCGCCCGGCGTGAGTGCGGCGGCAATCACCAGGGCCAGCGCGAGGAGGAAGCGGATCGTCGGGGCCCCGGTCGCGGCTCTATCCACGCAGGGAGCGTGGCGGGAACGTGTGGGAATCGAACCCACCTCGGACGTCAGAGACGCCCGACAGAAGGATTTGAAGTCCTCGGAGTCCACCAGAACCCATCCGTCCCCTTCCGGTCAAGCCGCGACCTCGATGGGCGCGGCGGCGCGCGCGAGCACTTCGCCGATCACGGCCGCCTGGATGCGCGCGCGCTTGAGGCGGCCGAGGAGGGTCTTCACGCGCGACGGCGCGACGGCGATGAGGAGCCCTCCGGAGGTCTGCGGATCCACCAACGCCATGCGAAGCGGCTCGGGAACGGCCTCATCGTACCGCGTTTCGGGCGCCAGGTACGCCGCGTTGGAATGGAGCCCGGCCGGAGCCACGCCGCTCGCCGCGAACTCGAGCACACCGGGCAGGAGCGGCACCGCGCGGCTCCAGATCCGGATCGTCTTCTTGCTCGCGCGCGCGATGTTGAGCGAGTGCCCGAGCAGGCCGAAGCCCGAGATGTCGGTCGCGGCGGTCGCGCGCTCGGCCAGCATCGCGGCCGCGGCGGCCTCGTTGAGCTGCTGCATCTGGCGCGTCGCCAGGGCGAGCGTCGCCCTGGGCAGGAGCCGGCGCTTCAGCGCGGTCGCGAGAATCCCGATCCCGAGCGGCTTCGTGAGCACGAGAAGGTCCCCCTTCCGCGCGCCCGAGTTCGCGATCACGCGCTTGGGATGGATCTCCCCCGTCACCGCGAAGCCGAACTTGATCTCGCGGTCGCGCACCGAATGTCCGCCGAGGAGAGCCACGCCCGCCTTGCGCAGCATCTCCGCGCCTCCCTTCAGCATGAGGCGCAGGATCTCGAGGTCGCCTCCCTCCGGGAAGCAGACGATCGAGAGCGCGGACACGGGCTTCCCGCCCATCGCGTAGACGTCGCTCAGCGCGTTGGCCGCGGCGATCCGTCCATAGTCCTGTGGGTCGTTCACGACCGGGGTCAGGAAGTCCACCGTCTGGACGAGAGCGAGCTTGGGCGAGATCTTGTACACGCCGGCATCGTCCCATGTTTCGGGGCCGACCAGCACTCGCCCGCTCCTCGGTGGAGCCGGGAGCCCTTTCAGCACCTGGCGCAGGTCCTCCGGACCCAGCTTCGACGCTCAGCCAGCGCAGGAGACTTGCTCGGTGAGGCGGAAGATGTCCTCGCGGGTGTGGCTCACGCCACGAACGCCCAGGCCTCGATCTCGACCCGGGCGGAGAGCGGCAGCTCGCGGACGGCGATGGTGCTGCGCGAGGGGTAAGGCTCCCCCATCATCCTGGCGTAGACCTCGTTCATCGCGCGGAACTCCGCCATGTCGGCGAGGAATACCGTGGTCTTCACGATGTCGGCGAGCGATCCACCGCCCGCCTTGAGGATGGCTTCGAGATTCTGGATGGCGCGCTCCGTCTCGGCGGCGACGCCGCCGGACACGAGCTTCTGCGTTGCGGGGTCGATCCCGACCTGCCCCGACGTGACGATCCACCGCCCCGCGAGGGCGCCGGTGCGGCCCTGCGCGTAGGGGCCGATGGCATTCGGCGCGCTGTCGGTCTTGACGACCCGGCCGGCTTCGACCTTCGCTGCGCTCACTCGACCGTCACGCTCTTCGCGAGATTGCGCGGCTGGTCCACGTCGCATCCGCGCTCGACCGCGATGTAGTACGCGAGGAGCTGGAGCGGGATCGCGGAGAGGAGCGGCGTGAGCGGCCCCATGGTGCGCGGAATGTAGAGGACGTGATCCGCCTTCGTCCCGACGTGCGTGTCCCCCTCGGACGCGACCGCGATGATCTTCCCCTTCCGCGCGCGGACCTCTTCCATGTTGGAGAGGACCTTCTCGTAGGCCGAGTCCTGCGTGCAGATGAAGACGACCGGCATGTTGTCGTCGATGAGCGCGATGGGGCCGTGCTTCATCTCCGCGGCGGGATAGCCCTCGGCGTGGATGTAGGAGATCTCCTTGAGCTTGAGCGCCCCCTCGAGCGCGACCGGGAAGTTCACGCCGCGTCCGAGGTAGAGGAAGTTGTTGTGGTGGCTGTTCGCCTTGGCGATCGCGCGGATGGACTCGGCGCCGGCCAGGATCGTCTCGATCTTCCCCGGGATCGCCTCGAGCTCGCGCACCAGCTCCGTTCCCAGGGCGGGCGAGAGCTCGCCGAGCCTTCCCAAGTAGAGCGTGAAGAGCGCGAGGGCGGCCACCTGGGAGGTGAACGCCTTCGTCGACGCGACGCCGATCTCCGGCCCCGCGTGGATGTAGACGCCGCCGTCCGACTCCCGCGCGATGGTCGAGCCGACCACGTTGCAGACGCCGAGCACCCGGGCGCCCTTGCGCTTCGCTTCACGCATGGCGGCGAGCGTGTCCGCCGTCTCCCCGGACTGGCTGATGGCAAGCACGATCGTGCCCGGCTCGAGGATCGGATTCCGGTAGCGGAACTCGGAGGCGTACTCGACCTCGACCGGGATCCGCGCGAGCTCCTCGATGAGGTATTCGCCGATCAATCCGGCGTGCCACGACGTGCCGCACGCGGTGATCACCACGCGCTGGATCGCGCGGAGCTCGGCCGCGGTCATGTTGAGACCGCCGAGCCGCGCCATCCCCTCCTCGGCGAGGAGCCGGCCGCGGAGCGTGTTCGAGATCGATTGCGGCTGCTCGCAGATCTCCTTGAGCATGAAGTGCGGGTAGCCCGCCTTCTCGATCATCTCGAGATCCCAGTCGACGGTCTCGACCTTCTTGGTCGTCGCCTCCTCGCGGATCGTGCTCGTGTGGATCCCCGCCGGCGTGATGACGACCATCTCCTCGTCATCCAGGTACACGACCTGGTTCGTGTGGCGGATGATCGCCGACACGTCGGACGCGAGGATGTACTCGGAGTCGCAGATCCCGACGACGAGCGGGCTTCCATGGCGCGCGCCCACGATCTTGGTGGGATCGTCGGTGCAGATGACCGCGATGCCGTACGTCCCCGTGAGGAGGCGCACCGCGGCCGCGACCGCCTTCTCGATGTTCCCGTCGTAGAACTTCTCGATCAGGTGGGCGATCACCTCGGTGTCGGTGTCCGTGGTGAACGTGTGCCCTTCCTGCGCGAGCTTGGTCTTGATGGTGGAGTAGTTCTCGATGATGCCGTTGTGGACGACGGCGATCTTGCCCTTGCAGTCGACATGGGGGTGGGCGTTCACCGTGTTCGGGACGCCGTGGGTGGCCCAGCGCGTGTGCGCGATGCCCAGCGTGCCCTTGGGCCGGCCCCCCGACTTGAGCAGCTCCTCGAGCACCGAGATCTTGCCGGCGGCCTTCTTGATCTTGATGCCTTCGCCGTTCAGGATCGCGACGCCCGCGCTGTCGTAGCCGCGATACTCGAGTCGGCGAAGCCCCTCGAGCAGGATCGGGACGGACTCCTGCGGACCGACATAGCCAACGATGCCGCACATGCTAGAAGCCCCCCTCAGGCTTTGTTCGCTGCACTGCCTTGAGAGCGGCCGACTGCGTCGGCCGCGCGGCGGACGAGGTCGTCCGCGCGCTCGCGCGAACCCGCCTCCGCCAGGATGCGCACGATGGGCTCCGTCCCGGATGCGCGCACTTGTACCCATGCATCTTCCCAGAGGTACTTTTCGCCGTCCAATACATTCCGCTCCGCGTCCGGGAAGCTCCGCGCGAGCGTGTCCGCGAGCGCCGCCGCGTCGTTAAGACGAAGCGGCAGCGTCTTCTTCACCATGACGAGCGGCGGCAGCTCCGCGATCCGCGCGGACAGGGGACGCGCGTCCTGAGCGAGCCAGTCGAGCGTGATCGCGGCCGCGAGGATCCCGTCCCGCGTCGCATGGAGCGCGGGATAGATCACGCCGCCGTTCCCTTCACCGCCGATGGCTCCCTCGCGCTCGAGGAGGAGCTGCGCCACGTGGGCCTCGCCCACGCGCGACCGAAGCACGGTCGATCCATGCCGCCTGGCGATCGCCTCGACCCCCATCGAGGTCGACGCGTTCACCACCACGAGCCCCGGCGTGCGCGCGAGCGCCCAGTCGACCGCGATCTGGAGCGTCCGCTCCTCGCCGATCGGGCGCCCCTCCTCGTCCACGATCGCGAGCCGGTCCGCGTCCGGGTCGTACGCGAAGCCCACCGCGGCGCCGGTGCGCTTCACCTCGGCTCCCAGGTCGCCGAGATTCTCGGGCAAGGGCTCCGCCACGCGCGGGAAGTTCCCGTTCGGCGTGCAGTGGATCGCGTGCACCTCGCATCCGAGCGCCTCGAGGATCGCGGGGCCCGCGATCGATCCGGCGCCGTTGACCGCATCCACGGCAACCCGGAACCGCCGCTCGCGGATCCGATCCGGCGTGAGCGCCGGAAGCGCGAGGATCGCCTCCCGGTGCCGCCCGATCGCCTCGTCATCGGCCAGGAAGGCGCCGATCCCGTCGTGCCGCGTCCAGGAGCGCACCCCCTCCCGCGCCCGCCGTGCAACCTCTTCGGACTGCGCCGGGCTGAGAAAGGTTCCCCCCGGACCGAAGAGCTTGAGCGCGTTCCAGGGAGCGGGGTTGTGGCTGGCGGTGACCGCGATGCCTCCGGCAGCGTCGTGATGGCGGATGGCAAAGAGGACGGTGGGGGTCGGCGCGATCCCGACGTCCACGACGTCCCGCCCCGAGGCGACGAGGACCGCCTGGACGAACCGGGAGATCCAGGCCCCGGTCGGGCGGGTGTCCCGGCCGACCACGATGGGGCCCTGTCGCAAGAAGGACCCGAGCGCCGCCGTCACGCGAAGCACGACGTCGGGGGTCAGGGCCTCCCCGACGATGCCGCGCACGCCGGACGCGCTCACCATGAGCCCCGCGAGCGGGTCGTTACGGGATGGATCGGTCATGGAGTGGCCCCGTGCGTGCGCCGCGGCCCCCCTGGGGGGGCGCGCGGCGTGATCGTGAACGTCCGTGAGTGGCCGAGGGTCTGGGCCGGCCGACCCGGGGAGTGGAGCTGGTGACCGGAATCGAACCGGTGACCCCGTCATTACGAGTGACGTGCTCTACCAGCTGAGCTACACCAGCCCGATAGCGAAGTCGCGTGAAACGCGATCAGGCAGTCATAAAGTGGTGCGACCCCGCAGAATCGAACTGCGGACACCCACATTTTCAGTGTGGTGCTCTACCAACTGAGCTAGGGTCGCGCCGGGCGGCGACTCTACCACGGTCGAAGCGGGAGGGTCAACGCCGGGACCGGCTTCCGGGCGCGCCCGGAAGCGCTAGGCCAGGCGTCGTCTGCGGTCGTTGCGGCCGGCCCGCCGGTCGGGCTTGCCGCGGCGGTCCTGGTTCTCGCGGACCGGCAGATAGATGGTGAGGATGCTGCTCCAGTCCCCTTCGCTCCGCGCCCGGATCTCCCCGCCATGCTCCCGCACGATCTGGTAGGCGACCGCGAGCCCCACGCCCGCGCCATAGCGCCGCGACATGGAGAACGGAACGAAGAGACGGTCGAGGCTCTCGCCCGGCGTCTTGGGGCCGTCGTGCGCGATCTCGGCCTGCACGTGTCCCGTTCCGGTCCGGGTCTCGACGCGCACGCGGCCGCCGCTCGGGACCTGCTGGAGCGCGTACTGGAGGATGTGGAGGAGCACGTGCCTCATCTTCTCGCCGTCGAGAAGGAGGCTCGGCACTTCGGGCGAGAGCCGCTTCAAGAGTCGCACGCGGCGGCGCACCAGCTCCTCCGACTGGAGCTCGAGCACTTCCTGCACGAGCGCGTTCAAGCTCTGGAGCTTGAGCCTCGGGCGCGTCATCTGCGCGAGCGAGACCTGCTCGACCAAGATCCGCTCGAGGCGGTCGGTCTCGCGGAGGATGATCTCGATCGCCTCCCGGTTCGGATCCCCCTCGTCCATCGTGCGGAGCGCGCGCCGCGCGAAGCCGGTGATGGCCGCGATCGGGTTCCGGATCTCCTGCGCCACCTGGATGCCGCGCTCGCCGACGACCGACATCTTGTCCGCGTGGCGAAGCTGCGCTTCGAGCTCCTGCACGCGCCGTTCAGCGCGCGACGCGGCGCCCTCCATGTGATCGCGCGTCGCGACCAGCGCGACGATCGAAGCGCCGAGCTCCGCGATCGCGACGTCGTCGGACGGGAACGGACGGGGCGACGCGCCGTCCGCGCCGGTCCGGACGAGCAGGACGGCGCCGCGGATCACGTCCTCCGATTTGAGCGGAACCGCGAGCGCCGAGAGCCACGTAGGCGGGAGCGTCCCCGGAAGGCGGGGATCGGTCCGCACGTCGTCGATCACGATCGGCCTCGGGTCGGCCTCGAGCCAGTGGCGGAGCGAGACCCCCATCTCGAGAAGGTCGGCCTCCTCCGCCGCGGGATCTCCGTGAGTCACGGGCAGCACGTCGGGGCGCGTCGGCCCCGTTTCGGTGCCGCGCGGCTGCCAGGTCCACGCCACGCCCGCCGGGGCTTCGAGCGACGCCGCGAGCGTGGAGAGCGCCGCCTCGAGAATCTCGGGGCGGTGCGTCTTGAGCGACGCTACGGCGAGCCCGAGGAGCGCGCGAAGCCCGGTTCCCCGGCGGCGCGCCACGTCGAGAAGCCCGGCCGCCTCGAGCGCGATCCCGGTCTGGGACGTGATCGCGGTCAGGAGCTCCATCTGGTCCGACGTCCATCCCGCGATCCCCGCCGCCGCCGAGACGACGAGAAGCCCCCGCACGCGCTCCCGTCCAAAGACCGGCAGGATCGCGACCGGCGCGTCCGGAAGGTGCTCGACCAGGAGCGTCGGGAGCCTGAGCTCGCGCGAGGGACGGGGCACGATCGCCGTGCGCCCTTCGAAGACGGCGTCCGAGATCAGATCGCGATCCTGATCGAGTGCGATCGGTGCTTCGCGCAGGCGATCGAATACGGCGCCGTCGAACGCACCGGTCGACTCCAGCGCGTCCACGTCGATCGGACCCCCCGCCGCGGGGAGACCCACGTCCAGATCGGCGTGGCGGAACGCGGCGAGGAGCGAGAGGGACGAGGATTCGGACGGGACCTCGAAGAACAGGATCGTGTCGACCACGTCCTCGTACGCGCGCGCGATCGCGGCGAGCAGGATCCGTGCGGTGCGATCCGAAAGCGAGGATGCGTGGAGCAGCGGGAGCGCGCGGAGGAAGATGGCCGCGGCGCGCCAGCGTCCATCCTCGCCGTCTCCGCCCGCGGACGGCGCCAGGCCGTTCCCTTCCTCCTCGAGGAGGCGGGTCAGGAGCGGCAAGGTCGGGAGCACGCCCGACGATCCGGGCGACGCGACCCCCGTCCGCTCGGCCGCGTCGTGGACGCGCGCGCAGTGCACGCAGTCCTGGACGAAGCGCGTCTCGAAATCGGGGCGAGCCTCGAACGGGCATGGCCGTGGCTCGAGGAAGCACGCGCCGGCGGCGACCTTGTCGGCCGAGCGCACGCGGCGGGCCGCGTAGCGCTTCCACTCGAGGACGAGCTGCTCTTCCACCCGTGCCGATCCGGACGACCGCTTGACGCCCATCCATTCCCCTCCGGTTCCAAGTCGTGGGCAGCGCTCGGGGCTGGTGGGCCGGTGGCCCGACGGAGCCACGGAGGCTCCCGCCCTTGATACGAATTGATTTACGGCAGGATGGGGCCTTATCTTGAGGTGAGCGTCCAGATGTAACTCGTTGGAAAGAGGAGGATTATCAATGGAAGGCAAGCGCCCCGGCCCTGGAGGGCCGCCCCAGCTCAACATGGAGATCGGCGAACGGGAGGCGGAGGGGATCTATTCGAACTTCGTCGTGATCAGCCACTCCCTGTCGGAGTTCGTTCTCGACTTCGCGCGGGTGCTGCCCGGAACGCCGAAGAGCAAGGTCTTCGCGCGGGTGGTGATGACGCCGCCCAACGTGCGCGCGCTCCTGAACGCGCTCGAGACGAACGTGAAGAAGTACGAGGAGTCGTACGGCAAGATCCACACGCTCGACGAGAACCAGTCGAAGGGGATCGGCTTCACGACCTCCTGAGCGCCGCGTCCGCGGCGGCGGGCGGCGGCGCGGGCGGCGGCGGCGCGGGCGGCGGCGTCTTCCACCGCCGGTGAATCCAGTACCAGTGATCCGGACGCGCGCGGATCACGTCTTCGAGCGTCTCGTTGACATCGCGCGTCAAGCGCTCGACCTCGGCGTGCTCGTCGGCGCCGGGGGACGGCTCGAGGATGCGCGCCACCCAAGCGCGGAACCGGCCCCGTCCTGCCCGCTCCATCATTCCGATCACGATCGGAACGTTCGCCGCGATCGCGAGGCGCGCCGGTCCCGTGAGCGTCGACGCGGGACGACCGAAGAACGGGACGTGGATCCCGATCTTCCGCGCGTCCTGATCGCCCAGCATGCCGAGGAGCCCGCCGCGCTTGAGCGCGCGCATCGGCGCGAGCATCCCGTCCTCGATGGCGTGGCAGGTGATCCCGAGATCGCGCCGGATCCCGTTCAGGTACGCGTCGCTCGCCGCATTGGTCTGCCGCGGCAGCACGTAGTGAACCGGCCCGTACGTCCAGCCGACCGCGGCCCCCAAGAGCTCCCAGTTTCCGAAATGTCCGGTGACGAAGACGGCGCCCTTCCCTTTCTCGACCCACGGCCGCGCGGGGTCGAAGCCCGTGAGCTCGATCCGGGCGAGGAGCGACTCCCGCGAGTGCGCGGGAAGGGCCAGGAACTCGACGAAGGTCCGGCCGAGCTGCTCCACCGCGCGGCGCGCGATCGCCTCGGCAGGCTCGCCCCCTGGCTCCGGGCCGAGCGCGCGCGTGACATTGTCGATCGCGATGTGGCGGCGGCGGCCGAGGAGACGCCACGCCAGGCGTCCCACGAAGGCGCCCAGATCGCTCGCGCGCTCGAAGGAGAGGGACCGCGCGATCCACCCGAGCGTGCGGAGCGCGCCCGCCTCGATCGCCTGCCGCAGAGGACGGAACGGCCGCTTTCGCCCCACGTCAGGCCACGCCGGCGGGACGACGCGGCGATGGGACGCGGCGCACGAGTCCTCCCGCTTCGCGTCGCGCGAGTCCGAGAATCTCGAGCTTGAGGAGCGCGGCGCCCAGCTCGGGAGCGGTGAGTCCCGACGCGGCGGCGATCTCGTCGAACGGGCGAGGGACGCGGCCGATCGCGGCCAGCGCGAGCGATTCCGCTCCATCGAGGCGCGGGAGCGACCGTCGCGCGGCCGGAGGCGCGACTTCGAGCGCGGCGTCGAGTCCGAGGAGCGCGAGCGCGTCCTCGGGACCGCGAATCAGGACGGCGTGGCCGTCATGAAGGAGACGGTGGCTCGCGGCGCCCAGCGCCTCGTAGATGTCCCACGGCACGGCCCCGACCGGGCGCTCCATGGCGCGGGCCGCGCCGGTCGTGATGAGCGCGCCGCTCCTGCCGTCGCCCTGAATGATGACGGTCAGATCCGAGATCGCGGCGAGGAGATGGTTTCGCTCGGAGAACGAGCGGGAACTCGAAGGCGATCCCGGGAAGACCTCCGTCATGACGCCAAGCGAGTCGGCGAGTCGTTCCTGGAGACCGGCGTGCGCGGCGGGAAAGGAAACCTCGATCGACGTGCCCAGAACGGCGCCGCTTCGCCCCCCGGCGTCGAGGGCTCCCTCGTGCGCGGCGGCGTCGATTCCCTGCGCGAGCCCGCTCACGACGGCGATGCCGCTCGAGGCGAGAGCCGCGGCCAGCTCCCGGGCGGCGCGGACGCCGTCGAGGGTCGCGCGCCGCGAGCCCACGATGGCGACGGCGCGCCCGAAGCTCCAGGATCCACGAAGGAAGAGGGTCGGACGGAGCGCATTCTTGGAGCGGCGGACGCGCGGATCAGGTCGGAGCGAGTCGTCGCGCTCGAGCTTGTCGAGATCGCGGAGACCTCGCGGATAGGACGGGTCTTCGGGCGGAACCGCGCGAGCGCCGCAGGCGTCGAGGATCGCGGCCCCACGATCGAGGAGGATGTCGTCGGGCGCACGTCCCCTCCTGGGCCACTGTCCCTGAGGTAGAGCCCGCCGGAGCATCTCCATGACTTCCACCGCCACCCCGTCCCCCACGTCTCGACGCCGGGCCGCGCGGGGCCCGGCGCATCCCATCTCAGGCGGTACCCTGATTCGGTTCCTCTTCACCGACGACGTCGCCCCAATGGACGCCGTCCTCGTTCACCGCGCGGGCCGCGGGGCGCCGTTCGGCGGCGGCCCTGGCTCCCGGATCCGCGAGGATCGCGAGGATCCGTTCCGCGGCCGCGGGGTCCCGCGAGGCGAGCCCGTCGATCGCAAAGCGCTGTGCGCGCTCCGCCAGCTCGTGCACCGCGGACGCCACGGCGAACGCTCCCACTTCGTTCCCGCAGATCTGCACGAGCGCGTCGCGCGCCGCGTCGCGCACCGTGCGATTGGGATCGCGCAAGAGCGCAACGAGCGGCGGCGCCGCGACGGGAAGCCCCATCCGACCGAGTGCGGATGCCGCCGCGCTCCGCGTGTACCAGAGGCCGACCTCGAGCATGTCGATCAGGCGGTCCACCACCGGCTCCCCCATCGTCGCGAGCGCGCGCGCCGCCTGGTCGCGCAGATACCAGCTCTCCTGCTTCAGCACGTCGAGCAGCACGTCCACCGAGCCGGGGGAAGGCTGTTCGGCAAGCTGTCGAATCCACTCGGACTTCTCGTCCGGATCTCTGTGACGCAGCTCTTCCCAGAGCCGCGTCGTGTCCTTCGGGTTCATGTCCTCACTCCTGGGTGCCGGCAGCGTTTGTTGCGTCTGCGTCGGGGCTGGCTGGGCCCTCCCGCGCGAGCACGGACCAGATTCGTTCTTTGAGCGCCTGGGTGCCCTCCCCTGTGACCCCCGAGATGGCCCCTCCCCACGTCGCGCCGTCGAGTGGGAGCGGGGGCGTTCCCGGCGTCGCGCCCCCCAGGAGGTCGCTCCGGCTGAGGGCGACGATCATGGGCTTGTGCGCGAACTCCGGATGGTATGAGCAGAGCTCGTTTCGGAGCACGCCGAGATCCCTCGCGGGATCCTCGGACAGGGAATCGATCAGGACGACGAGGACGCGAGTCCTCCAGATGTGGCGCAGGAATTCGTGGCCGAGCCCCTTCCCCTGGTGGGCTCCCTCGATCAATCCGGGGAGATCCGCCATGACGAAGCTGTCCTCGTCGTGGACGCGCACGAGGCCCAGGTGAGGCTCGAGGGTGGTGAAGGCGTAGTCGGCGATCTTGGGACGGGCGGCGCTGAGGCTCGAGAGGAGCGTCGACTTGCCGACGTTCGGGAAGCCGACGAGTCCGACGTCGGCGATGAGGCGGAGCTCGAGGCGGAGCCGCCGGTCCTCGCCCGGGGTGCCCGGCTCCGCGGTGCGCGGCGCCTGGTGGGTGGGCCTCGCGAAGCGCGCGTTGCCTCGGCCTCCGCGGCCGCCGCGCGCGGCCGGGAATTCCATCCCGGGCTCGACCAGATCCGCGAGGGTCTCTCCGGTCTCGTCATCGATGACGAGCGTGCCCAGAGGAACCGGCACGCGGAGGTCCTCGCCGCCCCGGCCGAACTTCTGGTTGCCGGAGCCGTGCGCTCCCGCCTGGGCGCGGAAGAGCGTCCGTGATTGAAAGTCGAGCAGCGTGCGCATGTGCGGATTCACGACCAGGATGACGCTTCCCCCGTCTCCTCCATCGCCGCCGTCCGGTCCCCCCTTGGGGACGTACTTCTCGCGCCGAAAGCTCACGCAGCCGTTCCCCCCGCGTCCGGCCACCACGTGGATGGACGCGCGGTCCGCGAGCACCCAGGCGCTCCGCTAGTCGAGCGCTTCGATGACGGCGTCCGCCGCGGCCCGCGTGCCCACGGCGGTCGGATCGTCGCGGCGCGCCTTCATGTCGTACGTGACCCGCTTCCCCTGCTTCACCACGCCGGCCACCGCGCGCTCGAGGCGATCGGCGGCGTCCTTCTCGCCCAGGTGCCGGAGCATCAGCATGCCGCTCAGGATCATCGCGAATGGATTCACCTTGTCCTGCCCCGCGTACTTGGGCGCGCTCCCGTGCGTCGGCTCGAAGAGCGCCGCGTCCTGGCCGATGTTCGCGCCGGGCGCCATGCCGAGACCGCCCACGAGACCCGCGGCGAGATCCGAGATGATGTCGCCATAGAGATTCGGGAGCACGAGCACGTCGTAGTTCTCGGGGGTCTGGACCAGCTGCATGCACATGTTGTCGACGATGCGGTCCTGGAATTCGATGCCGGGGAATTCCTGCGATACCCTGCGCGCGGTCTCGAGGAAGAGGCCGTCGGTGTTCTTCATGATGTTCGCCTTGTGCACCGCGGTCACCGAGTGGCGCCCGTTCGCGCGCGCGTAGTGGAACGCATGGCGCACGATGCGCTCGGTGCCGGAGACGCTGATCGGCTTGATCGAGATGCCGGAGTCCTCGCGGATCTCACGATTGGCTTCGCGCCGGACGAGCTCGCGCAGCGCCTCGGCCCCGTGCGAGCCGACCGGGAATTCGATCCCGGCATAGAGGTCCTCGGTGTTCTCGCGGATGATGACGAGGTCGATCGCTTCGTACCGGGAGCGGACGCCCGGATAGGACTTGCAGGGGCGCTCGCAGGCGTAGAGATCGAGCTCTTTGCGGAGGGCGACGTTCACGCTCCGGAAACCGGAGCCGACGGGGGTCGTGATCGGGCCCTTCAGGCCGACCTTGTTCTTGCGGAGCGACTCGAGGACGCGTTCCGGGAGCGGGGTCCCTTCCTTCTCGTAGACGTCCACGCCCGCGTCCTGCACGTCCCAGTCGAACTGGATGCCGGTGGCCTCGAGGACACGGCGGGTCGCTTGCGCGAGCTCCGGGCCGGTGCCGTCGCCCGGGATCAACGTCACGCGATACGCCATGGATTCCTTTCCCAACGTAGGTGAGGCTGCATCCGTAATCGGAATAAAATTTGTGAGTTAGAACTGCCGTTCGTACACCGAGGCGGGCTCACGGGCGGCGGCTCGATCTGCCGGCAACGTAGCAGAGGAAAACGCGGAGAGTCAAAAGCTTTCGCCAGTTACTGCGTCTTGGGAGCGCCCTCCTTGGGCTTCGGCTTGGACTTGGGTTCATCCTTCGCGGGAGCCGGAGCGCCCGACTCCTTCTTTTGCTGCTCCTTATAGGATTTCGAGCGGTAGTCGGTGATGTAGAAGCCGCTCCCCTTGAAGATCATCCCGGCGCCGGCGCCGATGAGGCGGCGCACCTTGCCGCGACAGGTCGGGCAGCGCTTCTTCGGCTCGTCCGTCATCTTCTGGAATACCTCGAACCGCTTCCCGCACTTCAGACATTCGTATTCGTACGTCGGCATCGATCCTCCGGTTCAGAGCCCCTGGAACGCGGCGAGGAGCCGATCCAGTCCGTCCTCGATATCGCGCTCGGAGACCGCATAGCTGAGCCTCAGGTGCCCTTCCATCCCGAACGCGGACCCGGGCACGCAGACGATCTTCGCCTCGTCGATCAGGTAGTCGCAAAGG
The DNA here is from genome assembly GCA_036274595.1 of Candidatus Eiseniibacteriota bacterium. Lineage (GTDB taxonomy): Bacteria > Eisenbacteria > RBG-16-71-46 > SZUA-252 > SZUA-252 > WS-9. The sequence goes on along the minus strand of DASUFL010000053.1, from coordinate 21,227 downwards.
CTCGCGGAGTCGGTGACGCCGTTCCGCGCCGCGCCAATCCGCTCGCTCACGTCCGGGAACGCGTAGAACGCTCCCTCGGGCTCCACGAGGCGCACGCCCTCGAGGGCGCGAAGCCGCGCCACCATGAGATCCCGCCGGGCCGCGAAGCGGTCGCGCATCGAAAGGGCCGGTCCGCGGTCGCCGGTCAGAGCCTTGAGCGCCGCCTGCTGCGACACGCTCGACGGGTTGGACGTCATCTGCCCCTGCAGCCGGTCCATCCCGTCGGCGATGTCCCGCGGAGCCGCCGCGTAGCCGAGGCGCCATCCGGTCATCGCCCATGTTTTGGATACGCCGTTCACCAGGACGGTTCGCTCCCTAAGCTCGGGGCTCAGGGACGCGATGGAGACGTGCTCCGCGTCCCCATACACCAGGGTCTCGTAGATCTCGTCGGAGAGAACGTGGAGGTCGTGCCGCGCCACGAAGTCGGCGATCGATTCGATCTCGCGGCGCGTATAGACCGCTCCGCTGGGATTGTTGGGACTGTTGAGGACGAGGAGCCGGGTCCGGGGCGTGAGCGCGCGCTCGAGGTCGGCCGGGGTGACCTTGTACCGCCCCGACCCGGGCGGGACGGGCACCGGCGTCGCGCCGATCAGCCGGACGATCTCCGGAAACGTGACCCAGTAGGGGACCGGGCAGAGCACCTCGTCCCCCGGCTCGAGCAGGGTGAAGAGCGCGTTCCAGATCGCGTGCTTGGCCCCGTTCGAGACCACGATCTCCTTCGGCTCGTAGCGCACGCCGTTCTCGCGCGCGAGCTTCGCCGCGATCGCTTCGCGGAGCGCGGCGACGCCGGCGACCTCGGTGTAGCGCGTGTGCCCGCCGTGGACCGCTTCGACAGCCGCGAGGCGGATGTGCTCCGGCGTGTCGAAGTCGGGCTCGCCGGCGGCGAAGGAGACGACCTTCTCGCCGCGCGCGCGCAGCTCCCTCGCCCGAGCGCTCAGGGCCATGGTCTCCGACGGCTTGAGCGCGCGGACGCGCGCGCTCACCCGCTCGCGCGTCCCGGCCTGGCTCGGGTTCATCGCGCGGCCTGCTTCCTGAGCGCCTGGTCGAGCCGCTCCCGCACGTTCTGGGGCACGAAGGGATTCACGTCGCCGCCGTGGCGCGCGATCTCCTTCACGAGGGTCGAATTGACGTACGTGAACTGCTCGCTCGGCATGAGGAAGATCGTTTCGATGTTGGGGTTCAGGCGGCGGTTCATGAGCGCCATCTGGAATTCGTACTCGAAGTCGGACACGAAGCGGACGCCGCGGATGATGATCGGAATCCCGCGCGCCTTCGCGTGGTCGACCAGGAGGCCCTGGAAGGGCTCGACCGTGACACGCGACTCCGTGCCGACGGCGGACTGGATCATCGCGACCCGCTCCTCGAGAGTGAAGAGAACCCCCTTCTCCGGCCGCGGCGCGACCGCCACGACGAGCCGGTCCACGACGCCGAGCGCGCGGTGGATGAGGTCGAGGTGGCCGTTCGTGACCGGGTCGAAGGTGCCCGCGAACACGCCGCTCTTCATAGGCCTCCTTGTCCGGGACGCCCCTCGGGGACGTCCGCACGATAGAACGCAACCGCCGTGTCGCCGTAGATCCGATCCGTCCGGAGCGTGAGCCCCGCCGGAGTGGGCGCGTCGCTTCCCTTCCGCCGCTCGTACACCAGAATTCCATCCGCGCCGAGCAGGCCGCCCCGCGCGGCCGCCTCGACCCAGCGCGCTCCCGCGTCGCCGTCGTACGGCGGGTCGAGGAACACGAGCTCCCACGGGCCACGGAGTCCCGCCGGGAGCCCCCGGTCGAGGTCGCCCACGTGCACGCGGGCGACCTCGGCCAGGCCGAGCTCCGCGAGGCTCTCCTCGAGCCTGCGCGCCACGGCCCGATCGGCCTCGACGAAGTCCGCGCTCCTGGCGCCGCGGCTCAGGGCCTCGGTGCCGAGGGCTCCCGTGCCCGCGTAGAGATCGAGCACGCGCGCCCCCGCCACCGCGGCCAGGCCCAGGATATCGAAGATCGCCTCCCGCGTGCGCTCCGACGTGGGCCGCACGTTGCGGTCGAGCACCTGGAGCTTCCTGCCCCGGAGCGCGCCTCCTACGACGCGGACGAATCCCACGCCCGCCACAGCCGCGCGGCCAGGTCCGCGACCTCGGCCGCGCTCCGTCCCTCGGTGTCCACGGTCGCGCGCGCGGCGCGGCGGTAGAGCTCGCTCCGAGCCTCCTCCAGGGAACGCAGCCGGTCGATGACGCTGCCACCGTCGAGGAGCGGACGCGAATCCCGTCCCGCGGACCCCACCCGCGCCGCGGCCGTCTCGGGCGTCACGAGGAGCCAGAGCACGAAGGCCTGCGCCAGCCGCTCGCGATTCTCATCACGCCCCAGGATCCCTCCGCCGCACGCGATCACGACCCCCGGCGCGCTCTCCTCGAGCGCGTTCCCGAGCGCCCGCGCTTCGAGCGCGCGGAACGCCTCCTCGCCCCGGCCCCGGATCACGTCGGCGACCGTCGTCTGTTCGTCCCGCTCGATCCGCTGGTCGAGATCCACGTGGGTGAAGCCGAGCTTGGCCGCGAGGAGCGGAGCCACGATGCTCTTTCCGGCCCCGGGCAATCCGATCAGAGCGATTCGCGCGGACAGCGTGGCCTCCGAAGCCGACGGAAACGAGAACGGGGCCCTCCCGCTTCGGAAGGGCCCCGCAGTATACCGAGGTCGAGGCGGGCCGAACAGCGCCCGCGGCGCCTACTCCGACGACGCCGTCGTCTCGCCGAGCACCTTCGGCGTGAGGAAGATGAGGAGCTCGCGCTTCTGCTTCACCTTCGTGCTCGACTTGAAGAGGTTGCCGAGGAGCGGGATGTCCATGAGGACCGGCACGCCGCGGTAGGTGTCGCTCTCGTTGCTCCGGATGAGGCCGCCGATCACCGCCGTCTCGCCGTCATTCACCATGACGCGCGTGTCGGCCATCGTCGTGTTGATGATGATGCCGCCCTGCACCGTCGCCTGCGACGAGAGGTCGGAGACCTCGGGATGGACGTCCATCGTGATCTTGTTGCCGACGTTGATGTGCGGCGTCACGCTCAGCTTGATACCGATCGTCGTGAGCTGCGTGACCGCGTTGCCGGCGAAGTCCTGCACGATGAGCGGAATCTGCTGGCCGACGACGACCGAGGCTTCGCGGTTGTTGACGGTCGTGATCCGCGGATTCGAGATGATGTTCGCCTTGTTCTGCGTCTCGAGGGCGGTCAGGGTCGCCTCGATCGAGCCGAAGCCCTTCACCGTGCCGAACTTGACCGTTCCGGCCGGGCTCGGGACCTGGCCCGGAGTCACGGTGACTCCTTCGTGGGCGCCGGCGTCACCGAGATCCAGGTTCTGGAGGCTCCAATCGATGCCCAGGGAGCGCGACGCGGAGCGATCCACGTCCACGAGCCGCGCCACGATCTCGACCTGCGGGGTGCGCGTGTCGAGGCTCCGGATCATCGACTCGGCCTGCGAGAGACGGTCGTCGATGTCCGTGACCAGGAGCGCGTTCGTCCGCTTGTCGACCTCGATGTGGCCCCGCTTGGTGAGCGTCTTCTCCACGGCCTTCGACATCTCGTCCGCGTTCGCGTAGCTCACCGGGATGATCCGCGTGTAGAGCGGCAGGAGCTCTTCCTGCGCGCGCTCCGCCGTGCGGCGCTCGAGCTCTTCCTTGCGGAGCGTCTCGAGGTTGGAGACGACGATGTTGTTGCCGTTGTCGACCATGCCCAGGGCCTGCGTCCGGAGCAGGATGTCGAGGGCCTGGCGCCATGGCACGTTCCGGAGACGCAGGGTCACGGTCCCCTTCACCTCTTTGCTCGCGACGATGTTCCTGCCGCTGAATTCGGCCAGGCTGCGAAGCACGGTCTCGACCTCGGCTCCCTGCACGTCGATCGAGATGCGGCGGCCGTCGCTCGGCTGCATGTTGTCGGAGCTCGAGTCGGACGGCCTTACGACGGGCTCCGGCGCCGGCGGAGGCTCGGGCGCGGCCTGCTCGAGCGCCAGCACGATGGTGTTCCCCACCGCGCTCACTCCATAGGACGTAGGCTTCGCGAGATCGACCACGATCCGCGAGCCCGTGTCCTTGCCCCAGCCCATCTCGGTCGCGCGGACCGACTTGATGGGCGACTTGTCCCGCCCGGCCCAGGTGCGCTCGGTGAAGCCGAGCGTCGAGCCCGGGCAGTCGAGCACGATGCGATCGGGCGACTCGAGGGTGAAGTCGTGGTAGTTGATCGGGGAGTCCGCCTCCACGATGACCTGGGTCCCCGTTCCGGCGTCCTTGAGCGAGATGCTCTTGACCGTCGCCGCACTCGCGTGGACGGCCGATGCCAGGAGGAGGCCCATCGCCACCGCCGAGAGAAGTCCCGCGCGGCGACCCGTCTCCTTGCTAGTTTCGAGTCGCATTCTCGTCACCCTCTTTCGGTTTCAGTTTGATCGAAAGCATTTGCGATTCCCCGAAGGCATTCTGAACCACCTGGATTTCATTCTTCGTGATGCCCGAGATGTACCCGTTCACGACCGGATCTCCCACACGCAGCACGAACCCGCGTCCGCGGCTGTCCTCCACGAGCGCGTACTTGTCGGCCGATCCCCACATGATGCCGACGAGATGGATGTCGCCGACGTCGACCAGGGCGCCGTCACCGGACGCGCTCTGGTACTTGCCGTCGAGGAGCGACTGGAAGGGATCGCGGCGGCCGCCGCTCGTATAGATGTACTGCTCGCGCGCGAAGAGGACGCTCGCGTCGAGCGACTGGGGCGTCTCCTGAGCCTGCGCGGCGACGATGCCTGCGGCCCCCGTTGCGGGCAAGGCACCCGTCTGCGCGGCCGCGCCGGTCGAGGCCGCGCTGAGCGGCGTCGTGGAGGTCGCGGCGCCGGCGGGTAGCGCCGTCGCAGCCGCGGCCGGAGCTCCGGGCGTGGCCGGCATCGGCACGCGCTCGACCCAATCGGGCGCGGGCGGGCCGTAGACGATCGGAGCGGGAGCGGGCGCCTTGGCGGCCGGCGTCGGCCGCTGGACCGCCTGCGCGGCCGGCGACGTCGCGACGGTCGGCGCCTTCGGCGGCGACAACGGACGCATGAAGTAGAACACGCCGGCCCCGATCAGGACCGCCAGCACGAGCAGGAGGACGAGAAAGATCCTGCTCTGGAAGAGCTTACTTTGCGGCAGCGCCAGGCTGCTTGGCAGGTTCATTCTGGGTCCCCTCGGCCAGCGTGTAGGCGGTGGCGACGAATTCGGCCTGGACGGTGTCGTCCAGCTCCCCCTTGTCAAAACCCTTCAACCGCAGCTGGGAGACGTTCACCAGCCGCGACAGCTCGGCGATCTCGGCGAGGAACGAGCCGGCGTGATGGAAGCCGCCCGTGATCGTCACCTGGACCGGGTTCTCGGTGAAGTCGGGCGTCGGGTGCGGCTCGCTCGGCTTGAAGAGCACGAACTTCACGCCCGACTCCTGCCCCGCGATCGTGACCTTGCGGAGGAGGCTCGCCACTTCCTTCTGGGTGGGCAGGAGCTCCTGCGCCACGCTCCACTTCTGATTGAGGAGCGCGAACTCCTTCTTCAGCTCCGGAAGGCGGTTCACGAGCTGCTGCGCCTTCGTCAGCTCGTTCGACTCCTTCGTGTAGTCCGCCTTGAGGGCGCTGATCTCCTTCGAGCGCGCCTTGTAGTTCAAGGGGACGTAGTCGGCGAAGACGTAGAAGTACACGAGCACCGCCGTCCCCAGCCCGACGAGCATCAACTTCTGCGTTTTCGGATCCTTGAGGTCCATCGCTCTCCCCTGCGTCAGGCCGGCTGGAAGGTCATCTTGGCCGTGATCGTGAACTTCACCACGTTGCGCTGATCGATCTGACCCTTCTCCGCGATCACCAGGTCGACGTCGCCGTAGAGCGGCGAGGCCTCGAGGCGGGACATGAAGTCCGCCACGAGGAGGTTCGAGAAGGTGACCCCCTCGACCTTCACCTGATCGGGACCGATCTCCTCGTAGTTGGTCAGCCAGAGGTGATCGGGCACGCACTTGCTCAGCTCGTCGACCAGCTTCACGCGCCAGAGCCGGTTCTTGTCGAGCGCCGCGATGACGTTGAGGCGGCGCGTCAGCTCCTCGCGCTTCTGGGTCAGCTCCTGGATCGTCTGGATCTGCGGGCGCAGCTTCTCGGCCTCCTCGCGCGCATGCGCGATGTCGGCCTTGAGACGCGCCACCTGCATCGCCTGAACGATCGAGCAGGCGACGAGGAGGCCCGCGACGCCGAGGAGCGCGAACACCGGGACCATGGCGCCGATGTTCGGAAGCACGATCTTGCGCCGGACCTGGCGTTCGTCACGGGGCAAGAGGTTGATGCGAATCATGGCTCCCCCTTATCGCAGCGCGAGGCCGATGGCCACGGTCAGCATGGGCGCGACCGCTTCGGGCATGTCGCCGCCGAAGAGGCCCGGATCGAACGACATGCGCTGTACCGGATTCACGACGGACACGGGAACGTGATGGCGGCCGCTCAGGAAGTCGGTGAGCCCCGTGATGCGGGCGCTGCCTCCCGAGACGAGGATCCGGTCGATGCGGTCCGCGTCTCCCGCCGACTTCAGGAAGGAGATCGCGCGATCGATCTGCACCGAGAGGTCCTCGGACGCCGTCTGGACGATCGCGGTCACGTCGATGCCGCTGTCGTTCCGTCCGCGCAGCGCCTGGAGCGCCTCGGCCTGGCTCACGTTGTGGCGGCGCTGGATGCCTTCGACGAAGGAGTTCGACCCCACCGAGAGGTCCTTCGTGAAGTGCGGCACGCCGTCCCGGACGATGTTCAGGTTCGTGATCTCGGCCCCGATGTTCACGAGCGCCACCGTCTCGCCCGGGACGAACTCGTAGTTCGCCTCGATCGCGTTCTGGATGGCGAAGGAGTCGACGTCGATGATCGTCGGCGTCAGGCCGGCCTCGCGGATGATCTCGGCATGGTTCTGGACCATGTCCTTCTTCGCCGCGACCAGGAGGACCTGCATCTTCTTGGCGTCGACGTTGGGATTGATGATCTGGAAGTCGAGCGACACGTCGTTGATGTCGTACGGGACGTGCTGCTCGGCCTCCCACTGGATCGCCTCTTTCGCGTCTTCCTCGTTGAGGCGGTCCATGAGGATCTTCTTCACGATCACGGCGCGGCCCGACACGGCCGTCGCCACGCTCTTGGTCCGGATCTGGCGCGACTCCATGAGGTTCGTGATGGCTTCGTGCACCATCTGCCGGTCCATGATCTCGCCGTCGACGATCGCCTCGGAGAGCGGCTCCGAAACGCCGAAGTTGATCAAACGGTCCCCGGAGCGATCCCGAGCGATCTCCACCACCTTGATCGAGCTCGAGCCGATGTCGAGACCGACCGTGCTCTTCTTCTTCCCGAACATGGTTCGCTCCGAGTCTGTGATTGGGTTTGCCGTACCCCTGGCACCCGACACCTTGCGGGGGGTCCGTCGCGGCTGGATCGAGCAAGTACCGTGCCACGACTGACGATCCCTGCAACGTAAGTCATACTCGCCGAACAGGTTACGCGGCGAGCGCCCCGCGTCGCGCGCTTTGCGAGCGCGGCCCTTCCACTCCGTGCATTCCGCACGGAGCGATCGATCTCGATCCGCTGCCTAGAGCGCGCCGGCTCGAGATCGATCGACGAGGGAGGTCGCGTTGACCGACCTTCACCCCTCTGTTAGCTTGCCGCGCATGCCCCGCCACGCCCGCGGCGCCACATGGGTCGCCGCCCTGGTCGCGCTCTGGGTCTACGCGTCCACCCTGTCGCCGACCGTCGCGTGGCGAAACTTCGGCGAGGACTCCGGCGATCTCCTCGTCGCGTCCGCGACCCTCGGCATTCCCCACCCCACCGGCTACCCGCTCTACGTGCTGCTCGGACGCGTCTCGAGCCTTCTACCGATCGGCACGACCGCGTTCCGGATCAATCTCGTCTCGGCGCTCGCCGGCGCCGCGGGCGTCTTCTTCATCGCGCGCGGGGCCGCCGAGCTCGCGCCGGCCGCCGGATCCTCCGCGCTCGCGATCGCCGCGCTTGCCGCGGCGCTCCTCTACGCGTTCTCGCAGGGCGCCTGGAGCCAGAGCGTCGTGGCCGAGGTCTACACCCTGAACATCGTGTTCCTCGCCGCGATCCTCTGGGCGCTCGCGCGCGCCGAGCGGAGCGACAAGAACCGGTACTTGGCGCTTGCCGCGTATCTCTTCGGTCTCGGACTCTCGAATCACCTGCTCGTGCTCGCCGCGGCGCCGGCCATCGCGTGGGTGGCCGTACGTCGCCTCGTTTCGAAATCCATCGGCGTGACGGGATGCGTTCTGTTGCTCGTTCTTGTGATTTGGGGCGTTTCGCTCGACGCCTATCTCCCGATCCGGGCGTCCCTGGGGCCGGAGTTCTCGTGGGGGGTGCCCAGCACGCCGCAGCGCCTCTGGTGGGTGCTCACCGGGGCCCAGTACCGGGGCAACTTCTTCAGCCGCGGATTCGTGGCTGTAGGCAGCCACCTGTTCCCCGGCCGCTGGTGGACGGACTTCGGGCCGGGGCTGCTCGTGCTCGTAGGAGGGGTGGCCGCGCTCCTCTTCCTGACGCGCCGATCGAGGCGGGATGGGGTGGAGGCCCCCGCGAACGCGGGTGCGTCGGTGGTGCCGGCGCTCCTCGCCCTCGGCGCGTCTCTCGTCCTTCTCTCGGCCTACACGATCCCCGACGACGTCGGCTACTGGATGCCGGCGGCGGCCATCCTCTGCTGCCTGGCGGGCGCGGGGCTCGGCGGCGCGTGGGAGCGGGCTCCCTACCTCGGCCGCGCGGCTCTGGGGGTCGCGGCCGCCGCTCTCGTGCTCCTCATGGCGAGGGCGAACTGGCCCCTGGTCGACGCGTCGAACGACCTGACGCCGTACCTCTACGCGCGGCGCAGCCTCGAGGCGGTCGAGCCGAACGCGCTCATCGTGAGCGACTACGACGGCCGGACCTTCTCGCTCTGGTTCTACAAGGCGACCGAGTTCAAGCAGAGCCACCCCAAGCTCGCGGTCGTCTACAAGAGCCTTCTCATCTGGGACTGGTACCGGTACCACATCGCCAAGCGCTATCCCGGCCTCGTGGCGCCCTCCGGACCACCGGACCCGGACCTCATGCTGAATCGCATCGTCGCGCGGAACATCAAGAACCGCCCCGTCTACCTCGTCCGCCCCGACTCCGCGCTCGTCTCGCTCTTCAAGACCGAGCCCGTCGGCTATCCGCCGATTCCGATCTACCGCGTCCGCCTGGTCGAGCCATGATCGAGAGCCTTCGAGAGCTCCTCCGCCGGCGCGGCGGGATCGTCCTCACGCTCCTCATCCTCGCGATCGCGGCGTTCCACGTGGGAAGCATGCTCCGGACCGAGCTCACGGTCACCGGAGGCGGGCTCTCGCTTCCGCTGGATGACAGCTTCATCTATCTCCAGTACGCCCGCGCCATCGCCCAGGGGCATCCCTTCGTCTACACGCCGGGAAACGCTCCCACGACCGGAGCGACCAGCCTCGGGTACCCGCTCCTCCTCGTGCCGCCGCATCTGCTCGGGCTCCCGCCGTCGATCTGCATCGCTTGGGCGCTCGCGATCGGCGTCGTCGGCTTCGTCGCGAGCGCGCTCCTCGTCCTGCGCCTCGGATGCCGCCTGGGGGGCTTCGTCGGCGGGGGCCTCGCGCTGGCCCTGTTCCTCGCGAGCGCGCAGCTCCTCTGGGGGTACATGAGCGGCATGGAGATTCCGCTCTACGCGACGGTCCTCCTCGCGACGCTCCACACGTATCTCAGGGAGCGCAAGGAGGCGCGCTTCCCCAAGCTCCGCTGGTGGCTCCTCGCGCTCGCGCTCTCGCGGCCGGAGGGGGCGGTGCTCTGCTTCGTGTTCGGCCTCCTGGTCCTCGCCGATCGTCACCGCGCCGCGCGCGCCGGGGCGCCCCTGCGCCTGGCGGAGCCGATCTCCATCCTTCCGTTTTTGTTCGGTCTGCTTCCGTTCCTCGTGAATCTCGCCGTCGCGGGATCGGTCGAGTCGACCAGCTCGCAGGCCAAGTCGATCCTGGCCGAGCCCTACCGTGAGGTTCGAGCGAGCTACATCGAGAACGCGCCCAAGGTCTGGAGGGACATCGCCTCGGTTTACGCTGGAGCATTCCTGCTCAACGAGCGCGGGCTCCCGTTCCCGCGGATGACGATCCCGTTCGCGATCGGCGCAGGCCTCTATCTCGCGTTCGCGCTCTGGCCCCGGAGGCGCTCGTGGGACGGCGGCCTCGCCCTCTTCCCTCTCGTCGGCGCGGGCATCCTCGTCAACTCGATTCCCGTGATCTGGCAGGTGCACCTGTTCCGCTATCAGCAGGGGCTCTATCCGGTCGTGCTCCTCCTCGCGGCCGGGGGCTTCGGGCGCCTCGCCACCTGGGCATGGAGCAGCATGCCGCGCGCCGCGGGCGCGCTCATCGCGACCATCGCCGTCCTCGCGCCGGTTGTCGCCTGGTCCCCCCTCCTCCTCCGGGCCCACGCGGAGATCGCGCTCTTCTACGCGCACAACTGCGAGAACATCCTCCATCAGCAGGTGCGCGTCGGCCAGTGGATCGATCAGAACCTTCCGCCGAACGCGATCGTAGGGTTGAACGACGCCGGAGCGATCGCGTACTACGGCAGGCGCTCGACGCTCGACCTGGTCGGCCTCACGAGCGCCGGCTTCGCGCGCGTGTACCGCTCGGGGCTCGGCTGCCTGTTCGAGCATTTGCGCCGGCTGCCCGCCAACCGGCTCCCGACCTACTTCGCCATCTACCCGGGATGGTTTCCCTACTGGGAGGAGAGCGGGATCCTCGGGCCGGAGGCCTACCGCGCGCACCTCGGCATCAATACGATCACGGGGGGCACGGACATGGTCGTCTATCCCGCGTCCTGGATCGACGTGAAGCCGACCGATCGCCCGGTTCTTGCGCACCCGGAGATCGAGGGCAAGCGCCTCGTCGATTCGATCGACCTGGGGTGGCTCGAGGACGAGGCTCGCCACGGGTGGACCTCGGATCCCGAGGCGACCGACGTGCTCCGGCGCTATGCCTACGCCGATGTCCGGAACCGCCCGCTGACGGACGCGGGGCGGATCGTCCGGATGAGCGAGCGCTTCCGCGCATCGGTCACGCCGGGACGCGATCTCACGCTCGTGATGCGCACCGACGCCTGGTACCCGGCCCGCCTCGACGTCCAGGTGGATGGCGCTCCCGCCGGGACCTTGGCCATCGCGAGGTCGGAGTCGGCCTGGGTCGAGCCCGCCTTCACCATCCCCGCCCGCCTCATCCAAAGCTCCCGCCCCGAAATCCGCCTCGAGCGCGAGGAGCCCACAGGCGCCGAAGGGCGTGACTACGCCCCCTTCCATTATTGGCTTTATCAATGACGGAGCGATCGGGCGAAGCCCGGAGCGGGCGGTGCGCTTCGGTAGGGCCGCGCACGGGCTTACCGGAGGGCGCCTGTCGAGCTTTGCGCGAAGCGCAAAGCGAAGAGCCGCGCGCGGAGGTAAGCCCGTGCGCGGCCCGGCGAAAGCACACTGCAATGCTACGGCGCTACTGATCGATCCAGGACGTGATCTCGTACTTGGACAGCATGTTCAGATTCTGGAGCATCTGGCTCGAGTAGAGCACCTTCACGTTACCGTTGACGTTTGAGGCGCCGGCGACCGTTCCCTGGATCAAGAGGGCTCCCACGATGTTCTTCGCGCTACCACCACCCACCACGTCCACGTCGCCGAGACAGATCACGACGCCTTCCCAGTTGATCGTACCGCCCATCTGGAAATCGCCGTCGATCACGAGGACGCCCGCGCCCGTCATGTTTCCCGAGATGGCGAGATCTCCCGCGATGTGAATGATCTTCAGATCGCCAAGGGCGCCCCAGTTGGGGACGGTCGGATTCGTCTGGTTCCCCGTGAGGGTGTAGTCCGCCATCAGGTTGAACGCGGCGGCCATCGCCGGAATGTCCAGGTTCACCGGCGACGCCTGGACGCTCGGCGTGCCGCCCGCGCCCAGGATGTTGTCCTGGGCGGCGGCGTTGAGTCCGCTCGTGACGGTCGAAGGATCGTACGTCGTGGCGATGCCCAGGAGGGGCGTCGCGCCCGGCACCGTGTCCCACGGCGCCGACGCGTAGTGATCCCGGCCGTCGATGTCGAACGAAGCGCCGGCGAACCCGAGCGGCCCCTCCGTGTAGACCGAGCCCGGGACCGGCGGCAGCGGCCACTTCACCGCCTCGACGGTGACCACCTTCTGGCTCGCGCCCTTGCGTCCCTCGGCCGTGATGATGATCTCCGGAATGCCCCGCACCAGGTTCTCCCTAGGCGGCGTGAACGGATCGTTGTCGTGGTCGCCAAAGCGGAGGATCTGGTTCGCCCCATTCAGCTTGTAGCGCACCTTCACCCACGGGTAGTCGAGCCGGTCCGCGAGCGCAAGGGGTCCTTGCCTGGAGCCTGTCTCGGGATACCGCTCGCTCGTCTCGTCCACCGCCGCGTCCGTATCGTTGTCGAGCCCGTCCGTGGCCGTCGCGGCCGCGTTCGGATCGAGCCCCGAGTTGCCTGGATCCGTGACGATGTACAGTCCCCAGCCGGGCGTGAACGGACCGGGCTCTCCCAGCCCGAAATGCGGAGCGCCTGGTTGGTCGGTCGTCGACGACATGCGGAGGAGCGCCTCCGAGATCCCTGCCTCGGCGTTCTGGAACGCCGCGCTGCCGATCGCCTCGTTGCTCGCGATCTGCTTCTCGCCCTTCGTCACCGCCACGTACGAGATCCCGAGCGACGTGAGGAGGAAGAGCACGAGGAGCACCACGACGAGGGTGTTCCCCGCTTCCGCGCGAGGCCTTTCATGGAATCGATCGATGCCGTGCATCGCAATCACCCTTTCGATCCGCCGTCCCTGAGTTAGCGCTCTCGCCACCAGGAGAGCGTGTACTTGCTCATGCTGAGTGCGGTCGTGACCGCCTCGCTGGACCAGAAGACTCGCGACGAGCCTCCCGATGTGGACGCATTGATGAGCGATCCCTGGTAGATGACGCTTCCCAGGATGCGTGCCACGTCCGCGGGACCGCCACCCGCGAGCCGGACGTCGCCGGTCGCGATGACGATCCCCTTGTACATGCTTCCGCCGCCCATGTTGAGGTTGCCGTTGACCATCAAGATGCCGGCCCCCTGCCACTGTCCCTGGACGGTGAGATCTCCGTTGACCACCATGATCTTGGGATCGTCCAGCGTGCCAACAGTGGGCGAAGCGCTCGTCAGGGTCGTGGCCCCCGTGAACGAGCGATCCGCGGCCGACACGAGGTTGGCCCACAGAGCGTTGAAGTCGTAGGTGAACGGCGACTGGTCCACGCTTCCGTTCCCGCCGTCGCCGACGATGTTGTCTTGCTGCTGGAGCGTGTACGGCGCGTCCGACTTGGGCCCCTTGGTGAGAATGCCCTTGACCGACTTGCCGCTCGGAATGGTGTCGAACGGGGCGTCGGCGTCGTGGTCGTGACCGTCGATCAGGAACGCGTTACCGTTGAAATTGAGGGGCCCGCCAGCCCAGACGGCGGCGTTGGCGTTGAGGAGCGGGAACTTGACCGCCTCGGCCTCGATCACCTTCTTGGAGTTGCCGTTCGTGCCCACCGCCGAGATCTTGAGGACCGGATCGCCCTGCAGGAAGTTCTCCTGCATCGGCGTGCTCGGATCCTGATCGGCATCTCCGAAGCGGACCAGATTGCCGCCGAGCGTCTTGTACTCCACGCGCACGTACGGGTACTGGAGCTGGCTCCCACCCGTTTGCTTGCTCGGCGTCTCGGGATAGGCCTCGTTCGGCTCGTCGAGCTGCCCGTCGTTGTCGTTGTCCAGGCCATCGGAGGCGAGGCCCGCACGGTCCGGATCCTGGGCGCTCGCGCCGTTGGACATGACAATGTACTCGCCCCATCCGGCGACCGGGGATGCCGGTCCGATGTAGTTGACGGAATCGGCCGGATAGGACATCCGGTAGAGACCTTCCGTGAGCCCGGCCTCGGCGGTGTAGAAGGCCTCGGTCGCGATGGCCGAGTTGCTGGAGATCTGCTTCTCCGATTTGGTCACGGCCACGTACGCCACCGCCGCCGACGAAAGGATCATCAGCACGAGGAGCGCCACCACCATGGCGTTGCCGGCGTCCGGGGTTCGGGCCCGGGCCACGGAGCGAGTCGTCATGGGACGATCAAGGACGCGTACGGATTCATGTAGATCACCAGGTCGCCCGTGCTCGCGCTGGTAGCCGTGCCCGCGACGACGTCGAAGAGCTGGTCATTGTCCGGCGTGTCCATCGAGCACTGGAGCTTGGCGATGGCGACCGCGTTCACCGCGCCGCCCGCGTTCGCGTCGCACCAGTCGAACGAGTTCGGAATGATGGCGCCGCCGGTCGCGGCCGGGTCGCAGAAGAAGATCTGGACCGCCGGAGGCGTCGCGCCGCCCGCTCCCGCCGTTCCGACTACGATGTCGTTGAACCCGTTCGGCCAGTCGATCGGGCCGACGGCCACCGAGATCGCCGGGCCGGGGGTCGCCTGCTCGTCACGGCGGCTCAGGGCGCCAATCATCGTTCCGTTGTTGTGCCAGAACTCGATCTTGCCGGTGTTGTTGCCGGTTCGGATCGCCGTGATGACGTCAGGCGAGCTGTCGTTGTCCATGCGTGCCACCGCGATCATGTAGACGGCGCCGCCCGTGGCCACGCTGTAGGTGGTCGTGAATCGGCGGATGCTGAGCCCGTTCGAGAAGAAGATGTCGATATTGCCGGCGGTGTCCGGCGTGTTGGTCTTGGTGCCGACGATGATGTCCGGGAACCCGTCGGCGTTCATGTCGCGGATCTGGACGCTCCGAACCTCGCCGCTCGCGGCGTAGGCGTCGAGCACCGCGGTGTGCGAGAAGTGCCCGCCACCGTCACCCCACCAAACCTCGACCTTGCCCGCGTTGGTTGCCGTCTTCGTCCCGAACGCAACGTCCAGCCGGCCGTCGCCGTTCAAGTCCCCGACGGCGAGCCCGCGCACTTCGCCCGTGCCCGGGTTGTCGAAGTACTGGTTGTTCGGCGCGCACGGTGTAGCGGTGGTTCCCACCTTGCCGTGCGTTTCGCCAGCGCCTCCGAGCGCCTGGTTCTGCCAGACCTGGATGCGGCCGGTGTTGGTCCCGGTCGCGACGCCCGTGATCACGTCGCGGTTCTCGGCGGCGGAGCTGTCGACGTTCGCGATGGCGAGGACCGGAATGTCATAGGAAGCATTGCCTAGATAGCTCTCGCTCTGGCGGAACCAGACGTTCCCCGAGTAGCGGTTCGGCTGCCCGTTCCACCAGACGCGGATGTTCGCGATGCCGCTCGCGCGCGTTCCGACCACGATGTCGACGTCGTGCTGATTGTCCGTCGTCGTGGCCGAGCCTTCCTGATCGTCGTTTTCGTCCAGATCCCCGAGCGCGAGCGCGAGCACCTTGTCGGTCGGGATGTGGATCGGAGGCTGGCTCGGCGGAAGCCCCGTGCCCGTCCCCGTTCCGGTGGCCGTGCCCGTGCCCGTGCCCGTTGCCGTGGCGGTGCCTGTCCCCGTGCCGCTGCCCGAGCCCGTACCGGAGCCCGTCCCGGTCCCCGTCGCGCCGGTGTTGGCCGGGGCGAGCTGGTTCGCTTGCGCGAGGTACGGGAAGTTGCGCGGCTCGACCGAGGTCGAGAACGCGACCCGGTCATAGGAGCCGGTCTGGACGTTTTTCTGCTTCGTTTCGGTCACCATGTTGACCACGATCGACTTCACCTGGCTCACCGACGTCGGGCCCGGAGGCTTGCCCAGATCCGCGTCGGAGACCGTCTTGCCGTAGAACGCGCCGGCGGCGTCGTTCGACGTTCCCGCCTTGAGCTCGAGCGAGGTGCCCGCCGAGTTCCGGTACGAGAAGAGGGGCACGTTCTTCGAGGTGACGTTGTCGGCGTTGCGCTGGGTGAGCCCGTAGGCCACGATCTCGCCATGCCCGGCCTGGGGCACGGGGATCGAGTCACCGGCCGTCCCCTGAACGCGCCTGAGGACGAAGTCGTAGGGGTTCGGGCTGTTCGCGATCAGAGGATCGCTCGTGTTCGGGTCGAGGAAGTAGGTCACGCACTCACCCATGTCGATCTGGCGGTTCCCGTTCATGTCGCACGCGAACGTCACGCGGTACTGGGAGCCGACCACGATGGCGGGCTGGGTCGCGGGATTCACACCATAGCCCGCGGACCGAAGCTCGCGGGCGATCAGGTCCACGCCGCTGCGCGCGTTCTGGTTCGCCTCGGCGAGCTCGATCCCGATCTGCTGGGACTTCTCGCCACGGACGTAGATTTCGTAGATCGCGCCGATCACGAGCGCGAAGAGAACGAGCGCGATCGTGACCTCGACCAGGGTGAAGCCTGCGCTTCGATGCGTTCGATGGACCATCACGGGACTCACCTCGTGGCTGCGGCCGTCCGTGCCGTGGTTATCGCGAGACATAGCTCGTCAAGACCGTCGATTGGGTGCCGTGCGAGTCGATCCATCGGCTCGTGACGGTGACTTTCTTGCATCCCGCCATCGGGACCGAGTCGGTCACGGTCCAGGTGCGGGTGAACACCGACGTCGTGTCGGTGAAGGTTCCGGCGTTCAGGGACTGGAAGGCGGTGCCCTTCAGCTCCTCCATCTTGACCTGCGCCGCCATGAGGCCGGTCGTCAGGACGCGGCTCTGGCTCACGCCGCGTGTGCCGGCCGGGATCATCGAGGCCACGGCCATGATGCCGACGGCGAGGAACGTCAGGGCGAAGAGGACTTCGAGAAGGCTGAAGCCCCGGTCCTGGCCGCCCGCACGGCGCCTCACGTCGTTCGCTCGCTTCGTCATTGGACCGTCACCATCCCCGTCGGGCGGACCACCGAGAGCGACCTCGTGTATCCGTCCGGATTCGTGAAGATCACGCTGCCCGACTCGCTGGCGCTCCCGTTCGGCTGGAACGTGAGCGTGTCCGACGCGAAGGGGTTCGTGGACGAGTTCGTCACCGTGATCCAGCCCGGCAGCGGCGCCACGGCCTGGTAGTGCTCGGGCCCGTCCTTCACGCCGTCGTTGTCGTCATCGTCCCACCAGCCCCACCCTTTGTTCGTGGAGTCGTAGTAGACCACCCAGTTGTTGTTCTCCGTGATCGCGCGCTGGCGCACGACGCGGAGATTCGTGGCAAGGATCTGCATTTGATTGTTGAGGTCCATCGCGCGCATGAACTTGTTGAAGCCCGGAAGCGCGATCGCGCTGACGATGCCGAACAGCACCAGCACGACCATGAGCTCCATCAAGCTGAACCCGTCGTCCGGGCCACGACGGCCGGGGGGCACGGGGGTTTCCACACGCCTCATCCTCGCTCTCCTTCCATGTGGTACGAGCATCGGGACGTGAGAACGCAAGGGACATGCCACGGTCGAACCGACGCAGGGAACGGCGGCTGCGCGCGCTGGGACGGCCGAATCATCGGGACTTCCCGCAGTGCGTGGCGCGATCGAGCCACGCGTCCTCGAGACGGGGCGCGGTGCGGTCGTGCATCGTGCACGCGTCACGGCACGAGAGACCGGTACCACCCGTAGAGGGAGTCGCCGAAGAGAAGCAGCGTGATGGCCGCCGGCGCGAGGAAGGTGCCGAACGGAATGGCTGTGCGGCGCGAGCCCTTGCCGCGCGCGATCAGGACCACTCCGAAGAGCGTGCCGAAGAGGGATGCGATGAAGATCGTGCCGAACACGCCTCCCATTCCAAGGAACGCTCCCATCATGGCCGCGAGCTTCACGTCCCCTCCTCCCATGCCGGGGACCCCCGTCGCCCGCTCGTAGGCGAATCCCACGAGCCAGAGGCTCGCTCCTCCGACGAACGCGCCCAGGAGCGCGGCGCTCAAGCCTGGTGGGCCGAAGAGGCTCGCCGCGAGACCCACCCCGACGCCAGGGATCGTGAGGGCGTCCGGGATGGTCTGCGTGTCGAGGTCGATCCAGGTCACCGCGAGGAGCGCCAGGAGGAACGCCGCGTGCGGCACGAGGAGCGCCGGATGCTCCACGCGCTGGACGAGCGCCGCGAGCAGGAGGCCCGACAGGAGCTCGACGAGCGGGTAGCGCCAGGGAATCGGCGCGCGGCAGTCGCGGCAGCGGCCGCCGAGGAAGATGTAGGAGAGCACCGGGATGTTGTCCCACGGCCGGATCGGCGCCTTGCATCGCGGACAGCGCGAGGGGGGCGAGACGATCGACTGGCGTTTGGGCAGCCGCGCGATCACGACATTGAGGAAGCTGCCGAGCACGAGGCCGACCAGGAAGGCCGCGATCGTGATGAACGTCTGATTCGAGATCACAGGGTCCCCCCGAGCCGCTCGATCTCGCGGCGCGCGACGTCCTGCATGTACCTGTTCCCCGTGGCGAGCACCCGGCGCCAGAGGAGGACCGCGAGCTCGTCCTGGCCCGCTTTCTGGCTCGCGAACGCCGCGAAGCGGTCCACGTACTCGGGATGGTTCGGAGCGCGCGCGGCGAGCATGAAGTAGTGCGCGGCCGCGACGTAGTCGTGGCGGCACACGTAATGGAGGAATCCGGTCTCGAACGCCAGACGCCAGCTCTCGGGATTCTTCTCGAGCCCGGAGCGGATGAGCTTGAGCCCGCGGTCGGGCTGCTTCATCTCCTGCGCGAGCACGAACGATCCGAACACATAGGGCTCCTCGAACCTGGGATCGAGCTCCCCGACGATCCGCATGACGTGATCGATGCGGTCGAACCGCTGGTCGGTGAGGCGGTGCTCGCCGTAGTACTGCACGCCGCGGAGCCAGGCCAGGTCCGCCGCGGCCGTCTCGTAGCCGAGCGCGGCCTGCCGGACGAACGTCCCGGACGGGTAGTAGAGGAGCTCGTCCAGCTCGCCCGCGCGGGGCGGCCTCGTCGACGCGTCGACCCAGCCCGCGAGGGCGCCGAGCGCGACCGCTGCGGCGAGCGAGATCCAGAGCCTCAACGGAGCTCCCGCCGGTCCCAGATCGCGCACGCGGCGACCAGGAGCCCGCCCAGATAGAGAAGACCGTAGGACGCGGCGAACAGGATCCGCTCGGGCGGCACCGGCTCGCCATGGCTCACGAGCCCGCGCGCGTTGAAGACGGTCAGGTGCGGCAGGATCCAGTAGACGACGGTGGTCGCCACCTCGAGCGCCGCCGAGCCCCCCTGCTTCCCGAAGTAGAGGAGGTCGTCGGCGAAGTGCCCCGCGAGCACCGACGCCGCCGCGAAGAACGCGGTCAGGCCCGGCGTGGTGAACGAGGAGAAGAAGACGACGAGCGCGGTCACGATGCCCAGCTCGATCAAGGTGAGCAGGATCGATCCGGTGAGGATCCAGGGCGCTTCGCGATAGCCGAGGCCGACGAGCGCCATGACCATCAAGCTCATGAGAAGGAGGAGGCCCGCGCTCGTGGCCCAGAGCCCGCCGAACTTGCCGAGCAGGAACTCGGCCCGGCGGATCGGCTTCGCCATGATCGCGTACACGGTCCGGCGCTCCAGCTCCTTGTGGAGGAGGGTCGAGCCGAGCGTGATCGCGAGGAGCGTGGCAAGGAGCGAGGACCCCGCGAGGCCGAAGTCCGTGACGATCTTCGGGCCGACGCCGAGTGCGAGCGGCGAGAGCACTTGCGACGCGACCACGAGAGCCGCGCCGAACGCGACCGCCACGAGCGCGATCCGCTCGCGCACGGCTTCGCGAACCGTGTTCCTCGCGATGGCGACGATCGCGCTCATGCGCCCTCCTTCACAGCCTTGGCCGATCCCTCGAGCGCCTTCAGGAAGTGCTCCTCGAGCGTCTCGCGGCGCGGCTCGACCGCGTGCACGAACGCGCCCGACCGGACGAGATGCCCGAGCAATTCTTGGAGCGCGTTCCCTTCCGAGACGCGGATCACCTGGTGCGTCCCGACGCCCACCGGACGGAATCCCAGCGTTTCGAGCTCCGCCACGCCGCCTAACTTGATCCCGTCCACCACGACCTCCCACTCGCGCACGCCCCTCGCGAGGAGACCGGTGACCGGCCCGGACTCGAGGAGCCGGCCTCCGCTCAGGATTCCGACGCGGTCGCAGATCGCCTCGGTCTCCGCGAGCACGTGGCTCGAGAGGAGCACCGCGGCGCCCCGGGATCGCTCGTCGCGCAGGATCTGCTTCACCTCGGCGCGTCCGATGGGATCGAGACCCGACATCGGCTCGTCGAGGATGAGGAGCGCCGGCTCGTTCAAGAGCGCCTGGGCGAGTCCGAGCCGCTGCGTCATTCCCTTGGAGTACTTCCGGAGCGGCTTCCGCGCATGCCCGGCGAGGCCGAGCCGCTCGAGCAAAGCCCCCGCGCGCCTGCGTACGACGGCAGGATCCATCTGGAAGAGGTCCCCGACGAGGCCCAGGTACTCGCTCGCGGTCAGGTGGTCGTAGAAGCAGGGGCTCTCCGGGAGATAGCCGAGCTTCTTGCGCGCTTTCGGATCGTGGGGATCGCGGCCGTCCAGACGGATCGTGCCGCGCGTCGGCCGGACAAGGCCGAGGATCATCTTGATCGTGGTCGTCTTGCCCGCCCCGTTGGGCCCCAGCAGTCCGAAGATCTCACCCCGTTCGAGCGTGAAGCCGACATCCTCCACGGCGGTCACGGGGCGCAGCGTCATCGGATCCCGATAGGTCTTGGTGACGCCCTCGAGGGTGAGGAGCGACAGCGGCTCGACCTCGTGGATCGTCCGGTCCAAGGCGTGACGGGCCGGCGCGGGTCGCGCGGGCCCCGAAGTCGGGCTCATGGCGTTCTCGGTCTCCTCGTTTGGGAAAAGGGTCCGGGACCCGAGACGGCAAGAGACATGCCACGGGCAGGGATACGGGCCGTGGCCCTAACTTCATGAAACAAATACGGGCGGCAGCCCCGGTGGACCGGGAACTGCCGCCCGTGAAACTGCCGCTGCTTAACCGTTGGTCAGAACCAGGGTCAGCGCAGCCGCCTTGCCATAGCCCGTGATCGAGTAGCTGGTCGTCGTGGAGTTCGTCGCCCAGCGACCCTGCGCGCTCGCCGCGGCCGCCCACGACTCGGGAGCCTCGTCCGTCACGCCCGTGAACGGGTTCGTCGGATACACGCCCGACGGGAAGTTCGCATGCACCGCCGCCGCGTCCGCCGCGACCGGATACACGCCCGTGTTCTTCACGGCGAAGTCTTCCACGGCGAGCTGGAAGCTGTGCATGTTGGCCTTCACGCTCGCTTCGCGGGCGCGGTCCTGCATGGCCACGAAGTTCGGAATGGCGATCGCGGCGAGA
>DASUFL010000052.1:0-105886 GCA_036274595.1 Candidatus Eiseniibacteriota bacterium | reverse complement strand
GCGCTCGCCCTGACCACGCCCGCCATGGCCAGCGCGAAGGCGGCGCCGCGCGGGGTCCTCGCCGACTCGGTCATGGCGATCGGCGGATCGCTCCTCCATCGGGCCGACATCGGGATCCTCGCCGTGTCGCTCGACAAGGGGGACACCCTCGTCGCCCTGAGCGAGAGCCGCCGGCTCATCCCCGGGAGCAATGCGAAGCTCTTCACGAACGGCGCGTTCCTGGTCCGGTTCGGCACCGACTACCGGCGCGCGACCACGATCGACGCCCGGGGCAAGACGTCGCTCAAGGACTCGGGGCGCCGCGTCCGCCTGGACGGGGACCTCGTGCTCCGGGGAAGCGGAATGCCGGACGTGACCCAGATCCTGAGTCCTGGGTCGCGGGGCCTTCTCGACTCGCTCGCGTATCTCCTCCACGAAGGCGGTCTCGAGCGCTTCGAAGGGACGATCTGGGTGGACGGCACGCTCTTCGCCACGGAGCCCTACGCGCCGGGCTGGGCGATGGAGGACTACGTCTATGCCTACGGCGCGCCGGTGAATGCCATCCTCGCCAACGGGAACGCGGCGACGGTCGTCGCCACGAGCACGGGGAAGGGAGACGAGGTGACCCTCGCGCTCGATCCCCCCGAGGCCCCGCTCCGCGTGCGGGGGAAGGTCAACGTCGTCGCCTCCGGCTCGGGACGTCTCGACGTGAGCCGCGCCTTCGGGTCCCGCGTGGTGGACGTCTGGGGGACGGTGCCGCGCGGAGGCGTGACGAAGAGGCAGGTCGCGATTCCCGATCCCGACTCGACGGCGGGACTCTACCTCCTCGGCTCGCTGCGCCGCGCGGGGATCGAGGTGAAGGCAGAGGTCCGCGTGCTTCCTCCCGCGGGAGCGCCCGAATGGGGGCGCATGGCTGGGCTCGCGCGGAAGGATGGGAGCATGGATGGGGCGTTCACGCCCGACCCGGGGCGATGGAAGAGCGTGAGCAAGGGCGCTGCGGCCCCCGTCGTCTCCCTCCTCTCGCCCCCCGCGGCGCAGATGGTGAGCGCGGTGAACGAGCTCAGCCTGAATGGAGAGACGGAAGCGCTCCTCAGGAATCTCGTCGAGGGACCGGGGAAGGAGCGCGTCCCCGCACTGTCGCGGCTCTACGAGATCGTGGCGCGCTCCGGGGTGGACACGCTCGATCTCTCCCTCGTCGATGGGTCGGGGCTCTCGCCCATGGATCTCGTGACGCCGCGCGCCGTCGTGACCTGGCTCTCGTGGCTCGATCGCGAGCCCTCGGTCGGGCCCGCGTTCCGCGAGGGGCTCGCGGGGCCGGGGCTCCTGGGGACGCTCAGGAACCGCTTCGGCGGCGCGGAAGGGGGCGTTCAGATCCGGGGTAAGACCGGCACCCTGACCAACGTGAGCGCCCTCTCCGGGTACGTCACCACGGAGTCGGGGGAGCGGATCGTCTTCTCGTCGATCGCGAACGGCAATCGGGGGACCGTCGCGCCGGCGCGCGATTTCGAGGATCGCTTCGTCCGCCTCTTGAGCCGCTACAAGCGCGAGGCGATTCCCGCGCGGCGTCCCGGGAGCATTCCGCGATGATCGCGCCCCCCAGGCTCCGTCCCGGCGACTTGATCGGGGTCGTGGCCCCGTCCGGCCCCGTGCAGCGCGGCGCCGTCCTGGCGGGCGCTCGCGCCCTCGAGCAGTCAGGCTTCCGCGTTCGCCTCGCGCGCCACCTCTACGACAGGCGCGGGCACCTCGCCGGCAGCGACGCGGCCCGCGCCGCCGATCTCAACCGCATGCTGACCGATCCCGACGTGCGCTGCGTGCTCATGGCGCGCGGCGGCTACGGCCTCCTCCGGCTCGCGCCCGAGGTGGACTGGGCCGCGATGCGCCGCGACCCGAAGATCTACGCCGGCTTCTCGGACGCGACCTTCCTGCACCTCGGCTTCGCCCTTCACGCCAACGTGCGCACGCTTCACGGCCCCAATCTCCAGGGGCTGAAGGGGGGCGAGGCCCGACGCTGGCTCGCCTGGGTCACGCAGCCGAAGCCCGCGGAATCGGTGCGCACGCTCCGCGCCCGGGCCACTCTCGCCGCCGGCGCGGCGGTGCAGGGCAGGGTGCTCGGCGGGAATCTCACGCTCGTCCACTACGCGATCGGGATCGGAACGCTCCCACCCCTGCGCAACGCCATCCTCTTCCTCGAAGAAGTGAACGAGCCCCCGTACAAGGTGGACGGCATGCTCACCCACCTGGCGCTGGCAGGAGCCCTGCGCGGAGTCCGGGGCGTCGCCCTGGGCGACTTCACGAAATGCGTCCCGCGCCCCCACCGCCGCGAGCTCCCTCTGAAGGAGGTCCTCACGGACCACCTCAAGCCGCTAGGGGGGCCCATCCTCACCGGCTTCCCCGCAGGCCACGGCGCCAGAAACACGCCGCTCCCGCTGGGCGCACGAGCCGTGCTGGACCCACGGAGGGCCGCGCTGATCTACGAGGAAGGCCTGGTCTCGTAAACACGCGAATCGGGGGGTAGACGAAGGGTCCGGTACAAGCGGAGGACGCCTCACAGTCGCGCGAAGCGCGACATGTGCCGCGGCCGGAGCTTGTACCGGACCCTTCGTCGGCCCAGCTTCGCGCAGTTAGGAACCTACGCGTAGACCCCGCGCACCTGAATGACGTCCACAACGCGCTTGATCGCCAGCATGAAGGCAGCGACACGGAACGACACGCCATGCTCATCCGCCATGCGGGCGACGTCGTTGAAGGCGTTCACCATGATGTGCTCGAGCCGCTCGTTCACCTCCTGCTCGCGCCAGAAGAAGCCCATGCGGTCCTGCACCCACTCGAAGTAGGAGACGGTCACGCCGCCCGAGTTGGCGAGGATGTCCGGCACGACGAGGACGCCCGCCTTGTTCAGGATCTTGTCGGCTTGGTACGTGGTCGGGCCATTCGCCCCCTCGGCGATGATGCGGGCCTGGATACGGCTGGCGTTGACGTGGGTGATCTGGTTCTCGAGGGCGGCGGGGATCAGGATGTCGCAGGGGAGCTCGAGGAGCTTCTTGCCGTCCACCGGCGTCGAGCCGGCGAAGCCGACCACCGTTTTGGTCTCGGCCACGTGCCGGATGAGCGCGGGGATGTCGAGGCCGTTCGGGTTCTGGATCGCCCCATGGACGTCCGAGACCCCGACGACCCGCGCGCCGTCCTTCGTCAGGAGATCGGCGGCCACCGAGCCGACGTTCCCGAAGCCCTGCACCACCACCCGGGCCTCGCGCAGGTCGAGCCCGATCCGCTTGGCCGCCTCGCGCACCACGAAGAGCACGCCCCGTCCCGTGGCTTCACGGCGTCCCGCCGATCCACCGAGCGCGAGCGGCTTCCCGGTCACCACCGAGGTCACCGTGTGGCGCGCGTGCATGGAGTAGGTGTCCATGATCCACGCCATCGTCTGCTCGTTCGTGTTCACGTCCGGCGCCGGAACGTCCGACTCGGGCCCCAGGACGTCGATGAGATCGGCCACGTAGCGGCGCGTCAAGCGCTCGAGCTCACCCTTCGACATCTTGCTCGGATCGCAGATGATCCCGCCCTTGCCGCCTCCGAACGGGATGTTCACGACCGCGCACTTCCACGTCATCCACGCGGCGAGCGCCATGACTTCTTCCAGCGTCACGTCCGGGTGGTAGCGGATTCCGCCCTTCGCGGGGCCGCGGATGATCGAATGCTGGACCCGATAGCCGGTGAACACGCGGAAGCTGCCGTCATCCATGCCGACCGGCAGCTTCACGATCGTGGCGCGCCGGGGTTCCTTGATGATCTGCACGAAGGAGGGATCGAGCTTGAGCCGGGCTGCGGCTTCCTCGAACTGAAGCCGAGCGTTCTCGAGAGGGTCCAGCTCCTTTTGGGTTCCCATGTCGCCGGCGGTCGTCGTGGTCATGGTCCTGAATCCCCCTCGGTCGGGCGGGTTGGCCGTGGCTAAGTGTCGAAAATGCTTCGCTTTTCCCGGGCCGTAGTGTAGAGAAAGGGGCGAGGACCATCAAGCATGTACTATTTCTACTGGCTCCCGATCGGAACGGACGCGAAAGTGCGCGGTGTCCCGTGGGTCACCCTCGGGATCGCGATCACCAACGTCCTCGTTTTCGCGGCCCTGCACTCGCTTCCGGGTGCGGAGGCGGCCGCCTACCGCTGGGCCTTCAAGGCGGGGCACCCGACGGTGCAGACCGCCATCGCGTCGATCTTCCTCCACGCGGGGCCGCTCCACCTGATCGGGAATTTGATCTTCCTCCTGATGTACGGGCCGCCCATCGAGTCCCGGATCGGCCCCAGCCGGCACCTCATCGCCTACATCGCGTGCGGCTGGCTCGCCAACCTGGCCCAGGCCGCCTGGATCGTCCAGTTCGACCCCGATCTCCGGTCGATTCCGCTCATCGGAGCCTCGGGCGCCATCTCGGGGCTCATGGGGCTGTTCGTCGTGCGGCTCTATTTCGCCCATCTCCGCTTCGCGTCGATCACGATGCTCTTCGGGCAGGGCCAGGTGAAGCCGGGTCGGTTCACGCTCCCTGCGCTCGTCGGGATCGCCCTCTGGTTCGTGGTCCAGCTCGTCTACCAGATGGCGGGAACGTCGACCGATACCTCGACCGTCTGCCATGTGGCGGGATTTCTGTTCGGTGCGTTCTTTGGACTGGTGATGGGGCTCCGCGGGGAAGGGCGCGTCGAAAGCCGCCTCGCCAGCGGCTCGCGCTTCGCGGGGCGCGGCGAATGGTTCGCGGCGCTCCGGGAGTACGAGTCCTACCTCGCGAGGCGCCCCGACGACCCCGAGGTGATCGCGCAGGTGGCCCGCGTCGAGCGCGTGACGCACCAGGAAGCCGAAGCCAAGGACCGCTTCTCCGATGCGATCCGGCTCTGGCTGGCGCGCGGTGAGATCCGGAAGGCGTGCGACGGCTACGAGGAGATGAAGCGCCTGCTCGGCGGCGTGACCTTGCCCCCGGCGGAGCTCCTCCGCGTGGCGCGAGGCTGCGAGGAGCTGGGGCGTCCGGGGGATGCGAGCCGCGCCTACGAGGCCTACGGGCGGACCTATCCCGACCGGGATGGAGCGGCCCTGGCGCTCTTGAAGTCGGCGGAGATCGAGCAGCACGCCCTCAACAACCCAGGGCGCGCGCGATTCCTCTACGACGAGCTCCTGCGCCGGCCCCTCCGGCCCGATCTCGAGCAGATGGTCCGCGAGCGTTGCGAGCTCGCCGACACCGCCCTCGCGGGCTAGCCTCCCGCTAGGGAAGGCATTCCAGCTCGGACAGCTCCTTGGTGCGGCTCGCGGGATCGAAGAGGTAGACCCGGAACTGCCGCCCCGGCGTCAGGGGCGCCCTCGGGACGCAGCGCGAGATGAGCCCGTTCTCCACGCTCACCCGGCTCTCGTGGATGACGATCTCCTTCGTCATCAGGGAGTGATCGGCGGCCGCGAACCAGAGGAGCACGGTCGCGTCCGAATTCGGATCGTACGGCGCGCGCAGATCGTAGACGCCGCTCCCGTCGGTGATGCCGGACACCAGCTCCTGCCCCTCGTGGAAGACCTTCACCTGCACGCCCGAGATCGGACGGTCGTTCACGTCGAGGACCGTTCCCGTGAACGGGGTCAGCCGCCGGTCGATCCCGAGCGATTGGTACTCCTCGATGCGCCTCCTATCGGCACTCGGGGATGAGTTGCTGGTTCCGGGGGGGGAGGCGGACGGGGGTGCTGCCTGAACGGGCCCTGTCGCGAGGAGGAAAAGGGGAATGCTTCCAAGGAACCTCAAGAACGGACGCATCATGGCCGATACCTCCCGTGTTGCGTCGCCGCGGAGGGATTCCGAGCGGACGCTACACCCGGTCATTCGGCCTGTCAACGCGGCTTCCCCAGGAGAATCGCCTTGCCCATTGGGGGCCTGTTTGTTACGGTCCGGTCGCTTCGCACCGATCCACCCTCCGGCCCGCCCGGGACGGAGTCAGGAGTCACCCCACCATGTCCACGCAGGGAGTTCGGGAGGCACGGATGTTTCTCGACCAGGTGATGGGCGTCTTTGCCAACGACGTGGCGATCGATCTCGGGACGGCGAACACGCTGGTCTACCTCCGGGGAAAAGGCATCGTCCTCAACGAGCCCTCGGTCGTCGCGGTCGATCGAACCACCAATAAAGTCATCGCCGTCGGGAAGGAAGCGAAGAGCATGCTCGGTCGCACCCCCGACGAGATCCACGCGGTGCGTCCGCTCAAGGACGGCGTCATCGCCGACTTCGAGAAGACGGAAGATCTGCTGCGCGAGTTCATCCAGAAGGCGCTCCGGCGCCGCACGTGGGTGCGCCCGCGCATCATCATCTGCGTCCCGTCGGGGATCACCGAGGTGGAGAAGCGCGCGGTCCAGGACTCGGCCCAGCACGCGGGCGCGCGCGAGGTGCTGCTCGTGCCCGAGCCCATCGCCGCGGCGATCGGCGTCGGTCTCCCGGTCGGGAAGCCGTCCGGGAACATGATCATCGACATCGGCGGCGGCACGACCGAGATCGCGGTCATGGCGCTGAACTCGATCGTGAACCAGCAGTCGATTCGCGTCGGCGGCGACGAGATGGACGAGGCCATCGTCCAGTACGTGAAGAAGGCCTACAACCTCCTGATCGGCGAGCAGACGGCCGAGCAGATCAAGATCCGGATCGGCTCCGCGTTCCGGCTCGAGCAGGAGGAGGAGATGGAGATCAAGGGGCGCGACCTCGTCGCGGGCATCCCCAAGACCATGAAGATCTCCTCGGTCGAGGTCCGTGAAGCCCTCAGCGAGCCGCTCCAGCAGATCGTGGACGCGCTCATGCAGTCTCTGGAGAAGACCCCCCCCGAGCTCGCGTCGGACATCGTGGACCGGGGGATCGTGATGACGGGCGGCGGATCGCTCCTGCGCGGGATCGACATGCTGCTTCGTGAGGCTACCAACCTGCCCATCACCGTGGCCGAGGATCCGCTCTCGTGCGTCGTGCTCGGCACGGGGAAGATCCTGGACGATCCGACCCAGTACGAGAAGGTCCTCATGTCGGTGGTGCGCGACTGACGCAAGGGGCGTAAGCCCTCATGCTCCGCTAC
This sequence comes from Candidatus Eiseniibacteriota bacterium, assembly GCA_036274595.1. Taxonomy (GTDB): domain Bacteria; phylum Eisenbacteria; class RBG-16-71-46; order SZUA-252; family SZUA-252; genus WS-9. The sequence goes on along the minus strand of DASUFL010000052.1, from coordinate 98,839 downwards.
CTGTTCGTACGGCGCACCGACTGGACGGTGCTGGTCATCGCCTGCACCCTCTCGCTCTCGATGATGCTGCTCGAGGCGAGGATGCAGGCTCGGGTCGCTTGGTTCCTTCAGCACACCCTCCTCGCGCCGTTCGAATACAGCATCGGCTGGGTCGACCAGTCGGTCGGCGTCTTCTGGGAGAACCACCAGCTCCGGAGCCGTCTGACCCAGCTCCAGATCGAGTCGGACGCCCTTCAGGCAGAACGCATCGAGAACGTCCGGCTCCGCCGCCTGCTCCACCTCGAAGAGCGCCATCCCTACAACCTCGTCGCCGCGAGCGTCGTCGCGCGGAGCCTCGACCGTCTCGGCGGGAGCCTCACGATCGACAAGGGGACGGCGGACGGCGTCGAGCCGGGGCGCGCCGTGCTCACGCCGGACGGCCTGGTGGGGCGCGCCGAGCGCTCGACGCCGCATGAGACGCGGGTGCTCACGCTCCTGAACCGCGATTGCGCCGTCGCCGCCCGCATCGAGCGGACGCGCGTCGACGGCGTGCTCGAGTGGGAGTTCGGGAGCCAGCCGGTGCTCAACCTCCGGTACGTCTCGTCGCAGGAGGACGTGAAGGTGGGAGACCGCGTGGTCACCTCCGGTCTGGGCGGCATCTTCCCGGTCGGGATCCGGATCGGAACGGTCGCGAGGGTCGCGCTCGATCCCAACGGACTCATGAAGGAGATCCTCGTCGATCCTGCCGTCGACTTCCGCTCCGTCGAGGAGATCCTCGTCTACACGCCCTCCGATCTTCGCGGCACGGCGCCGGCGGATCTCTTCCTCGAAGAGCCGAAGCCCGCGGCCCCGGGGGACTCGGCGGCGGCGGACAGCGCCGCCGCGCGTCCGGCCACCCCGTCGTCGAAGGCCATCGCCACCACCCAGCCGTCGGGGGACGCGGCTCCGGAGAAGGTCGTCCGGTGAAGTGGATCCGTGACGGGGTCGTCCTCTTGGTCGCCCTGGTGCTCCAGTCGACGGTCCTCCACCGGATCGAGATCGCGGGGGCCCGTCCCGATCTCCTCGTGGCCTACGTCGTCTACATCGCCTGGATGCGGGGCCCGGTCGTGGGCACGATCGTGGGCTTTGGCGTCGGCCTGATCCAGGATCTCGACGCCTCCGTGCCGCTCGGACTGAACGCGCTCGCGAAATCGCTCGTGGGCTTTCTGGTCGCGAAGGCGGGGTTCCGGGTCCACCGCGCGAACGCGGGCGTGCGCTTCGCGTTCTTCTTCATCGCGATGCTCGTGCACGATGTCATCTATTACGCCGTCGCGACCGACGGCGACCTCGCCACGTTCGCGAAGCAGATGGTGCTGACCGCGGTTCCGTCCGCCCTCTACACCGGGATCGTGGTGGTGATCCTGCTCGGCATCGTCGAGGCCTTCTCGAGGAAGCTCCTCCTGGCGGACGAGGTCTGACGTGGCCTACGAGATCGAGCCGCGCCATCAGGCGCGCCGGCGCGAGCAGATCTTCACGATCGGCGTCGCCTCCGTCTTCGGTCTCCTGATCCTCCAGCTCTTCTCGCTCCAGGTCCTCCAGGGCGACAAGTACGGCGAGCTCAGCGAGGAGAATCGGATCCGCGTCGAGGTGCTCACGGCGCCGCGCGGGGAGATTCGCGACCGCAAGGGCCGTCTTCTCGCCGACAACGTGCCCTCGTTCACGGTCACGATCGATCCCTTCGACAAGGTCTACGTCCACGATCCCGCGCTCCTCGACTCCACGATCGCGCGCGTGAGCCGGATCGTCGGGCTCGACCCCGAAGTCGCGTTCGACAAGGTGAAGCGGGAGCGGACCCAGTCGTTCCTCGCGATCCGGCTCAAGCGAAATCTCGACCTCGCGTCGGTCGCGTACATCGCGGAGCACCGGGCGGAGCTTCCGGGCGTGGAAGTGGAGGCGGAGCCGCTCAGGCGCTATCCGCTCGGCCCCTTTGCGTCGCATCTCCTCGGCTACGTCGGGGAGGTCTCGGACAAGGAGCTCGAGGATCCCAAGTTCGCGTCGACGTACCTGCGCGGCGACCTGATCGGGCGCATGGGGATCGAGCGGCAGTACGAGAAGATCCTCCGCGGCGTCGATGGAAAGCGCTTCGTGGAGGTGAACGCTCTCGGCCGGAAGGCGGATCTCCTCGGGGACAGGCAGCCGATCCTTCCCAAGCGCGGCGAGGACATCACGCTCTCGATCGATCTCGATCTCCAGCGCGCGGCGGAGGAGGCGTTCCAGCCCGGCGCGCGCGGAGCGGTCGTCGCGATGGATCCGCGCACGGGAGCGGTGCTCGCCCTCGTGAGCAAGCCCAACTACGATCCGAACGAGTTCTCGACCGGGATCACGCAGGCGCGCTGGGAGGAGCTGAGCCAGGGGGGGAACTATCCGCTCTTCAACCGCGCGATCCAGGCGTCGTATCCACCGGGATCCACGCTGAAGCCCTTCGTCGCCCTGGCCGGCCTCTCGCTTCGCGCGATCTCGCCGATGACCGTGTTCTCCGACCCGTGCTACGGGTACTACCAGTTCGGGCGGCGCCGCTTTGGATGCTGGGACCACGAGGGGCACGGCTGGACGTCGCTCCGGAGCGCGGTGGCCCACTCGTGCGACGTCTATTTCTACCAGCTCGGGCTCCGGATCGGCCTGGACCGGCTCTCGACCTTCATGAAGAACCTGGGGGTCATGGAGAAAACCGGCATCGACCTTCCACAGGAAAGGCGCGGACTCTTCGCGAGCCCTGCGTGGTACGACAAGCACTACGGAGCGGGGCGCTGGAGCAAGGGGCTCATTCTGAATCTCGCGATCGGCCAGGGCGAGTCGTCCCTCACCCCCGTCAAGCTCGCGCAGCTGACGTGCGTCATCGCGAGCGGGGGCACGCTCTGGAAGCCGCACATCCTCGAGAAGGTGTCTCGCGACGGGCGGGATGACCGGAGCGCCATGCCCCGCGCCGACTCGCTGGAGACGCACCTCGACTTCGCCTCCAAGGACATGACCGCCGTTCGTGATGCCATGGTGGCCGTGGTGGCCGACGGCACGGGATATCAGGCGAAGGTCGACTCGATCATCGTGGCGGGGAAGACCGGGACCGCACAGAATCCGCACGGGCAGGATCACGCGCTGTTCATTTGCTTCGCGCCGGCTTCGCATCCCGAGATCGCCATCGCGGTCATGGTGGAGAACGCGGGGCACGGGAGCACGGCCGCGGCGCCGGTCGCGCAGAAGGTGATGCAGGCCTATTTCCATCCGGCGCCGCCGGACAGCTCGGGCAAGGTGAAGACGCAGACGGTGGCGTCGAGGAGCGGCACGTGATCGCGCCGCGCCTCACCGCGGACATCGACCGTCCGCTCTTCCTCACGACGATCCTCCTGGCCCTGATCGGGATCGCGTTCGTGTTCAGCGCGACGGCCATGCAGACGGCGCAGGTCGAGCACGGCCTCTACCTGAAGCAGTTCCTGTGGCTGGGGCTCGCGCTCGCCGGCGCGGCGGCGACGGCCGCGGTGCCGTACCGCATCTACGAGGGGAAGACGGCCTGGCTCCTCTACGCGATCGCGCTCCTGCTCCTCGCGCTCACGCTGGTCATCGGGCACGTGGGGCTGGGAGCGCAGCGCTGGCTCGGATGGGGACCGCTCAAGTTCCAGCCCTCGGAGATCGCCAAGATCGCGGTCGTCCTCGTGCTCGCGAGCATGCTCGCCGCGAAGCGGATCGACCTCACCCATCTGCCGACCCTCTTCAAGACGCTCCTGGCCGCCGCCGTCCCGTTCCTGCTCGTGCTGAAGCAGCCCGATCTCGGAACCTCGCTCTGCTTCATCATGGTCGTGCTGACGATGCTCTACTGGGCCGGCCTTCCGATGCTCTACCTGTTCCTCCTGCTCTCCCCGATCCTGAACGGAGTGCTCTCGTTCTATCTGCCGGCCTGGATCCTCTTCGCGCTCGTGCTCGCGTTCGTGCTCTACCGATCGAGGCTCAGGCTCTGGACCGTGGTCCTGGTCGTGGTGGTGAACCTCGCGGTCGGGATCGCGACGCCGCACGTCTGGAACCACCTCGAGCCCTACCAGAAGCAGCGCATCTCGACGTTCCTCGATCCGAGCGCCGATCCCTATGGCGCCGGCTACCAGATCATCCAGTCGAAGATCGCGATCGGATCGGGGGGCGTGACGGGGAAGGGCTTCATGCACGGCACGCAGAAGGGGCTCGAGTTCCTGCCCGAGCAGCACACCGACTTCATCTTCTCGGTGGTGGGGGAGGAGACCGGCTTCCTGGGGGCCGCGTTCGTGACGGTGCTCTACATGGTGCTCATCCTGCGCGGCGTGCGCATCGCCCGGCGCGCCCGGAATCGCTTCGGGAGCCTCCTGGCCATTGGATTGACCGCGGTTTTCCTATACCATGTGCTCGTCAACGTGTGCATGACCGTCGGGCTCGCCCCCGTGACCGGCCTCCCCTTACCGCTTCTGAGCTATGGCGGGACGTCGCTCTTGACGAGCTTCCTCCAGATCGGGTTGATCCAGAACGTCGCCATGCGATGGCGCGAATACTGACGTAGGAGAGATCGTTTGCATCCCACTCTGTTCCACATCGGCTCCTTCCAGATCCACACCTACGGCCTCCTCCTCGCGATCGGATTCCTCATCGCGATCCAGATCTTCGTCGCCCGCGGCGTCCGCCGCGGCATCCCCGAGGACCAGCTCCACACGATCTCCCTCGTCATCCTGATCCTGGCGATCGTCGGCGGCCGCGGCCTCTTCGTGCTGACGCACTGGAGCGACTACGCGAAGGATTGGCTCGGCGTGTTCCGGCTGTGGGAAGGCGGCCTCATGCTGTACGGCGGCTACATCCTCGCGATCGCCGGCGGGATCTGGTACGTCCGGCGGGCGAAGCTCCCGGTGTGGCGCATCGGCGACGCGGCGGCGCCGGCCATGGCCCTCGGGATCGGCATCGGCCGGCTCGGCTGCTACTTCAACGGCTGCTGCTTCGGATTGCCGACGCACCTCCCATGGGCGGTGACCTTCCCGCCCGGCTCGTACGCCTCGTACGCGTTCCCGGGCGAGGCCATCCATCCGTCTCAGATCTATCTCGCGCTCGCGGGCGTGTTCCTCTTCGGGCTCCTCCTCGCGATGGACCGGAAGCACCACTTCGACGGCTGGCTCTTCTGGACGGCCGTGGCGATCGACGCGGTGTTCCGGTTCGGCATCGATTTCACGCGCTACTACGACTCGACGAGCTATCTCGGGCGGCTGGGGCCGCTCAGCTTCAACATCAACCAGATCCTGAGCGCGATCCTCTTCATCACCGCGCTCGTCATGCTGCGCGTGCTGTCCCGGCGGCCGGCTCCGAGCGCGGCCGCGACCGGCCCCGAGCCGGGCGACGAAACCGCGGCGTCGGCGCTCGGCACCCAGGCGGGGTGACCGGGTCCGCGCTCCCCGGATGACCGGACGCGCGGACGAAGCAGGGTCCCGCCGCTTTGCGGTGCTCGGGGATCCTGTCCGGCACTCGCTCTCTCCCCCGATGCAGAACGCGGCGTTCAAGGCCGCGGGAATCGACGCACGCTACGAGGCGCTGGACGTTCCGCTCGAGCACCTCGAAGGCGCGCTTGCGGAGCTGCACGCTCAAGGCGTCTCGGGGCTGAACCTGACGCTCCCGCTCAAGGAGCGCGCCTTCGGGCTCGTGAGGACGCGGACGCCCGAAGCCGACCGGGCCCGCGCCGTGAACACGCTGCGATGGGAGGCGAACGGTTGGGCCGGCCACGCGACCGACGGCCTTGGATTCCTCGCATGGATCCACGAGCTCGGGATCGAGCTCCAGTGGAGGCGGGTGCTCCTGCTCGGCGCCGGTGGGGCGGCGGCCAGCGTGGCGCCGGTTGTCCTCCAGTCGGGCGCATCGAAGATCGCGATCGCGAGCCGCACCAGAGCGCGCGCGCAATCACTGGCGCGCCGGCTCGCCGGGGAAGAGGAGACGGGTGCGGGTTCCACGGTGAGCTCGTCCTCCTACCGTTTCCATTCGTGGCTCTTCGCCACGGGCCTGGAGGACGATCCCGCCGAGATCTTGAAGGAGGGGCCGTATGACGTTCTCGTCCGCGCCCTCGCGGCCGAGGACGTCAGCGAGAGCGAGGCGAGACTGTGGCGTGCGCTCGGGCCGGGCGGTCCGGTGCTCGATCTCAATTATGCGGATCGGGCCGCGCGCGTGCGGGACCGGTGCGAGAGGGAAGGGCGCCCGTTCCAGGACGGGCTGGGACTCCTTCTCCATCAAGGGGCGCTGTCGTTCGAGTTCTGGATCGGGAGGAAGGCTCCGCTCCCGGCCATGAGGGAGGCGCTTCGCGCGGCAGCCCGGAGCCGTTGACGGGGGTCGGGGGGATGTGGAAGGCGTGGGGCCGGGATCTCGCGGATGCGATCCTCGACCGTCGGTGTCCCGGATGCGCGGATCGCGCGCCGCGCGATCGTGAGGTCTGTGACGCGTGCGACGCGCAGGTCGAGCGGACGGGGATCGCGCTCTGTCTCGCTTGCCTCCGCGGCGACGATCCCGGGCCAGAGCCGAGCGCGCGCGGATGTCCGCGCCACGGATCGACGCGCCTCGTGCTGGCCGGCCCTCCGTACGATCCCACCCTCGAGCGCATCCTCCGCGCGTTCAAGTACGAGGGAGCCACCCGGCTCGCATCCTGGATCGCGGAGCTCGTCCCGGAGCCCCCGGCGCGCGGGCTCCCCGCGTGGCGCGAGATGATCCTCGTCCCCGTCCCGCTCCATCCCGCGAAGCGCGCTGCGCGCGGCTTCGATCAGGCGCTTCTCCTCGCGGAGATCGTATCCAAGCGGTGGGGTATTCCGGTCGTGAGGGCTCTCGAGCGGATTCGCGAGCACCCCGCGCAGGCCACGCTCGACGCCGTGCGCCGTCGCGTCAACGTCCGCGGGGCCTTCCGATGCGTGGACCCGCGCGCCGTGGAGGGGCGTCCGGTTCTCCTCCTGGACGACGTGGTCACCACCGGGAGTACGATGCTCGAGGCTGGAGCCCCGCTCGAAGGCGCCCAGGCGGCCTGGATCCTGGGCCTTTCCGCCGCCCGCGGAGGGGATCCCGAAGCGCCCGAACCCAAGGCGGCGGGAGCGGTTGCGGGGAAAACGGCGCTGTGGTAAGGTCGCAGGCTTCGCGAGGAACGCCCACAGGGTCCCTCGGAAGCTCGTAACCGGTTCTCAACATTCGAGATTTGCCCCGATGGTCCGTCCACGGAGGAGATCAATGGACAAGCTGCGTCTGTTGGATGAAGCGTACCTGCCGCTCGTGACCAAGCCGAGCCGGTACACAGGGAGCTTCCTCCACGCCGCGCGCAAGGATCCGTCCGAGGCCCGAGTCCGGGTACTCCTCTGCTTCCCGGACCTCTACGAGATCGGGATGTCGTATCTCGGCCTGAAGATCCTGTACCACATCGTGAACGGCCGCAAAGACGGCGCGGCCGAGCTCTGCTTCACGCCGTGGGGCGACATGGAGCGGCTCATGCGAAGCGAGGGGATTCCCCTCTATTCGCTCGAGTCGCGCACCCCTGCGCGCCAGTTCGACATGATCGGGTTCTCGCTCCAGTACGAGCTCTCGTACACGAACGTGCTCACGATGATCGACCTGGCCCAGATGCCGCTCCGCACGAAGGACCGGCGCGAGGACGACCCGATCTTGATCGCGGGCGGACTCTGCACGATCAACCCGGAGCCGTTGGCGCCCTTCATCGACGGCTTTGTGATCGGAGACGGCGAGGAAGTCATCCAGGAGCTGTGCGACCTCATGGTCGAGCGCCGGGAGACGGGGATGCCGCGCGCGGAGGCGCTCCGTCGCATGGGGGCCATCGAGGGGGTGTACGTGCCCGCGCTCTACGACGAGGTCGAGAACGGATTCGGCTTCGTCGCGCGCGAGCCGCGGGCGGAAGCCCCGGCGTCCAAGCCCCGTTTCCGATACGTCGCGTCGCTCCTGCCCGAGTACTACCCGGAGCGGCCGCTCATCTCGCCGACGGAGATCACGCACGACCGCCTCGGGGTCGAGGTGATGCGCGGCTGCACGCGCGGCTGCCGCTTCTGCCTCGCCGGCTACATGAACCGCCCGCTTCGCGAGAAGCGGGCCGACGAGGTGGTGAAGGAAGTGCAGTGCGGCATCGTGCACGCGGGATGGGACGAGGTCTCGCTCCTCTCGCTCTCGACCACGGACTACAAGCAGCTGCCGGTGGTGCTCCACGAGCTCGACCGCTTCACCAACGAGCTCGGGGTGTCGCTTTCGCTGCCGTCGACCCGCGTCGGGACGCTCGCGCCGTCCGTGGCGGACAAGATCGGACAGGGCCGGAAGGGGAGCATCACCTTCGCGCCCGAAGCGGGAACGCAGCGGATGCGGGACGTGATCAACAAGGGAATCGACGAGGCGGAGCTCGAGTACTCGGTGAAGCTCGCCCGCGACCAGGGGTGGGGCGGCATCAAGTTCTACTTCATGATCGGCCTGCCCACCGAGACCGACGCCGACGTGGATGGCATCGCCGAGACGCTCCGGAAGTCGCAGGAGTGGGCGAAGGGCGGGAACAAGCGGATGCATTTCAACGTGGGCATCTCGCCGCACGTTCCGAAGCCGCATACGCCGTTCCAGTGGGAAGTGCAGGACGACATGGAGACGCTCTGGCGGAAGATCGACCGGCTCAAGATCGGCTTCCGCGGCATGAACAACGTGCGGCTCAAGTGGCGCGATCCGAAGACCGCGTTCCTCGAGGGCGTCTTCGCGCGCGGCGACGTGCGCACGGCCGACGCGCTGGAGGAGGCGTGGAAGCTCGGCGCGCGCTTCGACGGCTGGTCGGAGTGCTTCGACTTCGATCTCTGGATGCGCGCGTTCGAGGCGATCGGCATGGATCCGTCGATCTATCTCCGGCCGCGGGATCTCGAGGAGCGGCTTCCGTGGGACCACATCCGCACGCCGGTGGTGAAGAAGTTCCTCGTCGCGGAGCGGCAGAAGGCGTACGCCGCGGCGCTCACCCCGGACTGCCGGGACCATGCGTGCTACCGCTGCGGCGCGCCCTGCTTCACGCCGAAGGCGCGGGACGGGCGGAGTCTCTCGCTCCAGCTCGCGCCGGGGCAGGGAGCGATGCCCGCGTCGCTCGATTTCAGCGTGCCGCCCGAGGTCACGACGGATCAGATCCAGGAGCGCATCCAGGAGCTTACGAAGAAGCCGATCGATACGCTCCGCGCGCCGGCGACCGCCGCCGAGATCGCGACGAACGGCAAGAACGGACACGCCACCAACGGTGCGGACGGCAAGGCGAACGGCGCCAACGGCGCGAACGGCGCGAACGGCAAGACCGAAGGCGAGCGCGCGTACGGTCGCCGGCGCCGGGTGTGGCCGACGGCCGGCCGCGGCCCGCAGGCGTCGCGCTACCGCGTGGCCTACGAGAAGCGGGGGGACGGCCGGTTCACCTCCCATCTCGATCTGGTGCGGATCTTCGATCGCGCGATCCGCGTCGCGAAGATCCCGATCGCCTACACGCAGGGCTTCAACCGGCACGCGAAGATCGCGTACGGCCCGCCGCTCTCGCTGGGAGCGACGAGCGCCGCCGAATACTTCGATCTGGACCTGGCGCAGGCATGCCCGTGGTCCACGATCGCCGCGATGAACGAGATCCTGCCCGAGGGCATCCGCATCCTCGAGGGACGGCCGTTCACGAAATCATCCGACTCGCTCATGGCCGCCATCGGCCGCGCCGACTACCGGGTCCGGCTCACGCCCTACCTGATGGAGGAGCTGACGCGCGGCGAGGAGGTGCACCGGGTGCGGGCGGAGCTCGTGAAGTCGATCGCATCGTTCACGGCATCCGGGGACTGGCCGGTCGCCAAGCAGAGTCATGGTCAGAAGGGCAAGACGGTCAACGCGCGTCCCGCGGTGGTGGAGGTCGCGCTGGATCCGGAGGGGGGCCCCCTCGGCATCCGCATCGCCACGCGGCTCCAGGCGACCGGGTATCTCCGTCCAGATCTCCTCGTGCGGAGCTTCCTGCCCTCGTTCGATTTCGACCCCCGCCTCCTCCACGTGAATCGCGACGCGATGTGGGTGGAGCGCGGTGGCGTCCTCCGTTCTCCCCTCGACGCACTCGAGGATTCGGCATTCTGGCGGGCGGTCCCCGTGGATTCGGCGGACCCGGCCCCGGCGGACCCCGCTTGGGAGGTTGATGCGTAGAGAGATCATCATCAATGCGAGCGCGAGCGAGACCCGGATCGCGCTCCTCGAAGACAAGGAGCTGGTGGAGATCCTGGTGGAGCGGCCCGAGGCGGTTCGTCGGGTTGGCGACATCTACAAGGGGCGGGTGAATGCGGTGCTGCCGGGCATGCAGGCCGCGTTCGTGGACCTCGGTCTCGAGAAGAGCGCGTTCCTCCACGCTTCGGATCTGATGCCCGACTCGGACCTCGACGAGATGTTCGAAGAGGACGAGGACGGGGAGGATAAGAAGCGCGGCGGGGGACGCGGCCGGCGCGACGAGACGCCCCCTCGAATCGAGGAGGCGCTCAAGAAGGGCCAGGAGATCCTGGTCCAGATCACGAAGGAGCCGATCGGCACGAAGGGGCCCCGGGTCACGACCCAGGTGTCGCTGGCGGGGCGGTTCCTCGTGTTCATGCCCGACCACGAGCACGTGGGCGTGTCGCGGAAGATCGAGGACCGCGCCGAGCGCACGAGGCTGAAGCAGCTGCTCCGGGAGCTCAGGCCCAAGGGGGCGGGCGTCATCGTCCGCACCGTGGGGGCGGAGCAAGGGCGGAAGGAGTTCCAGGGCGACGTCAAGTATCTCGAGCAGATGTGGGAGAAGATCGAGAAGCAGGGAGAGCGCTCCCGCGCGCCGGCACTCCTCCATCAGGAGATGGAGTTCACGACCGGCCTGATCCGGGACATCTTCACGGAGGACGTCGCTCAGCTCGTCATCGATTCGAAGGAGGAGCACAAGCAGATCCTGAGATATCTCTCGACCTACGCGCCCGAGCTCAAGACGCGGGTGAAGATCTACCGCGGCGAGGCGCCGATCTTCGATCACTTCGGGATCGAGGGCGAGATCGAGAAGGCGATGGAGCGGAAGGTCTGGCTCAAGAAGGGCGGCTACATCACCATCGACCAGACCGAGGCGCTCGTCGCGGTCGACGTGAACACCGGACGGTTCACGGGGAAGCGGAGCCAGGAAGAGACGATCTTGAAGACGAATCTCGAGGCGGCCGAGGAGATCGCGCGGCAGCTTCGGCTCCGGGACCTGGGCGGCATCATCGTCCTCGACTTCATCGACATGGAGGAGGAGGCGAACAAGAAGGCGGTGCTCGAGACGCTCCGGAACCGGCTGAAGCGGGACCGGTCGCGGACGAAGGCGTTCGCGGTGAGCGATCTCGGGCTGATCGAGATGACGAGGCAGCGGCAGCGGCCGAGCCTCGCCAACTATTTCACGGAGAATTGCGCCGCGTGCGAGGGGACCGGTCGGGTGCTCTCGCTCTCGTCCGCGACGCTCAAGATCGAGCGGATGCTGCGCCGCGTGGGACAGCGATCGAAGGAGCGGCAGCTTCTCCTCCGGGTGCATCCGGACGTCGCGATCCACCTGGTGGAGCAGAACGCGGACCGTCTGGAGCGGCTCGAGAAGCAGTACCGGTTCCGGGTAGAGATCCGGGACGATCCGTCGCTTCGGCGGGATGAGATCCGTCTCTTCCGCGGCAAGACGTTCGAGGAGATCACCAAGCAGTACGAACACTGAACCCGGCCACCAACGCCGGCCACGAAGCACGAACGAAAGGATCGCGGTCTATGAGTGCTCGCTATGCCGTCATCGAAGCCCAGGGTCTCCAGTTCCGGGTCTCCCCGGACGAGGAGCACATCCTGCCCCACCTCGGAGCCGAAGACGGGCGCGAGCTCACGTTCGATCGGGTGCTCCTGATCGGAGGCGAGGGCGGAGTCACGCTGGGCCGCCCGCTGGTCGAGGGGGCGTCCGTGAAGGCGAAGGTCCTCGGCACGGAGCGCGGTCCCAAGATCACCGTCGGGGTGTACAAGCGGCGCAAGAAGTATCGGCGCAAGATCGGATACCGGGATACGCTGACGCGGGTCCGGATCCTGGACATCGTCGTCTAGCGGAAGGAGCGAACGACATGGCGCACAAAAAAGGTGTATCGAGCTCGAAGAACGGACGCGACTCCGCGTCCCAGCGGCTGGGCGTGAAGCGCTTCGGCGGCGAGCGGGTCACGGCCGGCAGCATCCTCGTGCGGCAGCGCGGCACGGCGGTGGCGCCGGGCCTCCACGTGGGCCGGGGCAGGGACGACACGCTGTTCGCCCTCAAGGACGGCGTCGTGGTGTTCCGTCGCCGCGGCAAGAGCAAGATGTCGGTGTCCATCGACCCTGCTCCGAGCGCGAGCGAGGCGGCCCATGCCTAAGATCACCGTCGTCGGCGCGGGCAACGTCGGCGCGTCCTGCGCGATCTACGCGGCCGAGGCGGAGCTGGGGGACGTCGTCCTCATCGACATCCTCGAGGGCGTGGCCAAGGGCAAGGCGCTCGACCTCCTCGAAGCGGGACCGGTGCGCGGCTACGACGCGTACGTCGAGGGGAGCGGGGACCTCCGTGCCATGCAGGGCAGCGACCTCGTCATCGTGACGGCGGGGCTTCCCCGGAAGCCCGGCATGTCGCGGCAGGATCTCCTCAAGGCGAACGCCGACATCGTGCGCGGCGTGGCCGAGGCGATCAAGCAGCACGCGCCGAAAGCGTTCGTGATCCTGGTCACCAATCCACTCGACGTGATGGCGTACCTCACCTACCGGATCACCGGATTCCCGCGCGAGCGCGTCATGGGGATGGCGGGTGTCCTCGACTCGTCCCGCTTCCGGACGTTCCTGGCCGAGGAGATCGGCGTATCGGTCGAGGACGTGCAGGCGATGGTGCTCGGCGGCCACGGCGATACGATGGTTCCGATCCTCGACTACGCCACGGTCTCCGGCATTCCGGTCCGGAACTTCATCAAGCCGGAGCGGCTCGCCGAGATCGTCCAGCGGACGCGCGACGGCGGCGCCGAGATCGTGAAGCTGCTCCAGACCGGGAGCGCCTTCTACGCGCCGGCGTCCTCCGCGGTCCAGATGGCGGAGTCGATCCTGCGCGACAAGAAGCGGCTCCTTCCGGCGGCGGCGTACTTGCAAGGCGAGTATGGCCTGCGCGACCTCTACCTCGGCGTTCCCGTGATCCTGGGATCCAAGGGCGTGGAGAGGATCGTCGAGCTGAAGCTCGATGCTGCGGACCAGGCGGCGCTCGCGAAGTCGGCGGACGACGTGAGGAAGGGCATCGCGGACCTGGCGCTGGAGCCGGTCGCGCGCTAGCGGTGGGCGCGCGCGGAAGCGCGCGAGATCGCCACGCGCGCCCCATCCGGTGAGCGAGCCCCAACGCGCGTGACCCCCCAGGGACGCAGCGGCCTTCCGGCCGGGACCCGGCTCGGCCCCTACGAGATCCTGGCGCCGCTCGGCGCGGGCGGGATGGGGGATGTCTATCGCGCCCGCGACACGCGGCTCGGGCGCGATGTCGCGCTCAAGACCCTCCCACCCGAATTCGCGTCCGATCCCGAGCGGCTGAGCCGGTTCGATCTCGAAGCGCGCGCGGTGGGGGCCCTCAGCGATCCGCACGTGGTCGCGATCTACGACGTGGGCGTGCACGAAGGGACGCCCTTCGTCGTGTTCGAGCTGGTGGAGGGGGACACGCTCCGGAAGCGGCTCGAGCAGGGCGCGCTTGCGGTCGGGACCGCGCTCGATCTCGCGACTCAGGTCGCGCGCGGCCTCGCCGCCGCGCACGATCGCGGGATCGTGCATCGCGATCTCAAGCCGGAGAACATCGTCGTGGCCCGCGGCGGCCGGGTGAAGATCCTCGATTTCGGTCTGGCCAAGCGGATGGCCGAAGAAGGCCGCGCGCCCTCCAGCGGCACGGCCACCATCGGCGCCGCCCTCACGAGCCCCGGCTCCACCTACGGCACGGTCGGCTACATGGCGCCGGAGCAGATCCGCGAGCAGACCGTCGACGGCCGCACCGATCTCTTCGCTCTGGGCGCGATCCTCTACGAGATGCTGTCGGGCCATCGCGCGTTTCAGGGCGCGACTGCCGCGGACGTTCAGACCGCGATCCTCTCCAGCGAGCCGGGCCCGCTGCCGGAAGCGGCGCGCCGCGTGCCGGGACTCGAGCGCGTGGTCCGCCGCGCGCTCGAGAAGGACCCATCCGCGCGGCCCCAGCACGCGCGCGACCTCGCCTTCGACCTCGAGCTCCTGGCCTCGGTCGGTCCAGGGGTGGCGGCGGGCGAGCCCGCCATGCGTCGCAGGAGCCGAGGCGCCCTCGTCGCGTCCGTGTTTCTCGGAGTGGTGGCTGCGGCCGCTCTGGCATGGGCGCTCACCCGAGGACCGGGCACGTCCCACGTCCAGTACGAGCGCATCACCTTCCGAAGCGGAGTGGTTCACGATGCGCGATTCACTCCAGACGGGCACGGCCTCGTCTACAGCGCCGAGTGGGAGGGCGACTCGGCAGGGATCTACACCGCCCAGGCGGGCTCTCCCGAAACGCGCTCGCTCGGATATCGCAACGCCGTCCTTCTCGCGGTCTCGAGTGGAGGCGATCTCGGAATCGGTCTCAACACGTTCAGCCGGCCGCACTTCACGCGACAGGGAACCCTCGCGCGCGTTCCCCTGGCAGGTGGCGCCCCACGGGCGATCGTGGACAGCGTCGTGGCCGCCGACTGGGCGCACGACGGGAGCCTCGCGGTCTTGATCGTATCTGGGGGCCGATATCGGCTCGAGTGGCCCCCAGGGCGCGTGCTTCGGGAGACGCCCGGATGGATGAGCCACCCGCGCCTGGCGCCCGGCGGCACCCAGATCGCCTTCTTCGACCACAAGATCTTTCCCGACGATCGGGGGATGCTCATGGTTGTCGATCGGAATGGCGGCTCGAGAGTCCTTGGCTCGGGATTCGGGAGCTGCCAGGGCATCGCATGGCGCCCCGACGGGAAAGAGATCTGGTTCTCCGCCACCCGAGGCGGCACCGGGGCGGAGATCTACGCGGCCACGCTCGACGGGACGGTGCGGCTGGTGGCGGGAAGTCCCGGAGGCATGCGGATCACCGACATCGCTCCGGATGGACGAGTGCTCTTCGTCCGGGACAACCACCGGGCGGAGCTCCAGGTGCTCGTGCCGGGTGCCACCGAGGAGCGCGAGCTCACGTGGGGAGACTGGTCCGTTCTCGCGGACTTGAGCCCGGATGGCCGCACCGTCCTCTTCACGGAGGAAGGAGACGCGGTGGGTGGGGAGTATGCGGTCTGCGTCCGGGGAACCGACGGGTCCCCGGTCGTGAAATTGGGGAGCGGGACCGCGGCAGCGCTCTCGCCGGACGGCCGGTACGCTCTCGCGACGACGCTCGATCCCCCGACGGATCTCGTCCTCCTGCCCAGGGGAGCGGGGCAGGCCAGGACGCTTCCGCGTGGACCCATTCGGACCCACTATCAGGCTGCCTGGCTCCCCGACGGAGCCAGAGTCTTCTCGATGGCCGAGGACTCGACTGGGACCGTGAAGGGCTACATCCAGGATGTGGCGGGAGGCGAGCCCCGCCCGGTCCTCGAGGGTGTGGATTTCACGGCGGGCAGCGTTCAAGTAACACCGGACGGCCGCTACGCGGCCGTGTCCCCCCTCCACAAGCTCTACTCCGTGACGGATGGATCCTCCATCGACATACCGGGACTCGCTTCCGGGGAGCGGCTCTACTGCGCCGGTTTCAGCCGCGACGGCCGGGAGATCTTCGTGTCCCAGATCGGATCGCGACGGCCGACGCTTCTCGGGATCGACCTCGTGACCGGGACACGGCGCGTCATCCGGGCCATCACGCCGCGAAATCCCGCCGGCGTTCTCGCCGTCACCTTGATGCGCGCCACGGAGGATGCGAAGACCATCGCCTACGGGATCGATCGCACCCTTTCCGAGATCTATGTCGCGACGGGACTTCATTAGGGCACCCGCGGCCTCTTGACGCGCCCCACACCCGTTGATAGCATGGCTCGTGCCCCGTCCGCAGACCGCCTCCGCGGATCGCGAGGGCCTCTCGCGGTCCACCCAAGGCGCCGTGGCCATCATCCCGGCGCGACTCCAGTCCACCCGTCTCTCTGAAAAGGCCTTACAGGACCTCGGCGGCGCTCCTCTGATCGTCCGCGTGCTCGAGCGCGTGCGCGAGGCGTCGTGCCTCAGGGACGTGTGGGTGGCGACGGACAGCGAGCGGATCGCGGAGGCCGTCCGCGGCGCGGGTGGGCAGGCGCTCATGACGCGCGCCGATCATGCGTCCGGGCTCGACCGCGTGGCGGAAGCGGCGCGGATTCTCTCGGATGCTCCGGCGCCCGATCCCGACCAAGTCTTCGTCAACGTGCAAGGGGACGAGCCGTTCGTGAGCCCCGCGGGGCTCGAGCATCTCGTCAGGCTCTTCGAGAGTCCGGACGTCGTGATGGGGACTCTCGCGGCCCCGTTTCCGGCGTGGGCGTCACCGGACGATCCGAGCAAGGTGAAGCTGGTGCGCGACCGCGCGAATCGCGCGCTCTACTTCTCGCGCTCGCCCATTCCCTCGGGGATGGACCCGGGCGCGCCGCGCCTTCTTCACGTGGGCGTCTACGCGTATCGCCGGCGCACGCTCCTCGATCTCGCGCGCCTCACGCCGGCGCCGCTCGAGCGTGCGGAGCGGCTGGAGCAGCTCCGTGCGCTCTCGAATGGAATTCCGATCCACGTCGCCGTGGGCGACTACGAATCCGTGGGAATCGATACGCCCGAGGATCTGGACCGCGCTCGGGCCCTCTGGGGGGAAGGGAGGTCGCGATCATGACCAAGTTCGTGTTCGTCACGGGCGGAGTCGTCTCGTCGCTCGGAAAGGGAATCGCCGCGTCCGCCATCGGCTCGCTGCTGAAGAGCCGCGGGCTCTCGGTGACGCTCCAGAAGTTCGATCCCTACCTGAACGTCGATCCGGGGACGATGAGCCCATACCAGCATGGCGAAGTGTTCGTGACCGACGACGGCGCGGAGACGGATCTCGACGTGGGCCACTACGAGCGCTTCCTCGGCGTCTCGATGGGACGCCAGAACAACGTCACCGCGGGCCAGATCTACGACACGATCATCCAGAAGGAGCGCCGCGGCGACTATCTCGGCCGCACGGTGCAGGTGATCCCGCACGTCACGGACGAGATCAAGTCGCGCATGCTCGCCTTGACGCGCGGGAAGAAGCCCGTGGACGTGGCGATCGTCGAGATCGGCGGCACGGTGGGCGACATCGAGAGCCTCCCGTTCCTCGAGGCGATCCGCCAGCTCAGGCTCGAGCTCTCCACCGTGAACACGCTCTTCATCCACGTGACCCTCGTGCCGCACCTGGGCGCCGCGCGGGAGATCAAGACCAAGCCGACGCAGCACTCCGTGAAGGAGCTCCGCGCGATCGGAATCCAGCCCGACATCCTCCTTGCCCGTTCCGAAGTGCCGATTCCGCAAGAGGTGAAGGAGAAGATCGGGCTCTTCTGCAACGTGCCGACGCAGGCCGTGATCGAGGCGATCGACGTCTCGTCGATCTACGAGGTTCCGCTCATGTTCCACCGGGGCGGCCTCGACGACCTCGTCGTCTCCATGCTCCGTCTCGATGCGGGCCCCGCGGATCTCTCGGCCTGGCAGCGGTACCAGGAGCGCGTGAAGTCCGCGCGCGAGTCCGTCACCGTCTCCGTCGTGGGCAAGTACACGCACCTCAGGGACGCGTACAAGAGCATCTCGGAGGCCATCACGCACGGGGGCGCCGCGAACGGCGTGTCGGTGAAGATCGACTGGGTCGATTCCGAGCGGATCGAGATGGACGGTCCCGACGCGCTCCTCGGCTCGTCGCACGGCATCCTGATCCCGGGCGGCTTCGGCGACCGCGGGACGCAGGGGATGGTGCTCGCGGCGCGCTACGCGCGGGAGCGGCGGGTGCCGTTCTTTGGAATCTGTCTCGGCATGCAGTGCGCCGTGATCGAGATGGCCCGCAACCTGGCGGGGCTCGACGGAGCGGACTCCTCGGAGTTCGATCCCGAGACGCCGCACCCGGTGATCGCCCTTCTCGAGTCGCAGCACGGCGTCACGAAGAAGGGGGGCACGATGCGCCTGGGCGCCTATCGCTGCGTGATCGCGCCGGGAAGCCGCGCCTCCGAAGCGTATGGCGCGAGCGAGGTGTCCGAGCGGCACCGGCACCGGTTCGAGTTCAACAACGACTACCGGGCCCCGCTCGAGGCGAAGGGCATGCGCGTGACCGGCGTTTACCCCGAGCTCTCGCTGGTGGAGATCGTGGAGCTGCCCGACCATCCCTGGTTCGTCGGCGTGCAGTTCCACCCGGAGCTCAAGTCCCGTCCGGATCAGCCCCACCCGCTCTTCCAGGGCTTCATCCGCGCGGCGCACGAGGAACGGGGCAGGAGGGCCGGCACCTCCGACTCGCGCGCGGGCGCGGCGAGGAGCTGACGTGGACGCGCGCTTCCAGCCCGTCGCGGTCGGATCGGTCCGTATCGAGCCCGGCCGCCTCGCGCTCATCGCGGGACCTTGCGTGCTCGAGGACGACGCGATGGCCGAGGAAGTCGCGCAGGAGGTCAAGCGGATCGCCGTCTCGCTCGGGATGCCCTTCGTCTTCAAGGCGTCGTTCGCCAAGGCGAACCGCTCCTCGCGGGAGAGCTATCGCGGTCCCGGCGCGGAGCGCGGCCTCGCATCGCTCGCCCGGATCCGGGAGCGAGTCGGCGTTCCGGTGACGAGCGACGTGCACGAGACGCTGGACGTCTCCGACGCGGCGCGCGCCCTCGACCTCCTCCAAATCCCGGCGTTCCTCTGCCGACAGACCGCGCTCCTCGAATCGGCCGGTGCGAGCGGGAAGCCGGTGCACGTGAAGAAGGGGCAATTCCTCGATCCGGCGTCGATGGGGCGCGCGGTCGAGAAGGTGCGCGCCGCGGGCGCGCCGGGCGTGATCGTGACGGAGCGAGGGACCACCTTCGGCTATGGCGATCTCGTCGTGGACATGCGCTCGATCCCGACGATGGCCCGGCTCGGCTGCCCGGTCTTCTTCGACGCGACCCACTCGGTGCAGCGCCCCGGAGGGGTGGAGACCGGAGGGCAGCGGGAGTTCATCCCCGCCCTCGCTCGGGCGGCGGTGGCCGCGGGGGCGGACGGCCTCTTCATCGAGACCCATCCCGATCCCGCGCGGGCTCGATCCGACCGCGAGTCGCAGTGGCCGCTCGGGGACCTGGAGCCGCTCCTCCGAAGTCTCATGAAGATTCACCAATCGGTTGCCGATCCATCTCTTGTGGAGACGAGACGCACGTGAAGCGAAGTCTGGAGGCGGAACCCGCATCGAAGGCGGCCGGCGCGAGCGGCTCGGTCACGGCCTGGGCGCGCGAGGTCCTGGATCTCGAAGGGGAGGCGATCCTCGCGCTCAGGCCGCGGATCGGTGCCGAGTTCGAAGCCGCCGTCCATGCGATCGCGGCGGTCAAGGGGCAGGTCCTCGCGCTGGGGGTCGGAAAGTCGGGACTCGTGGCGAAGAAGATCGCGGCGACCCTGACGAGCACCGGAACGCCCGCAACGTTCGTGCATCCGGCCGACGCGGCACACGGAGACCTCGGGATCGTGTCGCGAGACGACGCCGCGATCCTCCTCTCGAAGAGCGGCGAGACGGCGGAGCTGCTCGAGCTCCTGCCGGCGCTCCGGCGTCACGGCGTCCTCGTCGTCACGATCACGTGCCATCCCACGTCCTCGCTCGCGCGCGGAGCGGACCACGTCCTCGATGTCGGCCGTCCGCGCGAGGCGGGCCCCGAGGACCTGGTCCCGACCGCGACCACCACCGCGATGCTCGCGCTCGGGGACGCGCTCGCCATCGTGCTGATGCGGCTCAAGGGATTCACGCGGGAGGACTTCGCCTATCTCCACCCGGGCGGGGTCCTCGGGCGCGTCGCGCTCCTGCGCGTCGCCGACCGAATGCACACGGGGACGGCGCTCCCGCGCGTGCCCGAGACCGCCACGCTCCACGAGGCGCTGGTCGAGATCCTGAACCAGAGACTCGGAATGACGACGGTGGTCGACGGAGAGGGCGTCCTCCTGGGCATCCTCACGGACGGCGATCTGAAGCGGATCCTGCTCCAGGGGGGCGGCGACCTCTCGATCCCCGTATCCCGGGTCATGTCCCGGTCGCCCCGGACCATCGACAGGGAGGCTCTGATCGCCCAGGCGGTCCGCTCGATGGAGGAGAATCCGGGCGGGGCCATCACCTCCCTGGTCGTTCTGGACGGTCTCGGCCGTCCGGACGGGGTGCTCCACCTGCACGACTGCCTCGACCTTCGGGCGAGGTAAGACCATGCGGTTCCAATGGTTTGACCCTGGCTTCGCGGGCATGGTACTGTCCATGCTAGTCGCGGCCCTGGCCATGGGCTGCCACAAGGACGCGCCCTCCACGACGAGCGGGGAGGAGGTCCGGATCCCGGACCAGGAAGCGAGGGACTTCACGCTCACAGAGTCCATGGAGGGAAGGAAGAGCTGGACGCTCTGGGCGTCGTACGCGGCGATGTTCAACGACAAGAATCTCGTCGACGCCCGGACGGTTCGGATCGACTTCTTCGACAAGGAAGGGAAGAAGAACTCGTCCCTGACCGCCGATCAGGGGCTGGTCTTCCAGAGAACGAACGACCTCGAGGCGCGGGGCAAGGTGCGCGTCACGACCGAGAGCGGCGTGACGCTCGAGACCGACTCGCTTCGGTGGCAGAACGCGAGGGGCAAGATCGTCTCCGACGCCTTCGTGCGCGTGACCCGTCACGGAGACGTGGTGACCGGATACGGCTTCGAGAGCGACGCCAATCTCGAGCACTTCCACCTCGCGCGCGAGGTGCGCGCCGAGGTCCAGCCCCAAGCGGGGGAGAATCCCGACTCGGTAGGGTGGTCGCCGCGGTGAGCGGTCTCGTGGCGCGGGACCTGGAGCGCTACTATGGTCACTGGAAGGTGGTCGACAAGGTCACCGTCCAGGTCGACCGCGGCCAGGTCGTCGGCCTCTTGGGGCCGAACGGGGCGGGCAAGACCACGACGTTCTACCTGATCGTCGGGCTCTTGCGCGCCGACGGCGGGCAGATCTCGATGGACGGGCGGGACATCACGTCGCTTCCCATGCACCAGAGGGCCCGGATCGGGATCGGGTACCTGGCGCAGGAGCCGTCGATCTTCCGGCGCCTGACCGTCCGCGAGAACATCCTCGCGATCCTCGAGACGCTGAAGCTCTCCTCGAAGGAGCGGGCGCATCGGCTCGAGCAGCTCCTCGAGGAGCTGAACATCGGGCACCTGGCGGACCGGAAGGGCTACAACCTGTCGGGAGGCGAGCGGCGGCGCGTGGAGATCACCCGCGCGCTCGTGACGCAGCCGGGATTTCTCCTCCTCGATGAGCCGTTCGTCGGGATCGACCCGATCGCCGTCGCGGAGATCCAGGACATCGTGTCCCGCCTGCGACAGAAGGGGCTGGGCATTCTCATCACGGACCACAATGTTCGGGAAACGCTGAGCACGACGGATCACGCGTACATCATGTTCGAAGGCAAGATCCTGATGCAGGGCACCGGCCAGGAGCTCGCACAGGATCCGGTCGCGCGCCAGATCTACCTGGGCGAGCGCTTCCGACTCGATTGAGGGGCTAGAGCCATGGAAATGAAACACGGCCTGAGCATGCAGCAGAAGCCGACGCTGATCATGACGCAGCGTCTGCAGCAGGCCTTGAAGCTCCTCCAGATGCCGACGCTCGAGCTCCAGCAGGCGCTGAAGCTGGAGCTGGAGCGCAATCCTCTGCTCGAGGAAGTGGACGAGATCGAAGAGGTGCAGGAGATCGAGGACGTCAAGAAGGAGGAGGGCCAGGACGGCGAGGCGGAGCCGGTCGAGACCGCGGAGCCGGACAAGAACCAGGAAGTCGACTGGAACGAGCTCTGGCCCGACAACTACGAGATCCCCTCGGCCCCGCGCACCGACGACCCCGACGCCGAGTTCTACGAGCGAGTCCCCGTCACGCGGAGGAGCCTCGGGGATCATCTCATCGACCAGCTTCGGCTTCTCGAGCGCGGTGAAGAAGATCTCGCCATCGGCGAGTACCTGATCGGCTCGATCGACGAGAACGGCTATCTCCAGACGACGGTCGAAGAAGTGGCCGAGCAGTTCGCGGTGGCGCCGGACAAGGTCGAAGAGGTGCTCGCGGAGATCCAGAAGTTCGAGCCCGCGGGAGTCGGCGCGCGGAACCTGCAAGAGTGCCTCTGGATCCAGCTCGTGCAGCGGAAGGACGAAGGGACGCTCGCGGGGCGGGTCGTGCAGGAGCAGTTCGAGAATCTCCTCGCCAAGCGCTTCGGCGAGATCGCGCGCGGCCTCAAGTGCTCGATCGAGGAGGTGCAGGCGGCGGGAGATCTCATCGCGACCCTGGACCCGCGGCCGGGACAGGAGATCGCGGCCGAGGAGACGAAGTACGTCACCCCCGACCTCATCGTCGAGCGCGTGGCGGGCGAATTCGTGGTGTCGCTCAACGACCGGAACGTTCCGCGGCTCCGGATCAGCCAAGCCTACCAGCAGATGCTGCGCAACAAGTCCGCCGGGCAGGACGAGACGCGGAAGTTCATCTCCGACAAGCTCAACTCCGCGAAGTGGCTCATTCAGACGATCGAGCAGCGGCGCAAGACGATGATCAAAGTGATGCGCCGGATCGTCGAGGAGCAGCGGGAGTTCTTCGAGCGCGGCGTGGAGGGGCTGAAGCCGCTCACGCTCCAGCAGATCGCCAATCAGATCGGCATGCACGAATCGACCGTGAGCCGCGTCACGACCAACAAGTACGTCCAGACGCCGCGCGGCGTCTTCGAGCTGAAGTACTTCTTCTCGAGCGGCCTCGCGACCGAGGAAGGGGACGACGTCTCGGCCAAGGTCGCGAAGGACAAGATCCTGACCCTGATCAACAACGAGGACAAGAAGGACCCGCTCAGCGATCAACGCATCGCCGAGATCCTGCACGAGCAGGGACTCCGCATCGCGCGGCGCACGGTGGCGAAGTACCGGGAGGCGCTCCGCCTCCTGCCGGCCCGCGCACGCCGTCGCTACGCCTGAGCGCGTCCAACCGATAGGGGGTGGCATGGAGATCACGATCAAGGGACGCCACTGGAAGCCCACGCCCGGTTTCCGGGAATACGCGGTCGAGCGCCTCGAGCGGCTGACGCGGTTCTATCCGGCGCTCATCCGCGCCGATCTCGTCGTCACGCAGGAGGGCTACCGCCACAAGACCGAGCTTCGCCTCCACGGGAATGCGCTCGACCTCCTCACCAAGGCGACCGACAGCGAGGCGAAGGCTTCGCTCGACCAGGTCCTGACGAAGGTGGAGCGGGCGCTCCAGAAGCAGAAGGACAAGCTCAAGGACCGGAAGAAGCGCGGCGCGAGCATCCGCATGGAGCCCGCGATCGAGACCCCGCCGCGCTCCAAGGCCGCGATCGAAGTGATCCGCCACCGCCCGCCCAAGCGACCCGTCCTGAGCGCGGAAGAGGCCGCCCGCGCGCTCATGAAGAGCCGGAAGCCCGTCCTCGTCTTCGCCGAGCGCGGCGAGGAAGGGCTTCGCGTGGCCTACCGCCTCGAGGATGGACAGGTGGGGCTGCTTGAGCTCGACTAGCCCGCCGACCCTCACGGTCGCGCAGCTCTACGAGCAGCAGAAGGACCAGCTCTCCCTCGAGCTCCTCTCGGAGTCGCTGGAATCCAAGGTTCCGATCACGATGAGCGACATCAACCGTCCGGGGATGGCGCTCATGGGCTTCACCGAGAACTTCCTCGCCGAGCGCATCCAGATCTTCGGGCGCACGGAGCTCGCCTACCTGGGCACCCTCAAGGACAAGGAGCGGCGGGCCGCACTGGACCGGTTCTTCCAGTTCCAGGCGCCCTGCATCATCGTCGCCAAGGGCCTCGAGATCCCGTCCGAGCTGGTCAAGCGCGCGAACCACCACGAGATTCCGGTGTTTCGCACGCCCCAGGACACGACCCCCTTCATCCACCAGCTGACCGCCTTCCTCGACTTCGTCTTCGCGCCGAACACCACCGTGCACGGGTCGCTCGTCGACGTGTACGGGATCGGCCTCCTCTTCACGGGACGGAGCGGGATCGGCAAGAGCGAGACCGCCCTCGACCTGGTCGAGCGGGGCCACCGCCTGGTGGCGGACGACGTCGTCCGGATCACGCGGCGGCACGGGGACATCCTGATCGGCGCCTGCAACGAGGTGCTCAAGCACACGATGGAGGTGCGGGGGATCGGTATCATCGACGTCCAGTCGATCTTCGGCATCCGGTCGATCCGGGGGCAGAAGCGGGTGGAGGTCGAGGTGCATCTCACGGAGTGGAACGACGCGCGCGATTTCGAGCGGGTGGGCCTCGAGGACCAGATGGTGAGCTATCTCGACGTCCAGATCCCGCTCGTCACGATTCCGATCTTTCCGGGGAAGAACATCACCGTCATCGCGGAAGTGGTCGCGCTCAACCACCTGGTCAAGGTCTACGGCTACCACCCCGCGCGCGCGCTCAACGACCGATTGATGGAGAGCATGCGCATGAGACAGCTCCTGGCGAACCCGCTCGTGCGGGACGACGTCGAGTAGGCCGCCATGGCCGCGCCACGCCCCTTCGCCCTCCTCGTGACCCACGGGGTCCTGGGGGAGGAGCTCGTCCGGACCGTCGGCTCCATCCTGGGCCCGCAGGCCGACACGATCACGATCAGCAACAACGGGCTCTCGTCGGATGCCCTCACCGCGGCGATCGAGAGCCGGCTCTCCGAGATCCCGCCCGACGCGCCGGTCGTCCTCTTCACCGATCTGGCCGCGGGGAGCTGCGGCATCGCGTCCCGGCGCGTGGCTCCGTCGGAGCGCCCCTTCCGCCGCATCACGGGAGTCAATCTGCCCATGCTGCTCGAGTTCTTCCACTACCGGGACACGCTCGCCCTGGACGAGCTTCTGCCGCGAATGGAAGCGAAGGCCAAAGCGGGCATCCTCGTCCTCTAGACGGTGCCGCTCCTCCTCGCGCGCATCGACGACCGCCTCATCCACGGCCAGGTGGCCTACGGGTGGGGCCGCGCCCTCAAGCCGACCTTCTATCTCGTGGTGTCCGACGCCTTGCGCGCGGATGCGCTGCGCGCGGAGGTGTGTCTGTGCGGCGTTCCCGACGATGCGCGCGGACGCGTCGTCTCCGTGGCGGAGGCGCTCGCGGCGTCGGTCCAGAGCGAGATCGAGGCGGAGCGGACGATCCTCCTCATGCCCGGAACCGAGGAGGCGGTGCGGCTCCTCGAGGGCGGCTTCCCGATGACCGAGCTCAACGTGGGCGGCCTCCATCACGCGCCGGGAAAGCACGAGGTCCTTCCGTACGTCTTCCTGGACGACGGGGACAGGGAGCGTCTCCGCGCCCTCCTCGCGCGCGGCGTGCGCGTGGCCGCGCGCGATCTTCCCGCCAATCCATCGCATCCGATCGAATCCTGGCTCGACGCTAAGTCGAGGGACTCGGAGCGTTGAATCTGATCCCCGAGATGGTGCGGGTCGCGATCCTGGGTGGCGTGCTCGCGGTGGACCGCGCGGCGGGCTGGAGCACGATGCTGAGCCAGCCGATCGTGGGCGCTTGCCTCGCGGGCGCCCTCGTGAATCCGGGGCCCGAGTGGGAGCTCTGGGCGCTGCGGGTGCCGATCGGAGTCGGCGCCATCCTCCAGCTCCTTCTCACGGACGCGTCGCTCCCGGCGGCGCAGCGCCACCACGACACCGCCACCGCGGGCGTCGTCGGGAGCACGGTCGCGCTCCTCGGAATGGTTCGCCTGCACAGCGAGATCCCGGCCGCGCTCGGAGGCGGCCTCTGGGTGCTGGTGGGCGTGGCGGCCGGGCTTCTGTCCGCGGTCGCGGGAGGGTGGGTGATGGGCTATCACCGCTCGCGGAGCCGCCGCGACGTGGCCCGCGCGGATGAGCTCGTTGGCGATTCAGCGGGCGGCGGGGCCGTCCTTCTCGATGCCCTCGAAGGGGTCAGGGCCCAGAGGAGGCCGGCCGCCAAGTTCGAGCTCCTCTACTGGAAGGCCATGGGTCGCGTGTTCCTCATCGGCGCGTTCTGGTCCTGGGCGGGGTCCTTGCTCGGGCTCCTGCTCGCGATCGCCGTGCTGCCCGCGCTCGGCGAGTGGCTCACGGGCCGCCGGATCGGGTTCGTGTTCGCGACCACGCTCGGCGCGGCGCTCGCGGCGGGATATCACGCGCACGTGCGGAGCCGCCGGGCCGGCGGACGCTGGATGGCGCTCGGCGCGGCCGCCGCGCTCGTGCTCCTCGCGATGGCGAGGCCGACGTCCTCGTGAGCGACCTGGGCGACGTGGCAGAGGTTCGGGAGGCTCCAGCCGCGATCCGGGTCCGCTCAGAGGATCTGGTGCGCACGGGCGCGCGCGCGCTCCACATCCAGACCCTGCTCACGCCGGAGCGGATGCAGGGGCCGGGCTTCGCCTTCGCGCTTCTGCCCGTACTCGAGCGGCTGTATCCCGCGCGGCACGATCTGGCCCGCGCGATCCGGCGGCATCTCGCCTACTTCGCGACGCACCCGATCCTCACGGGATACGTGCTCGGCGCCGCGGCGCGGTGGGAAGAGCGGCGCGCCAACGGCGAGCCGGTCGAGGACGAGGCGATCGATACCTGGAAGCGCGCGCTGGCGAGCCCGCTCGCGGCCATGGGGGACCCCTTCTTCTGGGTCACACTCCGTCCGCTCGCCGGCCTCGTGGGCATCATCGCGATCGGTCTCATCCCCGCGCCCACCTTGGGACCGGACTGGCGCGTGCTCCTCTGCCCGCTCCTCACCCTTTTGACGTACAATGCCTTCGCGCTGCCGTTCCGCGTCGTCGGGACCCACGTCGGCTACATCGAGGCGGACCGGCCCGCGGCGCTTCTGCGATCGCTCCGCCTCAGGGAATGGGGCCACGCGCTGGGATGCGCGGGGGCGCTCGGGTACGGGGCCCTCCTCGCGCTCGTCATCCGATTCCTCGACTTCGGCTCGATCGATTGGGGTCCGGACGCCACGGCCAAGATCACGACAGCGGCGCCGCTCGTCCTTGGAGCGGTGATCGGCTGGGCCGGTCTCCTCAAGTGGCCGGGACGCGTGGTGGAAGTGGCGCTCGCGGCGCTCGCCGCCGGGCTTCTACTGGGAGGGCTGGTCTAAGAGCGCGATGGTCGAGCAAAACGTGATGATCCAGAACCGCCTCGGTCTCCACGCGCGCGCCTGTTCGGTGTTCGTGAAGGAGGCGGCCCGGTTCGCGTCGCACATCGTCGTCGCGCGGGACGGGCTCGAGGTGAACGGGAAGAGCATCCTGGGCGTCATGATGCTCGCGGCGGAGCGCGGGGCCGAGATCACGCTGCGCGCCGAGGGCTCGGACGAGGTGCAGGCTCTCGCGGCGCTCGTGAAAGTCGTGAACGACAAGTTCGGCGAGGAATGATGACCACGCTCTCCGGCATCGCGGCCTCCCCCGGCATCGGCATCGGACCGGTCCACGTGCTCGATCCGGAAGAGATCGAGGTGAAGGACGGACTCATCCCGGTCGAGGAAGTGAAGTCCGAGCAGGCCCGCTTCCGCGCCGCCATCGAGGCGAGCCGGCGCGAGGTCGCCGAGCTAAGGAGGAAGATCGCGCTCGAGACCGGGGAGGAGCACGCGCGCCTCCTCGATCCCCAGCTCGCGATCCTCGAAGATCCCGAAGCCACGTCGCAGGCCCTGGCCGCGATCGAGCGCGACCGCCGGTCGGCGGGCTACGCCTACAAGAAGATCCTGGGCGTGGTCGCGGCGGCGCTCGAAGACTCGGACGGCGAGTACCTCCGCGATCGCGCGCTCGACATCCGGGACGTGCGCCGCCGCGTGCTCGGCCATCTGGGCGGCATCCGCTCCCACACGCTGAGCGACCTCCGCGTTCCGTCCCTCGTCGTCGCCTACGACATCGCGCCGAGCGAGATGGCGCTCGCCTCGCGCGAGAAGATCCTCGGATTCGCGATCGACCTGGGCGGACGGACCTCCCACACCGCCATCATGGCCCGCGCTCGCGGCATTCCCACCGTGGTCGGTTTGAAGCAGGCCATGGACGCGGCGCGCGAAGGGGCCACGGCCCTCGTCGATGGCACACGGGGCGTCGCGATCTTCGATCCCGAGCCGGAGGTGCTCGAGGAGCACCTTCTGAAGCAGCGGCGCTACCGGGAAATGGCCGCGAACCTGGCGTCGACCAAGGATCAAGTGTGTGTGACGCTGGACGGCGTCGATGTCCACCTGGGGGCGAACCTCGAGGTGCCCGAAGAGCTCCCGTCCGTGCTCGAGAACGGCGCGGAGGCGATCGGCCTCTACCGGACCGAGTTCTTCTACCTCTCGCGCTCCACGCTCCCGACCGAGGACGCGCAGTATCAGGCCTACCGCACGGTCGTCGAGGCCATGGCGCCGCGCCCCGTGACCATCCGCACGCTGGACGTGGGGGGCGACAAGTTCGCCTCGTATCTCGGAACGCCCGAGGAGCGGAATCCGTTCCTCGGCATGCGCGGACTCCGCTTCTCGCTCCAGCGCGAGGACATCTTCCGCACCCAGCTCCGCGCGATCTTCCGCGCGACCGTTCACGGCCGGGTGCGGGTGATGTTCCCGATGGTGATCGGCCTGGAAGACTTCCGGCGCGCGCGGCAGATCGTGCTCGAGGTGCGGGCCGATCTGGAGCGGGAGGAGGTGCCGATGTCCACGCACGTCCCGCTCGGCGTGATGGTGGAGACGCCCGCGGCCGTTTTCGCGATCGACCTCCTCGCGCGCGAGGCCGACTTCGTGAGCATCGGAACGAACGATCTCATCCAGTACACGCTCGCGGTCGACCGCGGCAACGAGGAGACCGCACCCCTCTACGAGCCGCTCCACCCCGCCGTGCTCCGCGCGCTCCGGGCCGTGGTCGAAGCCGGCCGGAAGGCCGGGATCCCGGTCGGGATCTGTGGCGAGATGGCGGGGGAGCCGCTCTACGCCGTGCTCCTCCTCGGGCTCGGCCTGACCGAGTTCAGCGTGAGCCCGTTCCTCGTGCCCGAGATCAAGACCATCCTGAACGCATCCACGCGCTGCGACGCCGAAGAATTCGCGCAGCGCTGCCTCGCCCTCGACACCCCTGCCGAAGTTCGCGCGCTCGTGACCGAGGAGATGTCGGCCCGGTACGGCGCCTACTTCATCGCGTGACGGACTCGAAGATCCTCGATTCCGCGGAGGCGATGGCGCGGATCGACCGGGACGGCATGGGTGACCGGATCGATGCGTTCGCCGCGCAGCTCCGCGCGGGCGCCGGCATCGCCGGCGAGGCCTTCGACCGGCTCGACCCGGGGCGGCCGGGACGCGTGATCCTCTTCGGCATGGGGGGATCGGCCATCGCCGGCGATCTGGCGCGCGGGCTCGTCGATCGCGAGGGAGCCTCGCCGCTCCACGTCTGCCGACACTACGAGCCCCCTTCCTGGATCGCGCCCGAGGACTTCCTGGTCTTCTCGTCCTATTCCGGCGAGACCGAGGAGACGCTCGAAGCGTATCGGCGGATGCGGGGGCGCGCCGAGGATCTGCTCGTCGTGTCGACGGGGGGCGCGCTCTCGAAACTGGCGTCGGAGGACGGCGTGCCCGTGGCCACGCTTCCCGCCGGACACCCCCCGCGCGCGGCCCTCGGCTACTCCGTCTCGACGCTCCTCCACGTCCTCGCGCACCGGGGCCTCCTGAGCGACGGCCCGGCCCGGATCGAAGCCGCGGCCCAGGCGGTGGAAGTGGTCGCTTCCGCCTGCGGGAGGGCTGTGATACAATCGCGCAACTCTGCCAAACAATTGGCGATACGTTTGGTCGACCGGGCTCTGGTCCTGATCGCGAACGAGCGCACGCTGGGGCCGGCGTCGCTGCGTTGGAAGGGGCAGCTGAACGAGAATTCGAAGCACCTGGCCTGGGCGTCGCCGCTTCCGGAAATGAATCACAACGAAGTGGACGGGTACGCGTCGCCGGCGGAATGGGTCAGGAGCGTCGCGGCCCTGCTCCTCCGGGATCCGGGGGACCATCCGCGCATCGTGGCGCGGTTTCGGTGGCTCGAGCGCTACCTGGCCGAACGTGGCGTGCAGGTGGAGACGGTCGAAGTTCCGGAAGGCGATCCGATGAGCCGCGTGCTCGGGTGCGTGGCCCTGGGGGATTGGGTGAGCTACTACTTGGCACTCCTCCATGGCTCGGATCCGAGCGCGCTTCCGGGCGTGACGTCGCTCAAGCAGGCGCTCTCGAAGTGAAGCCGATCGCGGTGATCCCCGTGGCAGGGGCGGGCACCCGGCTCCGGCCGCACACGCACACGGTCCCGAAGGCGCTGCTCGAGGTGGCGGGGAAGCCGATCCTGGCCCACATCCTCGACCAGGTCGCGGAGACGGATCCGGAGCGCGTGGTGCTCGTGATCGGTCCGGGGACGCAGGGGGAGCAGATCCGCCAATGGGCGGAGCGGCGCCCTGGCCTTCGGTTCTCGTTCGCCGTGCAGGAGCGGCCGCTCGGATTGGGGCACGCCGTGCTCCAGGCCAAGAGCGAGGTCGGCACGGCGCCCGTCTTGATCGTGCTCGGGGACACGATCGTGATGGCGGCGCTCCGCGATCTCGTCTCCGACGGATCGAAGGTGGGTGTTCGCGAGGTCGAGGACCCGCGCCGGTTCGGCGTGGCCAACGTGGAGGGAGGTCGCATCACGGCGTTGGTGGAGAAGCCGGAGCACCCGGCGTCGCGCCTCGCGCTGGTCGGCGTGTACTACCTGACGAACGCGCCGCTCCTCTTCCGCTCGCTCGAAGCGGTCGAGCGGGAAGGGAAGCGCACGAAGGGAGAGATTCAGCTCACGGACGGGCTGCAACGAATGATCGAGGAGGGAGAGGTGCTCCGTCCGTTTTCGGTCGAAGCGTGGTACGACTGCGGGAAGACGGAGACGCTGCTCGAGACGAACCGGGCGCTCCTCGACCGCTCCGCCGTACCCGTGACGAGGCCCGGCGTCGTGGTCCTGCCGCCGGTCGCGATCGACGAGAGCGCGGACGTGGCCCACTCGGTGGTGGGGCCCCATGCCTCGATCGGACCGGGGGCGCGCGTGCACCGCGCGATCGTCCGCAATTCCATCATCAGCCAAGGCGCAACCGTCGAGAACGTTCTGCTCGACCTCTCGGTCGTGGGGGAGAACGCGGTGGTTCGCGGGACCTACCAGAGGCTCAACGTCGGCGATTCATCGGAGGTCGAGAGCACATGACGCTCGAAGCAACTCAGTCCAAACCCGGCTCGCGCACCAAGCCTGCGACACGGCATTCGTTCCTCTTTACCTCGGAGTCGGTGACCGAGGGCCATCCGGACAAGGTCGCGGACCAGATCTCGGACGCGATCCTGGACGCCATCCTGAAGGACGACCCGACGGGGCGCGTGGCCGCCGAGACCCTGGTCACGACCGGGCTCGCGCTCGTGTCGGGCGAGATCACGACGAAGACCTACGTCGACATTCCTCGCGTGGTGCGGGGGACGATCCGCGACATCGGATACGACGATCCGCACTTCGGGTTCGACTGGGAGAACTGCGCGGTCGTCACGTCGATCGACGAGCAGTCGAAGGACATCGCGATGGGCGTGGACCGGCGGGGCGCGGGCGATCAGGGACTGATGTTCGGCTATGCGGTGCGGGAGACGCCGGAGCTCATGCCGGCGCCGATCCAGATCGCGCACCGGCTCACCAAGGCGCTCGCCGACGCGCGGCGCTCCGGGAAGTTCCCGGAGATCCGACCCGACGGCAAGTCGCAGGTCACCGTGGAGTACGAGGCGGGCGTCCCGAAGCGCATCGACACGGTGGTGCTCTCGACCCAGCACGTGGACATGAGCGACGCGGACATGAAGCGCTTCCGCGACAGGCTCATCCAGGACGTCATCATGCCGGTCCTGCCGAAGGCGCTCCTGCACGGCGATCCGATCTTCCACATCAATCCGACGGGACGGTTCGTGGTCGGGGGGCCGCGCGCCGACACCGGGCTCACGGGGCGGAAGATCATCGTCGACTCCTACGGCGGCTCGGCGCCGCACGGGGGCGGCGCGTTCAGCGGCAAGGATCCGTCGAAGGTGGACCGCTCCGCCTGCTACGCGGCGCGGCACGTCGCGAAGAATCTCGTGGGCGCCGGTCTGGCGGAGCGCTGCACGGTCCAGGTCGCCTACGCGATCGGCGTCGAGGAGCCGGTCTCCATCATGGTCGACTCGCACGGCACGGGGCATGTGCCCGACAGCCGGCTCTCCGAGCTCGTGCGCAAGCATTTCGATCTGCGCCCGGACGCCATCATCCAGTCGCTCGATTTGAGGAAGCCCATTTACAAGAAGACCGCCGCCTATGGACATTTCGGTCGCGAGAACGAGGGCTTCCGCTGGGAGCTCCTCGACCGCGTGGAGGATTTGAAGCGTGACGCCTGAGACCGCTGTGATGAACGCGCTGGGACATGTGGCCGATCCGAAGCTCGCCGAGCCGGGCGTGAACCGGATCGAGTGGGCCGAGCGTGAGATGCCCGTGCTGCGCCAGATCAAGGCGCGCTTCGCGAAGGAGCAGCCGCTCAAGGGGCGGCGCATCGCGGCCTGCCTCCACGTCACGACCGAGACGGCGAACCTCATGCTGACGCTCCAGGCGGGCGGCGCCGAGGTCACGCTCTGCGCGTCCAACCCGCTCTCGACGCAGGACGAGGTGGCGGCGGCGCTCGCGCACCGCTTCAAGATCCCGACCTACGCCATCAAGGGCGAGGACGCGGACACGTACTACAAGCACATCCAGGCCACGCTCGACGCGCGCCCCGAGTTCACGATGGACGACGGCGCCGATCTCGTGACGGTCCTCCACACGAAGCGCGCGGCCGACGCGGCGCGCGTCATCGCGGGCACCGAGGAGACTACGACGGGCGTGATCCGGCTCCGCGCCATGGCGCGGGACGGCGCGCTCAAGTACCCGATCCTCGCCGTCAACGACGCGAAGACGAAGCACTTCTTCGACAACCGCTACGGCACCGGACAGAGCACGCTCGACGGCATCCTGCGCGCCACCAACCGGCTCATCGCGGGGTCGAAGTTCGTCGTGCTCGGCTACGGCTGGTGCGGGCGCGGCGTCGCGACGCGGGCCCGGGGGTTCGGCGCGCACGTGCTCGTCACGGAGATCGATCCGCTCCCCGCGCTCGAGGCGGTGATGGACGGCTTCGAGGTCGTCCCGGCGGACAAGGCGGCGAAGGTCGGAGACTTCTTCGTCACCGTGACCGGCAACATCAACGTGCTCCGCATGGAGCACTTCCGCGCCATGAAGGACGGCGCGATCGTCGCGAACTCCGGCCACTTCAACGTGGAGCTGGACCTCGACACGCTCAAGAAGCAGGCGAAGGGGATCCGCACCGTGCGTCCGTTCGTCGAGGAGGTCACGCTCGACGGCGGAAAGCGCATCTACGTGCTGGGCGAGGGACGGCTCATCAACCTGGCCGCGGCCGAGGGGCATCCGGCCTCGGTGATGGACATGAGCTTCGCGAACCAGGCGCTCGGCATCGAGTACCTCCTCTCGCACTCGAAGGAGCTCAAGCCGGCCGTCTATCCGATTCCGAAGGCGCTGGACGAGGAGATCGCGAAGCTCAAGCTGGAGGCGCTCGGGGTGTCCATCGACACGCTGACGCCGGAGCAGGTCGCGTATCTCGCGTCATGGGAGCAGGGGACCTAGGTCGGGAGGACGCTGATGCCGCTCCTGGGCCGGGTCTCGGTCCGGCGGAAGTACCAGATCCTGGGGCTCTGCCTTCTCTCCATCGCGCTGCTTCTCATCCTGGCCCTGACGAGCCGCGATCCGAGGGACACGACCGCGGACGTGATCGGGAGCGGGTCCGTCCGCAATCAGGCGGGCGTGCTGGGAGCTCTCGCCGCGTCCGGGTTGAACGCGGCGTTCGGGTCGCTCGGCGCGTGGGGTGTTCCGCTCCTGCTCCTCGCGTGGGGATGGAACCGGCTCAGGCTCCATGCCGCGGGCGAGCTCTGGATCAAGACCGGGCTCGGGACCGCGGCGTTTCTCTGCGGCTCGGGGCTCATCTTCCTCCTGGGTGGTGAGAACCAGGCCTGGGTGGGCGCGGTCGGAGGCTGGATCGGCCGTCTCGCCGCAAGGCTCCTCGGCACGATCGGGGGGGAGCTCTTCCTCGGGACGGGACTCGTGATCGTGGGCGTGGTCGCGCTCGAGCTGGGAGCGGCGTCGCCGCTCCGTCAGCTCGTCGGATCGTGGCTCGCGCGCCTCGCGCCGCAGAAGGGTCGGAAGAAGAAAGCCGCCGCCGCTCCCGCCGTGGAATCGGCGGAAGCCGATCCCCTCGCCGCGCCGCCGCGCCTGAAGCGTGGGAAGCCGGCGCCGGCCGAAGAAGAGGCGGAGCTCGAGCGCGCGTTCGGGGCCCAGACGCCCGCACCGCCCAAGGAATCGCGCCCGCGCATCATCGGACGCAGGGACGCGAGCGAGCCGCTCGCGATCCCATTCCCGCCGCCCGCCGCCAGCGCGGCGCAGCCCGCGTCCCCCGAGCGCTTGGCGACACGCGACGACAAGAAGCACGCGGCGGAGCCGTCGCCCGAGAGCGCGCTCGGACTCGGTCCGGCGGCCGCTCCCGAAGCGGCGCTCCCGTCGATCGATCTCCTCGACCAGCACGAGAGCCGCCAGGTCGCCATCGAGGAATCGGAGCTCCTCGATCTCTCCCGCGTTCTCGAGCGCACGCTCGCCGATTTCGGCGTCGCGGGGAAGGTCTCCGAGGTCCACCCGGGGCCGGTCATCACGCTCTTCGAGTACGAGCCGGCTCCCGGCATCAAGGTGAACCAGATCCTGAACCGGCAGGACGACCTCGCGCTCGCACTCCGTGCGCAGCGAATCCGCATCGTCGCTCCGATCCCGGGGAAGGCCGCGGTCGGAATCGAGATCCCGAACCGCGTCAAGGCGCTCGTCGGGTTCCGCGAGATCATCGCTTCCTCCGCGTTCCAGAAGACGAGCGACGCGCTCCCGTTCGCGCTCGGAAAGGACGTCGCGGGCGTGCCCTTCACCGCGTCGCTCGAGAAGATGCCCCACCTCCTGATCGCGGGAGCGACGGGGTCCGGGAAGAGCGTCTGCATCAACACGCTCATCA
The DNA here is from genome assembly GCA_036274595.1 of Candidatus Eiseniibacteriota bacterium. GTDB lineage: Bacteria > Eisenbacteria > RBG-16-71-46 > SZUA-252 > SZUA-252 > WS-9. The sequence continues at coordinate 63,698 of DASUFL010000052.1, read as the reverse complement.
TGAGCCTCTTGCTTAGGCGCACGCCGTCCGAGCTCCGGTTCATCATGATCGATCCCAAGATGCTCGAGCTCACGCCGTACAACGGGATCCCGCATCTTCGCATGCCGGTCGTGACCGATCCGAAGAAGGCGGCGCAGGCGCTCCGCTATTCGGTGAAGGAGATGGAGCGGCGGTACCAGGTGCTGGCCAAGCACGGAGCGCGGAACATCGAAGCCTACAACCGGCTCGGGCTCGATCCTTCCGCCGAGGACGCGAAGCTCCCGTATCTCGTCGTGGTGGTGGACGAGCTGGCCGACCTCATGGCGCTCCTGCCGGCCGAGATCGAGGAGCCGATCGGACGCCTCGCGCAGATGGCCCGCGCGGTCGGCATCCATCTCATCCTCGCGACGCAGCGTCCTTCGGTCGACGTGATCACAGGGATGATCAAGGCGAACTTCCCGTCACGGATCGCCTTCCAGGTCGCGAGCCGCACCGACTCCCGCGTGATCCTCGACATGAACGGGGCGGAGAGCCTCTTGGGCCACGGCGACAGCCTCTACCTGCCGGCGGGGAAGCCGGAGCCCTACCGCATCCACGGCTCCTACGTCTCGAGCGAGGAGATCGAGCGCGTGGTCTCGTTCCTGAAGAGCCAGGGCTCGGCTCCGCCGATCATCGACGACACCGCGCTCGAGCAGGCGACGTCGGTCGCCGATTCCGACGCGGACGACGATCTGTACGAGGAGGCGATGAAGCTGGTGGTGCTGCACCAGCAGGCGTCGACCTCGATGCTCCAGCGCCGGCTCAAGGTGGGCTACTCGCGCGCGGCGCGCCTGCTCGATCTGCTCGAAGAGCGCGGCATCGTCGGCCCGTCCGAAGGGGCGAAGGGGCGCGAAGTGCTCCTGAGCGAGCACGACTTCCAGGAGCGCCGGTCCCGCATCTCCGAGGTGACCGAGGCGTGATCCGTCCCATTCCGCTCGAGCCCGCCCGTCCGCGCGACGAGGGTGCCGGACCCGCTGTCGAGGATGCGAGCGTCGCGCTCGTCACGCTCGGCTGCGCGAAGAACCTCGTGGATTCCGAGATCATGGCCGGACTCCTCTCCCGAGGCGGCTTCCGCACCGCCGCGACGCCGGAGGACGCCGATGTGGCGGTGGTCAACACGTGCGCGTTCATCGGCCCGTCGCAGAAGGAGTCGATCGACCGCATCCTCGAGCTGGCCGCGCTCAAGCGCGAGGGTCGCCTCGGCGGCATCGTCGTCGCGGGGTGCATGGCGCAGCGCTACGAGGCCGAGCTCATCCGCGAGATCCCCGAGATCGACGCCGTCGTGGGCACCGGCCAGGTGGACGCCATCGCGCGCGTCGCGCATCGCGTGCGCAAGGGGGGGAGCGCGATCGTCGAAGTCGGGCCCGCAGGCACCGCCGTGGATCTCGCCCAGCACCGCGCGCTCTCGACCCCGCGCCATCTCGCGTATCTAAGGATCGCGGACGGCTGCGACTTCCGCTGCACGTTCTGCATCATCCCGACTCTGCGGGGCGATCTCAGGAGCCGTCCGTTCGAGTCGGTCGTGGAGGAGGCGGAGCGACTCGCCCAATCCGGGGTGCGGGAGCTCCTTCTCATCGCCCAGGACTCGACGTCCTACGGTGAGGATCGCTACGGCTCGTCGCGGCTCCCGGAGCTCCTCCGGGCGCTGGCCCAGGTTCCCGGAATCGAGTGGGTGCGGGTCCACTACACCCACCCGAAGACCTGGAGCGAAGCGCTGATCCAGGTGTTCGAAGAGGTACCCCAGGTGTGCCGCTATGTGGATATCCCCCTTCAGCACGTCACCGACCGCATGCTCCGGCGGATGCGCCGGGAGGTGGACGGGACGGGCCAGGCGGGACTTCTCCGGACGCTCCGGAAGCGGCTCCCGGGCATCGCCATCCGGACCCACTTCATCGTCGGGTTCCCGGGAGAGACGGACGAGGACTTCGAGGAGCTCTTGAGCCGGGTCGAGGAAGAGGAGTGGGACCACGTCGGCTGTTTCGCCTATTCGCGCGAGGAGGGCACGCCGGCGGGACGCATGAAGGAGCAGGTGCCCGAGCGCGTGAAGGTGGAGCGCCGCCGGAGACTCCTCGAGGCGCAGCAGGCCGTGGCCGCGCGCGTGTGGGGACGCTGGGTCGGGCGCGAAGTGGACGTGCGCATCGACGCCGTGGGGTCTCGCACCGGCCACTACGTCGGCCGCCTCGAGCAGCAGGGCTACGAGGTGGACGGCGTCACGCGCGTGCGCGCGTCGGCGGAGCTTCCCGTGGGAGCGCGGGCGCGCGTTCGGATCACGCGCGCGCGACGGTACGATCTCGAGGCGGAGGTGACGGGGTGATGGGGAGACGCTGGGCATGCGGGGCTCTACTCCTGGGCATCGTCGCGGCTTCGGGAACGGCGGCGGCGAAATCACAGATGCCACCCACGCACAGCATGGCGCTCGACGCGGTGGCCGACACGGTGGCGGCGGACCTCCTCGAGGGGGCGACGTTCCCGGGGGGTCGGCCGGTGGCGATGGTCACGCCCTCGCCGGGGGACACGCTCGGACTCTTGACGCAGTCGCTCATGGAACGAATGAAGGCGCTCGGAGTCTCCGTGCGCCTGGCGCGAGGCGAAGCCTTGGCGCCGGCGATGGAGAGCGGGGTGACCACCCATGGAGCTCCGCCGGCAGTCGCGCCGCAGGACTCGGCTCAAGCCGCCGCTTCAGCGATGAGCCAGGGCGCCGACCCCTTGGCACCGCTCCGGCTTCAAGTGCTGGTCGAGGGCTCCGGCGTAACCTATGTGCGCCGGCTGGGTTCTTTCCCGTTCGGGACCAAAGGGTACGAGCGGCTCGCGGGCATGCGGGCGAGCGCGACCCTCTTCGATCCGCAGAATGGGGACGTGGTCTGGACGCGCTCCGCGACGCGGAGCGCGAGGGACGTGGTCTCGAAGGGGGACGTCGCGTACGCCGCGAGCGGGTCGGGGTATCTCAATCCGCCCGTGCCGCGGGGAGGAGGCACCCGGTGGCTCGAGCCGATGATCGTGATCGGAGTGGTCACGGGCCTCGTGGTGCTCTTCTATTCCAACCGCAACTGAGCCGGAGGGGGACGTGATTCCAGGGAGGAGCGCGATGGGAGTCGCGGCGCGCCAGCACCATGTGCTTGCGCGCGATTACTTCGAGCGCGGTCTGTACGAGGAAGCCGCGCGCGAGATCCGGGAGGCCCTCGCCACCCATGGGGAGTTTCCCGATCTCCACCACCTGCTCGGTCTCGCCCTGAGCTTGAGCGGCGACCGTGAGGCTGCCGTCGCGTCCTTCCGCCAGGCGCTCCACCTGAATCCCCGCTACGTCGAAGCGCGCCTGAATCTGGCCATTGTCCTGAACGACCTCGGCCGCTACGACGAGGCGCTCCGCGAGTTCCAGATGGAGCGGCCCCGGGATCCGGATCACGAGAACCTGACTCCCGAGGTGCGGACGCATCTCGCGGAGGCGCACACGCAGCTCGGCGACACCTACCGAGATCTCGGGCTCCTCGTCGACGCCTCGCAGGAATACCGCCGCGCGCTCCGCTACGCGCCGCAGTTCCTCGACATCAAGAACCGCCTCGGCTCCGTGTACGCGGAGATGGGCCTCTACCACGACGCGGAGACGGTGCTCGAGGAGGCGCTCGCGCAGAATCCCCGCTACGTCGATGCGCGCGTCACGCTGGGCCTGGTCCACTGGAAGGCCGGGCGCCGCGTCCGCGCGCGCGAAGCATGGGAGCGCTGCCTGCTCGACAACCGGGACGAGGTTCGGGCGCGTTCGTACCTCGACTTCCTGGAGCGGGAGGAGGACCGGGCGGAGGAGCCCCGCGCCCGATGACCTTCCGCATGGCCCGCAGCGTACTCGCGGCGCTCCTCCTGGCAGCGCTCGCCGCGGGCTGCGGGGGCACGCTCAAGGAGTCCCAGATCGGCGGCGTCGCGAGCTACGAGCGCGGCAAGGGCGAGTTCGACCGCGAGGACTGGGTCGACGCGATCGCCGATCTCAAGGCGTACGTCGAGCAGTTCCCGGGCACGGAGAAGACGGACGACGCGCTCTACTACCTCGGCGAGTCGTACTTCAACACCAAGGACTACGTGCTCGCGTCCGGCCAGTTCGACCGGCTGATCCGGGACTTCCCGACGACGCCGTACCACCCGGACGCGCTCTACATGCTCGCGCGCTGCGACGACCTGCAGTCCCGTCCGGCGCCGCTCGATCAGACCGAGACGGTGCGAGCCATCTCGCGCTACCGGGACTTCCTCTCGCTCTACTCGGACCATCCCAAGGCCCAGGACGCGCGCAAGCGCCTCACCGCGCTCACCGACCGCCAAGCGGAGAAGGCGTTCCGGAACGGGCGGCTCTATCTCCGGCTCAAGCAGTGGGACGCCGCGGGGCACTACTTCGAGCAGGTGATCCACGAGTACCCGGAATCGCGCTGGTCCCTGGATGCCCGCGTGCTCCTCGCCGACGCCTACGTGAAGACGGGGCGCGAGGCGGAGGCGGCGGACACGCTTCGCTCCGTGCTGAACGGAACCGCCTCGTCGGGGACGAAACGAGAGGCGTCGAAGCGTCTCAAGAAGATCGAGCGGAGCACGGATTGAGGCGCGCCGAGCGCCTCGGCGTGTTCGGCGGCACGTTCGACCCCGTCCACGTCGGTCATCTCATCATGGCCGAGGAAGCGCTCGCCAAGCTTGGTCTCGATCGCATGCTCTTCGTCCCGGCCGCGCGCCCCGCGCACAAGCGCTCGCGCACGATCGCTTCGGCCGCGCACCGGGTCCAGATGCTCCGCCTTTCGGTGCGCGGAGTGCCGCGCTTCGAGGTGTCGACGCTCGAAGTGGACCGGGGCGGCGTCTCCTTCACGGTGGACACGCTCGAGCATCTCACCAGGAAGGCTCGGGACCTCTACTTCGTGATGGGACAGGACAGCCTCGAGGACTTTCCGACGTGGCGCGACCCCGAGCGGATCGCGCGGCTGGCGCGCCTGGCCGTGGTCCCTCGCGGGGACGGACGGTTTCCGCGGATTCGGCCGGCGCTGCGAGGTCGCGTGTCGCTCCTCGATCCGCCCCGGATCGGAATCTCCTCGAGCGAGATTCGCAGACGCCTGAAGCGCGGGCTGTCCGTGCGCTGGTGGATGCCCGACTCAGCACTTCGCTACGCGATCGAGAACGGTCTCTATGGAATCCGGCGCCAGTAAGCGCCTCCTTCTCATCGACGGGTCCGCGCTCGTCTATCGCTGCTACTACGCCTTCATCCGGAAGCCGCTCCGGAACAAGAAGGGGGAGCCGACGAGCATCCCCTACGGGATCCTCCAGACGCTCCTGCCGCTCCTCGCGTCGCGCCGTCCCGACAAGGTGGCGATGGTGTTCGACACGAAGGCGAAGACCTTCCGACATCGCGTCTATCCCGAGTACAAGGCGCACCGCCCGGCGGTGCCGGCCGATCTCACCGCGCAGCTCCCGCGCTCGCGCGAGGTCATCGGGCTGCTCGGCATTCCCATCGTCGAGCAGGACGGCGTCGAGGCCGACGATCTGATCGGAAGCCTCGCGAAGGAGGCGGAGCGCGCGGGGGCGACCACGTTGATCCTGACCGGCGACAAGGACTTCTTCCAGCTGATCTCCGAGCGCACCTGGGTCCTCGCGCCGCAGGGGAAGACGGGCGAGCTCCAGCCCATGGATCCCGCGGCGGTGCGGGAGCGCTATGGCGTGCCGCCGGAGGAGATGGTGGACCTCCTCGCGCTCATGGGGGACGCGTCGGACAACGTGCCCGGCGTGGCGGGCATCGGCGAGAAGACGGCGGCGCAGCTCATTCAGAGATACCATTCGATCGACGAGCTCTACCGCTCGCTCGACACCGTGGAGCGCCCCGCCATCCGGGAGAAGCTCCGCGTGAACGAGGCCAACGCGCGCTTGAGCCACACGCTCGTCACGATCCGCGCCGATCTCCCGCTCGACCGCCACTGGGACGAGCTCGAGCGGGAGCCCCTTCAGGCGCGCGAGCTCGCCTCGCTCATGACCGATCTCGAGTTCCACACGCTCCGCCGCCGCTTCGCCGCCGATCTGGACGAGGAAGGGCCGGCGGAGGAGGCCCCGCCTCCCGGTGCCGCCCCGGCCGGAGCGCCGGCGGCGGAAGCGCCGCCGACGGATCTCTTTCCGGAGACGTTGCGTGGGGCGCCGCCGCGCCGCGCCCCTCGGAGCGCGCCCGCCGAGCCCAGAGCCGAGAGCGCGCCCGCCGTCCTTGTTCTCGAGCCGCCGCGCGAGCCCTTCGGGAGCTACACGATCGTGAAGGACGCGGAAGGGCTCCAGGCGCTCGCGCGGGAGCTTTCCGAAGCCTCGGGGCCGGTCGCGTTCGACACCGAGACCACGGGATTCGATCCCCATCGCTCCGACCTGGTCGGCGTGGCCCTCGCGACGGCGCCGGGGCGCGCGTTCTACCTCCCGGTCGGTCACCGGCAGGGGACGATGCTCGACAAGGACCATGTGCGCGAGGCGCTTCGTCCGTTCTTCGATTCGGCCGACGGGTGGCGCGTCGCGCAGAACGCGAAGTTCGACTGGCACGTCCTCCACGCGTTCGGGATCCCGGTCAAGGATGTCGCGTTCGATACGATGATCGCGGGCTTCCTCGTCGATCCCGACCAGCCGAAGAACCTCGACGCGCTCTCCTGGAGCCGTCTCGGGCTGAAGAAGATCCCGACGGAGTCCGTGATCGGATCGGGGCGCGATCAGATCAGCATGGCCGACGCGCCCGTCGAGCGCGTGGCGGAGTACTGCTGCGAGGACGCGGACGCGTGTCTCCGCCTCGTCCCGCTCCTGACCCACGAGCTCGAGGCCGCCGAAGCGCTCCCGCTCTTCCGCGACGTGGAGATGCCGCTCGTCGGCGTGCTCACGCGCATGGAGCGCGCGGGGGTCAAGGTCGACGTCAGCCAGCTCGAAGGCATGGGGAAGGAGATGGGGGCGGAGCTCGAGCGGCTCGACCACGAGATCCAGGAGCTGGCCGGAGTGCCGTTCAACGTCTCCTCGCCGCGCCAGGTCGCGGAGGTGCTGTTCGAGCGGCTCAAGCTTCCGCGCGGCAAGCGCACGAAGGATGGCTACTCGACCGACGTCGAGGTGCTCGAAGCGCTCGCGGCGGTGCACCCGCTTCCCAAGCTGTTGCTCGCGCACCGCCAGATCCAGAAGCTGAAGAGTGGCTACGTGGACACCCTGCCGCGCCTCACGGACAGGGCCACGGGGCGGCTCCACGCCACCTTCCACCAGACGGTGGCGTCGACGGGGCGCCTGAGCGCGAGCGATCCCAATCTCCAGAACATCCCCATCCGTACGGAAGAGGGGAGCGCGATCCGCCGGGCCTTCGTCGCGGAGGGGGAGCGCGGTCTCCTCGCGTCCTTCGACTACTCGCAGATCGAGCTCCGGCTCCTCGCGCACTTCTCGCACGATCCGGTGCTCACGGAGGCCTTCCGGACGGGGGAAGACGTGCATGCCACGACGGCCGCGAAGCTCTTCGGCGTGGCGCCCGATCAGGTCACATCCGCGCAGCGCGCGCAGGCGAAGATCGTGAATTTCGGCATTCTGTACGGCATGGGGCCGGTGCGGCTCGCGCGGGAGCTCAGCCTCTCGCGTCCGCTCGCGGCGGCGTTCATCGAGGAGTACAAGCGGACGCTCGCCGGCGTGGCGCAGTACATCGACCGGACCCTCGCCCAGGCGCGGCGCACCGGCTACGCGGAGACGATTCTCAAGCGGCGCCGCCCCTTCGCGAATCTGAGATCGGAGGGGGCGCGCCGGGCCGAGGCGGAGCGCGCCGCGGTCAACATGCCCATCCAGGGCTCGGCCGCGGATCTCATCAAGATCGCCATGGTGCGGATCGACGCGCTCCTCGCGGAGCGCAAGTGCCGCACGCGGCTCATCCTCCAGGTGCATGACGAGCTCCTGTTCGAGACCGATCCGGAGGAGCTTGCCGAGATCGGCCCCTTGATCCGCCAGGTGATGGAGCACGCCATCCCGCTCCGCGTGCCGCTCGTGGTCCACGAGGGGAGCGGGGCGAACTGGGCCGACGCGCACCCGTGAGGGCTTTCGGCTTGACCCTCGCGCGCGCGCGCCGATAGGTTGACGCGATGGTCCGGATCGGTGTCACAGGGGCGATGGCTTCCGGCAAATCGACCCTGGCGCGCCGGTTCCGGGAGCGGGGCGCCGATTACGTCGACGGCGACGCCCTGGGCTGGGAGGTCCTGCGCCTGGCCGAGGTGCGCGCGGCGATCCGCGAGGCGTTCGGCGATGACGTGATGGACCGGCAAGGCGAGGTCGATCGCGCGCGGCTGGGGAGGGTCGTCTTCGCGGACCCGGACCGGATGGGCCGGCTGAACGCGATCGTGCAGCCGAAGCTCCTCGAGCGGGTGCGCGCCGCGCTCGAGGCGCCCGGAGCCCCCGTGCGCGTGCTCGATGCGGCCATGCTCACGACCTGGCGGATCGAGCCCGAGCTCGACGGCGTGGTCGAGGTGGTCGCGTCCGAGGATGAGCGGGCGCGGAGGCTCCGCGCGGCGCGATCCTTCTCCGACGAGGTGGCGCGCGGGCGCATCCAAGGACAGAAGCTTCCGCCCGTGCGTGGAGCGCGGCGGCTCTGGAAGGTGGAGAATGCGGGGGACCGCGCCGCGCTCGTCGCGCAGGCGGACGCGATCTGGGACGAGATCCAAAGCCTGTCCGAAGCGAAGGCCTGACGGAAGGAGCATCGATGGATTGGAGTGCCACGCGAAAGCGGCTCGAGGATGGACGCCAGATCCTGGCGCAGCTCGGGAGCTATCTTTGACGTCGATCAGCGCGAAGCACGGGCCAAGGAGCTGGAGGAGCGGATGGCCGCTCCCGGTTTCTGGGACGACGGAGATCAGGCGCAGAAGACCGTCGTCGAGCTGAAATCGCTCAAGCGGGTGACCGAGCCCTATCGCGAGCTCACCCGCGAAGTGGACGATGCCGAAGGAATGGCCGCGCTCCTGACCGACGAGCCGGACGAGGGCCTGGCGCAGGAGCTGGAGGAGCAGTCGAAGCGACTCCTGCCGCGCATCCAGGACCTCGAGATCCGGAGCCTTCTCTCCGACGAGAGCGACGCGCACGGCGCGATCCTCACCATCCATCCGGGAGCCGGGGGAACGGAGTCCCAGGACTGGGCGGAGATGCTCCTGCGCATGTACCTCCGCTACGTCGAGCGGCGCGGATGGAAGGTTCAGGTGCTCGACCAGCAGGCGGGGGACGAGGCGGGGATCAAGGACGCGACGCTCCAGATCGACGGCGACCTCGCGTACGGTTATCTCAAAGCGGAGCGCGGGGTGCACCGGCTGGTGCGCATCTCTCCCTATGACGCCCAGAAGCGGCGCCACACGTCCTTTGCCTCCGTTTTCGTCTATCCTCAAGCGGGGGACGACGGCGCCGTCGAGATCAAGGATGCCGACCTCCGTATCGATACCTACCGTGCGAGCGGCGCGGGGGGCCAGCACGTGAACAAGACCGAGTCGGCCGTGCGGATCACGCACTTGCCGACCGGGCTCGTCGTCCAGTGCCAGAGCGAGCGGTCGCAGCACAGGAATCGGGACGCGGCGCTCAAGGTCCTCACCGCCCGCCTCTACGCCCTGAGGCTCGAGGAGGACAAGGAGAAGCGCGATTCGCTCGGCGGCGGCAAGAAGGACATCGCCTGGGGAAATCAGATCCGCTCGTACGTCTTTCAGCCGTACACTCAGGTCAAGGACCATCGCACCGATGTCGTCGTCACCGACGTGCAGGCCGTGATGGACGGAGACCTCGATCCATTCATCGATGCCTACCTCAGAATGAAGGAGCGCCCGTGAACCCGCAGATCTTCCGCGAGTACGACATCCGCGGCATCGCCGACCGGGACCTGACCGACGACGTCGCGCGCGCCGTGGGGCGCGCGTTCGCACAGATGATGGCGGAGCGCGGCAAGCGCCGGATCGCCGTCGGCCGGGACGTCCGGCTCTCGTCGCCGCGCATCCGCGCGGCGGTGGTCGAGGGTCTGCGCGATCAGGGAGCCTCGGTCGTGGATGTCGGGCAGGTGCCGACGCCCACGCTCTACTTCGCCGTGCTCCATCTGAAGGCGGATGCCGGCGTGATGATCACGGGAAGCCACAACCCGATCGAGTACAACGGCATCAAGGTGTCGGAGGGGACCAACTCGCTCCACGGGCCCGAGATCCAGGAGATCGAGCGGCGCGGCGCGACCGCGGGTGTTCTCGAGAAGCGCGGCACCGTCGAGGAGGCCTCGGTCGACGAGGCCTACATGGCCGACCTGAGCGGACGGATCCAGCTCGCGAAGCCGCTCAAGGTCGTGTGCGACCCAGGGAACGGCGCCGCCAGCATCCTGGGACCCCGCTTCCTTCGAGCCATCGGCTGCGACGTGGACGCCATGTTTGCCGAGCCCGACGGCCGGTTCCCGAACCATCTCCCGGACCCGACCGTGCCGGAGCTGATGAAGCCCCTGTGCGACCGGGTGCGCGCCACGAAGGCGGACCTCGGGATCGGATTCGACGGCGACGCCGATCGCGTGGGTGCGGTGGACGAGAACGGGCGGATGATCTTCGGGGACGAGCTCCTCGGGCTCTTCGCGGCGGACGTGCTCGCGAAGAAGCCGGGAAGCACGGTGGTCTTCGAAGTGAAGTGCTCCCAGGGGCTCGTCGACTTGGTGAAGCAGAAGGGTGGAAACCCGATCATGTGGAAGGCGGGACACTCACTCATCAAGGCGAAGATGCGCGAAACCCACGCGCCGCTGGGCGGCGAGATGTCGGGGCACATGTTCTTCGCGGACGAGTTCTATGGGTATGACGATGCGCTCTACGGGGCGGGGCGGCTCCTGCGCATCCTCGCCTCGGCCGGCCGTCCGCTGTCCGCGCTGGTCAAGGAGCTGCCGCAATCCCGGTACGTCTCCACCCCCGAGCTTCGACTCGATTGCACCGACGCGGCCAAGTTTGCTATCGTGGACTCCGTTCGCGAGCACTACCGGTCCCGGTACGACGTCCTCGAGGTGGACGGCGCCCGGGTCCAGTTCGGGGACGGCTGGGGGCTTGTTCGCGCATCCAACACCCAGCCGGTTCTGGTGGTCCGGTTCGAGGCGAAGTCGCGCGAAAGGCTCCACGAAATCGCCCGCGACATCTTCGATACGCTCTCCAGATTCCCCGAGGTGACGATCCCCGCGCTCACGGTCTGATCGGAGCGCCGCCGGTCTCGCGCCACGCCGGAAAGGGTGATCGCTCGTTGCCTTTGCGTCCCGGCGTTCTGCCGTTGCTCCTGATCGCCTGGCTGGCCGCGGCTCTGCCCGCGAGCGCCCAGGACGAGTTCCTCGTGAACGACGACCGCGTGAACAAGAACCAGTGGGCGCCGACCGTGGCCTGCGGCTCGTCCGGTTCGCTCGTCGTGATCTGGATGGATGGACGGAACACGTTCAACTCGAACGTGGACTTCGACGCGTACGCACTCACGATCCACGATCCGCAAGGAATCGGGACCTCCTTGAACCGGCGCATCAACGATGACTCCAATGGCGGCACGCAGAGCTTTCCCGACATCGCGGCGAGCCCGGCCGGGACGTTCTTCTGCGTCTGGGAGGACACGCGCGCGGCCAATCGCGACATCTACGGCGCGGCGCTCGACTCGATCGGACTTCGGATCACCCCCAATCTCCGCTTGAACGACGACGGCGGCTCCTTCGATCAGTCCCATCCCGCCGTCACGGCCGTCGGTCCGGACCGCTATCTCGTCGTGTGGGCCGACCAGCGCCAGGCCCAGGGGGAGATCTTCGGCGTCTACGTCACCGCTTCGGGCGCTCCCATAGGACCCAACTTCAAGATCTCGGTGGACCCGATCGTGGGAGGGAGCTCCCAGGGCGGACCCGCGGTGGCCGCGCAGCCCGACGGCTCGGCTCTGGTCGCCTGGCAGGATGGCCGCGGCGGTGCCACGCTCGGGGCGACGGACGACATCTTCGCGCAGCGTCTGAACGCGCTCGGCCAGCCGGTCGGCGGCAACTTCAAGGTCAACGGAACCACCGGGAACCAGGACGACGAATCGGTCTGCGTCGCGGCCGGTGAGGAGGGCTTCGTCGTCGGCTGGATCGACCGGCGCGACAAGCCCGCGGACACCGGCGACGTGTACGCGCAGCGCATCGATCCATCCGGCGGCATGGTCGGCGGCAACGTACGGGTGAACGACGATCCCCTGGGCAAGGATCAGCGCGCCGTGCGAGCCTTCTCGGCCCCGGGTGTCGCGTACCTGCTCTGGGAGGACTATCGGGGCAACCTGGGCATCGACGCCAACGTCCAGGCGGCGCGCATCCCGTACGACACCACCGCGCCCGGGGCGAACTTTCGCGTGAACGCGTTCCTTCCGGCGCGCCAAGGCACGCCCGACGCGGTGTGGGACGGCCGCGACGGAATCGTGGCCGTGTGGGAGGACGGACGGAACGGATCGCCGGACGTCTACGCCCTCTCCATCCTGCCCGACGGCACGCGCCGGAATTCCGAGACGCAGCTGAACGACGATGCGGCATCGGGGGATCAGAGGCGTCCCCATGTCGGCCGTGGGCCGGGGCAGTATCTGGCCACGTGGATCGACTACCGGACCGGAACCGGAGACCTCTACGGACAGTGGATCACCGCGGCGGGCGGACGATCGGGTGCGAACCATCTCATCGCGAAGGACGACGGCGTGAACCGTCCCGTCACATCGTCGTCGGCTGTGACGATGTCCGGCGCCGGCCTCATCGCGGCGCAGCTCGCACGCGATTCGGACGCGGGCGAGATTCGCGGATTCCTGTATGCCGCGCCCGGCAACCCCCCGGTCTCGGGCTTCTGGATCTCGGACCGCCTCGCGAGCGCGCAATCGACTCCGGCCACGACGACCGACGGCAGCACGTTCGCGGTGGCCTGGCTCGATGCGCGCACCGGGACGACCCAGCCCTTCGGTCAGCTCCTGACGCTGGCCGGAGCGAGGATCGGGGACAATCATCCGATCCTCACGGCGCCTCCTTCGTCGCCGGTCGTGGGGGTGGATCTCGATCGTGACGGCTCGGGCGGCTACTGGCTCGCCTATGCGATCGACGGCGTGGTGGAACCGGGGCTCTGGATCGTCCACTTGGGCTCGGATCTGCGCCAGGACAGGGCCACGATCGAGGTCGGAGCGGGGCAGACGGGGACCCGATCCGAACCGCGCATCGGTCTCGGCTCGGAAGGGCGGATCGAGGTGGCATGGCTCTGCAGCGATCCGTCGGGGCTCTCACGCCTCTACGTGCAGAGCTTTGCCACCTCGGGAGCGGCGCTCTCGAGCCCGATCCGCCTCGATCCCGGTCATGACGACGCCATGCTGGCTCCAGGGATCGCCGTGTCCGGCGGCCAGTCCGTCGTCACCTGGGAATCCAAGCGGGTCGGCGACTGGACTCCGTGGATGCAGGCCTTCGAGGGAGGCGTGACACCCTCGACGGGGATTCTGCGTGTCGATCAGGACGTGCTCAGCGCGGACCAGCTCGATCCTACCGTGGGCCTCGATGCGTCGGGCCACGTGGTCGTGCTGTGGAGCGACACGCGCTCGGTCTCGAGCGGCGCGGACATCGTGGGACGCGTGTTCGCGATCACCCCGACGCCGGTGCTCCCGCCCGAGCCGCCGCCGGTGTCCGATCCGCCGCCCGCTCCGCTCGCCTTTCGCGTTGGACCGGCTTCGCCCAATCCGTTCTCCGGCGCGCTCGCGATTCCCATCGAGCGGCCAGGCGCGGCGGGGAGCCATCTCCGCGTTCGCGTGGTCAACGTGCGCGGGGAATCGATCCGGACTCTGTACGACGGACCGATGGGATCCGATCGCACCTTGATCCGCTGGGATGGCAGGGACGCGAGGGCGAATCAGGCGGGGAGCGGCGTGTACTGGATCGTCGCGGAATCGGGAGGAGAGCGCCGTGCGGTGCGCGTCGTCCAGCTTCGCTAGGTTGAGGATCGCCCTCGCGGCCCTGCTGGCGGCGGTGGCGTTCGGGGCCGCTCCCGCGGGGGCAGCCGTGAGCGCATCCACGTCCGCGGAGGGCTTCAGCCGCGAAGCACTCCGTACGCTCGCGCGGCCGCAAGGCGTTCGCGTGATCGAAGGGGTGAGCGGCGATCCCCGGGCGACCCTCGAAGCGCTCGAGCGCGCGGGCTATCACGTCGACGTCGCCGTCTTGCCCTCCACGTTCTTCGTTCGCGCGCGCGGCCCGCAGCGCGCGCTGCCCGCCGGCTTCCTGGATGTGACCGGTCCTGCCGAGAATCCCGCGCCCTCGCCGTCCGGGGCGCCGTCCTACGCGGGGGATCCCGACGTCAATCCTTTCGAGGGCCGGGCGGACATGCTGCCGCCGCTCGACCGGAGCGGGATCGACGGGCCAGGGCCCGGGCCGAACGCAGCGTCGCCGATGCCGGCCGGTCTCCCGCACGGAGCCCGGTGGACGGATACGAGTGAATTCATGATGGGGCGCGTCGCCGTCTCGCTCATCTTCCCGGAGTCCGACGGCAGCATCGATGCGAACCTCTACGACTGGACGCCGGCGCTCCGCGACTCGGTCGTTCGCTCCGCGGCGCGCGGCCTGCTCAAGTGGACCACGTTCGCCGCGGCCCACGATGTCCCGCTCACCTTCCTGATCGAGGTGCACGCATCCCTGCCGACGGGCTACGAGCCGATCACGCGAACGACGAGCCTGGAGCTCGATTGGATCCGGGAGACGCTCAAGCCGCTCGCGGGCTACGGCACCGACGCGGAGAAGGAGGCGTACGACGTCGCCAACGCGGCGCGCGCGCGGCTCGGCGCGCACTGGGGGACGCTCATCCTCGCGGTGCAGAACGACACCGACCCCGACGGCGCCTTCCCGGATGGATTCATCGCCCATGCGAATCTGGGCGGGCCGTGGCTGGTCTTGCCCATCAACAACACGAACACGCGGAGCGCGGCGCTCGACTACTACGTGGAGCACGAGATGACGCACCTGTTCTGGGCACTCGACGAGTACCCCTCGAACAGCGCCTGGTGGTCGTGCACGCTCTTGACCGGCTACTTCGGCTGGCCCAACTCGAACTCGGTGATCCCGGCGCCGAGGTACTGCGGCCTGGACGACCGCTGTCTGATGAAGGGGAACTATCCCGACAGCCTCTGCGCCTCGACCATCGGCTCGATCGGCTGGGTCGACCGGGACCACTCCGGCGTCCTCGACTTCTACGAGACCCGGCCGTCGGTCCGGACCGACTCGACCCACTACGGCAACATGCCCGGGTTCCCGATCCACGTCACCGGCACCGCCGGAGACGTCGCGTTCCCGAACACGAATCCATTCCTCTTCGGGGCAGGGGATTCGATTACCATCGCTACGATCGACTCGCTCTGGTACCGGGTCGATGGCGGACCCTGGACCACGCTCCCGTCGGACGACGGCGTGATGGATGAAGGGGCGGAGCGCTTCTCGCTCACGTTCAACCTGCCCGTGGCGGACCACGTGATCCATTTCCGGGCGCGCAACTCGAGCGGCCGGGAGCAGCTCGTTCCGGACAGCGTCATCGTCACGGTGTCGGGATCGTCCGGTTCCCCCGCGCCGGGCGGGGGAGCGCCGAGGCCCTCCGTGAGCGCCGCGCCGACGCCGAGCCGCGGGCCGGTTCACCTGGGCGTGCGCGCGCCCCAAGGGGCGGTCACGAAAGCGGAGATCTTCGACGCCCGCGGGCGGCGCGTCCGCGTCTGGGAGTTCCGGATTCCAGACACGGGTCTCATGGCCTGGGACTGGAACGGGACCGCCGACAACGGGCGGACGCTCTCGAGCGGCGTCTACTATCTGCGCGTACGATGGAGGGACGGCGAGATCGCGCGCCGCCTGGTCCTGCTCCGCTGACGAAAGGGAATCCATGACGTCGCTCGAACGCCTCGCAACCCAGACTCCGGTCGAGGCGCCGGCCGCTCCGCTTCGGGGGCGGCGCTACGACGAGGACCGGCTCCATCTCCTCATCCGCGACCCGCACCGCGCGGCCGCGATCTGGGAGATCTCGTCCAGGCTCCAGGCGCGCGCGGAGTCGATGGCGAAGGCGGCGCGGGCGCCGGTCCGGTACCGCATCGTCGTGCATCAAGCAGCGGGTCCGGACGGAGCTCCGCTCGCGACCATCGCGATCGATCTCCCCGACGCGCTTCGGGACGAGACCTGGTTCTTCGATCTCCAGGTGTCCGGTGGCGTGGCTCGCGCCGAGCTGGGGCTCGATCTGCCGTCGGGCTTGGCCGTGCTGCTCACGTCGCGCTGGATGCCGGTGCCGCCGGACGGGCCCTGCGCCGAGACCGGCGACTGGTCCATCGACCCCGCGTCGGCCGCGTGGCTCGACGCCGAGGCCGCCCGCGCGCGATCGGGATCCCCGCGCACATCCCCGAGCTCCGTCGCGCGCTATCTCGCGACCCGCCCCGGCGAATCGTGACGGCGCCGGGCCCGTCGGGCTTCCTTTCGGTCCTGCTCCACGCGCATCTCCCGTACGTGCGCCATCCCGAGTACGAGGATCCGCTCGAGGAGCGCTGGCTGGTCGAGGCGCTGTTCGAGTGCTATCTCCCGCTCCTCGGCGTCCTCGAGCGGCGCGCCGACCGCGGCGCGCGCGGGCGGATCACCGTCTCGCTCTCGCCCACGTTGATCGCGATGCTGGACGACGATCTCATCCGGGGGCGCCTCGCGCACCGGCTCGCGCGCCTCGAGGACCTGGCCGCGCGCGACGTCCGCCGCCACGCGAACGAAGCCGGCCTCGAGCGGCTCTCGCGCCACTACCTCGACCGCTTCCGCGAGGGGCGGCGGCGCTACGAGGACGCGTACCGGCGCGATGTCGTCGGGGCGTTCGCGTCGCTGGAGAGAGCGGGCGTCGTGAGCCTCGTCACCTGTGGCGCCACGCACGGCTTCCTTCCTCTGATGGACCTGGGCGCGTCCTCGTGGCGCGCTCAGATCGGCACCGCCGCCCGGGAGCTCGAGCGCCGGCTGGGCCACGCGCCCGAGGGCATGTGGCTCCCGGAGTGCGGCTACACGCCGGGCGTGGAGTCGATCCTCGCGGAGTTCGGAGTCGGGTGGTTCGTGGTGGACGCGCACGGGATCGCGAACGCGTGCCCGCGTCCGCTCCCGGGAACCTACGCGCCGTTTCGCACGGGCGCCGGCGTGCTCGCGCTGGGCCGCGACGTGGACGCGTCGCGCCAGGTGTGGAGCGCGACCGAGGGCTATCCCGGCGATCCCGAGTACCGCGAGTACTACCGCGACCAGGGATTCGATCTTCCGCTCGACGAGATCCGCGCCGATCTTCCGTCGGGCGGCACGCGGACCCACCTCGGGCTCAAGTATCACCGGATCACGGACCGCCGCTTCGAGCACCGCGAGCTCTACGATCCCGATCGCGCGCGCGCGCGCGCGGTGGCGCATGCGTCCCACTTCGTGCGCGCGCGGGAGGACGCGGCGCGCCGCGCGGCGCGCGCCATCGGGCAGCCCTGCCTCATCCTGGCTCCGTACGACGCCGAGCTGTTCGGCCACTGGTGGTACGAAGGGCCGGAGTGGCTCGATCTCGTCCTCGATCGAGTCGCCGAGAGCGACGATCTCGAGGCGGTGTCCGCGACCGAGGCCGCGGCTCGCATCCCGCGCGCGGCGGAGGGGCGGCTCTTTCCATCGAGCTGGGGAGCGGAAGGGTACTCGAGCGTCTGGCTGGATCCTTCGAACGACTGGATCTACCGCCATCTGCTCCGCGCGTCGGAGCGAATGGCGGCGCTCGCACGGGAAGGGGACCGAGGGGACGCCTTGCGCGGCCGGGCCCTCCGTCAGGCGGGCCGCGAGCTCCTCCTGGCCCAGGCGAGCGACTGGGCGTTCATCATGAAGACCGGAACCCTGGTCCCGTACGCGCATCGACGCACCGAGGAGCACCTGGATCGCTTCGGACGCCTCGATCGCGCGCTCACCCAGGGGCCCATCGAGGAGCCGGAAGTCGCTGCAATGGAAGCCAGGTACCCGATATTCCCCAACCTCGATCCGGGGCTTTTTGCTTGACAGTCCAGCGCCCCGATCGGTAACGTACCGCCCGATATCCCCCCCTAAAGTCCGAATGATCCGAGGACGATAGATGCCTTCTTCGAAGATGCTCCGAACAGGGATTCTTTGTGCCGTGCTCGCCGCCACGAGCCTCTCCTGCGGCGAAACTCAACCCACCGAACCCGACCCAGTCAGCTCCATCACGGCGGTGCGGGCGAACGAGAGATTTCTGAACTCGCCTCAGGGGGAATCGCGCGAGCTTCTGATCGACGGCCGCGTGACGGACATCGAGTGGGCCGTCACGGGCGATGCGTCGGTCATCCGCATGCACAACGAGGGAGGCGAACGCGGGGGCACCTACTACCTCTCCGTCCGCAGCCTCTGGACTGTGGACGAGTCCCATCAAAACGTACCCGACGGCATCTTATTCCTCCTCCAGTGGCCCGACAGAACGGAAAACCGCCTGCACATGCCGCTCGTGACGACGGCCGACGTCGTCGATGACGCCACGGGCGACACGTTGATCGACTGCACCACGGGCAACACCGATCTCGTAAAAGCCGCCAACTGGACGATCAACAGAAACATCCAGGAAGACGAGGTCTTGGTGGAGGTCTTCTCGAGTCCAAGCGGGAGCTACCCCAAGGATCTCTGGCGCTGGGGGGCGGAGACGACCGATCCCGCAACGCCGGTGAACCCCACGGAATTCACGGGCGCCGTCGACGATTCCGACGCCGTCGGATCGGTGGACCATCCCGGCGGTTCCTACATGGAGGACCTCTACGACAACGGGTCGGGCCCGGTCCGGGACGCCGGAAATTGGACCTACATGCTCGCGAATCACGATTCAGGCAACTATGTACCGCTCAAGATCGCGAGCAAGAACCCTCGCGAAATCAGGCTCAACCGCGGCAAGCCTACAATCACCGTGATCTGGAACACGGTTGCCAAGACCTTCGGTGCCTGTGAGACCTTCAATCCCATCCGTCTCGACAACCCGACGCAGGTGGACAAGACATGGAATCCGGGCGACTATCAACCGTCATTCCGCCTCATTCTCCCCACCCAGAGCCAGGTCGACGTCGTGGCCCGCGGCGCGTGGGCGATGGGGAAGTGGGGACTCGAACTGCGACGCGATCTGATCACGCACTTCCCCCCCGTCATCATTAACGGCGTAGAAAATCCAGGCCCACCCAGGCCGGACGACATCCAGCTCGTGCCTGGCGGCCATTATGCCGTGCGGTTCACCATCGTGGACGGGACGACGAAAGCCCGGAGCGTCTCCGACCTGATCCCGATCTACTTGCGGCCCTGATCGCCCGATGACCACTCCCCGCATCGTATCGGTCCCGGAGTACGCCATGTCCTCTTTCACGCGCCATGCGCGAACGCTTCTCGTGGTTTCCGCGATCCTCCTTCTTTCCGCGATGGCCGGTCAGGCCCGAGCCCAGGTCATGGACGCCTGGCTGAACGGCACGCCGGTCGAGCCCTTCACCGGAAATGCATCCGCGAGGCTCAAGGGAATGGGAGGGATCCAGGTCGCCATTCCGGACGATCAGAGCCGCCTCGATCCCTACGGCTACTCGAATAACCCGGCGGGACTCCGCGAATCGCGCGACAGCTCGTACGTCGAGGTGCCCATCACGTATCAAGGGCACGATCACACCGACTACGGCTACGCGAACAGCGCCGTGCTGCATGGCGCCGGCATCCGTGGCGAATTCCGGCCCGGGAGGAAGTGGGCCCTGGCCGCGAGCTTCGACTACGCGAACGTGGATGCGAGCCGTCACGATGGGTGCCCCTCGCCCGACGACTGCCGGTTCATCCGCGACTTCGACCTTCCCGTCGCCCCGGAGCTGAATGCCGTCACGACCGACCGGACGTTCGGCGCCAGTGTCGAGTCGCCGAAGATCTCGGTGACCTACGCGCGCGAGTTCTTCGAAGGGCTGACGATCGGCGGGCGGATCGGCTATCGGACCGAGAACGAGAACCGTCGCCTTCTCATTCCCTACGATCTGAACGTCTCGAGCGAGCGGACGGAAGTCCAGGGCGGCGCCATGTATCGCCCCCACGTTCTCAACTCGGAGATGACGGTCTCGGGGTGGGGCCAGTACTCCAAGGCGAACGTGACCGGCATCAGCGAGTCGTCGCTCAACCAGGACGAGTACGACTGGGACCGTCCCGAGGTCGCGTACGGCGGAGCGATCCACTACAAGAACACGTCCTGGCTCGAGGCGATCATCGATGGACGGCACCGCTCGTTCGACGGTGAAGAGGTCGCGCGGATCAACTGGGCGCCTCAGTTCTTCATGAACCCGCTCCCGGGCGACGCCAATCCGGACAATGTCTTCAAGAAGCACTGGTCCGCGTTCCTGAGCGGGCTCCGCCACAACGAGGTCAGCACCCGCTGGCTGGTGGGTCCCCCTGGTCGCCCCGTGCACCTGGGGGCGCAGTGGGGCTACTACCGCGAGTATGAGTGGATCCGCGCGAACGAAGTCGTCATTCCGAGCGTGAACGAGCTCGACGTGAAGCGCCAAGGCTATCGCTTCGCCGGCGGGCTCTCGGTGGATCTCCCGAACAAGCAGGGCGTCCTCGGCGCGGAGATGCAGCTGGCGCGGGAATTCCGCGAGGATTTCACCAACGAGCTCCCCGATTTCAGCCGGATGAGCTCGACGTTCAACATCGGCGGCGAGTATCGCCTCAAGCCCGCGCTCCCGCTTCGCGCCGGGGTGGAGCTGATCCGCCTCGATCCGAATCGCCAGGACGCGAGCGCGCCGGTCAAGGGGGCGGGCCTCACCTTGGGGCTCGGCTATTACTGGAACGCCCTCCATTGCCGCATCGACGCTTCCTACGAGCACTACCACTTCGACTCGGCGCCCGACGATCCTGCCGATGAGATCGGGTTCGGAGATCAGGGCTACCTCTTCATCCAGCGCGCCTTCTAGCTTCGCGGCCGGCGTGCGCTCCCTCGCAGAGCAGGCGCTCGACACTGCGCGGAAGCGCGGCGCCGACTACGCTGACGTGCGTTTCCTCGAAACCGCGCGCGAAGACCTCCAGGTCAAGAACGGGCAGGTCGGATCCGTGGACCGCTCCGATTCGGTCGGCCTCGGCGTGCGCGTGCTCGTCCAGGGCGGCTGGGGCTACGCGGCCACGGGATTCCTGACGAAGGACGCGGTTGACGCGTGCGCCGCCGAGGCGGTCGGAATCGCGCGCGCGAGCTCGGGACTCCTCCAAAGGCCGGTTCGCCTCGCGGCCGAACCGCCCCATCGCGCGGTTTGGGCCTCGCCCTGCGTGATCGATCCCTTCGACGTGCCTCTCGAGCGGAAGCTCGACCTGCTCTTCCGTGTCGACGAAGCGCTGCGGCGCGTGTCCGGCGTCGCGATCGCCGAGGGCTTCCTCACGTTCGTGAAGAAGCGTCAGATCTATGTCAGCACCGAGGGCAGCGATATCGACCAGACGATCGTCCGGTCGGGAGGCGGCTACAGCGCGACGGCGGTCTCCGCCACCGAAGTCCAGCGCCGGAGCTTCCCTCAGGCCGAGGGATTCCATCAGACGCGGGGCTACGAGCTCATCGAGTCGATCCCCTGGGTGGAGAACGCGCCGCGGGTCGCTGAAGAAGCCGTGGCCCTCTTGACGGCCGATCCCTGCCCGCAAGGGGAGCGCGACATCATCCTCGAAGGATCGCAGCTCGCGCTTCAGATCCACGAGTCCGTGGGACATCCGACCGAGCTCGACCGCGTGCTCGGGATGGAGGCGAACTACGCGGGCACGAGCTTCCTGACGACCGACCAGCTCCGCGTGCTCCGCTTCGGATCGGAGCACGTCACCTTGATGGCCGACGGCACGCTTCCGGGCGGCCTCGCCACCTTCGGCTACGACGACGAGGGAGTGGAGGCGCAGCGCTGGCCGATCGTCGAGAATGGATGGTTCGTGGGCTATCTCACCTCACGCGAGCTGGCGCACACGATCGGCGAATCGCGGAGCCGCGGCTGCGTCAGGGCGGACGGCTGGCACCACGTTCCCATGATCCGGATGGTGAACTTGAGCCTCATGCCGGGACAGGGCTCGCTCGACGATCTCCTCGCCGACACCGACGACGGTCTCTACCTCGAAACCAATCGCAGCTGGAGCATCGACCAGCTCCGGTACAACTTCCAGTTCAAGGCCGAGATCGCGTGGGAGATCAAGAAGGGGAGGCGCGTGCGGATGCTGCGCAATCCCACCTACCAGGGAATCACGCCGCGATTCTGGAATTCCTGCGACTTCGTCTGCGGGCCCGAGGCATGGAAGCCGTGGGGCGTGACGAACTGCGGCAAGGGGCAGCCGGGCCAGGTGGCCGAGATGACGCACGGCTCCGCTCCGGCCCGCTTCCGCAAGGTGAACGTCGGGGTCGGATACGATGACTGAGAAGGAAGCGCGGGCTCTCCTCGACCAGGTCCTCGTCGCGGCCCAGGGACGCGAAGTCGAGGCGGTCGTGGGCGGCGGCGTGAGCCGGCTCACGCGATTCGCGAACAACGAGATCACGCAGAACGTCTCCGAGAACCGGGTCGAGCTCTCCGTCCGCGTCGTGGACGGGAAGCGGACCGGCCGGGCGAACGGAAACGATCTCTCGCGGCAGGGCATCGAGCGACTGCTCGATGCCGCCCTAGCCGCGGCTCGCGTTCAGCCGGAGATACCGGATCTCCTGCCGCTCCCAGGGCCGCAGTCGTATCGGAGCGTCGACGCGGACGATTCGAGCACGGCAGACCTCGACGCGGACGGACGCGTGAGCGAGGTCAGACGCGCGGTCGAGCGGTGCGTCGAGGCCGGCGTGACCGCGGCCGGCATCTACGAAACCGGCCGGGGTACGATCGGCGATTACGGCATGCTCGACGCGATGGCCATCGCGAACACGCGCGGGCTCTTCGCCTACCATCGCGGCACGCGTGCCGCCTTTCGCATCTCCGCGCTCGACGGCGCCGCATCGGGCTGGGCGGAGCGCGAGAGCTGGCGCGCCTCCGACGTGGACGGCGCCGCGCTCGCCGATCGGGCGGTGGAGAAGGCGATCCGCTCCCGAGGCGCGAAGCCCTGGGACCCGGGCTCCTATACCGTGGTCCTCGAGCCTGCGGCCGTCGCCGACCTCCTCACGGATCTCTCCTGGATCTCCCTCGGAGCGCTTGCCGTCCAGGAGGGGCGGAGCTTCCTCTCGGGCAGGATTGGGGAGCGCGTGATGGGGGAGAACGTCACGCTCCGGGACGATTCCTTCCACCCGCTCCATCGCGGCTCTCCCTTCGACGCCGAGGGAATCCCGACCCGGTCAACCACCCTGATCGAGCGCGGGATCGCGCGGGGCCCCGTCTACGACCGCCCCACGGCGGCGAAGGAAGGGAAGGAGTCGACCGGGCATAGCCTCCCCATTCCCAACACGATCGGCCCGCTCGCGCGCCATCTGGTCCTGGACGGAGGGGCTGGCCCTCCCGAGGCCCTGCTCGACGGGATCGAGCGGGGGCTGTGGGTCACCCGGGTGTGGTACACGAACGTCGTCGATCCCATGACGGCGACCCTCACGGGGATGACCCGGGACGGCCTCTTCGCGATCGAGAACGGGCGCATCACCCACGCGGTCCGTAACTTCCGCTTCAATCAGAGCGTCGTCGAGATGCTGAACCGGGTGGAGGGGATGTCGGAGGCGGTGCGGGCGGGAGGGGTGGTCTGCCCGGCGCTACGAATTCAGGGCTTCCACATGTCCAGTGTCACGGAATTTTGAAAAAATCCCTTGTCGACCCGGACTTTCCGGATATACTCCCTCACAAGAGAACGTACTTCGGTGCGTCTTCTGAAGTTCCCCCCCCTGATGTCGAGCACCCCCCGACCATCCCGTCCGGATTTGGCCCATGGTGTGTGCGACGTGCCCTTCCGTGACATCGTTCGACGGCTCCAAGCAGGTGCTCTGCAATGAATTGCCTTGACTCGGGGCGCGAAAAACCGCATAAACGTTACGTTTTCTCGATCCTTCGAATCTTGTCGTCGAAAGGAGTGGACGAATCCATGAGGAGCTGCAAGACGCGGCGTCACGTAGCCGCCCGAGCGGTGCGGCCGACCTCGATCTCCTCGTTCCTCGCACTCGTCCTCGTTGCGTTCGCGGTCCCCGCCTTCGCCCAGACGGGGACGATCGTGGCCAAGGTCGTGGACGAGGGGGGCGCCCCGATGCCGTACGCGCCAGTCTTCGTCCTCGGTGCTCAGACCGGCGGACAGACGAACGCGCAGGGCATCGCGACCATCATCAAGGTTCCGGTGGGCACCTACACGATCCGCGTCAAGATGGTCGGCTACGAGCAGCAGGAGAGGATGGGAGTCAAGGTCGACGCCAACCGAACGGTGAGCATCGATTTCAAGTTGGTGGAGCACGCCGTCAGGATCAGGGAAACGACCGTGATCGGCGACCAGAAGATCGCCATCCGCAAGAGGGACAGCTCCACCAAGCAGATGGTCACGAGCGACGACCTACACTCGCTTCCGGTCGACAGCTACAAGGACGCGATCGGACTCAAGGCGGGCGTCATCAGCCAGAACGGAGAGCTCCACTTCCGCGGCGGCCGTGGGGACGAGGTGCTCACGGTGGTGAACGGCATCGCGAGCCGAAATCCGCTCCGCGCCGAGGGCGTGGATCTCGGACTTCTCGCGGTTTCCTCCAGCGAGCAGGTGCTCGGAGGGATGGATGCCCAGTACGGAAACGCCCTGTCCGGCGTCATCAGCCTGACGACCCGCGAGGGTGGGGACAAGTTCGCCGGCGAAATGCGCTACTTCACCGACCGGTACGGCGAGCACGACAAGGAGTTCAACAACTTCGAGCGCGTCTCGGTTGGTTTCGGTGGGCCGTTCCTCTTCAACAAGACCAACTACTACATCTCCTACGAGGGGACCTGGACCGACACCTACCTGGCGAACACCTCGGAGCACAACGAGCACCGGTTCCTCGACTTCATCCGGACCGGGCTGCGCCAGGCGAACGCCTCCAACCTCTCGAGCAAGCTGACCTACAAGGTCACGCCGAACGCGAAACTCAATCTGGAATTCATCGACAACCACACGCTTGACGGCCAGTACCAGAATCGCTGGAACCGGGAGGGCTTCGTCCAGGTCATCCAGGACTCGACGGCGCCCACGGACGGGACGATCACCCGCCGCTACGGGACCTGGTCCTACTACCCGGTCGACTCGTCGTACATCCCGATGAACACCGCGGACCATCTCCCGGTGACGGATGCGTCGTACCAGCAGATCGCACTGACCTGGAAGCACACGCTGGGGATCGGGGAGATCTACAACCTTCGCGTCTCGCGGCAGCAGTGGAAGTCCACGGAAGACGTGCTCGATCGTCAGCTCTGGGAGTACCAGCAGCGGCCGAACAACTACTACGACCCGCTGAACCGTCTGGACGGCCAGTACTACGTCACGAACGGGGACTACCCGTTCTACGAGCGCCGCAACACGGCCACCTACACGCTGAACGGCGACTACTCGAAGAAGGTCAAAGCCCACAACTTCATGGTCGGCGGCGACATCAACTACAACGACCTCTCGTTCCTCCTCACGCAGTTCCCGAACGTGCTCGACGCGAACGGGGACTACGGCGCGACGCGGGACGAGTTCCAGAACTACAACCCCGAGGGCTCCTTCTTCGCGCAGGATCGCTGGGAGTACGAGGGCATGGTCCTCAACGCGGGCATCCGGTACGACAGCTTCTCGGTGGGGAACCAGATCTCCTCCGCCGAGGTCGCGGACAAGGTGAAGACGCAGTGGAGCCCGCGCGTCGGCATCGCCTATCCGATTTCCGACCGCGACGTGATGAGCTTCCACTACGGCCGTCTCTTCCAGGTGCCGGACCGCCTGTACCTCTACCAGGGCCGGAACATCTCGGCCGAGGCGCGCGGCAATCCGAACCTGGAACCTCAGACGACGATCTCCTATCAGCTCGGCGTGCAGCACCTGTTCAGCAAGGAGATCTACGGTCAGTTCGGCGTCTACTTCAAAGACATCTTCGGCCTCCTGACGACGGTCGACCAGGAAGTGCCGGGTTTCGCCATCACCGTCCCGACACGCGTGAACGGCGACTACGCCTCCTCGCGCGGCATCGAGATGACCCTGATCAAGCGCCACAGCCACGGTTTCTCGGGCGAGCTCAACTACACGTACGGCAATGCCACCGGGACAGCCTCCGACCCCAACCGCGCCCTCGCGAGCTCGGGCAACCTGAGCGATCAGTACAAGCCGACCTCGGAGCAGCCGCTCGAGTGGGATCAGCGGCACAGCGTCTCGGCGACGCTCCGGCTCGGTAACGAGAAGGACTGGGCGGCCTCGTTCGTCTATCAGTTCGGAACGGGCTTCCCGTACACGCCGGAACAGCGCGAGCAGCGTCGGCAGGATCCTGCACTCGTGAACTCGGAGCGCCTCCCCTCGACGTCCACCCTTTCGGTCCAGGCGGAACGGTTCTTCCGCGTCTGGGGGCAGAGCGTCACGCTCTACATCCAGGGCACGAACCTGCTCGACGCGGAGAACATCACCGAGCTCCAGCCGAGCCTGTGGCCGAACAACGGGGTGAACTCGAATTCGTACACGGTCTATTACACAGAGACGGGCAGGGCCGGCGGAGCCTTCCTGACCCAGGATCTCGACGGGGATGGTCGTGAAGACTGGTTCCCCGTCAACGATCCTCGCGTGTTCCAGCAGGGACGCGTGCTCCGGTTGGGAGTGGGGGTCCAATTCTGACCATGACGAGACAGCCAGACACCATGAGCCAGGCAGGTCGATCGATGGTGGGGATGAGGCGGGCCCTCCGAGGGGGACTCGCAGCCGCCTCCGTCGCGGCGGTCGCCATCCTCTGTGGAAGCGCCTCTGCCTACTACGAGCCGCCGGCCGGATCGACGGAGACCGTGAAGCTTCCGGCCAACCGGACGTTCCGGCTCGACGGCAAGTTCGTGCACAACGTCGGCCGCCTGCATTTGCAGGTAACCAACATCGGCCAGACCGGAAACGCGGCGAACCCGGCGCGAACGACAGTTCCCTCGGCCGAATATCCGCCCGGATCCGGCGTCGACCACCTCTACGCCGCCGGCCTCTGGGTCGGGGCCGTGGACGCGAGCGGCATCCCGCACGTGACCACGGCGGCGTACGCCGTCGAGTTCTCCCCGGAGACCAACCCGGAGGACCCCTGCGTCAACCTCCCGATCGATCAGGTGGCCGACGTCCGCGAGTCCTATGAGGGGATTCCGGGCGGCAACCGCATCATCTCGAGCAGCCTGAACCCGGACGACGACGGCGACGGCCGCATCGACGAGGACTTCCTGAACGGTCTCGACGACGACGGGGACGGCCTCTGCGACGAGGATTACGCGGCCATCGGCCAGCAGATGTTCGCCTGCGAGTACCGGGACGACCTGCCGGCCATCCGCCAGATCAATCCCGAGCACGTTCCCCTGGGGATCAAGGTGCGGCAGACCAGCTACGCGTGGTCGACCCCGGGGCAGAGCGACTTCGTCGGCATGGACTACCGGATCCAGAACCTGAGCGGCCGCGCCCTTCGCAACGTCTTCGTCGCCATCTTCGCCGACCCCGATATCGGGAACCGGGCGGTGGACGGCTACTTCCAGGACGACGAAGCGGCCCTCTTCGACTCGACGGTCACGTACATCGGCTCGACCGGCGAGGCGGTCAAGCGGCGCATCCAGATGGCGTACGCCTGGGACAACCCGGACAATCCCAACCGGCCGCAGGACAACAAGGGCGGGGATGTCCCCGGAGACGGCTACTTCGGCTGCATGTTCCTCAATCACACGACCGATCCGGCCGGCGTCAACGCGCCGCCGCGGGTCGGGATCACGTCGTTCAAGTTCTTCTCGGGCTCCGCCTCGTTCGCCTCGGGCGGCGACCCGGAGAACGACGCCCAGCGCTATCAGCTCATGTCGGATCCGAGGCTCAATCCGAACAACAGCTTCAATCCGAACTCCGCGGTCACGCAATCGTCGCAGCGACCCCTGGATTACCGGTTCCTCATGGCGACCGGACCCTTCCGCCAGATCCTTCCGGACTCGACCCTCACGATCTCGGTCGCGTGGGTGGCGGGCCTGGGGCTGGGGCGCGACACCGGAGGCGGCACCAGCACGCCGAGCTCGCTCGTGGCGAACGCCGTCTCGGCGCAGCAGGTCTTCGACGGCCTCTACGCCGACCTCGACAACGACCTGACGTCAGGATCCTGCGGCAAGGAGACCTGTCTCCGGAACTTGCAGAGCGGTCGTTTCTTCACGTACGAAGTTCCAGATTCGTCGGTCTGCAAGCGCCGGTTCCGCAGCGACCCGGACGCTCCGGACCACGACGGCCGTTTTGCGGACATTCCTCCCTGGGATGCGAACACTCCGTGCGCCGATCAGCAGCAGGGCAAGTACGTCTGCACGGATGCGGTTTCACCGCTCGTGACGCACTGCGCTTCGGCCGACACGGTTGCGGTGAACATCACGTCCACCGAGTGCACGTACGTCGACTTCGACTGCGACGTGAACACGGGGCTCGGCGGACGAGAGCACCTGATCAACTGGGTGGCCGCCGCGCCGCTGCCGTCCCCGTTCTATTCGGGGTCGAACGGCAACAACGAGGTGAGCGACTTCCTGCCGAACTACACGACGCACTCGGATTCGGTCCGGGTCTCGGCCTGGTTCTTCCCGGGGAACAACCAGGTCACCCTCAAGTGGAGCAATTTCGCCGAGGGGATCCGGGACGCGCAGCGCGGAAACTTGAAGGAGTTCATCGGCTATCGCATCTACAAGGCCGCCGGATGGGACCGCCCGCTCGGAACGAACTCACCGTCCCGGGAGCTCTGGACGCTCCTGGGTGAGTGGCGCGTGGACCCGAAGGGGGTGTCGGCGCACCCGCTCGGCGAGCTGATCGATCCCGCCGCGGGGATCGTGGGCATCGACACGGTCGAAGTCAGGTGGGATCCGGTGGCCCGGCGCGTGGACAACGATCCGACCCACGCCCGTGCGGAGATCGACACGCTCTACTCGATCGGACGCTACAGCTACGTCGATCACAACGTGCTGAACGGATTCCCCTACTTCTACTCCATCGTTCCGGTGTCGGTCGTGCCGGGCGACGTTCCGGCAAACGACGTGATCCTGAGCGGCAATCCGGGCGCGACCAACTCCCAGGTCGTCTATCCGCGCGGAGAATCCCAGCCGACGACGAAGGAGGTCTACGTCGTCCCGAATCCGTACAAGGCGGGCGCTCAGTGGGATCTCGTGCCTCGGGAAGAGGATCCGTCCGGGACCAAAGTGGTGTTCGTCAACCTGCCCAAGACCAAGGGCACCATTCACATCTACACGCTCGCCGGCGACTTGGTGAAGGACATTCCCTTCGACGGCAACGTTCCGGCCGACCTCCAGTTCGGCAAGGATCCGTTGACGACAGGGCAGGGGTCCGTTCCGTGGAACCTGATCTCGCGCAACGGACAGAAGATCGTCAGCGGCATCTATCTCTATTCGGTCGACACCGATCTGGGGCGGCAAGTCGGCAAGTTCGTGGTGATTCGATGAGACCGGCCGGAGCGACCCACCGGGAACCGAGGAGGAATGGCGTGAGAATCGCGATCGTGATCGCACTCTGTCTGCTCGTGCTGCCCCTGACGGCGGAAGGAGCGCAGATCTTCGAAAAGGTGGGAACCCTGGGCGGGCAATCGCTCAAGATGGGTGTGGGCGCCCGCGCGAACGCGATGGGGGATTCCTACGTGGCTATCGCCGACGATGCGTCGGCGGTGTACTGGAATCCGGCCGGCATCTCGCGCCTGTCGGGGCAGTCCATCACCCTGAATCACACAGCGTGGCCCGCGGACGTGTCGTTCGACCAGGCAGGCTACGTGTTCAACATCAAGTGGATCCCGGGCATGCTGGGCGTGAACGTGCGCGCCCTCACGATGAGCCGGGACATTGTCCGGACGACCTATCTGCCGGAAGGGAACGGCGACACCTTCGACGCGGGCGAGTGGACCTACGGGCTCTCCTACGCCCGCTCCCTCACCGACAAGTTCTCGGCCGGGTTCAACATCAACTACGTGCAGACGGGCCTGGACGACGTGAAGGGCAAATCGGTCACGTTCGACTTCGGCACTCTCTACGACGTGGGCGTGCTGGGAGCCAAGATCGGCATGGCGATCCAGAACATCGGAAGCGACATGACCTTCATCGACGAGAAGGTGAAGATGCCGGTCTTCTTCCGCGTCGGCGGCTCGGCGGCCCTCATGCAGAGCGGCGAGAGCCGGCTCTTGACGAGCGCGGAGTTCACGCATCCGCCCGACAACTCCGAGAAGCTGAACCTCGGGGCCGAGTACGGATTCCGCGACTACCTCTTCCTACGGGGCGGGTACAAGCTCAACTACGACACCGAGGGACTCACGGCCGGCATCGGCGTGAAGTTCCCGCTGACCGTCATTAAATCCTCCGTCGCGAGACTCGACTACGCGTATCAGGACATGAAGTTCCTGTCCGACGCGCACCACGTTTCGCTGAACGTGAGCTTCTAGGACGGGGGGCGCCCCCGTGAGGAGGCCGGAACCCCGACCGACGGGCCATCCGCGGCTCGGGCTTCTGGGCGCGCTCCTCGCGGCCGCGCTCTTCGTCCCGCTCGCCGTGGGGAGGAGCTCGGGCGACCCTGCCACGTCCACTGGCGAGCTCCGCTTCCACGCTTCCGCGACCGCCTTCCGCCACGGGGAGAAGGACGCCCGCGCCGACTTCTCGATCCGCGTTCCGTACCGCCAGATCCGCTTCGTTCCCGAGAACGACCGCTATGCCGCCAAGCTGCGCGTCACGGTCGAGATGTGGAACAAGTCGGGGAAGAGAGCCGGATACCTCCAGCGCGAAGCCGTTCTCCAGAGCACCGACATCTACGCCGCCCGCGATTCGCTTCTCGGGGAGATCTACACGCTCGGGCTGGCGGCCCCGCCCGGCGTCTACACCTACCGCGTCCTGGTCGAGGACATGAACATGGACCGGATGGGATTCGTCTACAAGATGAAGGGGCAGAAGCGGCAGGGCGAGGTGACGGGAACGATCGACATGGGCCCCTGGCTCTTCAAGAACCCGGCCCTGAGCGGGATCCTCTTCGCCTGGGACGTGCAGCCGCGCTCCGAGGGATCGCCGTTCGCACGCGGTCCGTATGACGTGATGCCGCAGCCGAGCGGATACTTCGGCCACTTCCAGGAAGCGGTCTCCCTCTACTACGAGCTCTACGACGACCCGCCTCCCGCGGGCGGGGCGACGAGACTGATCGAAACGCAGATCTTCGGCGCGTCGGGGGACACGATGTTCACGAGCGTGGACTCGCTCCACATCAGCGAGGGAACCGGCTGGCCGCACGCGATGAGCATCGACACGTCCGAGTTCCCAGGGGGGCACTACTGGATCACCCTCCGCGTGAAGGACGAGCGCAGCGCCACGGCGGAATCGCGCGGCGAGTTCGACGTGCTCTGGTCGCTCGACTCCTGGCGTCCCGATGCGGCGGACCTCTACGAGGTGACGGCGTCCACGCTCATGCCCTCGGATTCGGTCCTCGTCTTCCGCTCGCTTTCGATGGGAGACAAGGAGCGCTGGGTGGAGCGGCTCTGGCGCGGCGCGGATCCGACCCCGGACACGGCGGACAACGAGGTCCGGGACGAGTTCCTGAGACGAGTGAACTACGCGAACAGCCACTACGCGGTCTTCGGCCGCGGCATGTTCAGCGATCGCGGCCGCGTGTACATCCGGTACGGCGAGCCCGACGACGTGAAGATCGAGCGGGTGCCGGTCGGCTCCAAGACGCTCGGCTACAACCTCGACAAGATCCCGATCCAGTCCAAGACCCAGATCACCGACGTCACGGACGGAACCGCGGACGACCGCGCCTACGAGATCTGGACCTACGACATGAAGGGGAAGGAGCTCGTTCCGCGGTTCGGGATGAACGAGATCTCCTCGGGGCTCAAATTCGTCTTCGTGGACCAGCAAGGCTACGGCGACTACACCCTCGACTACTCCTCGACCACCGGCATCCACTGACCCCTTGGCGGCTCCGGCCGCCGGGGATTTCAACGCGCCGCCCGCCCGGACGCCGCTCTTGACGCAGGACCCGCCGACCCACTACAATCCGCCGCTCTAATTCGTTGTCGATGTGGATGTTGCTGCGAGCGGAGGGTGCGTTCGATGAAGGTGGGGGTGCTGACCGGCGGGGGCGACTGCCCCGGATTGAACGCGGTCATCCGCGCCGTCGTCCGGCGCGCCATCACGGGGCACGGCTGGACCGTCGAAGGCATCCGCCATGGTTGGAGAGGGATGCTCCGGGAGGAGATCGAGCCCCTCGAGCTGACCTCCGTCTCGGGAATCCTTCCTCGCGGCGGCACGATCCTCGGGACCTCCCGCACGAATCCATACAAGGAGCCGGACGGGGAAGCGGTCATTCGCCGGACCTTCGAGAAGCGGGGCATGGGCGCCCTGATCGCGATCGGCGGCGAGGACACGCTCGGAGCGGCGGCCAGGCTCGCGAAGGCGGGGCTTCCGGTCGTGGGCGTCCCGAAGACGATCGACAACGACGTCAACGGCACCGACTACACCTTCGGCTTCGACACCGCCCTCTCGATCGCGACCGAGGCCATCGACCGGCTCCACACGACGGCGGAGTCGCACGACCGGGTCATGGTGGTGGAAGTGATGGGACGGCACGCCGGATGGATCGCGCTCGGATCGGGCATCGCCGGAGGCGCGGACATGATCTTGATCCCGGAGTTTCCGGTGCGTCTGGCGGAGATCAAGGACGCCATCGAGCGGCGCCACGACCGGGGCAAGAATTTCAGTATCATCGTGGTCGCGGAGGGGGCGCGGCTCGCGGACGACGCGGGGCAGCCGCTCCACGAGCAGAGGGACAAGCGCGACGAGTTCGGCCACATCCGCCTGGGCGGCGTGGGCGCCTCGCTCGCCGAGCGCATCGAAGAGACCACGGGGTACGAGACGCGCTACAGCGTGCTCGGCCACATCCAAAGGGGCGGGTCGCCCACGGCGTTCGACCGCGTGCTCGGATCGCGCTTCGGCGTGTCCGCCGTGGACCTGGTCGCGCGCGGCGGGTTCGGCCGCATGGTGGCGATTCGCGGAACCGCGATCGTCGACGTGCCGCTCGCCGAAGCGCTCGGTTCGATCAAGCAGGTGGGGCCGGAGCTGTACGATATGGCCCGGGTCTTCTTCAGCTAGGAGGGTTCGTGCGGGTAGCGATCAACGGGTTCGGACGGATCGGCCGCCTGGTGCTCCGGGCGGCGCTCAAGCGCCAGGTCGAGATCGACTTCGTCGCCGTGAACGACATCACGGACGCGAAGACCCTCGCGCATCTTCTCCACTACGACTCGGTGCACGGGCGGTGGCCGCAGCGCTTCTCGGCCGAAGGCTCGACCATTGTGGTCGGCGGGAAGTCGATCCGCGCGCTCTCCGAGGCGAACCCCGCCGCGCTCCCCTGGAAGGATCTGGGCATCGACGTGGTCCTCGAGTGCACCGGCAAGTTCACGGATCGCGACAAGGCCGCGTGCCACCTCGCTTCCGGCGCGCGCCGGGTGCTCGTCTCCGCGCCCGCCAAGGGAGCGGACGCCACGTTCGTGATGGGCGTGAACGATTCCACGTACGATCCCTCCAAGCACACCGTCGTCTCGATCGCCTCGTGCACGACGAACTGCCTGGCGCCGGTCGCCTCGGTGCTCGACAACACCTTCGGCATCGACCGAGGCTTCATGACCACCGTGCACGCCTATACGAGCGACCAGCGGCTTCAAGATGCGCCGCACAAGGACCTCCGCCGGGCGCGCTCGGCCGCGCTCTCCATGATCCCGACCTCGACGGGCGCCGCCAAGGCGATCGGCCTCGTCCTCCCGTCGCTCCAGGGACGGCTCGACGGCATCTCGGTGCGCGTGCCGGTCGCGAGCGGGTCCTTGATCGATCTGACGGTGAACGTGGCCAAGCCCGCGAGCATCCAGAGCGTGAACGATGCGATGCGCGAGGCGGCCACCGGATCCTTGATGGGCATCCTCCAGTACAACGAAGATCCCATCGTCTCGGCCGACGTCATCGGCAATCCGCACTCCTCGATCTTCGACGCTCCCTTGACCATGGTCTCGGGCGACCGCGTGGTGAAGGTCTTCTCCTGGTACGACAACGAATGGGGCTTCTCGAATCGGATGGTCGACGCGCTCCTTCTCCTGGGCAAGGCGTGAGCGCGCCCGCCTTCCGCCGGCTGAGCGAGATCCCCGTACAGGGGCGGCGGGTCTTCGTGCGCGTGGACATGAACTGCCCGCTCGACCAGGAGGGGAAGGTGGGGGACGACTCGCGCATCGTAGCGTCGCTCCCGACGCTCCGGTATCTGATCGAAAAGGGAGCGCGTGTGGTGGTTGCCTCCCATCTCGGGCGTCCGAAGGGAAAGCCGGATCCGAAACAGAGCCTGAAGCCCGTGCGGGACGTGCTCGAGCGCTACCTTCGCAAGCCGGTCGTCTTCACCGCGCCGGCGGTTGGCGCCGAAGCGGAGGCCGCATCCCGCGCGCTGAACGACGGCGACGTTCTCCTTCTCGAGAACCTGCGCTTCGATCCCGGCGAGGAGAAGAACGATCCCGCCTACGCCAAGGCGCTCGCCTCGCTCGGCGACGCCTACGTGGACGATGCGTTCGGCGCCGCGCACCGGGCTCATGCCTCGACCGAGGGCATCACCACCTTCATCACGGACTGTGCGGCCGGCTTCCTGCTCGAGCAGGAACTGAAATCGCTCGGGCGGCTCCTCGACAATCCGGAGCGGCCGTACGTCGCGATCCTCGGCGGCGCCAAGATCTCCGGCAAGATCGATGTCCTCACGAACCTGCTCCCCCGTGTCGACCGGATCGTGATCGGCGGCGGCATGATGTTCACGTTCTTGAAGGCGAAGGGGATCGAGGTGGGCCGCTCGCTCGTCGAGGAGGATCGCGTCGAGATTGCGCGAAAGCTGCTCGACGATGCGCAGGCTTCGAAGAAGCTCCTGCTTCCCTCCGACTGCCGGGTGGCGTCGGGCATCACCGGGGACGACCCGGGCCGCGTCGTCTCGGTCGGCGCGATCCCCAAGGATCAGGCGGGGGTCGACATCGGCCCCGAGTCGATCCGCGCGATCCAAGACGCGCTCGCGGAGGCGCGCACGATCTTCTGGAACGGACCCATGGGCATCTTCGAGGTCCCGGCCTACGCGGAAGGGACGCTCGGTGTCGCCCAGGCGGTGGCGCAGGCCACGCGCCGCGGCGCCTTCACGGTGGCCGGCGGCGGCGATTCGCTCGCCGCCGTGCACCAAGCCGGCGTCGCGAGCAAGATCAGCCACCTCTCGACGGGCGGCGGCGCGTCGCTCGAATTCCTCGAGGGGAAGACATTGCCCGGCGTGGCCGCGCTCGAGCGCGCGGCGCGGGCGGAGACCCGATGAGCCGCATTCTCGCCGCAAATTGGAAGATGAACCTCGACCTCGCGCAGGCGCGTGCTCTCTACGCCTCGTGCGGCGAGGCGCGCGCGATCTATCCGGATCTCACGTTCCTCGTCTTTCCGCCGGCCACGGCCCTTGCGACGCTGCGCGAAGCACGGGGCCGAACCGGTCCCGCGCTGGGCGGTCAGAGCTGCCATTCGGAGCCGAAGGGGGCGTTCACCGGCGAGGTCTCGGCCGAGCAGCTTCGCGACGCCGGCGCCGAGTACGTGCTCGTCGGCCACTCCGAGCGCCGGCGGCTCTTCTGCGAGAGCGACGCCGTGGCGCGCGCCAAGCTAAGCGCCGGCTGGCGCGCCGGACTCACGCCGCTCCTCTGCATCGGCGAGACCTTGGCGGAGCGGGAGCGGCAGGAGACGCAGAGTGTCATCTCGCGCCAGCTCGCCCGCGCGCTCGACGGTGCGCCGGCACGCGCGGCGCTCCTCGTCGCGTACGAGCCGGTCTGGGCCATCGGCACCGGGGTCGTCGCGACGACCGAGCAGGTGGCCGAGGCGCACGTCTGGGTGGGAGAGGAGCTGACACGGCTCGGCCGGAGCGCGACGCCCGTACTCTACGGCGGCAGCGTGGATCCGAAGACGGCGGCGCCCCTGGCCCAGCTCAAGGAGGTGGACGGCTTCCTGGTGGGCGGCGCGTCCCTGGACGCCCCGTCCTTCCTCGCGATTGCCAAGGCGTTAGCCGCGGCGGTCGAGCCTGCCCGCGATTGACCCCTGCCGGGGTGCGTGGTAGTCTGGTCGGCCACACGCGTCCACGAACATCTCGGAGGAGTTCATGTCGGGCATTCTGACCGGTCTCATCACGACGCTCCACATCCTGGCCTGCGTCTCCTTGATGGTGGCCATCCTGCTCCAGTCGGGGAAGGGAGGCGGTCTCGCCGGAACGTTCGGCGCGGGATCCAGCCAGACCCTCTTCGGCGGACGCGGGGCGGCGACCTTCCTGAGCCGCGCCGCCGGGACGCTGGCGGTCGTGTTCTTCCTCACCTCATTGACGTTGGGTCTGACCTCGACGCGGCAGAACGCCGCCGGCGGACGGAGCCTCATCACCGAAGAAGCGAAGCGCCGTGCGGGCCAGGGGCAGCGTCCTGCCGAGTCGAACGCGCCGCCGCCTCTGGGCGGAGCGACGACGCCAGGTCAGGGCCTGACGCCTCCGGCCGCGTCGCCCACGCAGCCGCCGGCGCAGCAGGCGCCTACGACCAACGCGCCGTCGACGAACACGACGGCACCGACTCCGCCCGCGACCGAAGGGAACACGACGACGCAGGGCGGTCCGTAATCATATGCATCAGCCCGGGTGGTGGAATCTGGTAGACACGTACGTTTGAGGGGCGTATGGGTAACCCCCGTGCGAGTTCAAATCTCGCCCCGGGCACCACAGTGGGTCCCCTTTCCTTCGTGAAAGGGGACCCGTTTTTTTATGCGGTCGAGCGGCCGCCGTGCGGCCGCGAGCGTCTGGAGTGCTTACGCGCCGGCGCGCGCAGCGGGAGGCTCGGGGATGATGCCGACGAGGCGGATGGTGAAGCGATCCTCGGCGCGGACCTCGTTCCTCCCGCCGCAGTGCTGACAGCGAATGTAGGAGCGGCGAGGGTCTTCGCGCAGATGAAGGATCTGGGTCGGTCCAAAGAGCTTCGAGCACCGGAGGCACTCGACGGCGGGGTTGCTGACCAGCTCGGCCTGCTCGGGCATTGCGGTTCCTCCGTGATTCGGATGGGCGTGGCGCGGCGCCGCGCGTCCTCGTACCGGGGCATTGTAGGCGCGTCGGGCGGCGCGGTCCAGCCCGCGGGGGTGCTCGCGTGAGCGCCACGGCCGGCGCCTACGACGCCCGGCGCGCGGCCGCGTACTGGAGCGCCGAGCGCCACCATCTCGGGGACGAGCTCGCATCGGTCCTGAGCCTCGGCGAGCCGCCCGCCGTCAACCGGGCCTACGATGCCTGGGAGACGGGACTCGTGCTCCGCACACTGGGCGATGGCGAAGCACGCCTTGGGCTCGACCTGGGCGCCGGCGTCGGCCGCGTCGCGATCCGCCTCGCGCCGTTCCTGGGGCGCGTCGCCTGCGTCGATCTCGCCCCTGGCATGCTCGAGCGTCTCCGCGCGAACGCCGTGCGCGCCGGCGTCTCGAACGCCGACCCGCTTCGCGCGCGATCGGACTCCCTCCCATTCGCGAGCGCGTCCTTCGACGCGGCGGTCTGCCTCGGTCTTCTCGAGCATCTGCCGCGCCCGGTCCAGAGCGCCACGATCGCGGAGATTGCGCGGGTGCTCCGTCCGGGCGGGCTCTTCTGGCTCGTGCTCAACAATCCGGAGAGCATCCTTCTCGCGGATACCGCGGACAATCCGTATCGCGACGGGCTCCAGCGGGAGAGCGGCTACTACTGCTCCGTCGTGTCCGAGCCCGCGCTCCTCGAGGAAGCCGCGGGGTTCTTCCGGATCGAGAACCTGGGCTCCAATCTCGTCTACTCGCTCCAGCGTCACGCCGCGCGCATGCTCCCGGACGCGTCACGGCGGGATCCGCGCCTGACCCCGTTCTTCGCGCACGCGGCCGAGTGGGACTTAGCGCTTCGCCCGATCGGGACGATGGCCCGTGCCGCCGCGGATCACCACCTCTACGGACTCGTGCGCCGATGAGCGACGAGAAGCCGATCCTCGTCACGGGCGGCGCCGGCTACATCGGCTCGGTGCTCGTCCCGATGCTCCTCGAGAAGGGCCATCGGGTGCGCGTGCTCGACCGGCTCCTTCACGGCGGACACGGGCTCGAATCCCTGCATGGCGAGGGCGATCTCGAGGTCCTGATCCGCGACCTCCGCGACCCGCGCGTGCACGACGAGGCGATCGATGGCGTCGAGACGGTGATCCACCTCGCGGCGATCGTCGGCGACAAGGCGTGCGCACAGAACGAGGAAGTCGCGGTCCAGACCAACTGGACCTCCACGGTCTCCTTCGCGCGCCGGGCCGCCGTGAGCGGCGTCCGCCGTTTCGTGTTCGCCTCCACCTGCAGCGTCTACGGCGAGGGCCGGGACGAGATCCTGACCGAGGAGTCGCCGGTCCGGCCGCTGTCGCTGTACGCCGAAACGCGGCGTCACGCGGAGGAGGGGCTGCTCGAGCTCGTGGGCATGCAGGGCTTCGAGCCCGTGCTCCTTCGGTTCGGCACGGTGTATGGACTCTCGCCGCGCATGCGGTTCGATCTCGTCGTGAACCTCCTCACGCTCCACGCGGTCCGGCGGGGGAAGGTCTCGATCTTCGGCGGCAAGCAATGGCGCCCCTTCGTGCACGTGCGCGACATCGCGCGGGCGCTCGAGATGGGAATGACCGAGGCCGCGCCCCCCGGCTCGCCGATCCTGAACGTGGGGGACAACCTCGAGAACTATCAGCTCCTCGATCTCCGGGAAGAGCTCGAGGCGCGCGTGCCGGGTGTGCGGATCGAGGTCGTGCCCGAGGCGAGCGATCCGCGAACCTACCGCGTCTCCTTCGATCGGATCGAGCAGCTCTGGGGATTCCGCGCCAGCCGGCGCGTCGGGGACGGAATCGAGGAGATCGCCCATGCACTCAGGGCGGGCGCGATCCCGGACCCCGAGAACAAGCGCTACGTGAACGCCTGAACGCCGCGCCGGTAGGGCCTTGCGCCCTGTGCCAGCGCGGGTTAGGGTCAATCGATACGAGCAGGTCGGCTCCGCGGGAGGTACGCCTTTGCCACGCCTACAGTTGACCTTGGACGAGCTCCGCGAGCGCGCGCTCTTCGTCCGGCGGGACATCATCACCCTTCTCGCCCGGGCCCAGAGCGGCCATAGCGGCGGTCCCTTGTCGTCGGCCGACTTCGGGACGGCGCTCTTCTTCCATGAGATGGACGTGAACCCCGAGAAGCTGGACGATCCGTCCCGCGATCTCTGGCACTTCTCGATCGGCCACGTCACGCCGGTCATCTACGCGCTCATGGCGGAGCGTGGCTACTTCCCGCTCGCGGATCTCCTCGGCTTCCGCCAGTTCAAAGGGCATCTCCAGGGGCACCCGAGCAAGCACGACACTCCGGGAATCGAGGTTTCCTCGGGCTCGCTGGGACAGGGGCTCTCCGTATCCTGCGGCATGGCGTACGGCTCGCGCTTCGACAAGAGTCCGCGCCGCGTCTACTGCGTCATGGGAGACGGCGAGCAGCAGGAAGGGCAGATCTGGGAGGCGGCCATGTTCGCCGCCCACTACAAGCTCGACAACCTGTGCGCCGTGATCGACTACAACCGGAAGCAGATCGACGGCGACGTGCAGGATGTCCTCGGCATCGCGCCCCTGGCGGACAAGTGGCGCGCGTTCGGCTGGCATGTCATCGAGGCCGACGGCCACGACATCAAGCGCATCCTGGCCGCGTTCGACGAAGCGCGCGCGACGAAGGGGAAGCCGTCCGTGATCCTCGCCCATACGGTCATGGGAAAGGGGATCTCGTACATGGAAGACGACTACCGGTGGCACGGCGTGCCGCCGAGTGTCGAGCAGGCGGAGAAGGCCCTCGCGGAGCTGGGGACCTCGCTCGCCGACTGGACCCGCCGTCTCGAGACCCACACCACCCGCGCGGTGACGCCCTCCGCGAACGGAGCCGCGTCGTGAGCCAGCCCACGCCCGGCCTTGCGGAGGAGCCTGTGAAGAGCCTCGCCAAGCCCGAGATGAAGCGGACCCGCGAAGGCTTCGGCCACGGTCTCCTCGACCTCGGGGAGAAGAAGCCGAACGTGTTCGTGCTGGTGGGGGATCTCTCCGGGTCGACGAACGTGAGCTTCTTCGCGGAGAAGTATCCGGAGCGCTTCCTCCAGGTCGGGATCGCCGAGCAGAACATGATGTGCGTTGCCGCGGGACTCGCCGCGGTCGGGAAGATCCCGTACCTCGCGACCTACGGCGCGTTTGCGTCCTGCCGGAGCGCGGACCAGATGCGGGTCACGGTGGCCTACACCGATCTCCCGGTGAAGATCGGCGGCGCGCATGGCGGCATCAGCGTCGGCCCGGACGGCGCCACGCACCAGGCGATGGAGGAGATCGCGATCGTCCGCTCGATCCCCAACATGAAGCTGATCGTACCGTGTGATTACTGGGAGACCCGCAAGGCGACGGTCGCCATGGCCGACGACCCGCACCCCAACTACATCCGCTTCGGCCGCGAGCCGGTCCCGGTCGTTACCGACGCTGGGACGCCTTTCGTGATGGGGAAGGCGAACGTGATGCGCGAAGGGAACGACATCGCCTTCATCGCCTGCGGCGTGATGGTCTACGAGGCCCTGGTCGCCGCCGAGGCCCTGAGCGCGCGGGGCATCCAGGCGCGCGTCATCAACATGCATACGCTGAAGCCGCTCGACTTCGAGGCGATCGAGGCGGCCGCGCGGGAGTGCGGCGCGATCGTCACGGCGGAGGAGCACCAGGTGAACGGCGGGCTCGGGGGCGCGGTGGCCGAGGTCGTGGTGCGCACGCACCCGGTGCCGATGGAGTTCGTCGCGGTCCACGACCGCTTCGGGCGATCGGGGAAGCAGGACGAGCTGATGGCCGCCTTCGGGATCAAGTCGCCCGACGTGATCGCCGCGGCGGAGCGGGCGCTGAGGCGGAAGAAGGGGTAGGCCCTACATTCGGTGCGGGGCGTTCCAAGTAGTCGGGTCGCGCTTCGGAATCCATTGCCTCAAGCTGTCCGCATGCGTGGCGGGCGACACGGGTCGCCCCTTCCAGTAGGCCACCCGGTCCAGTCCCGAGAGAAAGCCAACCAGCTCGCCGTCGGGCGAATACCACTCCTCGGTCACGTGGCTGTGAAGGGGTGGCCGTCGCGCGCAAGACAACCTTGAGTCACCCGACCAGATTCGGGACGAATAGAGCAGAAGTCTCCCCTGCGAGTCATGGAGCCAGTCGCGGAGGATGGAATTCGTGCGGAATTCCCGGCGCCCCAGCGTGCCGTCGGCCTGCCACGCGTAAGCCGGCCCACGCGCCACATGGTAATCCCGGTGTCCGTTGGGTGAGTAATATGCGCCGTAGCTGTATTGCGAGCGAATGTCCTGGAAATGGCGCAGCCCTTCGCGTGTCTCCCGGTCGCCGTACTCGACATAGAAGAGCCGATAGACCTGACCGTCCACCAGCCACGTTGCGGGCCAGCGGCGGGGATCGTCGAGTGATTCGCCCCCGCGTGGGAACGGCGGTACTTCGGATAGCGTTACATGCATGAGTGGACGTAGCTCCTCGGGCACGTCGTTCCAGATCGCCGATGAGGCCGACGTCGGCGGCGCCGGGCGCCCGCGCGCCGGAAGGGTCTGAAACCACCGCTGCCAGATCGCGAAGTAGTCGTCTCTCGTTCGCTCCACGCCCCTCCAGTACTGCACCCCTTCCATCTGAAAGCCGACGAGCTGGCCTCGATTGCCGAACCACTCCTGGCCCGTGCGTCGATAAACGTGGTCACAAGAGAACCAGGAGCGAGGCCGTAGCGTCCCCGACACGAACTGTCGCACCGCTCCCTTCGCATCATAGGAGTAGGTGCGTGTACCGGATGCGATCTGGTAACTCCGCTCGATGAGGGTGCTGTCGGGGAGCCAGACGTAAAGTGGGCCCCTTCGCTCTCGCGGCCGCTCCGGGTGCTCGTAGTAGGCCTCGTAGTAGGCGCCTGGATCGCGGACGCTGGGGTCGATGGGGCCGCCGACGTCCCAATGCCCGCGAAGGGTCTTGAGCCGGTACCGCACTCCATCGAACACCATCGTCGCCGGCCAATCCCGGATGTCACGGAGCGAGTCAGCTTCCGCGGGGATGCCGGGCAGATCCGCGGTCGTGAAGTGAAGCCTGCGCGCCAGCGCGGGAGGCAGCTGGGTCCAGGGCGCCGGCGGGGCGGGTCCGGAGCCGGCCATGGAATCGATCGAGACCGACGACCCGGCGAGGAGCGCGACTGCACCTAGAACGACCGCGCGCCGGATCAACATCACTCTACCCAGGTTGTGAGGTGGATCGCTGTGTCGATCGACCCGCACTGCTTACCCCGTGAACGCCCCCGGCACGGGCTTGGGGGACCCCAGGATGGAGGCGAGCGAGTCCACGCCGAGCGGCATGTCGGAGAGGAAGGGCTCGCCATACTTCACTCCGATCATACCCCCGAAGTGACGTAGCCGCGACTCGATCCGAACCAGGAATTCGGGGTCGTTCAGCGCGGTCACGCGCGAATTCGCGGGGTCCCGCACCACCTGGCTCCGGTGCGCGAGGATCGCCGCCTTCTTCGCATCCCACGTCGACGTCACGTCCACCACGACCGAGGGATGGAATCCAATTCGCGACGCGAAGTACCAGCGCGCCTTGGGGCGGAA
Source organism: Candidatus Eiseniibacteriota bacterium (assembly GCA_036274595.1). GTDB lineage: Bacteria > Eisenbacteria > RBG-16-71-46 > SZUA-252 > SZUA-252 > WS-9. Next base: position 20,905 of record DASUFL010000052.1, on the reverse strand, counting down.
GGCCGGGCCCTCCGCGGGATACTGGACCAGCCCCGCGAGATACCACGCGCGCTCGGCGAGGAGCGACGCCTGGATGTGGTCGGGATGGCGATCCTGGGGGAAGTGCGTGAGCAGGATCGCGGGGCGCAGCCGTCGGATCCACGTGACGACCGCGCGCTCCTGTGCGTTGTCCATCGCGTGGATCCCGCCGTCCGGGAGCCCGGCGTTCCATCGTCCGGTCAAAGACAGGATCCGCGCCGCCTCGGCGGCCTCGCGGTCCCGGATCTCCGGCGTGCCGTTCGTTCCCATCTCGCCGCGGGTGAGATCGAGGATCCCCACCGAAAATCCCTGAGCGGCCGCCAGAGCGAGCGTGCCGCCGCAGCTGATGTCAGCGTCGTCGGGGTGGGCTCCGATGGCGAGGAGATCGAGCGAATCGGTCGCCGTCACGCGCCTGTCAGCTCCGGGCGGCTTCGGCCTTGGCCAGCTCGGGGGGCTGGCCGTCCCACGAATGCGTGTTCCGGTACTGGGTGCGGATGGTGCGGACGGTGCCGGTCTTCACGCGCATCACCATCGAGTGGGTCTCGGCCATGTTGCCGGTGAAGCGGACGCCGTCGAGCATGTCGCCGTCCGTGACGCCGGTCGAGGCGAAGGTGATGGAATCACCGCTCGCGAGATCGGTCTCGCGGTAGATCCGTCCGAAGTCGGTGATCCCCATCTTGCGCGCGCGCGCCTTCTCGTCATCGCTCCGGAACAGCAGGCGTCCCTGAATCGCGCCGCCCAGGCACCTCAGCGCGGCCGCCGCGAGCACGCCCTCGGGTGCGCCTCCGACGCCGACCAGGACGTCCACGCCGGTCGAATCGAGCGCGGTCGCGATCGCCGCGGACACGTCGCCGTCGGGGATGAGATGGATGCGCGCCCCGGTCTTGCGAACCTTCTGGATCAGGTCCTCGTGGCGCGGCCGATCGAGAATGACGACCGTGAGATCGTCGAGGTGGTAGCCCTTCGCGGCGGCCACGGCCTCGAGGTTCTCCTCGATGGGACGCGAGAGATCGATCGCGCCCGCGGCCTTGGGGCCGACCGCGATCTTCTCCATGTACGTGTCGGGGGCGTGGAGGAAATGGCCGCGCGCGGCGAGCGCGATGACCGCCATCGCGTTCGGACGGCCGTACGCCACGGAGTTCGTGCACTCGAGGGGATCGAGCGCGATGTCGACCTCGGGACCCCAGCCGGACCCGACCTGCTCGCCGATGTAGAGCATCGGCGCCTCGTCCCGCTCGCCCTCGCCGATCACCACCGTGCCGCGGATGTCGACGTTGTCGAACGAGCGCCGCATCGCGGTGACGGCGGCCTGGTCCGCGGCGTTCTTGTCGCCGCGCCCCATCCAGCGGGAGCAGGCGAGGGCGGCGGATTCGGTGATGCGGACGAGGTCCAGACCGACGTGGCGATCCATCGTGCGGCTACTTTCCCGCGGCCATGCCCAGCTCGGCCGCGTCGACCTCGTCCCAGTCGCTCAAGCTTTCGTTCCAGCGGTAGAGGCGCACCCTGCTCGTGCTCTCCGTCTTCGAGTAGATGTACTCCACGTGCGTGCCGCCGCCGATCCGGTTGGAAAAGTGGGTCTTCTTGTCCACGACGAGCGGGCGGGTGGTGCGGGCCAGCTTCATCTTCCCCTGGGGTCCCGTCCAGACCACCGTCTCGGTGACCGCCTGGGTCTCCTCGTCCTCGATCTCGTCGAACTCGAGATCGCCGAAGAGCTTGTCGAGGCGCCGGAGCACCTCTTCCCATCGTTGATCGTTCATGGAATTGGGCCCTCGTGGGGGCTCGATTGACTTGGCATCGAAGCGTCCTATAGTAGCACACCCCATGAGCGACGTGAACCAAGGAGCCCCGGGTGGTGTGAGCGGACGCGCCGCGCTCGTCGTGGGAGGCGGCCGGGGACTCGGCCGTGCCGTCGCGATTGCATTGGCCGAAGAGGGCGCCCGCGTTCTGGCGGTCGGCCGCACGCCCAAGCCGCTCGACGAGCTCGCGGACCTCGCGCGATCGCGGCGCCTCCCGCTCCGGACCGCGCGCGGGGACGCCGGGCGCGCGGCCACCGTGCGGGCGTGGCTTCGCGGCGTGGGAAAGGAGCGCGCGCCGGACATCCTCGTGATCGCCGCGGGGGATTACTGGGAAGGACCCTTCTCCAAGCTCACCGTCGAGCGCTGGGAAGCGCTCCTCCACTCGAACACGACGGTCCCGCTCGGGGTGCTCCAGGAGGCGCTCCCGCTCATGCGCCGCCGCCGCTACGGACGGATCCTTCTCTTTGGCGTCGCGGGCGGAGAGACGCCGCGCGCTGCCGCACGCGCGCACGCCTACCGCGCCGCCAAAGTGGCCCTCCTCACCCTCGCGAAGAGCGTCGCACATGACGAGGCGCCGCACGGGATCACGCTCAACGTGATCCTCCCGGGAATCATCCGTCCCGCCTTCTCGGGGCGTGAGGCGGACCTGATCCGCCGCATTCCCGTAGGAAGGCTCGGGAGCCCCAGGGAAGTGGCCCGGGCGGCGCTCTTCCTCCTGGCCGAGGAGTCCGGCTACATCACGGGAGCGGCGCTTCCGGTTGCGGGGGGATATCTGCTCTAGACCGGTCCCGATCCCGCTCCGCCTCTCGTTGACCCTCTCACCGCAAGCTGTTACAATTCCGTGAACTAGCCCTCTAACGAAAGGTTTGCTTGCGCGCATCCACCCCCAAGACCTGGGTGCTCCGCAACCCGGCCGCCCCGGAGCACGCGCGGCGCCTGGCAGCGGAGCTGGGTCTCTCTTTGACCTTCGCCACTCTCCTTGCCAACCGCGGCTTCGGCACCTCCGAAGAGGTCAACGAGTTCCTCGTCCCGTCCCTGAAGCGCCTCGTGGATGCCTTCGAGATGCGGGACATGGACAAGGCCACGGCCCGGATCTGGCAGGCGGTCGACAATCAGGAGCCGATCCTGGTCTACGGCGACTACGACGTCGACGGCATCACCGCGACAACGCTCCTCACCTCCGCGCTCATGCGCGTCGGCGCCAAGGTCGGCTACTTCATCCCCGATCGGATCCGGGACGGCTACGGCTTCTCGGTGCGGGGCGTGGACGTGGCGCGCCGGCGCCGGACGCGCCTCGTGATCACCGCCGACTGCGGCATCACGGCGACCAACGAGGTTCGGCTGGCGAAGGAGCAGGGGATCGACGTGATCGTGACCGATCACCACGAGCCCCTGGGTGAGCTGCCGGACGCGATCGCGGTGCTCAACCCGAAGCGGAAGGATTGTCCCTATCCGTTCAAGGAGCTCGCGGGCGTGGGCGTGGTGCTCAAGCTCGTGCAGGGACTCGTCGGGTCGCGTCCCGGCGGCCTCCCGGAGAGCTTCGTCATGGAGCATCTCGATCTCGTCGCGCTCGGCACGATCGCGGACGTCGTTCCGCTCCGGGGCGAGAATCGCATCTTCGCCAAGATCGGCCTCGAGCGGATCTGCAACTCGCAAAAGCCCGGCATCGTGGCGCTCAAGGAGGTCGCGGGACTTCGCGCGCGGCGCGTCGAGAGCGGACACGTGGCCTACATCCTCGCGCCGCGGATCAACGCGGCGGGCCGCCTCGGGAACGCGGAGAGCGGCGTGCGCCTCCTCCTCGCGACCGAGATCGGTGAGGCGACGACCATCGCGGAGAGCCTCGAGGAGGACAACACCAACCGGAAGAAGATCGACGAGGAGACCCTCGAGGACGCGCTCGAGCAATTGCGTCGCATCGGTCCCGAGCTTCCGCCCGCGATCGTGCTCTGGTCGGAGGAATGGCATCCCGGCGTGCTCGGCATCGTCGCGTCCCGGCTCACCGAGCGCTTCCATCGCCCGACCGTGCTCATCTCGGCCGACGAGGACGAGGGGAAGGGCTCGGGGCGGAGCATTCCCGGATTCGACGTCTGCCAGGCGCTTCAAGAGTGTCGCGAGCACCTGATCGGCTTCGGCGGCCACAGCTACGCCGCCGGGCTCACGATCCGCGCGGAGCAGATGCAGGCCTTTCGCGTGCGGCTCTGCGACGTCGTGACGCGCCGGCTGATGCCGGACGACTACGTGCCCAAGCTCTCCATCGACGGCCCGCTCTCCCTCGACGACTGCAACGAGGAGCTGGTGGAGTTCCTGGACCGGCTCTCCCCGTTCGGCATCGGGAACGCCGAGCCCTTGTTCATCGCCAACGACGTGCGGCTCGCCTCGCCTCCCATGGTCGTGAGCCGGAATCACCTCAAGCTGAGCCTCCGCCAGAACGGCCGCGAGATCGACTGCATCGGGTTCGGGATGGGGCACCTGGCGGGGCCGATCCAGTCCGATCCGGGCCGGGTTTCGATTGCCTTCGTTCCCACCATCAACGTCTGGCAGAATCGATCCCGGCTCCAGCTCAAGCTCCGAGACATTCAAATCCGATAGCCATGGTTCCGGTCCCTGCCGATCTTCCGGGACCGCTGCTCGAAGCGCTCCAGCGGTCCAACCGCGCCCTCGATCTCGAGAAGATCGCGGCCGCGTACCTCTTCGTCGTCGAGGCGCACGGCTCCCAGGTCCGGAAGAGCGGCGAGCCCTACGTCACGCACCTGGCCGCGGTCGCCACGATCCTCGCCGATCTCCTCGGGTCCGGAGTCGACGAGGCCCTCATCCAGGCCGCGCTCCTCCACGACGTGGTCGAGGACACTCCGGTCACTCTCCAGCAGCTGGAGCGCCGCTTCGGGCGCGAGGTGGCGGCGATCGTCGACGGGGTCACCAAGATCGGCCATCTCCACTTCGAGCGTCCCGAGCAGGAGGAGGCCGAGAACTTCCGGAAGATGCTCTTCTCGATGGCGCGCGACCTCCGGGTCATCCTGATCAAGCTCGCGGACCGGCTCCACAACATGCGCACGCTCCAGGCGCTCGGCCCCGCGCGGGCCCATAGGATCGCGCGCGAGACGCGCGAGATCTACGCGCCGCTCGCGCACCGGCTCGGGATCGCGCGGATCAAGTGGGAGCTCGAGGATCTCTGCCTCAAGCACCTCGATCCCGACGCGTACCGGGAGATCCGGGACAAGGTCCAGCTGAAGCGCGAGGAGCGGGAGCGGCAGATCCAGGACGTGATCCAGCCGGTGAAGTCGCGGCTGGTCCACCTCGGGATGAAGGCGGACGTCGTGGGACGGCCGAAGCACCTCGAGTCGATCTACCGGAAGATGCAGGCGCAGGGCCGGAAGTTCGAGGAGATCTACGATCTCTTGGGCGCGCGCGTGATGGTGCACGACAAGGCGGACTGCTATCGAGTGCTGGGCGTGGTGCACGATCTCTTCACGCCGGTCCACGAGCGCTTCAAGGACTACATCGCGACTCCCAAGAGCAACCTGTACCAGTCGCTCCACACGACCGTGGTCGCGCCGGGCGGTCTCATGGTGGAGTTTCAGATCCGCACGCAGGCGATGCACCAGATCGCGGAGCTCGGCGTGGCGGCGCACTATCGCTACAAGGAAGGGGGCGCCGCGGGGGATGCCGAGCTCCTCGCGAAGCTCGCTCCCGTGCTCCGGAATCCCGAGTGGCAGTCGACCAGCTCGGATCCGATCGAGTTCCTCGATCTGTTGAAGACGTCGCTCTATCAGGACGAGGTCTTCGTCTTCACGCCGCGAGGGGAGCTGCGCAGCCTGCCGCGCGGAGCCACGCCCATCGACTTCGCCTACCAGGTGCACACCGAGGTGGGAAACCACTGCGTCGGCGCGAAGGTGAACAACCGCATCGTGCCGCTGCGCTACGAGCTAAGGAGCGGGGACAAGGTTCAGATCATCACCTCGCCGATGGGGAAGCCGAACCGCGACTGGCTCAAGATCGTGAAGAGCCCGGGCGCGCGGACCAAGATCCGCCACTGGCTCAAGGTCTCCGAGCACGCGGACAGCGTGACCTTGGGGAAGGAGATGCTCGAGCGCGAGATCAGGCGCCGCCGCCTCACGCCTCCGGCGTCTCCCACCCTGGACGAAGTCGCGCGCGGATTCGGACACGGCGATGCCGACGGGCTCTACGCCGCGGTCGGCTCGGGGACGCTCGCGCTCGCGCAGGTGATCCAGCGCTGGTTCCCGGCGGGGCTCGGTCCGGTGCAGCGGCTCAAGGAAGCCTCGCTCGAGGCGGTCCGCGCCATCACCGGGCGGCCCGGCAAGGGCGTTCGCATCCAGGGCGTCGACAACCTGATGGTGAGCTTCGCCCGGTGCTGCCAGCCGGTGCCGGGCGACTCGGTGGTCGGGATCGTGACGCGCGGGCGCGGCGTGACCGTGCACCGCACCGACTGTCCCAACACGTTCGACGACCGCGTCGCTCCGGAGCGGCGCGTGCTCGTCGATTGGAGCGCGGCGGCGGAGGACGCGTTCTCGGTCAAGCTCTCGATCTACGGCGTGGACCGGAAGAGCCTCCTCGCCGACATTGCCAAGGCGATCGCCACCACCAACACGAACATCCGCACCGCGGGCATCAAGGCGAACGACCGGAACGCCCGGGGCGCGTTCGTGGTGGAGGTCCGCGATCTGGCCCACTTGCGCCAGGTGATGCGCGCGGTGGAGCAGGTCGAGGGCGTCGAGGCCGTGGAGCGCGAGCAGGTGTTCGGCCGGTCGCGCGGCGGCGAATCGGGAGGGATGGCCTCGTGAGAGCGCTCGTCCAGCGCGTGTCGCGCGCGGCGGTGCGGGTGGAGGGTGCGGAGATCTCGCGGATCGGGCCCGGGCTCCTCATCCTTCTCGGCGTGCGCGCCGGCGACCCGGAGGGCGCGGAGGAGCGGCTGGCCGAGCGCTGCGCGGAGCTCCGGATCTTCGAGGACGAGGCGGGGAAGATGAACCGTTCGGTGCGCGATCTCGGCGGCGAAGCGCTCGTCGTGCCGCAGTTCACGCTCTACGCGGACACGTCGCGCGGGCGGCGGCCCGGCTTCGAAGCGGCCGCCGCGCCCGCGCTCGCGGAGCCCGCGTGGCGCCGGTTCTGCGACGCGCTGGCCGCCCGCGGGGTCCCGACGCAAGGGGGACGGTTTGGCGCGAGCATGGAGGTCGAGCTGGTGAATCGCGGCCCTGCGACGTTCCTGCTCGAAACCTCGGACTAGCGGCATGCAGACCAATCTGATCAATCCGCTCGGCCCGAAGCTCATCCTCGCCTCGCGCTCGCCGAGGCGGGTCGAGCTCCTCACGCTGGTGGGCGCTCGATTCACGACGTTCCCCGTGGACGTGGACGAATCCGCGCTCCCGGGCGAGCGCCCCGACGCGCACGTGCAGCGGCTCGCGGAAGCCAAAGCGAGAGCCGCGGCCGAGGCTCGGAACGGCAGCGTCGCCGACGACCTCGAGGCGGTGGTCGTGGGCGCCGACACCATCGTGTCGCTCGACCGCGTGATTCTCGGGAAGCCATCCGGACCCGAGGAGGCGGCGCGCATGCTCGAGCGGCTCTCCGGCCGGATCCACGAGGTCTGGACGGGGCTCTTCCTCTTCGATCAAGCCGCAGGACGCGCGGTCGGCGGCGCGCTCCGGAGCATCGTGAAGTTCGCGCCCCTGGGCCCCGACGACGTCGCGCGCTACGTGGCGACCGGCGAGCCGCTCGACAAGGCGGGCGCCTACGCGGTGCAGGGGAAGGGGGCCGTGTTCGTCGAGGCGATCGAAGGGTCCTACTCGAACGTGGTCGGGCTCCCGCTCAGCTACCTGAAACACCTCCTCGAACTGCTCGTCGAGCGCCCGGCCGGACGCGCGTGAGCCGGGATCCCTTCCGCTTCGAGGGGGACCATGTTCTCCTCCTCGATCAGACCCTCCTGCCCGATCGCGAGGAGACGATCGAGATCCAGGACGCGCGCGCGATGGCGGACGCGATCTCGCGGCTCGCGGTGCGTGGAGCGCCTGCCATCGGCATCGCGGCCGCGCTCGCGCTCGCGGTCGAAGCGACGCGAGAGGGGAGCGCCCCCAAACGGCTCGAGCGGCTCGAGGACGCGGGGCGGCTCCTCGTCGCGTCGCGTCCCACCGCGGTCAATCTGTCCTGGGCGGTCGATCGCGTGCTCGGCGCCGCGCGCCGGGCGGTCGCGGAAGACCCCGAGCACCTGGCCGCCCGCGTGCGCGGCGAGGCGCTCGCGATCTGGGACGAGGATCGCGCGGCGTCGCGCGCCATGGCGGAGCAGGGCGCATCGCTCTTTCCGACTCAGACCCGCTTCCTGACCCACTGCAACACCGGCGCGCTCGCGACCGGCGGAGGGGGCACCGCGCTCGCCGTGCTCCTCGAGCTCCACCGGCGGCGGCCGAGCGGCATCGAAGTGTGGGCCACCGAGACCCGGCCGCTCCTCCAGGGCGCCAGGCTCACCGCCTGGGAGCTTCGGGAGGCAGGGGTGCCGTTCCGGCTGATCACGGATTCCGCCGCCGCCCACACGATTCTCCGCGGGGGGATCGAGGGGGTCCTGGTGGGGGCCGACCGGATCGCCCGGAACGGGGATTCGGCCAACAAGATCGGGACGCTGGGGCTGGCCCTCGCCGCCCATGCGGCGGGGATCCCATTCGTGGTCGTGGCCCCGACCTCCACGATCGACCCCCGGATTCCCGACGGGGCGGAGATCGCCGTGGAGGCGCGGTCGGCCGAGGAGGTCACGGCCATCCGGGGCATGCGCCTCGCTCCCACGGGGATACGGGCGGAGAACCCCGCCTTCGACGTGACCCCGGCCCGCTGGATCTATGCCATCGTCACGGAGCGGGGGGTCCATCGGGGTCCGGCCTACGATCTGGGGGGCGCGGTTGACACCAAAACCCGCCCCTGATAATCTCTTGCGCTCGATTCGTCTCACACTTGGAGGAAGGGAATGAGCACGTATTCCGTGCGCGCCGCGGAGATCGTCCAGGACTGGTACGTCGCGGACGCCGAAGGACAGATCCTGGGCAGGCTTGCGAGCGACATCGCGAGCGTGCTCAAGGGGAAGCGCAAGCCGACCTATTCGACGCACCTGGACGTGGGTGATCACGTCGTCGTGATCAACGCGGAGAAGGTGCGCGTGACCGGACGCAAGCGCGATGACAAGACGTACTTCCGCCATTCGCTCTATCCGGGCGGACACACGCTCACGCGCTTTCGCGATCTGCAGGCGCAGAAGCCGGAGGAGATCATCCGGCTCGCGGTGAAGGGAATGCTCCCGAAGAACCGCCTCGGACGCGCCATGATCAAGAAGCTCAAGATCTACGCCGGATCCGACCACCCGCACACGGCGCAGCAGCCGCGTCCGTTTCCGTGGGCGGACGGCCGGCTCAAGGGAGGAGAGTGACTTTGGCGAACCATGTTCAGGGCACCGGGCGGCGCAAGACCTCGGTCGCGCGCGTGCGCCTCGTGCCGGGGACCGGCAAGAGACTCGTGAACGGCGTCGACCTCGACCGCTACTTCTCGCGGATCACGCTGAGCCGGCAGGCCATCGGCCCGCTGGTGGCGGGGAATCTCGTCGAGAAGTACGACATCCATGCGACGGTGCACGGGGGCGGACACGCGGGGCAGGCGGGAGCGATCTCGCTCGGCGTCGCGCGGGCGCTGCAGACGGCCGATCCGAGCCTTCGCGGGCTCCTCGGCAAGGAAGGCTTCCTCACCCGCGACGCGCGGATGAAGGAGCGCAAGAAGTACGGACAGGCTGGCGCCCGCAAGCGCTTCCAGTTCTCCAAGCGGTAATCGCAGTACCGTCGTAAACCGCGGCCCCGCGCGGGGCCGCTACTTCGCACGCCCCGGGCCGCGACGGCCGGTCTCCCGACCTTCGGGACACCGCGCGGATCGATGGGGCGGAGGATCAAGACCGGAGGGTGTTCGCTTGGCCGATATCGGAATGAAGGAACTGCTCGAGGCGGGAGTCCACTTCGGGCACCAGACCCGCCGCTGGAATCCCAAGATGAAGAAATTCATCTTCATCGAGCGGAACGGCATCTACATCATCGATCTCCAGAAGACGCTCAAGGCGCTGCACGAGGCGCGTCAGCTCCTCGAGGGCATCGCGAAGAAGAGCGGCAGCGTGCTCTTCGTGGGCACGAAGCGCCAGGCCAAGGACGCGATCCTGGAAGAGGCCGGACGCTGCACCATGCCCTACGTGAACGAGCGGTGGCTCGGCGGCATGCTCACCAATTTCAAGACCATCAAGTCGAACATCCGCCGCTTCAAGGAAATCGAGAAGATGGACGCGGAAGGGACGCTCGAGAAGCTCTCGAAGAAAGAGCAGGCGCAGATCAACAAGGAGCGCACCCGCCTCGAGAAGATCTTCACAGGCATCAAGGAGATGGGACAGCTCCCGTCGGCCGTGTTCGTCATCGACACGAAGAAGGAGCGCATCGCGGTCGCCGAGGCGAATCGCCTTGGGATCCCGGTGATCGGCGTGGTGGACACGAACTGCGACCCGGACGTGGTGGACTATCCGCTTCCGGGCAACGACGACGCGATCCGCGCGATCCGCGTGTTCGCGCGCTTCGTGAGCGACACGCTCATGTCCGCGCGCCAGGAAGCTCAGGAAGGCGCCGACATGGCCGCGGAGCTGGCCGCGAAGGAAGCGCCCCCGGAGCCGAGCGCGGTCGCGAACGCCTGAGTTCCTCTCCCGTAGCACCAACCGACTGAAGGAAGGAGTTTTCGAATGACGATCACCGCCTCGCTCGTCAAGGAGCTGCGCGAGCGGACCGGCGCCGGCATGATGGAGTGCAAGAAGGCTCTGTCCGAGGTCGCGGGCGACCTGGACAAGGCCATCGATGTGCTTCGCAAATCGGGCATGGCCCGCGCCTCCTCGAAGGCCGGCCGCGAGGCCCGGCAGGGCCTCATCCACGCCTACATCCATCCGGGCGACCAGCTCGGGGTGCTCCTCGAGGTCGACTGCGAGACCGACTTCGTGGCCCGCACGGACGACTTCCGCGATCTCGTCCGGAATCTCGCCATGCAGGTGGCCGCGACCAACGCGCAGGCCGTGGACCGGAACGGCATCGATCCGGCCATGATCGAGCGCGAGCGGGCCATCTTGATGGAGCAGGCTCTCACGACGGGCAAGCCCGAGGCCGTGCTCCAGAAGATCGTCGACGGAAAGATCGAGAAGTACTACGAGGAGCTCTGCCTCCTCGAGCAGCCGTACATCAAGGATCCGGACCGCAAGGTGAAGGAGCTGGTCGACCAGGCGATCGCGAAGATGGGCGAGAACATCGTGGTGCGGCGCTTCGCCAAGTTCCGGATCGGGGACGCCTGATCCCCGTGGAACCCGCGCGGCGTGTTCTCGTCAAGCTGAGCGGCGAGATCCTGGCCGGTGACCAGGGCATGGGGATCGATCCCGATGCCCTGGGCCGCGTCGCCGACGAGATCAAGGAAGGGCACGACGGGGGCGCCGAGATCGGCATCGTGATCGGAGGCGGGAACCTGATGCGCGGCGCGACCGCCGCTGCGGCGCACGGCGACCAGATCGACCGGACCACCGCCGACAGCATGGGGATGCTCGCCACCGTGATGAACGCGCTCGCGCTCCAGGACGCGCTCGAGCGGCGCGGGATCGCGACGCGCGTCCTCTCCGCGATCGAGATGCGGACCCTCGCCGAGCTCTACATCCGCCGGCGCGCGGTGCGCCATCTCGAGAAGGGGCGCGTGGTCATTCTGGCCGCGGGCACGGGGCATCCCTACTTCACGACCGACACCGCGGCGGTGCTTCGCGCGGTCGAGATCGGCGCGGACGTGCTCTTGAAGGCCACGAAGGTGGACGGCGTGTTCACCGAGGATCCGCGCCGCAATCCCGCGGCTCGCCGCTTCGACGTGCTCCCGTACAAGGAAGCGATCGACCGCCGGCTCAGCGTGATGGATCAGACGGCGTTCACCATGGGCATGGAGAACCGTCTTCCGCTTCTCGTGTTCAACGTCACCGTTCCGGGCAATTTGGCCCGCGCTCTGAAGGGGGAAGCGGTGGGCACCCGGGTGGCCGTGGAGGTCTAAGGGATGGACCCGAATTTCGTGAAGCATGCCGAAGAACGGATGAAGAAGGCGGTCGAGACGATCCGCCACGAGGTGGCCTCGATCCGCACAAGCAAGGCCACGACGTCGCTCCTCGATTCCATCCGCGTCGAGTACTACGGCAATCCGGTCCCGCTCCAGCAGGTCGCGAGCGTGAGCGCGCCCGAGGCGCGGCTCCTCGTCGTGCAGCCGTGGGAGCGCAACATCGTCCCCGAGGTGGTGAAGGCGATCCAGAAGTCGGACCTGGGGCTCAACCCCGTGGACGACGGCACGGTCATCCGCCTGGCCCTCCCGCCCCTCACCGAGGAGCGCCGGAAGGACCTGGTCAAGGTGCTCGGCAAGATCGTGGAGGATGGGCGGGTCCGCATCCGCACCGTCCGCCGCGAGAGCAACGACGAATTGAAAAAGCTGGAACGGGAGCACAAGATTTCCGAAGATGACGGCAAGAAGACGCATGACCAAGTCCAGAAGGTGACGGACCGGTACATCGCGGTTCTCGACGAGATCTTCCACAAGAAGCAGGCCGAGGTCATGGAGGTCTGATCCTGCTACCCCGACGCGCCGTCCTCCGCCAGCCCCGGGGCCGGGACGATGGGACGGCCGCCGCCCCCGTGTCGGACGAGGCCTCAGCCGAGCCCGCCGCGGCCCTCCAGGTGCCGACTTCGATGAAGCCTTCCAGCCACACGGTCACGCTCGAGCAGGTCCTCCGACGCCCGGTCCCCGGTCACATCGCGATCATCATGGACGGGAACGGACGCTGGGCGAAGCGCCGCGGGCTGCCCCGTCTGATGGGGCACCGCGCCGGGCGCCGCTCGGTGCGCGAAGCGGTCGAAGGGTGCGTCGAGCTCGGGGTCAAGGTCCTGACCCTCTACACCTTCTCGCTCGAGAATTGGGAGCGGACGAAGGGCGAGGTGAAGGGGCTCATGCGCATCCTCGAGCAGGTGCTGATCGAGGAGCGCGAGGAGCTCAAGAAGAACAACGTCCGGCTCCGCACGATCGGCCGGGTGGACCTCCTCCCGGAGCACAGCCGCAAGATCCTCGAGGAGACGCGCGCGTTCCTCGATTCGAGCACCGGCATGACGCTGGTGCTCGCGCTCTCCTACGGCGGTCGCGCCGAGATCGTGGACGCGGCGAGGCGCATCGTGGAGGCGGATCGCGAGCGCCGCATTCCGCTCGCGTCGATCGACGAGGAATTCTTCCGCCACCGGCTGGATACGGACGGACTGCCCGACCCCGATCTCCTGATCCGCACGAGCGGGGAGCTTCGGATCTCCAACTTCCTGCTCTGGCAGGCCGCCTATTCGGAGTTCTGGGTGACGGACACGTTCTGGCCCGATTTCCGCCGGAAACACCTCTACCAGGCGGTGTATGACTTCCAGCACCGGAGCCGGCGCTTCGGCCGCGCCGATTGAACCGCCGCGGGTCGCCGCGGCGACCCGGGACGCCTCGCTTCCCGCGCGGCTCCTGAGTGCGGCACTGTTCCTGCCGCTCCTCGTGCTGCTCGCGTGGATCGGCGGCGTGCCGTACCTCCTCTTCACGATGGCCGTGGTCGGGCTCGGCCTCCGCGAGTTCTATCTGCTCCTCGAGGCGAAGGGCCTCTCGCCCCACTGGAAATCGGGCATGCTCGCGGTGCTCCTGCTTCCGATCGGGGTCTACCTCCGCTTTCGCACACACCGTGTGGAGGAGTGGCATGTCGGCGGATTCTTCACGATCTTGGTCGGCGCGGTGCTTCTCGCGGAGCTTCGGCGCGGCGCCGGGAAGCAGGCGGTCGCGAACAGCGCGGCGACGCTCCTCGGATTCCTCTACATCGGCTGGCTCGGCACGCACCTGGGTGCGCTCCGCGAGCTCCCGTTCCCGACGCATCGCCCGTACCACGAGGGGATGTCGTACGCGCTCCTCCCGTTCATGCTCGTCTGGTCCTGCGACACGGCCGCCTTTGCGGTGGGGCGCGCGTTCGGACGGACCAAGCTCATGCCCTCGGTGAGCCCCGGGAAGTCGCTGGAGGGAGCCATCGCCGGACTGCTCGCTTCGATCGGGGCCGCCTTCCTGGCGCGGGCCTGGTTCGCGCACTACCTGACGGCGCTCGACGCCGCGGTGCTCGGCGCGCTCGTGGGCGTGTTCGGCCAGCTCGGCGATCTCGTGGAATCGCTCTTGAAGCGCGACGCGGAGCTGAAAGACACCTCCACGCTGATTCCGGGACACGGCGGCGTGCTCGACCGGTTCGACAGCCTCCTCTTCGCCGCGCCCATCGTCTACTACTACCTCCTCTTCCAGGTCGTGACGCCGTGATCAAGGTTGCCCTCTTAGGCGCGACCGGATCGATCGGCGCCTCCGCCCTCGCCATCGCGCGCGAGTTCCAGGACCGGATCCGGCTCGTCTCACTCGCCGCCGGCTCGAATGCCGAGGCGCTCGTCGCCGCGGCGGAGGAGTTCGGCGTGCGCAGGATCGCCCTGGGGAATCCGGCCGCGGCCGCGACGGCGCGGTCCGCGTTCCGCGGCGACGTGGGCGAGGGGAGCGCCGGCGTGGACGCGCTCGCGTCCGACTCCGATGTGGACGTCGTGGTGAACGCGCTGGTCGGAAGCGTCGGCCTCACGGCCACGGTGGCCGCGCTTCGAGCGGGGAAGCGGGTCGCGCTCGCCAACAAGGAATCGGTCGTGGTGGCGGGAGAGCTCTTGACCGAGCTCGCGCGCCGGCACGGTGGTGAGATCCTGCCGGTCGATTCCGAGCATGGCGGTCTTCACCAGTGCCTGCTGGAGCGGGACCCCGCGTCCGTACGCCGGGTGATCCTCACCGCGTCGGGCGGACCGTTTCTGAGGCGCTCCATCGAGACCCTGCCTCACGCGATGCCCGAAGAAGTGCTGAAGCATCCGACCTGGTCCATGGGCGCGCGGATCACCGTGGACAGCGCCACGCTCGTGAACAAGGGCTTCGAGATCATCGAAGCGCGATGGCTCTTCGGGATCGATCCCGAGCGCATCGAGGTCCTCGTTCACCCGCAATCGATCGCACACGGGCTGGTGGAGTTCGTGGACGGCTCCGTGATCGCGCAGCTCTCCTGTCCCGATATGAGGCTTCCGCTCCTCTACGCGCTCAGCTTCCCGGAGCGGTGGACGTCCTCCTTGCCGCGGCTCGATCTCGCGAAGCTCGGGTCGCTCGCGTTCGAAGCCCCCGATCCCGCGCGCTCGCCCGGGCTCGCGCTCGCGCGCCGGGCCCTGAGGCGTGGAGGCACCACACCGGCCGTCCTGAACGCCGCGGACGAGGAGGCGGTGCAGCTCTTCCTGAAAGGCGTCATCGGCTTCACCGACCTCACCCGCCTGGTGGGCGAGGTCCTGGACGCGCATGTCCCGGAGGGACCGCTCACGCTCGAATCGATCGCGGCCGCGGACCGCTGGGCGCGCTCCCGGCTCGCCGATCTGGCCGCCTCACGGGCGCGACGATGAGCCCGCTCCGAGCGCGGACCGCGCGCGCGAGGCGCGAGGCCATGAACGCGGCCCCGGATCGCGATCGCCTCCTCGAACTGAGCGCCGCGCTCCGCGACGTGCCGGTCGCGGTGGTGGGCGATCTCGTGCTCGACCGCTACTGGTTCGGCCGCTCGTCCCGCATCTCGCGGGAGGCCCCGGTCCTGATCCTCGACTTCGAGGAGGAGCGCGGCGTGCCCGGAGGGGCGGCGAACGCCGCGATGAACGCCCGATCGCTCGGTGGCCGCCCGAGGCTCGTGGGGCGGGTCGGCCGCGACGAGGCCGGGCGGGATCTCGCGCGCGCGCTCCGCGCGGAGGGCCTCGACCCGCGATGGCTCCTCAGGGACAACGGGGCGGGCACGATCGTCAAAACGCGCATCCTCGCGGGATCCAGCCACACGTCGCGCCAGCAGATCGTGCGGCTGGATCGCGGGCACGGGGCCCTGCTGCCGCGCTCCGGCGAGCGGTCGCTCGAGAGCGCGCTCGCGCGGGCGATGGGCGGCTCGAGCGCGGCGCTCCTCTCCGATTACGGCTATGGCGTGCTCGCGCCTCACCTTCGTCGCGCCGCCATCGCGGCGGCCCGGCGCGCGGGACTTCCGGTGGTGGTGGACTCGCGGTACGCGCTCCGCTCCTATCGCGGCGTGACCCTGCTCACGCCCAACGAGCACGAGATCCGGGACGCGTTCCACCTGCCGTCGCTCGATACGGGAGCGCTGCGCCGCGCGGGGGAAGAGCTCCGCGAGCGCACCGCGGCGCGCGGCGTCTGGATCACGCGCGGGAGCGACGGCATGATGCTCCTCGAGCGGGGCCGGAAGGCGCTTCGGATCCCGATCGTCGGCTCCTCCGACGTCGCGGATGTGACCGGAGCCGGCGACGCGGTCTCCGCCGCCGCGACGCTCGCGCTCGGGGCCGGGGCCACGCTGGTCGAGGCCGCGCTCCTCGCGACCTACGCCGCGTCGGTCGTCGTGATGAAGCGGGGCACCGCGACGGTGTCGCGGGCCGAGCTGGACGCCGCGATCCGCGCGCACCCGGTTCCACGCCCGGAGCCCGCGTGAGCCGCGCCAAGATGCGGGACCGGAGCGAGCTCGCGTCCACGCTCGACCGGGATCCCGCGCTCCGCCGCGGCCTCGTTCTCGCGAACGGCCTTTTCGATCTCATCCACGTGGGGCACGTGCGCTACCTCGAGGGGGCGAGAGCTTGCGGCGAGAGGCTCCTCGTCGCCGTGAACTCGGACGATTCGGCGCGCCGGCTCAAGGGGCCGGACCGGCCCTACGTTCCGCTCGACGAGCGCATGGAGATCGTCGCGGCGCTCGGCTGCGTCGATTGGGTCATCGGGTTCGACGAGCCGAACGTGGAGACGCTTCTACGCACGCTCCGGCCGGCCGTTCACGCGAAGGGGACCGACTACACCGTGGAATCCGTCCCGGAGCGTGCCGTGGCGCGCGAGCTGGGGATCGAGACCGTCGTCGTGGGCGATTCCAAGGATCACGCGACGAGCGATCTCGCGCGCCGCGTTCGCGAGGGCCGCTGACGTGGAGGATCCGAAGCGGATCCTGGTCACGCGGATCCGGCAGATCGGGGACGTGATCCTCACGCTCCCAGTCCTCGATGCCCTCCGCGCGCGCTTTCCCGACGCGGAGATCGACTACCTGGCCGAGGTGGCGCCCGCTCAGGCGGCGATGGGGCACCCTGCGCTCCGGCGCGTGCTCGCGCTCCGAAAGTGGCCGGGACTCCCCGCACCACCCCTTCTGCTCGCCGCGTTGCGGCGAGCACGTTATGACTGGGTGATCGATCTCTACGGCAATCCCCGGAGCGCGCTCCTCACGCGCGTCACCGGCGCGCCGGTTCGGGTGGGACCGGCACGGCGCTCCCGACGACAGCTCTACACGCACGCGATCCCAGCGCAGGATCCCCAGCGTTCGGCGATCGACTACCACCTGTCGGCCCTGCGCGCGATCGGCGTCACGCCGGCCCAGGCGAGGATGCCGCGCCTCCACTTGAGCGACGTGGAGCGGGCCGAAGGCGCCGCATATCTCGATCAGGCGGCGCCCCCCGGGGGGCCCCGCGTGGGCCTTCACGTCGGGAATCGATGGTCGGCCAAGCGCTGGCCGGAGGAGCGATTCGCGGCCCTCCTTCGCGCGCTTTCGAAGCTCGGGGCTCGAGGCGTCGTGCTCGCAGGGCCGGGGGAGGAGGCGCTCGCGCGCCGGGTGGCCGAAGGCGCCCGCACGGCGGGCCGCGCTCCCGCTCCGGTGATTTCAGGCCTCCCGCTTCGTAGCTACTTCGCGGTCGTCGCGTCGCTCGACGCGCTCGTGACGAACGACGGCAGCCCGCTCCACGTGGGGCCTGCCGTGCAGGTGCCCACGGTCGGCATCCTCGGTCCCACCGTCCCCGAGATCTGGTTCCCGTACGCGCGCGAGGAGGGCCATCAGCTCCTCTGCAAGCCGATCTGGTGCCGTCCCTGCCACCGCCACGAGTGCGCGCGGCTCGACTGCCTCGAGTGGGTCGAGGTGGGCGAGGCGCTCCGGGCGACCGAGAGCGCGCTCGCGCATGGGGGGCGGGTTCGTGCCACGGCGTGAGGTGGGCGCGGCGAGTGCTCCAAGCCCGCTTGCGGGCGCGCGACGGCTTCTCGTCATCCGCCACCGCGCGGCGGGGGACCTCCTGCTCACGACTCCCGCATTTCGCGCACTGCGCGCCGGCTTGCCCGCGTGCCGGATTGAAGTCCTGGTCGCCCGAGGGCAGGGTGAGCTGCTCGAGGGAAACGTGGACGTGGATGGTGCGATCGAGTTCGATCGCCGTTCGGTCGGCTCTCAGCTCAAGCTTTACGCACGACTCGCACGGGGCGGGTGGGACGCCGTCATCGATCTCGTATCGAACCCGAGGAGCGCCTGGATGACCGCTCTGACTCGCGCCCGGGTGAGAGCCGGGTATGCCATTCCCGGGCGGGACTGGGCCTACACGCATTCCGTTCCACGCGAACCCATGGGCCCCGACGGGCCACGACTCCGATATGCGCCGGAGGCCGCGCTCGACATCGTTCGCGCACTCGGAATACCGGATCGTGGGCTGGATCTCACGTTTCACGTCTCCCAGCGGGTCCAGTACGGGGCGCTGGACGCGATGAAGGAGCTCGGTGCCCTGCCCGGTCTTCGCCAGGTGGTTCTTTGCCACCCGGGGGGATCGTGGCCTTCCAAGACATGGATCGCCGGGCGCTTCACGAGCGCCATGGACGTGCTGGCGAAGGACTCGAACGTCAGGGTCGTCTGGATGTGGGGGCCCGGCGAGCGGGACCTGGCCGAGCAGTGCCAGCGCGGCATGAACGCGGAATCCACACTGGCGCCGGCCATGGGATGGCAAGAGATGGGCGCTTGGATCCGGTTTGCGTCGGTCTGGGTCGGAAACGACTCGGGGCCGAAGCACCTGGCCGTGGCGCTCGGTGTGCCGACCGTGACCGTGTTCGGACCCACGCACCCCACGACCTGGCATCCCCCGACCGGGCCGCACCGCGCCGTCATGGCCGTCGGCCTCGGCTGCCTTCATTGCAATGCCAACGTCTGCCCGCTCCCTGACGAGCGTTTCCACCGCTGCATGCGTGACGTCACCGTGGAACACGTCGTCCAGGCTGTCCGTGCCGTTCAGAATCCCCCCAGGCGGGAGATGTGATGAAGGAGCCGCTCAGCGTCCTCGTCCCCACGAAGAACGAGGAGCCGAACATCCGTGCGGTCCTCGAGTCGGTGCGCTTCGCCGAAGAGGTCGTCGTGGTCGACTCGGGGAGCACGGACGGGACGCTCCCGATCGCCCGCTCCATCGCGGATCGCGTCCTCGAGCACGAATACGTGAACTCGGCCGCGCAGAAGAACTGGGCGATTCCGCAGCTCACGCACCGCTGGATCCTGATCGTGGACGCGGACGAGCGCGTGACGCCCGAGCTGCGCGCCGAGATCGAGCGGGTTCTGGCCGACCCGGCTCGCCTCGACGGCTACTGGATCCACCGCGACAATCACTTTCTGGGCAAGCCGATCCGCACCGCGGGCTGGCAGCGGGACAAGGTGCTCCGTCTCTTCGACCGCACGAAAGGAGCCTACGAGCCGCTCCACGTGCATGCCGAGGTCGTGATCCGGGGGCGCGTCGGCACGCTGCAGCACAAGCTCGTCCACCACACGTACCGGAGCCTGGACCAGTACTTCGAGAAGTTCGGCCGCTACACGCGATGGTCCGCCGCCGATCTCAAGACGCGCGGGGTGCGCGCGTCGGCCATGCGCCTCCTCGTGCGCCCCTGGCTTCGCTTTCTCCGCATGTACGTTCTCGAAGGCGGTTTCCGCGAAGGGCGCGCCGGGATCGTCCTCTGCATGCTGGCCGCGTTCTCGGTGTTGACGAAGTACGCGCGGCGATGGGAGGACGAGATCCGAGGCGGTCCGCCCACGCCCCCGGCGCCGTGACGGTCGTCTTCTTCGGAGCGTCGGACCCCGCCTATCCGAGGAATGTCGTGCTGCGCGAGGCCCTCGCATCGGCCGGGGCTCAGTCGGCGATCGTCGCGGTCTCGCCCCACGCAGGCGGTTGGGCCCGCACGGCCGGGCTCCTCGCGCGCTGGATCGCGCGCGGCGGGGGAGCCGGTGCGGACGCGATCCTCGTGCCCTCGTTCGCTCATCGCGACGTTCTCCTCGCGCGACCGCTCGCGCGCTTCGCCGGCCTGCCGGTCGTCTTCGATCCGCTCGTGTCGCGGTGGGACACGCAGGTCGGGGATCTCGGGCGCGTCCGCCCCGGGAGCGTGACCGCGGCGCGGCTCCGCGCGAGCGACAGGGCGGCGCTCCACGGAGCCGACCTCGTTCTCTGCGACACGTGGGAGCATGGCGACTTCCTGAGCGCGGAATATGGCGTGCCGCGCCGCAAGCTCGCGCGCATTCCCGTGGGCGCGGATCACCTCGCCTTCGACCGTGGCTCAAGGCGCGCACAGAGCGGGCACGTGAAGGCGAGCGACGCGCTCGATGTGGTCTACATCGGCGGCTTCCTGCCGCTCCACGGTGTGGACGTGGTGATCGAGGCGGCGACGCTCCTCGAAGGGCGGCGCGGTCCGGCCTTCGCGCGCTTCACGCTGATCGGCGGCGGGATGACCGCCCACGCGACCGATCGCGAGATCGCGGCGCGCGGGCTTCGCTCCGTGCGGCACGTTCCGCGCATGCCGTACGCCGATGCCATCGACGCGCTCGCGCGCGCGGACGTCGCGCTCGGGATCTTTGGAACGACGCCCAAGGCTGCGCGGGTCGTGCCGCACAAGGCCTACCAGGCGCTTGCGGTCGGCCTGCCGCTCGTATCGCGCCGCTCGCGGGCGATGGCGGAGTTCGTCCGCGAGGAGGAGGAATTCATCGCCGTACCGGCGGGCGATGCCGCGGCGCTGGCCGCCGCGATCGAGCGGCTTGCGTCCGATCTGGCCCTGCGGGCTCGGGTCGGAGCGGCCGGCCGGCAGGCCGCCGTCGACCGCGCGTCGCCTGAGCGCATCGGGCCGCTCCTTCTCGAAGCGGTGGCGACGGCGCGCGCGGC
>DASUFL010000051.1:0-3894 GCA_036274595.1 Candidatus Eiseniibacteriota bacterium | reverse complement strand
GGGAAGCCGGACATCCGGATGGTCGTGATCCGCGACCAGTCGAGGTTCATCAACCGGTCGCTCCACGAGGTCCAGAAGCACCTCCTGCTCGGGGCGCTGCTCGTCTCGCTGACGATCCTCCTCTTCCTGCGCGACTGGCGGACGATGCTGATCGCCTCGCTCTCGATCCCGACCTCCCTCATCGCCACGTTCATGGTGATGAACTGGCTCGGCTTCACCCTCAACAACATCACGATGCTCGCGCTCGTGCTTTCGGTCGGCATCGTGATCGACGACGCCGTGGTCGTGCACGAGAACATCTTCCGTTGGATGGAGGAGAAGGGAAAGCGCGCGTGGGACGCCGCGCTCGGCGCGACGAAGGAGATCGCGCTCGCGGTCATGGCGACCACGCTCTCGCTCGTCGTCATCTTCCTGCCGATCGCGTTCATGAGCGGCCGCGTGGGCCGCTTCTTCTTCTCGTTCGGGGTCACGACCGCGGTCGCGATCCTCATGTCGATGCTCGTGAGCTTCACGCTGACGCCGATGCTCTGTTCCCGCTTCCTCAAGCTCTCGAGGAAGGCGATCGAGGAGCAGAAGCACGGCAAGAGCCACCACAGCGGCGGCGTCTACGGATGGGTCGCGGAGAAGCCGTACCTCTGGATCCTGCGCTGGTCGATGCGCCACAGGTGGATCGTCGTCCTCGCGACGGTCGTGACCGTGGCGAGCATCTTCCCGCTGCCGGCGGGGCGCTGGCTGAGCGGGGGCAAC
The DNA here is from genome assembly GCA_036274595.1 of Candidatus Eiseniibacteriota bacterium. Lineage (GTDB taxonomy): Bacteria > Eisenbacteria > RBG-16-71-46 > SZUA-252 > SZUA-252 > WS-9. Next base: position 3,147 of record DASUFL010000051.1, on the reverse strand, counting down.
GCCGACACCGCGAAGCGCCTGGCCTTCCTCGACTACCCCGGCCTCGCCGGCATGGTGGGGCTGGACTTCCTCCCGAAGGACGACCAGAGCGAGTTCGAGATCGCGATCACCACGCCGCCGGGCTGGACGCTTCAGCACGCGTCGGAGGTGTTCGGGCGGATCGAGGGGCAGCTCCGCTCGTGGCCGGAGGTGGTCCACGTGCTCACGACGATCGGCGACGTCACGGGCAAGGTGAGCAAGGGCCAGGGGGACGTCACGCAGGGCTCGATCTACGTGCGCCTGATCGAGCTCGAGGAGCGCGCCGGGTCGAAGGTGGGCGAGTTCAGCCAGTTCGACCTGATGGGCCGCGCGCGGCGGATGCTCGCGGCCGACCCGCAGATGTGCGAGCTCCGGGCGAGCGTCCAGCTCCCGGCGAACATCTCGAGCGGCTCCGCGAACGCCGACGTCGAGTTCAACCTCGTGGGGCCCGACCTGCGCCGCCTCGGCGAGTACTCGGACAGGATGGTCCAGGCGCTGCGCCGCACGCCCGGCCTCGCCGACGTGGACACGACCACCGCGCTGCGCAAGCCGGAGATGCGCGTGGTCGTCGACCGTGAGCGTGCGATGGACCAGCAGGTGCCGATCCAGGCGATCTCGGCGACGCTGCGCACGCTGGTCGGCGGCGAGATCGTCACCGACTTCAAGGACAACCAGATCGGCGAGCTCTACGACGTCTGGCTGCGCGCGCAGGGAATCGACCGCCGCGACAAGGAGGATCTCGAGCACCTCCGCGTCCCCTCGGGCCGGTCGGGGCTGGTCGAGCTCGCGAACATCGCGAAACTCGAGGAGAGCCGCGGCCCCGCGCAGATCGACCGCTACGCGCGGCAGCGCAAGATCGGCCTCGTCGCCAACCTCGGCGGACAGGGCATGACCACGAACAAGGCGGTCGAGGCGTTCAAGGCGGCCGCGGCGGACCTCCACATGCCGGCGGACTACCAGCTGATCGCGACGGGCCGCGCGAAGACGCAGGCGGAGTCCAACCTCGCCTTCCTGATGGCGCTCGTGCTCTCGCTGATCTTCATGTACATGATCCTCGCGGCGCAGTTCGAGAGCTTCATCCACCCGGTCACGATCCTGCTCGCCGTGCCGCTGACGATCCCGTTCGCGCTCGTCTCGCTGATCGCGCTCGGCAGCTCGCTCACGATCTACTCGATCCTCGGCGTGTTCCTGCTCTTCGGCATCGTGAAGAAGAACGGCATCCTGCAGGTGGACTACACGAACGTGCTGCGCGCCCGCGCGGCGGCCGACCCGAACGAGGTTCCCGCGCCGTTCCGGGAAGCCGCCCCCGACGCCTCCGACGGCTCGTGGCTCCGCTGGATGAAGCGGCTGCCGGAGCAGCGCCGGGTGCGGCTGTGGGCGGTCATCGAGGCCAACCGCACGCGCCTGCGCCCCATCCTCATGACCACGGTCATGCTGATCGCCGGGATGGTGCCGATCGCGCTCGGCAGGGGACCGGGCGCGGCGTCGCGCGCGTCGATGGCGCAGGTGATCGTCGGCGGCCAGGCGCTGAGCCTCCTCTTGTCGCTGCTGGTGACCCCCGTCGCTTATTCGCTCTTCGACGACGTGCGGGGCAGATGGCGCAGGCGCCAGCCTCCGGCCGGGTAGGAAGCGGGGGGGGGCCGGGGGCCGATGCCAACCGCCTCCCGGCTGCGTTCAGAGAGTCGGATGAGATTCTTCGCGGTCTTCTGCCTGCTCTCGGCCGGCCTCGCGGCGGACCCGCCGAAGGACGGGACCTACGTCGAGAAGTGGCCCGACGGCAAGCTCAAGCTCGAGGCGCACTACAAGGACGGCAAGCTCCACGGCCTCATGCGTCGCTGGCACGAGAACGGGCAGCTCGCCGCCCACGAGGAGTACGAGAACGGGAAGTGGGAAGGCCGCCGCGCGGCGTGGTGGGACAACGGCCAGGTGCAGTTCGACTGGCAGTACCACGAGGGGAAGCTCCGCGAGGGGACTTGGAAGTCGTTCCACAAGAACGGCGCATTCTGGACCTCGTGGCGGATGGGGGCGGGGGGGAAGGGGCCCGACCAGGAGCAGGTCGCCTACCACGACAACGGCAAGATCCACTACCGCGGCTGGTGGAAGAACGAGCGCCAGGACGGCAGGTGGGTCTACTACCACCCGGACGGCACGACGAAGAGCGAGGTGCGCAACTACAAGGAGGGGCTCCTCCACGGCTGGCGCACCAAGTGGAGCGAGAAGGGCGAGGTCACGGAGCGCATCGAGTACCGGAACGGCAAGCCGAAGAAGTAGGCTCCGTTCCGGGGCCCGGGGATATCTTGGCGGGGAACGTGCGCGAACGCGTGCTTCTCGCCGGCCTGCTGGCGCTCGTCGGTTGCTCGTCCTCGCTTCCGAAGCGGCTTGCGGACGGCGACGCCAAGGCGCAGGAGGAATGGGCCGCGCTCACGCCCGAGCGCCGGCTCGAGGTGATGCGGGAGGGGCTCCGGGGAGGGGACCCGGAGGCGCGCCGCGTCGCCGCGGTTGCGATCGACCCCATGTGCCTGACGCCCGAGGAGATCCACCTCCAGATGGCCGTCTTGACGCAGCGGCCGGCCGAGCTTGAGGAGTCGCCGTACGACTGGGCGGAGCGCCACGCGATCCCGGCCGGATCGCCCGATCTCCCCGCGATCTGGAAGGCGGCGACCAAGGCGGAATGCTCGGACGCGCTCCTGCGGACGCTCGTCGAGCTCCACCGCGCGTCGCTGCCCTCGCACATCCCGGCGCTCGTCGCGCTGCTGCCGCAGGCGAACTCCGACCTCCTCCCGGTCCTCTTCTGGCAGCTCGCGCTCCTCGCCGACGAGACGGACGAGCAGCGGGACGACGTCGCCCGCGGCCTCATCTACGTGCTCGGGCGGATCCGCTCCGAGCGCCCCGGCGGTCCTCCCCCGCGCCCCCTCCCCATCCGCATCGACGAGCGCGGAGCGTTCCTCACGCTCGCGGAGGCGACGTGGGGCCTCGCCCCGGACGGCGGCTTCGGCCGGGCGCAGCTCCCCGACGAGATGTGGGCGACGGCGCCGTCCCTCTGGCTCCACCGCTGGGCGAAGGACGTGCGGCTCACCGCCGCGGACCGGCCGTTCCTCGCGCGCGTCGCCAAGGAGGCGGAGCCGCCGC